>JAAVZD010000148.1 GCA_022791475.1 Clostridia bacterium | reverse complement strand
CTGGAGCTCGGAGACGATGGAGGTGCCGCCGGCATCGTCCGTGCTACCCAGGGAGTAGCCGGTGCTGTTGGCGTAGACCGTGGCGCTGGCGCTGATGGAGCCGTAGTTGTGGTAAGTATAATCGGTGCGGATGGTCCAGGACTGAGATGCAGTGTCAACCAGTGTTGCGTTGTTGTGAGTGGTAGAGTTGTAGGCTCTGGCGGTGCAGGTCAATGTATAGGTAGTGGTACTGCTGTTGAGATAGTAGGCATCCACTGTGCAGCTAGAACCGCCGTAGGGATAACTGGTAGTACCCACCGTATGATTAGTTGTGGAAAGGGCACCACTGGAATAATTGCTGGGAGTAATCGACCAGCTATAGTCATAAGAGTAACTGTTAGCGTTATTGGCTGTGGAAGAACCGACCACAGGTGTTACTGTGAAGGTTGCAGTGCGGTTGTACCAGTTGGTATTATAGTCGTTGTAGTAGCGATTGAGGTAAACAGTGGCAGTGCTGGAGGGGCTGCGGGTCAGGGTGAAGTTGATGTCCTGTGCAACCCGGACAGTACAAATTTTGGGGCCAGCGACAGTAGCAACCCTGCTGTCAACCAGGGTTGCAGTAACCTCTGCGCTGCCCTGCGCAAGGCCGTAGACAAGGATAGAAGCTCTTGCGCTGCTGCCGTAGCTCTGATCAAGAGGTGTTGTAGCAGTCTGAACGCCGCCTGCGTTCTGGAACAGAACGGAGTTATTGCTGGAAGACCAATTTACCTTATACCCTGCACTGGCGCTCACATTGGCTTCGACAGTAAGAGTTTGTGCGGTCTGCAAGGTCGGAATCGTGAGAGTACTAGGGACATTGAAATTGATAGCAACAGTATTAACTGTCACAGTAGCGGTATCGCTAACACCAGATACCGCAACCCCGTCTTTGTAAAGCTGGGCGCTGAGCGTTACAGTACCCGCTGATACACCGTAGATGTAGACGGACTCATTCGTTGCCAAGGTAGCTTCCGATGCTCCTGTAGAGGCAACACTGGAAGTGGCTGCCAGCTTAACGGTGCTGGTGTTGGGGACGGACCACTTCACTGTATAACCCGTACCAGTCACATTGGTCAACTTAGCGGTGGTCGTTGTATAGCTGTCCTTAGTGACGGAGATGTCGGAAATGGAGATCGTGGGGGTAGTCACAGCATTGATAGAGACATTTACAGTTGCAGGTGGAGTTGCTACTGCTTCTGCCTGGGCAGTCGGATCATTTTTGGTTTTCCGAGTTCCAGTAGCAAAAACGGAAATAGTAGTGCTGGTTGTAGATGTAGCCACAGGTGTCACTGTTGCTGTGTTGCTACTAGCAGCCGTCTGGCTGACTGTTACTACGTTATTATTCGCGGGTGTAAAAGAATAGCCAGTAATCTCATAGTCATACTTGTCGATTTCAGGCCAAGTGACATTTGTGACAGTTAAAGATTTGGCCGCCTCACCTACGTTGAAAGACAGCGCCGATGGACTCATTGTTAAAGTTGCGCCCGTTATAGTCTGTTCCACCGCCGCCAACGCCGACGGGACCATTGAACAAACCATTGCCATCACCAGGAGCAGGGACAGCAATTTGCGTCTCATGTTTTTCATAACCTTTTCCTTTCCTTCCTTTCTTTGCGCTAATGGATTGTCTGGGGCTGGGGCTTGTACTGATTTTCGCCTGTACCGATACAGAGGATAAAGTCGTTGATGGCCT
>JAAVZD010000051.1 GCA_022791475.1 Clostridia bacterium | reverse complement strand
CTTTTAATGAAAAAATTAAACAAATTATTTGTAGTTTTATTTGTAATAATAGCTTTAACAGCATTATTTTCAATTAAAGCTGAAGCTGCAACAGTAAACAATATAACTTTTGATGCAGAATATTATTTGTCTACAAATAAAGATTTATCAAATGTTTTTGGAAATGATTATGCTGCAGCAACCAATCACTTTTTAACAAGTGGAATTAATGAGGGAAGACAAGGTAGTCCATACTTTGATGCTAAATTCTATTTAGCAGCTAACTCAGATTTGCAAACAGCATTTGGAGCATTAAATTATGGAGCTGCTTATGATCACTTTATGACAAGTGGAATTAATGAAGGAAGACAAGGTAGCCAATATTTTGATGTTAAATTTTATTTAAACAATAATCAAGATTTAAAATCAGCATTTGGTTCAAACTATGAAGTTGCTTATAATCATTACATATCAAATGGAATAAGTGAAGCAAGACAAGGAAATCCATTTTTTGATGTTAAATATTATTTAAGCACTAATCAAGATTTAATGAATGCATTTGGTGCTAATAATTATAAAACAGCATTTAATCATTATGCAACAAATGGAGTAAAAGAAGCAAGACAAGGTAGTCCATTTTTTAATGTTAAGTATTACTTAGAACATAATCAAGATATAAAATCAGCATTTGGTGCAAAAAATTATGTTGATGCTTATAAGCATTATATGTCAAATGGAATAAAAGAAGCAAGACAAGGTAGTCAATATTTTGATGTTAAATATTATTCAAACACTAATCCAGATATACAAAGAGTATTTGGAAAAGATTATAAAGAAATAACAAATCATTATTTCATTTCAGGAATTGTAGAAGGAAGAAATCCTTCTGAAAATGTAAATGTAAAATGTTATTTAAATTCAAATGCAGATTTACAATCAGCATTTGGAAAAAATTACAAAGAAGCTATAAATCATTATTTTACTAATGGTATTAAAGAAAATAGAAAATTACATACATACACAACAAAGGTAATAACAGAAGCAACTTGTACTACTACTGGAAAGAAAATTCATTCTTGTAATTTATGTAATGAGAGTAATGAAGAAGTAATTCCGGCTAAAGGACATTCTTTTGGAGCTTGGAGAGAAGTTACATCATCAGATACTTCAGTTCCATCTGGAATGAATCAAATTAGAGAGTGCTCAAATTGCAATAATAAAGAATATAAATATGTAGGTTCAACTACACCACCTGTAGACCCAGTGGATCCAGTAGATCCAACACCAACAGAAAATTATGCAGTTACAGCAATTAAAGTAAATGGTACTAATCAAACAATTGAAGAATTTTTTGCAAACAATACACTTAGAATAAATAAAGAATTAGAAATAACATCTTTAGAATTCTATCATGGAAATGATAAAATAGATTCTAGTAAAATACAAGCAAATAAAATAACTTATACAAAAAGTGGTGCATTAGCAGAAGCTACAAATTTCTATAATGGAACTACTGCACTTACTTGGGATGCTCAAGGAAATCATACAGGAGCAAATACTACAGTTACTTCATTTAAAGCTGTAGGAGGAACTACTGCTGGTGTAGCAACAATACATATAATAATAGATAATCAAGAATATAATGAAGCAAATTATGATAAAACTATTACATTAAATGTTGCGGGAGCTGCTCAAATAAATGGTTTATTAGTAAATGGAACTATCTACAGAAATACATCAGTAAATGGTCCATCAATTGTATTACATTCTGCTGAAACTACAGGAGTTGTAGAACGTGATGGTAAATATTTTACACCAATAGATATAAGTTTTGCTGATGAAGATACTACAAACAAAGAATCTTCAAAATCAATAACTTTTGGTGATGTAATATCAGATGGAAGTACATCTTTTGAAAATGGTGCATATGTTTTTGAAAATGGAAAAATAGCAATTGCTGAACAAGATACAGACAATGTTGGATTTGTTGCAGAATTTATTGGATTACTAAAAAATGAAGATGGAAGTTATTCATTTGCAGGTGATGAAACAGATAAAGAAATAGATGCTGTAGGTATTGCTATTGATACAACTGATACAGATAGTGTTGATAGTATTAAACAAGGACTTTATGTTTTATATGATACACCAGCAGGTACACGTATTTCTATACCAGTAACTGTAGATGTACAATAAAATTTAAAATAAAAAAATAGCAAGTTTTAGACTTGCTATTTTTTGTGTTTATGTGATATTATAATTGTGTAAATTATTAAGTAAAAGGAAAACATTATGATAGATAGAGATGAAAATCCAGAATTTTTAAATGATTTCTTGGATTATATGCAAACTATATTAAATAAATCTGAAAATACAATAAAAGAGTATAATTATGATATTGCTCATTTTTTAAAATTTATAAAATGTGAGTTTAGGATGGTCAACATAAAATCAAATGAAGAAATTAAATTTATAAAAATTAATGATTTAGAAATTGATACAGTTGCCAAAATAGAGCTTGCTAATATACATGCTTTTCTTTCCTATTTAAGGAGAGATTATAGAAGCAAATCAGCAACATTGGCAAGAAAAGTTGCAAGTCTTAGGACTTTTTTTAAATATTTGTGTAATAAAACTAAAAAAATTCCAAACAATCCAACACAAGATTTAGAAAATCCCAAACTAGAAAAAAGGCTACCAAAATATTTAACATTGGATGATAGTAAAAAATTGTTGGAAATAAGTGCAGATGACTCATCAAGAAATACTGAAAGAAATTTTGCAATTATAACATTATTTTTAAATTGTGGAATGCGTCTTTCTGAGCTTGTTAATATAAATATTAAAGATATAGATTTTAGTAATAATAAATTAAATGTAATAGGAAAAGGTAATAAAGAAAGAACAATATATTTAAATAATGCTTGTATAAAGGCAATAAATAGCTATTTAAATGAAAGGCCAAAAGAAGGAGTACAATACCTTGCAAAAGATGCATTATTTTTAAGTGAACAAAAAAGAAGGATAAGTAATAGAACTGTTCAATATGTAGTAAAAGATGAATTAAAAAAAGCTGGATTAGATACTAACAAATATTCTGTACATAAATTAAGACACACAGCAGCAACATTAATGTATAAATATGGAAATGTTGATATACGAGCACTTCAGGAACTTTTAGGCCATGAAAGTATTTCTACTACTGAGATTTATACTCATGTTGATAATGAGCAAATAAGAAATGCTGTTGAAAATAACCCTTTGGCTAATTTATAAATTAAAGGAAGGTTAATAGAAAAAATTATAATGGTCATATTTTTAGAAAATTAAATGCAAGAGGGAAGATATTTATTGAATATGAGCCAATTGAAACAGCCTGGATTCCTATTAGTGGTAAAAACTATATGTATATTTATTACTTATGGGTAGCAGGAAGTTTTAAAGGAAAAGTAAGTGAACTAACTGAATATGCAAAAGAGAATAATATTAAAATTAACTTTATAAAAAGTGTCTTTACAAATTTTCAAATTGTTGTTGAGATATTAGAGAGTAAAAAATCTAATATCTCTATATTT
>JAAVZD010000002.1 GCA_022791475.1 Clostridia bacterium | reverse complement strand
TTTGTTAAGTCCAACTCTATTACTGTTAAGTTTTCTCCTTCTTTAACATATAAGTATTTTGCTTCGTTTTCTAATGTTACTACATTATTGTTTTCTTCATCTTTTGAAGCTACAATATAGTTAAGTTCTATACTGTCTATTTCTAGATCTGGTTTTTCAGATGTTGCATATTGGAATGATTTATCTAACATTCCTTCTACATAAATTAAGTAAGTACCATCTTTGCTTATACTTTCAATATTTTTAGCACTTTGTGCTGAAACTACTGTTGATATTGCCGATAAAAATAGAGTTATCAGCAAAATAGTTGAAATTACTTTTTTCATATAACTCTCTCCTTTTATTTTTTTACGTTTTATATATAAGTTTATTCAATATGTAAACTTGTTATAACAATTATACTACAAATTTACATATCTGTAAATATTTTTTGTAACATTTCTGTAACATTTGCGTTTTTCTAAAGTATATATTATTTTATATTTATATTGTCTTTTATGTTTATTTATGTTATACTATATGTTAACTAATAATTTATTTTGTTGCCTAAAGGAGGATACTATATGATTAAAGCTGTTAAAATTTCTGAAACTTTAGATGATTTTCTCGAAAATCATCCAGAGCTCACAGTTGCAAGAAATGGCATGGGAAAAGTTGTTAACATTTACTTTCCTGAAGAAGCAACACAGACGTCATATACAATTGTGGGTGATGACGTACGAATTTACTATACTTATGAAAATAAAAGCATTAGATTTCCTGAGTGGTAATTCAAGAACAATAAAAGATCAGTATTTTCTACTGATCTTTTATTACGTTTCTTGTTATTTCTCTTTCACTATTTAATAAAGCTTTCATTCTTGCTTTAGCATCTACTTTACTTTTATATTTAAAGTCTTTTAATCTGTTTGGATTACTGTCAAATGCTAAATTTAGATTTGGATAACATTTCTTTTTAGCAAATAAACTAGTTATTTTAGATTTTATTTTGTCGAATATTGTTTCTTCTATTTTTACTAATGATGTTATTTTTCTTTCTGTAAATACTTTTATTCTTTCATTTTCAATTCCTATATAATATTCATCATATTGATATAGTTTAACTTTCTGTCCCTCTTCATACTGTGCTGCTACTGCTTCTATCATATCTACTCTTGTAAATTTTCTTGCTTCGTATTTTATCCATTCTTGTGGTTTATTTTCTTTTATTCCAAAAACATTTACTAGTTTTCCATCATATATACATATTTTATCTATATAATTTTGTTGTTCTTCAAAATGCATTCCTACGTTTTCTATTTGCAATTTGTTTGAATCAAATTTTTCTATTTCTATTAAGTCTGGGCATATTACTTCTATTAATACTTTAGGTAATATATCTTTTATGTTTGCATCAGAAAAAAACTTATCTTCTAAAGAATTTTCAATATATTTTAAATAATTGTAGTCTATTTCTTTATTTGATACAGCTTCTTTTACATTTTTATATAATTCTAAAACTTCAGATATATTTTTTACTTTTTCTAATCTATCTTCAAATTTTTCTTTACATGTTTTTTCTACATTTTCTTGTTTTGCTATCTCTTTTTCGTCCATAATATTATCCTTTTTGTTAAATATTTATATATTATAACATTAATAGCTTTAATTTCCATTACTAATTGTTTACTTTTATATTACATTTGCGTGACAATGGGACGGAGTTTTTGTCACTAGGTTTTGAGCAACATTTATTTTTAAAATTATTCTCTAAACCCTAGTGACAAAAACTCCGTCCCATTGTCACGTTTTTTAAAATATTAAGCCTACTATTATACCTATTGCTGCTCCTACAAAGACTTGTATTGGTGTATGTCCTAATACTTCTACTAGCTTTTCAGACATTTGTACACTTGTAAGCCCTGGTGTTTCTACTATTTTATTTAATAATTCAGCCTGTTTTCCTGCTGCTCTTCTTACTCCTGCTGCATCATACATAACGACTGCTGAGAAAATGATTGCTATTGCAAATATTGGAGATTCTAATCCATATTCCCTTGCAATCATTGTTGAAAGTGCTGTTACTATTGCTGAATGTGAACTTGGCATTCCTCCTGCACCTAATATTCTTTTAAAATTAAATTTATGATCTACAATTAAGTCCCATATTACTTTGAAAGATTGTATACAAAACCATAACACTATTGGCACAATTAGATATCTATATTGTGTATAAAAATTCATAACTTTTCCCCTTTTTATTCTTCTAATTCAAAATTTTGCTCTTCTAATTTTCCTTCTTTTTCTAATAATACTGTTATTTTCTTTTCAGCATTTTCTATTATTTCATTACATTGTTTTGATAGCTTCATTCCTTCTTCAAATTTAGTAAGCGACTCTTCTAAACTTAATTCTCCTTTTTCTAATTCAATAGCTATATTTTCTAATTTTTGAATTGATTCTTCAAAATTTATTTTTTCCATTTTGTTTTTTCTCCTTCTATTCTTTAACAAAAGTACCATTTGAAACATCTACATAATAAAATTGTAATGCTGCTGTAGTTTCTATATCTCTTACTACTATAATTTGTCTTCCTTTTGAGTCTGTTCCTTCTGCATTAAATTTAATATTATCACTTGTTCCATAGTCTTTTTTTACAATTTCTATTGCTTTTTCTTTGTCTGTTTTTTGAGTTTCTTCTGGAGTAGCTGTTGTTTGAGTATCGTCTGATATATTATTTTCTTCTATTTCATTTTCTTTAATTTCATTTGTAGTATTGTTTATTTCTTCATTTGTAATTGTATTTTCTTCTTTTTGTGTATTTGTAGTAATATTTTTATTGCTGTTTTTGCTAAATGCTATACCACAAATTATTCCTATTATTATAATTAGTGTTATTAATATTATTAATGTTTTTTTATTCATGTTTTTTCTCCTTTTTTATTAGAGGTTAGATTACTTGTGCTTTTTTGCTTCCATCTTTGAAGGTTAATTTTATTTTGTCTCCTTCTTTTAATTCTTCTACACTCTTTATTATTCTTCCTTCATATTCTGTAATTGCATATCCTCTTGTTAATGTTTTTAACGGGCTTAATGCATCTAATTTTGATATTATTTTTATCATTTTTGTTTTTTCATCTTTTACTTTATTTGATATTATAAATTCTAACTTTTTAATAACATTATCTATAATCATATATTGTTCATTGACTTTTTGCATTGGATCTCTAAACGCTTTACTTCCGATACATTTTTGATATCTTAATTTCATAAATTCTATTTTTTTTATTAATGCATTTTTAAAGCGATATTCATATGATGATATCTTTTCTTGCACTTCGTTTATTTGTGGAACTGCAAGTTCTGCTGCCGCTGATGGTGTTGGTGCTCTTAAATCGCTTGCAAAGTCTGCTATTGTAAAATCTGTTTCATGACCTACTGCTGATATTACTGGCAACTTAGAATTATATATTGCCCTTGCTACTATTTCTTCATTAAATGGCCATAAATCTTCTAAAGAGCCTCCTCCTCTTGCTATTATTATTACATCTGCTAGTTCTTTTTCATTCATTATTTCTATTGCTTTTGCTATTTTTTCTGCTGCTCCTTGACCTTGAACTGGTACTGGTAATAATTTTATATATACATTTGGATTTCTTCTTGTAGATACATTTATAATATCTCTAATTACAGCTCCTGTATTTGATGTTAATACTCCTATACATTTTGGCATAAATGGTATTTTCTTTTTGTGTGAAGTGTCAAATAAACCTTCTGCTTCTAATTTTGCTTTTAGTTTTTCATATTCTGCGTGCAAGTCTCCAATTCCATCTTCTTGCATTGCTTTTGCATATATTTGGTACACTCCATCTCTTTCAAAAACAGATACTGTTCCTAATATCATAACCTTCATTCCATCTTTTGGAACAAAGGTTAAATTAGAAGTATATCCTTTAAACATTACACATTTTATTAACGATTTTTCATCTTTTAATGTAAAATACATATGTCCTGTATAATGATGTTTAAAATTTGATATTTCACCTTTTACAAACACATTATTTAAAAATTCATCTGTTTCAAATTTATCTTTTACATATGTATTTAACTCTGTTACAGTTATTGCATTATATCCGCATTTATTTTTTCCTTTCTAATGCTTTTACCTTTTACTCTGAAACATCTAATTCTTTAACAATACTTGCAAGTACCCCATTTATAAAACTTTTTGAAGAATCATCTCCATATTTTTTTGCAAGTTCTACTGCTTCATTTATAACTACTTTATATGGTAATTTAGAATATACTATTTCATAAATTGCAAGTTTTAATATAGCAATATCTATTCTTGAAATTCTTTCAATAGTCCATTTTTGGCTTAAATTCTTTGATATTAAATTTTCTATTTCAGTAATATTTTCTCTTATTCCAAAAAAACTATCTTTTATGTATTTCATTTCTTCCTTACCAGTAATATTGCTATCTTCTAAGAAAATGTCAATTTGCTCTTCTTCAAATTCTTTTTGTATTTCACTACTATATAATAATTTAAATGCACTTTCTCTTATTGCTGATCTATTCATATTTTACCCCTTTTTTATTTTACATTTTATCTATAATTTTTTTAAGTTTTTCTTTAACTACTTCTTTATTTAATTGTATATAGTTTCCTAAATAAATTCCTAAGGCAATTATTAAAATCCCTATCATTAATTCATAAAGTCTTGTAAGCAATATTAAAGCTGCTACTATTCCACCTATAATTGCTCCTCTATATTTCATTAAAAACTTTCTAACTTCATCCATATTCTCTTTTCACCTCTATTTACTCTATAACTTGATTTTCTTCTGATTGTAATTCCTTTATACTTATATTTACTTCTTTTACTTCTAAATCTGATGTTTTCTTTATTGCACTTTTAATTTTGTTTTGAACATTTGTAGATAATTCTTTTATTATTGCATTTTCTTTTACATTTAATGTTACATATACTTTTAAATTCTTTTCTTCATCAAGTATAATTTTACTTTGTACATCTTGTGCACTGTCAAAGCCTTTTACTACATTATTTACTAATTCTTCTAAAGTAGATTTAGATATAACTAATTGTCCATCATCATTTTTTAATAATATTCCGTCTTTTATTCCATTTATTTTTTTATCTGTACTAGTAAAGAATATGCATTTTATTGCAAGCAATATAAGTACAACTGATATACCTAAAAATATATTTGTTGTTATGGTATCATTAAGTGCTAATTTAATTACAAAATATACACTTTCTGGATCTAACCAACCAAATATTAGTAAGCATATTATTACTGATAATATTAATACTAAATTTGCAAATACTATCATTCCTATTTTATCTAAAGTTTTCATATGTTTTTCTCCTCTTTTCCTATTCTATAAAAGAAGGGCGCAGAGAATTTCCGCACCCCGCTACTATTATTCTTCTGTTGTTTCTGAAGTTTCTTCTGTTTGTGTTGAAACTCCTTGTACATGTACATTTACTTCTGTAACTGTTAGTCCTGTCATTGTTTCTACAGATTTTTTTACTCTATTTTGAATTTCAAATGCAACATCTGGTATTCTAATACCATATTCTACTATAATGTTTACATCTATTTTTGTTTCTTTATCTCCAACTTCTACTTTTATTCCTTTTGCTAGGTTTTTCTTTCCACTTAAAACTTCTGTAATTCCACCTGCAAAGCCTCCTGCCATTTCGGCAACTCCTGGTACTTCTGATACTGCTACACCTGCTATTACTGCAACAACATCATCTGCTATTTTTATTTCATTGTTATCTGAAGATATTGTTATTTCCTCATTTACAACTTCTTCTTTTCTTTCTTCTTCCATTTTATTACCTCCTATAAACTTTATTTCTTTTGTTTATTTGTATTTTTTTGATATTATAAGTATACCAATATCTTTTGTTTTTTACAACTATTTTATAAAAAAATTTAATTAATTTTTTATAAATCAAATTATTATTTTATTTTTTCAATATGCCTTGTAATTATTTTTGTTTTATTATATAATAGTTTATGTAACTTAAGTTGGTTTTTATAGAACAAAGGAGGCTTGCAAATGCAGGAACGGATTATCCATGGTGATTTAGTTATTGATGCTGATTTAATGATTAAAGATTTTGACTATATTATTAAAGGAAATCTTGTAGTTAAAGGTACAGTTATTATTTACAATGGAGATTTGATTGTTGAAGGAGATTTAACAATTTACTCTAATCATAGTAGAGATATCTATGTTTATAATGGTAGTATCTATGCTAAATCTATTATAGTATCAAAAACTCTCAATATTTCTATTACAGATGGAAATATTACTACTTTTAAAAATTTAACTTGTATGAATATACAGTGTTGTAATGGTGATATATGTGTAGGTGGTAATGCAAACATTGGTAACGTTTCATGCAGAAATTACTTAGTCGATGGCTATAATAATTCTTTTCTTATTAAAGCAGAGAAAAGTGTTTACATCATGGATTATAGTAATAATTCTAGTATTACAGCACCTGAAGTTTTCCTTTGCTACGGCGGTGATTTTAATGGTGGAACAATTACGTCTGACTACTTTGAATCTGGCGGGCACATTTACAACTGCCTTGGAAGATATCGTTTAGCTAAAACTTGTAAATAAATTAAAAGCGAGGAATTCCTCGCTTTTAATTTATTTAGAGTATTAATAAAATTATTTTTAGCTACATTTTTATCAAGTATTCTAATTTTATGTTGATTTTTTTCCTTTTTTATGGTATGATTATAAACGTAACTAAAAATAGTTTTTATTTAAGTAGGAGGGCTTTGACTATGAGAAACGCTTTGAGAAATCAGCCTTTGAATTCTTCTTTGATTTTAATAAATCAAGAAGATTATAAGATTTATGGAAATTTTACAATAACAGGTAAGCTTATTGTTATCAATAGTAAACTTACCATTACAGGTAATTTAAAAATTGTAAAAAATGAAAATCTAAATGATCAAGTATTTATTTCACGCAGTAAGGTTTTTACTGGTTCAATTAGCTCTGAAGTAGATATTATAGCTGAACACGATACCATTAGAGCCCAATATGGTTTAAATTGTCCAAACATTTATGGAAATGTAAATCTTTCTTCTAATGGAACAATTAATATCCGCTATAACTCTCATGTTGGTAGAGTAGTGTCAAGAAACTATACTGTAGGAGGTAATAATCATTCAAGAGAAGTAATCTGTTCAAATAGTATTACTATAATGGGTGATAGTAAATCTAAAGCAATGCATGCTGAAAGATTACATATTGAAGGAGATTCTGATTTTAGTGGCACTAGCATTTCTGTTGATTTGTTTACCTCAAATGGTCATGTTAGAAATTGTTATCGCAATTTTAAACCATAATATACACTAAAAAACACGTTATTTAAATAGCGTGTTTTTTAGTTATTCAAGCATTTGACCCACCATTATATCATTTCCTCTTAAGAAATCACATATAGGCATTTTTCTTGCGTTTTCGCCTTGTATTTCTAGTACACTTATTATTCCTTCATTTGCTTTTATATATAATCCTTTTTTATCTGATGAAAACATTACTGTTCCCGCTTCTAATTCTCTTATTTTAAAACTATATTCTTCTAGTTCTGGAAATATATTTATTAAATCATTTTCTGATATAGCTTTTACTTTCCAAAATTTTATTTTCTTTTCATTTAAAAATGTATATGCCCCCATTATTGGATTTAAGCCTCTAACTAAATTATGAATCTCTTTTGCTGTTTTTTCTTCCCAATTAATTTTTGCCATTTGTTTATCTAACATTGGTGCCAAGCAAAAGTCTTCTCCTTGTTTTTTTCGTGGTGCTATTCCTTTTTCTATCTGTTTTACAGTTTCTATTAAAAGCTCTCCACCTATTTTAGAAAGTCTATCCCACAATTCTCCTGTTGTTTCACTTTCTTCTATCTCAGTTTCTTTAGTTAAAATCATATCTCCTGTATCCATTCCTATATCCATATACATTGTTGTAACTCCTGTTACTTTATCTCCATTTATTACTGCCCATTGTATTGGTGCTGCTCCCCTATATTTAGGTAGTAATGATGCATGAACATTTATACAGCCTAACTTAGGAATATCTAAAATTTCTTTAGGAAGAATTTTACCATAGGCAACTACCACAATTAAATCTGCATTTAAACTTTTAATTTCATTTATAAATTCTTCATTTTTTCTTACCTTTTCTGGTTGATATACTTTCAAACCTTTTTCTAAAGCATATTCTTTTACAGGACTTGCTACCATTTTCATTCCTCTACCCTTTGGTTTGTCAGGGTTCGTAACAACTCCAATTATATCATATTTTGCTTCATATAAGCATTTTAAAGATTCCTGTGCGAAATCTGGTGTTCCCATAAATAAAATTCTCATTTCTTTCCTCTTTTCTGCTTTTTATTTATCATTGTAGAGGCAACTAGCAGTCGTCCGCTCTTCGAAGAAACTACCCTAAATTTTACATTTATTTAAGTAATTTCGTTGGAGTTCAGACAGCTACTAGCTGCCCCTACATATTTTTTATTATTCTCTATTATTCCTTTGGTTCTACATATTCTAATGTTCCTGGTATCATTTTTTCTACGAATGTTATTCCGTTTAGGTGATCTATTTCGTGTGATAGCGCTTGAGCTAGTAAGTCTTTTGCTTTTATTTTTATCTTTTCTCCGTTTTCGTTTAGTGCTTCTACTACTACCTCGGCTGGTCTTATCATTTTTGCGTATTTATTTGGGAAACTTAGGCATCCTTCTTCTACTTCTTGCTCACCTTTTTCTTTTATTATTACTGGGTTTATTAGTTTTATTGGACCTTTTTCGTCGTATAGGTCTATTACGATTACTCTTTTTAGTATTCCTACTTGTACTGCTGCTAAGCCTACTCCGTTATATTTGTGCATTGTTTCTACCATGTCATCTAGTAGCTCCTTTATTCTGTCATCTATTTGTTCTACTTCTCTTGATTTCTTTTTTAGTATTTCGTCTCCTTCTTCTCTTATTTGTCTTATTGCCATGTTTTTCTTTCTCTCCTTTTCTAATTTACTGCTATTTCTCGGATCATCAAAGGCAGCGACCCCCCTACAATTATTATATTTATCATAATATTCAACTTTATTTTGTATCTCGTGGGGGCCGCCGCCCTCGGCGACCTACATCCCTAATTTTCTACATCATATTATTTGGATTTAAGTCTATAACTACTCTTGTGTTGGTATTTTTTGTTTGTTCGTAACCGCATATTTAGTGCTTCTTGTAAAAGTTCGTTTATGAGGTCGTTGTAGATGCATTTTATTATTATTCGCCATCTGTATTTATTTTTTATTTTGTCTATTGGTGCGGGTAGTGGGTTATATAGTAGTAAGCCTATTTTTTCGTTTATTATTCTTGTTTTTATATATTGGTGCAAATTTTTTGCTACTTCAGTTACACTTTTTTCGTTTTGTCCGCTAATTCCAATTACCATTATATCGCAAAATGGTGGATATTTCAACTGTTTTCTTATGCCTATTTCTGTATCATAAAATTTTTTGTAGTTTTGCTCTTTTGCATATTCTATTGCTAGGCTATCTGGGTTGTAGGTTTGTACTATTACTTTTCCTTGTAAGCTTTCTCTTCCTGCTCTTCCTGCTACTTGTGTTAGTATTTGGAAGGTTCTTTCATTTGCTCTGTAATCTTCTATATTTAGTGAGCTGTCTGCTGCCATTACTCCTACTAATGTTACATTTGGAAAGTGGTGGCCTTTTACTATCATTTGTGTTCCTATCAGAATATCTATATTTTCTTCTCTAAATTTATTTAATATTTGTTCATGTGAATTCTTCTTTGTTACTGTATCTATATCCATTCTTATTGTTGATGCATTTGGAAATATTTTGTTTATTTCTTCTTGTAGTTTTTGTGTTCCTGTTCCGAAATATTTTATATTTTTGCTACCACATTCTGGGCAGGTGCTTACTTTCTTTTGTTCATATCCGCAATAATGGCATTTTAGTTTATCTTTTTTTAAGTGATATGTCATTGTTATATTACAGTTTTTACATTTTACAGTATATCCACAATCTCTACACATTATAAATGTTGAATATCCTCTTCTGTTTAAAAATAGAATTGTTTGATGTTTATTTTTTAGGTTTTCTTCTATTTCTGAGTATAATTTTGTGCTTATCATTGACCTATTTCCATTTGCTAGTTCTTCTCTTAAATCTACTATTTCTACTTGCGGAAGACTTGATTCATTTGCTCTTTTGGTTAGCTCAATTAATTCTATTTCTCCGTTTAATGATTTGGTATAGCTTTTCATATCTGGAGTTGCACTTCCTAATACTAATGGGCATGAGTATTGTTTTGCCATGTATCTTGCTACTTCTTTTGCATCATACCTAGGTGAGCCTTCTGATTTGTATGAGCTATCATGTTCTTCATCTATTATTATTAAACCTAAATCATTAATAGGTGCAAATATTGCTGAACGTGCTCCTATTATTATTTTTGCTTTTCCTTCATTTATTTTATTCCATTCATCATAACGTTCCCCTATTGATAATTTGCTATGTAGTATAGCTATTTTTTCTTCTCCAAACCTTGCTATAAACCTATTTACCATTTGTGGTGTTAGCGATATTTCTGGAACTAGCACTATATTACTTTTTCCTTCTTTATATACCTTTTCTATTAGTTGCAAATATATTTCTGTTTTTCCGTGAGCCTGTTACTCCAAATATTAGAAATTCTGAATTCATTTTGTCATCTATTGCTTCTTCTATTTTTTCATAAGCGTTTCGTTGTTCTTCTGTAAGTTTTAGTTTACTTGAAGGTTTTACTCCTTTGTTTGCAAAAGGATTTCTTTCAATTTGTTTTTCATATATTTCTATATATCCATTTTTTTCTAAAGTTTTCATTATTGCTTTAGAAACTTCTGTAAATTCTTCTAAATCCGATATGTATATATCATCATTATTAATTAGAAAGCGTAATAACCTAATTTGTTTTTCAGATTTTATTTTTCCTGTTTCTATTTCAAATTCTATTTCATCTTTATCTTTTTTTAATATTACAAAATTACCTGTTTTTTCTTTTATTCTTTTTTCTATATTTTTTGTTCTTGTACCTGGTGGCAGCATTAATTTTATACTTTCTGATAAATTACAAAAATATCTTTTTGCTATCCATTTTGCAAGTTCTATTTTGTTTTCATTTAATGTACTTTCTTTTCCTATTTTTGCAATATCTTTTGTTTTATATTCTGTGGTTTCTTTAAAACCTATAATAAAACCTTCTTCTAATCTCTTCATGCTTCCAAAGGGAACTAACACTCTACTTCCTATTTTTATATTATCTTTCATTTCATTTGGTACATTATAATCAAATGTTTTATCTAATTGTTTTGCATTATTATTTATTATAACTTCTGCTATCAAAAGTATTAGCCCCCTTTCATTTGAAATTCACAAAATAAGTATATCAAAAAACTCTAATATAAACAATAAAATTTTTTCATATTTTAAGCATTATTAAAACATTGAATTATTTAAAACTTGAGATTTTCGGGTGTGTCCTAAAAATCTCAGTTTTTATATTTCAATTCTTTTTATAAATTTCTTTTGTATCAATTTATTTAACTTTTCATTTTTTTCTAGTTCTAGTTTAGGGTCTTCTTGCTCTATTTTTAATGCTAAACTTTGTATACTTTTAAGTATTGGCATGTCTTCAAATAAATTTGCTATTTTAAATTCTGGAAGTCCATGTTGTTTCGTTCCGAAGAACTCTCCACTTCCTCTTAATTCTAAGTCTTTTCCAGCTATTATGAAACCATCATTTGTTTCTTGCATTATTTTCATACGTTGCCTTATAACTTCTGAATTACCTTGATATTTTAATATACAATAAGACTGATATTCTCCACGACCTACTCTTCCTCTTAATTGATGAAGCTGTGCTAACCCAAACCTTTCTGCATTTTCTACTATCATTATGCTTGCGTTTGGTACATTTACTCCTACTTCTATAACTGTGGTTGAAATTAAAATATCTATCTGCTTATCTTTAAATTTTTGCATGATTTCATCTTTTTCTTTTGGTCTCATTTTTCCATGTAAGTATTCTACTTTATATTCTGAAAAAACTTCGTTTTTATATTTTTCTGCAAGTTCTAATACTGATTTTGCATTAATTTCTTCGTTCTCTTCTACTAACGGGCATACTATATATGCTTGCCTTCCCTCATCTATTTGTTTTTTTATGAAATTGTTTACTCGCTGTTCCATTGACTTTTTTACTGCAAATGTGTCTATTTTCTTTCTATTTGGTGGAAGTTCATCTATAATTGATATATCTAAATCTCCATATAATATTAGTGCTAATGTTCTTGGTATTGGTGTTGCTGTCATTACTAGTACATCTGGGTTTTCTCCTTTTGATGTAATAGTTCCTCTTTGCCTCACTCCAAACCTATGTTGTTCATCTGTTACTACTAGTCCTAGGTTTTTAAATTTAACATTTTCTTCTAATAAAGCATGTGTTCCTATTAGTATGTCTATTTCTCCGTTTTCAAGTTTTTGCAATATCTCTTCTTTTTTCTTTTTAGTTATGCTTCCTATTAATAGTTCACTTTTTATATTATATTTAGAAAGTACTTCTTCAAAGCTCTCTAAATGCTGGTTTGCAAGAATTGCAGTTGGAGCCATTATTGCTACTTGATACCCACTTTTTACTGCTTTATATGCTGATATCATGGCTACTACTGTTTTTCCGGGAACCTACATCTCCTTGGAGTAATCTATTCATTGGCTTTATATTTTCCATATCATTATCTATTTCTTCTAATACTTTAAGTTGTGCTTTTGTTAATTTAAATGGAAGTTCATTTATAACTTCTGACATTTTTACTTCTTTTTTAAATTGTATTCCTGCTTCTTCTTTTGTGTATTTATTTTTTAATGAAATAAGTGCCATTTGCATAGAAAGTAATTCTTCAAATACTAATCTTTTACGTGCTTTTTCAAATTCTGAAAAATTTTGTGGAAAGTGTATTTCTTTTGTTGCTTTATTTATCTCATATAAATTATATTCTTCTAATAAATATGTAGGGAGTGTTTCTTCTAAGCCTCCTTCACTTTTTACAGCATTTAAACCATTTTCTATAACTTGCCTTATTGTGTTTTGTGAAAGCTTATATGTTAGTGGATATATTGGAATTATTTTGCCTGTATTTTTGCTAGTTTCTTCTTCATCATAAACTGGAGAGTTCATTTCTATTTTTCCATATTTATTTGAAACTTTTCCATAAAATTTATATTTCTTTCCTAATGTAAATTTATTTTTTAAATAGCTTTGGTTAAACCATGTAAGTACACATGAGCCTGTGTCGTCTCTAACAATTAGCTTATATATTGCCATGTTTTTTCTAATTCTTTGTTCACTCATTCTTGATACTACCAGAACTTCAATAAGAGCTTCTTCACCATCTTTAAGTTCTGCTATTTTCTTTGGCTTTCCTCTATCTTCATATTCTCTTGGATAATATGTAATTAAGTCTTCCAATGTATAAATACCTAATTTATTTAATAGTTCAGCTCTATTAGGTCCTACACCTTTTATATATTGTATTTGCTTATTTAAATCTATCATACCTTCTCCTTTTTCGTTATTTTATCATGAACTTTTGTTTTTTAAAAGGGTGAATTTGGATTTTTTTAATTTTATTTTGTAAGTTAAAAGAAAAAGCATAGGTAAACTAATTACCTATGCTTTTTCTTTATTAATCCAATACTTCATATGCGTTTGCAATGTAAATTTCAAATGTAGTATCATTCTTTATAGCACCTATACTACTATATGTTACTTTAAGATTTCCAAATGTTATTTCTTCAATTTCTCTCGCAAAATTTTCTACAAGATTTTTTGTATCAGTTTCTATTTCTAAATCTGTATCATAATTCCACCAAACCAATATGTGAGTAGATCTTATATTTACTTTTACTTGTTCGCTACATGATAAATTGTAATACTCATCTAACGAAATATGAGCTATAAATTTGCAATAAAAATTTGTAATTAAATCTTTTAAGTCACATTTCCGCACCGTTTTCATTTTTTGTCCTCCTATTTATTAAGACATTAGCAATTTATATATTAGTCATATAAAATTGCTTTACTATAGTTACTTTACGGATTTTATCATATTTTTATGTTAATTGCAAGTGTTTCTAAAAAATATTCTTTATTTGCAATGCTGTTTTCTTAACATACTTTTTAATGCTTTTATTTGAAAATATTTTTCTAAAATTTGTAAAAAATAGAAGGAAAAAATATTTTTTTGACGAATATAATAATTGTACATAAGAAAACGCAAGTTACTAAATGTACAATATTATAAAACAGTGGAAAGAGGTGCTCAAATGCAAATAACAGATGTACGTTTAAGAAAAGTTAATTCAGAGAACAGAATGAAAGCTGTTGCTTCTGTAACATTCGATAATGAATTCGCAGTACACGATATCAAAGTTATCGAAAGC
>JAAVZD010000017.1 GCA_022791475.1 Clostridia bacterium | reverse complement strand
ATTATGATAAACAATCAGAAGAAGCATATATGTTTTTCAAAATTGTTCAAAATAAATTGCACTATGCAATAACAGGTCATACTGCAGCAGAATTAATTTATGAAAGAGTAAATGCAGACAAAGAAAATATGGGACTAACTACTTGGAAAGAAGCACCTAATGGAATGATATATAAATACGATGTTAGTATAGCTAAAAATTATTTAAATGAAACAGAAATAAAACAATTAAATAATTTAACTACTTTATTTTTAGATTATGCAGAATCAATGGCAGAAGAAAATCAAGTAATGACAATGAAAAATTGGATAGAAGAAACGGATAACTTGTTAAAATTCAGAAAAAAAGAAATATTGCAAACTTCAGGAAAAATCTCACATAAACAAGCTCTTGAAAAAGCTGAAAATGAATACGAAAAATTTAAAGTAAAACAAGACATGCAATATATTTCCAGTATGGATGAAATGTATCAAAGATATTTGAATGAAAGTAAAGAATAAATAAAAAATAAAGTTCACTTAGTGTACTATGTTAGTTCACCAAGTGAACCTGTTTAATTTTATAGCATTTTACAGCCAATAGCACTAAATTTTTTATAATTGACATCATCATGGAACAGAAGAACTTGCTCACTTGGAAATGGTTGGAACTATAGTACACCAATTAACTGATGGAGTTTGTCCTGAAGAAATTGAAAAAGCTGGACTTGGAGCTTACTATACTGACCATGGGGTTGATGTATACCCTCAATCTGCCGCTGGCACTCCATTTACAGCTGCTTATATTGCTGCAAAAGGTGACCCTATTGCTAACTTACAAGAAGACTTAGCTGCAGAGCAAAAAGCAAGAGCAACTTATGAAAAATTAATTGACCTATGTAAAGACGACCCAGATGTTATAGACCCACTTCGTTTCTTACGTCAAAGAGAAGTAGTTCACTTCCAAAGATTTGGCGAAGCTCTTCGTGGAGTTCAAGACAAACTTGCTGAAAAGAAATTTTATATGGCAAATTGTTCTAAAAAAATGTGCAATGATAATAATAATTGCTAAAAATCAAAAAAACTTCAGTTACACTGAAGTTTTTTTGATTTTTAGCATAATATCATTTACAATTCAAATATATTAGCTTTTAACATCATTTGTGATATTTTACTTTTTTCATCTAGTGAAATATCCCATCTACTTGCTATTATACTTCTACCTTTTATATATTCTTGTGTAGGCTCTCCTAAAGTTTTGCATAACTGTTTTTGTAAATCTACTTTATTTGTATATACTGATAGCATTTTTTCTTTATATAATACATTTATTGTTGTTTCTGTTTCAAATTTGTTTATCTCTTTATATATCTTTTTTTTCATAACTTTCCCCTATTATTCTTTGTTTTCTTATATTATCATAAAAGCAAGTAATTTTCAACTAATTACTTGCTTTTGTGATAAATAATAGTATTTCTTTCCTATTTTATATCATTTATTGTCATTGTTTTTGCTCCTATATATACATCTCTATTACCGTTTAAAGTATGATATTTTATTATTTTATAATCTTCATATTGATATTCCATACTTCCACCATCTTTATATATATTTGCTTTTACTTTCCCGTCTTTTTCGTCTTGATTTGCTTTTACTATAATTTCATTCATCGTTATTCTATTTTCTAATAGTGCATTTCTTAAAGAAATTTCTTCCCCATTTATTAAAATATTTACTGATCCATCATATGAATAAATATTATAATCATATTTATTTGTTTCTGATTTATCTAAAATTTTGTTTATTTTAGTATATGTTTGTGGTTGTTTGTCATAAAAACGTATTTCAAAGTTTTCGGCTGATTTTAATTCTATTTTTATTGCGTCTACTATAGCTGGGTAGCTTTCCATTACAGTACCTGTATATGTTATTTTTACATTTGTTCCTACTTGATATATTGCATCATTATCTTCTCCTAAGCCAATAGATATTTTATCTGCTGATTTTCGTATTTCTTCTCCTTCATTTGGTTCTACTATAATGTAGTTTTGTTTAGATTCTATTACTTTACCATAGAAATATATCCCATCTGCTATTTCGGCATTTGGTAAATAACTGCAGATATCTATTGAATCGTATATTTTGGAGTTAGAATCTGCATATTGTATCTGAGCTACTAATTCTATACTAAGTTTAGTTTCTTCACAACCTTCTTGCAGACCTATTGCATAAATTTCCCCTGGTATATCTTCATCTACTGTTATTTTTGGTTCCCCAGCATACCCATCTCTTGTATTATCTCTTTTTACTATATATGTAGTTTTATTAACTGGCTTTCCACTTAATATATATGTTTCATCTTTTATTTTGAAGCTTACTTCAGTTATTATAGGTGCTCCTTCTTTTGTATATTCTACTATTCTTATTGTATCTTCTTTTCTATTCTCATTATTTCCGCCTGTATTTTTTATAAATTCATCTAGCCTATTTTTATTGTAAATTTTATTATTTGCTATAACAAAACATTCATCTTTTATTGCTTGCTGTAATGAATACTCTTTTGGTAAGTTTTCTAATTCTACATTTTCTGTATTAGGCAAATCTTCTGGAGGTGCATATTTTTTTCCCCAGGTACTAAATATTACTGGTTTATTACTTTTCATATTTTTCATGTCTATTATGTATAGAATTCCTAAAGCAATTATAAGTATTAAAATTATTGTAATTATTATTGTTAATATTTTTTTATTCATTTTAATCACCTTTTACCTTTCTATTATTTAGATGCTTTTTTCTTTAAGTTTTGTTGGTGTTTTCTAAAAATATGTGTAAATATTATTGTAATAACTAATAGTATAGAAGAAATGCCTAGTATTCCTATATCATACATATTTATATTATTATTTTGCTGCCTTATTTCTTCAACTGTTTCTTCTTTTATTTCATTTGTTTGTATACTTTCTTCTATTACCTTTTCGCTTTGTATAATATTTTCCCTTGCATTAGGCAATTCTGATTTCTGTGTTTCGTCTTCTTTGTCTTTTTGTAAATAATTGTTTTCTTCTTTAATTGTTGGAGCTTCTGCCTCTGTGTTTTCATTTTCGCTAGCTGCCTTCTTTTTCATATTTACTTCTTTTTGTGTAATGAATAATACAATTGTTATGATGTATAATGATACACTACTTATTAGTGTTTCCAAGGTATGTAGCGATTTATAATATTTCCATTGTACTGTTCCTATCGGCATATTTAGTATTTGTGAAATTGCTTTAAATGATAGCCCTGAAAGGATTTTTAATGATACTATTTCTTGTTCTTTTTCATTTAGTTTTGTAATTATTCTATTAAAAGTATCCTTTTCTATTATTTCATTTAACTCGTTGTTGTCATTATTAATGTAATATATATCTTCTAAGTTTAATGCATTTTTTTGCTTTCGTAAGAAATTTAAAGTTTCATTTTTTGTTATAGTATATAGCCAACTTGCTTCACTATTTGTTGGCAAATTATTTGTGTTCATATTCCATATTTTTGTAAATACTGTTTGAGTAATATCTTCACTATTTTCTTTGTTTTTTAATATAGAAAACGAAATTCTATATACTAATTTATTATATTTTTCATATAATTTGTTGAACTCATTTTCTTCTTTATTTGCTATTCCTTTAAAAATATTGTGAAGTTCTTGTTTATTTATACTTTTCATATTATTTTTCCTATTTTTTATTAATATTATCATAAAGGTAGTAAATTATCAATTAGTTATAATTATTACCTATATTATTTAGACACTTTTTCTTTTAGATTTTGTTGGTTTTTTATTTTTATTCTTGCTTTTTATATATTTTTGTATTATACTATAAGAAATTTGTAACTATATAACTTTTCTTATTTATTAATAGAAAGGAGAAAAATGTTATGACAAAATTTATAGGTCCTGAATATCTTATTGGTAATGCTTTTATTTATTTAACTGATGAACGGTCTGTCGATTTAAAGGTTATTAACAAATATCGTTTAGAATTGCAAAAATATTGGAATTCAAATAATCGTGATGCTTTAATCTGTGGAGAAATTAAAGATGCTATTTATGATTATTGTGATTACTTTTCATTTATTCCATCTGGTAAAAATACTGGAACAATTATTTTAAATTCTGATATTTCAATTGATGATTTAAAGCATAGATTTGTACGGTACTTACCTACTGGAATTAATAAAGATTTTGAAATGGTTGCTAAGAGTTTATCTTAATAATAAAAAGCAAACGTTGAATCATATTTTGACTCAGCGTTTGCTTTTTATTATATTAATTATCATATAAGTGACTTATATAATAATTAAAAGTAACTTATATAATATAAACTTCCCAAAAGTGCCAGATACCCCATTTGGAAACGTCCCCAATGGGAAGTTATTTTATACATTAAATCTAAATAATACCACATCTCCATCTTGCATTATGTACTCTTTTCCTTCTGAACGTACTAACCCCTTCTCCTTACATGCTACCATTGAGCCTTCTTTTATTAAATCACTATATGATACTACTTCTGCTCTTATGAAGCCTCTTTCTATGTCTGAGTGTATTTTTCCTGCAGCTCCAGGTGCTTTTGTTCCTTTCTTTATTGTCCAGGCTCTTACTTCTGGTTCTCCTGCTGTTAAGAAGCTCATTAACCCTAATAAGTCATAGCTTGTTTTTACTACTTTATCTAAGCCTGATTCTGTTAGTCCTAATGCTTCTAACATTTCTTGTTTATCTTCTCCTTCTAATGAAGATAGTTCTTCTTCTATTTTTACACATAGTGGAATAACTTTTGCTCCCTCTGTTCCAGCAAATTCTTTTACTTCTTTTACTTTTTCGTCATTTTCACTATTTGCCATTTGTTCTTCTGAAACGTTTGCTATGTATAATACGGGTTTTGATGTCAATAAGTATAAGTCTTTTATTTCTTCTTTTTCTTCGTCTGTTAATTCTACTGTTCTTGCACATTTTCCTTGTTCTAGTACTTCTTTTATTTTCTCAAGAACTGTTATTTCACTTGTTGCCTTTTTATCTGATTTTAGTTTTTTCTTAGCATTTTCTAACCTTCTATCAACCATTTCTATATCTGAAAAAATTAATTCTAAGTTTATTGTTTCTATATCTCTTAAAGGACTAATACTTCCATCTACATGTACTATATTTGAATCATCAAAACATCTTACAACATGAGCTATTGCATCTACTTCACGTATATGTGATAAGAATTTATTTCCTAAACCTTCACCTTTACTTGCTCCTTTTACTAAACCTGCTATATCAACAAATTCTATAATTGCATGTGTTGTTTTTTCTGGATTATACATTTTTGTAAGCTCGTCTAGCCTTTCGTCTGGAACTGGTACTACTCCTACGTTTGGCTCTATTGTACAAAATGGATAATTTGCACATTCTGCTCCTGCATTTGTTATACTATTAAATAATGTTGATTTTCCTACATTTGGAAGTCCTACAATTCCTATTTTCATATTTTATATCCTTCTTTCTTTTTCTAAAATTTACACTTCTTACTATACAACATTTTAAAGGTAAAAACAAGATTATTATATATAATTTTACTTACTTTTTCTTCGGTTGTTTTTTATTTTCATTTTTACATATTGCAAAACAAGCATAAGTTATCTAGCATACAATTTATAATTATTTATTTGCTTATTTGCATTTTTATTTAAAATGTTGTATAATATTAGTATAGACTATGTGTCTTATGTAACTATAAACTATTTTTTGCCATTTGTGGTAGGAGGTCAATTATGTCAGATTTTTCAGAAATTAGCACAATGGATATTGATTCAAAAATTCATATCTTAGAGTTTTTTGGTAACTTTAGAGATATGGATGGGCTTTCGGAAAAAGAAGCAATAATATCTGCCAAAATTATTTCAGAGCGGTTAAGTAACCCTGGATTTATCTTTCCCGACGAACTTAATCCTAGTAATTGGCATAAAGTAAATAAGTCCCTCATTTGAGGGACTTATTTACTTTATTTTAGTGAATAGTGAAAAAATGAATAATACATAGTGAATAATTCCAAATTTGCTACTCTATTTTTTGGATTATTCAATATTCATTGCAATTCGTTAAAGTCTTACATTTGGAGCTGACAACGGGAATCGAACCCGTGACCTCTACCTTACCAAGGTAGTGCTCTACCTACTGAGCTATGACAGCGTATTGGGCACGGTGCCCCGTGCCCCTACGTATCTATAATTTATTTTCGTTCATATGTATTTATAATTCACTTACATTTAAGTTTGTTATTGCTTTTTTTCTTATTCTTTGTATTGCATTGTCTATTGATTTTACTGGTGTGTCTAATTTTTCTGCTATTTGAATGTAGCTTTCGCCTTTCATGTATCTGTTTAGTACTTGTTTTTCAAAATCGCTTAATGACTTATCTATTGCTATTTCTACTGATTTATAATATTCTTGTTTTGTTATTGTATCTAGCGGGTCTTCTATTTGATGTGCATTATATGTATCAAATAAAGTGCTTTCTTCATCATTTTCATAGGCTGAAGCATTTAATGATAAGTATGAATTAAGTGGCATATGTTTTTGTCTGTTTGATGATTTTATTGCTGTTATTAATTGCCTCTCTATGCACATGTTTGCAAATGTTTTAAATGAGTTTTGTTTATCTGGGCTATAACTTTTTACTGCTTTGTATAGTCCTATTAACCCTTCTTGTATTATATCTTCTTTTTCTGCACCTATTATAAAGTATTTGCTAACTTTCATATTAACAAGTTCTTTATACTTATTTATTAAATATTCAAGCGCATTTTTATCTCCTGACTTAGCCATATCTACTAAGCCTTCATCACTCATTTCTTTGTAATTATCGTTTAATGAATAAAACATATTGCTTTCTTTCATATAAGTTTATTCCTCCTAAGATGTTCATTTATTGCATTATATCCATCAAATCTTAGAATGTCAAGAGGTTTTACAGTTTTTATTAGCATTTTTCAGTATTTTTTATGTTTTATTATAATTTATAGTTTTACAATAAAATATATTTATCTTACTTGTTTTTGCTTAATTATTGGTGTATATTAATTATTGATAGTAAATAGAGAAAATTTACTCTTTTCAGAATTTTAAAAAATAATATATAGGAGTTTAAATATGGCATTTGATGGAATTGTTACAAGGCAAGTTGTTTTGGAGCTTAAAGGTACACTTATTGGTGGTAAAGTTAATAAAGTTTTTGAGCCTAATAAGAATGAAATTATTTTAGGAATTTATTGTAATGGAAAAAATTACGCTTTGAATATTTCTATTTCTTCTAATAATTATAGAATGAATTTGACTACTAACGCTAAGCCTAACCCACTAAATGCCCCTAATTTTTGTATGCTACTTAGAAAGCATTTGATTGGCTCTCGTATAACTGATATTTCTAGTGATTGTTTGGAGAGAATTGTATTTATTAATTTTGAAGGCTACAATGAACTTAATGATTTGGTTAGTAAAAAATTAGTAGTTGAGCTTATGGGTAAACATAGTAATGTTATTTTGCTTAATGATAAGAATATTATTATTGATAGCCTTAGACATTTAGATAGTTTTTCTAATTCATGTAGAGATATTCTTCCAGCACATGAGTATGTAAACCCTCCCGCTGATAAATTAGATATTTGTAAAATAGGTTTAGATGAGTTTACCCACTTAATGAAAAATGATAAACTTTCTAATATTTTACCTAATAGTTTTAGTGGAATTAGTAAAACGTTTATTTTAAATACTTTGGATGTTTTGAAAATTTCTGATAATGATTATTCTACTAAAGATATAAGTATGCTATATACGTATATAAAAGATGTTATAAAAAATTTAGGGACCGATAAAGTTTTAGCTTTTCCTATAAATGATAAAGATTATACAGTAATATTAAAGAAAAATCCAGAAAAATGTATTTCTAATGTTCAGACACAAGACCTGCCCTTACAGCAAACCGAAGATTTGTATTTTTCACTTTTCACTTTTAATTTACAATACAATAATCTTCAAACTAATTTCTTTTTAGATGATTTTTATAATAAAAAGGAAAATAATGAAGTTATCATTAATTATAAGAATAACCTTCTAAAATTGGTACTTTCTGCTCTTAAGAAAATAACTAAAAAGGTTAATAATATAAATGTAAAACTTAAAGAATGTGAAAGTATGGATACTTATAGAATATATGGTGAACTTATTACTTCTAATTTGTATAGAATAAATAATAATATAAATGCGGATTATATTGAAGTTGAAAACTATTATGATAATAATAATTTGATAAGAATTACATTAGATAAAAGCATTTCTCCTTCGTATAATGCTAAAAAATATTTTAAAAAGTATAATAAATTAAAAAACACATTGGAAATTGTAAGTACTCAAAAGCTAGAAGCTACAAAAGAATTGGATTATTTAGAAAGTATAATATATGAACTGGAAAGTGCTACTTCTACTTCTGAACTTGAAGAAATTGATTTAGAGATTTCTGAAAATGTTTTATTTAAAAATACTCAAAAAAATTCTAATGTTAAGAAAAATAAAATTAATAAAAGAAAAGTTCATAACGAGTATGAGCCTATTACTTATAATGTTGATGGTTTTACTTTGTATGTTGGTAAAAATAATAAGCAGAATGATTATATAACTACTAAACTTGGTAAAAATGAAGATTTATGGTTTCATACTAAAGACATTAGAGGAAGCCACTGTTTGTTAAAATGTAATGGTGAAAAGGTAAAAGAACATACTATTATTGCTTGCGCCGAAATTGCTGCATTTCATAGCAAAGCTAAACTTTCTTCTAATGTTCCTGTTGATTATTGCTTTATTAAAAATGTAAAAAAACCTTCTAGTAGCAAACCTGGAATGGTTATATATACTAATAATAAAACTTTATATGTTGAACCTAAACAAAATTAAAAGTGGATTTGCCACTTTTAATTTTGTTTATATTCCATATCCTCCATAAATGGGAATATTTCTTCTAGTCTTTTTTTAGTTAACATTTGCATAGCTGGTTGTGGATTTTTGTCATGTACTGATATTAGTTTTTGCGTATAGCAATTATCTGATGTTTTAAATATTAAGTATTTATTACGCACATATGTAAAATATATTTGATATCCTAAATCCAATTCTTTCTTAAACTTTTCCAAGTTATATTCTTTCATATCTAATTTATCTCCTTTTTTGTTACCTTTCTTCATCATCATCTTTCCTTCTATCTATATGCAAATTAGATTGTCTTTCATAAGTGTCAATCACATTTTCTATTCTTTTACATATATCTATGAAGTGCTCATTTATACATTGTGCTATTTCTGGTTTTTTTTGTATAGCTTCTTGTTTTATTTTTAATATTTCATTTTTAAACTGGTCTTTTTTTTCTGTAATTATTTTATCGTTTAACTTCAAAAAACTAATTCTATTTAATACATATTTACATGAAGTTTCTATTTCTTGAACCATACTGTTTATAACTATATTTGCAAAATCTATACTTTCTTCTTTTTTTACAATTTTTGAAACATCTTGCACAAATTTTTTTCTTGATATTATATTATTAGCATTACTATCTTTTATTATAGAGTTAATTACTTCTATTACTATTGTTCTTTTTTGATCATATTCTTCAAATTCTATAAATTCGCACATTTTTACATCTTCATAATAGTCTTGTGATATTTCCGTTTCTAATTTTGTTATTTCTTTTTCCTTTTCAGGATATTTACTTTTTAATTCTTGAATAAGTTTTCTACATGCATTCTGATATTCTGTATATATTTTTCTTAACATTTTATGTATTTCAGGAGGTAGTTTTGTATCTCCTAAAATTTTCATCATTTCTTTTTTTATTTCCATTTTATTTGTAATGTCCTCTCTATTCATTTACGCTATTTAGTCATTTTTTCAAAGTCTTCTTCTGATATAATTTGTATTCCTAAATCACGTGCCTTTATTAGTTTAGAACCTGCATCTTCTCCTGCTAGTACATAATCTGTTTTTTTAGATACTGAAGATGATATTTTTCCTCCAAATTTTTCTATTAAATTGCTTGCATCATTCCTTGTATATTTTGCAAGTGAACCTGTTAATACGAAAGTTTTTCCTTCAAATCTATTATCTGCTTTTTCTTCTTCTTTTAGCTTCATATTAACACCAGCTTCTTTTAGTCTTTTTATCATATCTATTGTTTGCTCTTCTTTAAAAAATTTATATATATTTTTAGCTGTTATTTCCCCTATATCACTTGCCTGACATAAACTTTCCAAGTTAGCATCACTTAAATTATCCATTGTTTTATATTTTTTAGCTAACACTTTTGCTGCTTTTATTCCTACTTGCCTAATTCCTAGAGCATTAATTACATTAAATAAATCTCGCTCTTTACTTTTTTCTATTGCTTCTATTAGGTTACTTGCAAATTTCTTACCATTTTTCTTTAAAGATGCTATATCTTCTAATGTTAATTTATAAATATCTGCTATATTTTTTATTAGCCCTTTTTCTATTAAACTTTCTACTATTTTGTAGCCTAGTCCATCTATATCCATACATTCTTTTGATACAAAGTGTTCTATTCCTCTTAATAATTGTGCAGGGCATTCTATTCCGATTGCAACGTATTGCTGCTTCTCCTTCTTCTCTTGTGGCAATGCTTCCACATGCTGGGCAAACTGTTGGAACTTTTACAGCTACTTCATTTCCTGTTCTTTTTGAAGTTATAACTTTTATTATTTCTGGTATTACATCACCTTGTTTTTGAATTACTACTGTATCTCCTATTTTTAGTCCTTTTTCTTTTATGAAGTCTTCATTGTGAAGTGTTGTTTTTGATATTGTAGAACCTGCTACTTTTACTGGCTCCAATATTGCCATTGGTGTTATTACACCTGTTCTTCCTACTTGCCATATCACATCTTTTAATATTGTTTCTTTTGCCTCTGGTGGATATTTATAAGCAATTGCCCAACGTGGTACTTTATAGGTTGTTCCTAGCTTTTCTCTAAAGGAAAGTGAATCTACTTTTATTACTGCCCCATCTATTCCAAAGCTTAAATTTTCCCTATCTTCTCCTATTTTTTCTATTGCTTTTTGTGCTTCTTCAAATGTTTTACAGTATATTTTTACTGGATTTACATTAAATCCTAATTTCTCTAAGTATTCTAATTGTTCATAATGTGAATTAAATTTATTTTGTTCTAATTTTTGTACATTAAATATATAAATATCAAGTGGTCTTGAAGCTGTTATTTCTGAGTTCAATTGCCTTAATGAACCTGCTGCTGCATTTCTTGCATTTGCAAATAATTGCTTGCCTAATACTTCTTGCTCCTCATTCATTTTTTCAAATTCTTTTTTACCTATAAATACTTCTCCACGAACTATTATATTTATTTTTTCTGGTAAAACTTTTGGTATTGAATTTATTGTTCTCAAATTATCTGTAATATCTTCTCCAATTAAACCATTTCCACGTGTAGCCCCTCTTACAAAAATACCATCTATATATTCTAATGCTACAGAAAGCCCATCTATTTTTGTTTCTACTACATATTTTAATTCTTCATTTTCCTCTATTGCCTGTTTTTTTATTCTTTCATCAAATTCTTGTAATTCTTCAAAACTAAATACATCTTGAAGACTTTGAAGTGGTACTATATGTTCTACTTGTTTAAAGCCTTCACTAACATGTCCACCTACTTTTTGTGTTAATGAATCCTTAGTTATAAGCTCTGGAAATTTTTTTTCTAAAGCTTTTAGTTTATTCATAAGCATATCATATTCATAGTCTGTTATTTCTGGTGCGTCTTCATCATAATATTTTCTTGAATGATATTCTAATGTTTCTCTTAATCCTTTTATTTGTTTTTTAGCTTCATCTAATCTCATTAGATTTCCTCCAATTTTTGTATTAATTCATATTTGCTATTATATACAATATATGTAAAAAAATAAATAGTTTCATATTATTTTTTACATTTTATAAATAAAGTAGATTGTCTTTCACTATATTCTAAGTATTTATCTTTTTACTTTTTGTGTTATTATTTTGTTAACACATAATTAATACCTTCTTTTAATATTTTACTCAACACTAATATTGTATCATAAGTTTTAATTATGTGTCTTTAATTTTACTATTTATATCCATTTTATAATACTACTAATCTTTTTATCTTTGTGGTGGTAACTATTAGTTAAAGATTAACTGTGAGTTGTAACAACTCTGTACCTAATTGAGTCAAATAGACCAATTGAGGACTGTTCACAATTTAGAAATTACTGTTTTATATTTTCTATTACTTCTTTACATTCTCTCCAATTTGTTACTTTTAAGCCTTCGTATTCTCTTGATAATTTATTTAATATTTGTACTGTTTCATCTGTTGAGTCTAAATCTGCTATTATGATGTCTTTTATGTGTTCTTCTTTTCCATATATTATTCTAAATAGGAAGTTTCTTAAAAATCCTTCTATTTTATTTTCTTGATTTTTAACAGCTACTATTATATAAATACCGTCAGATTTTAAATTTGTATATGTATATATGTTAATTATTGTTTTTATAATTTCAAAAGCTCCATATAATGCAAGAGTCCATAGTATTGCGTTTAATATAAATTCTCCCATTAAAACTTTCCCCTCCTATTGTATATTATATTATTTTTTTATTTTTTGGTTACTTTCTTTTATATTTTCAAGCATAATTAATAAACAAAAAAGGCTTAAATTGATAATTCCTTTTTCTATGTATTACTGTTTTCTATGTTACATGGCTTGACTTTTTACGTTTTGTATATTATAATTATTACAAAAATATTAGTTTTATTTCTATTACAATTGTAGGAGGTATATATATGGCAAAAATAGTTATAATTACCAAAACCTGTCCTTTATGTGGATATATTTATGAACGGATGAAGAAATATGAAATGGTTGAAAAAGCATGTCTTGGATTAAGCTATGATAATTTAGAAAAACCTAAAAATACTAAATTAGTTAAAAAATGTAAAGAAGACACAGTTATTAAAGGAGATCAGGATTTTGAATATGTATATCGTAAAAGCTCCCCCATGGAGGAGTATTTTGGAGGAAATCCGACAAAAAATCATCATAATTGCATTGGAATGTTTTGTCCAAAGTGTGGGATATTCTTAAATGATAATATATGTACAAAATTTGAAAAAAAAGAAATACAATAAAATAAAAAGAGACACTTCAGACTTTGAAGTGTCTTTTTTGTATATAATTATTTTATCAAATATGTAAATATATCTGTTGATAGTTTTATTGCATTATGTCTTATTAGTTCGTCTTCTACTATTACATAGTTATTTTCTATTACTTCTACATTAATTTTGCCTAATTCTTCTTTTTGTTTTTCATTTAATTTTACTTGGTCTTTTTGCTCTAATGTTGAATATTTTTCTATTATGTTTTCTTCTATTTCTCCATTGTTTGCTATTACTACATTTATTTTTCTAGTTCCTAAATGTTTATTTAATATGTTTATATGGTCTACTATTGTGTAGTTATCTGTTTCTCCTGGTTGGGTCATCATGTTGCAAGTGTACATTAATTTTGCTTTGCTATAATCTATCGCCTCTAACATATCTTTACTTATTAAATTTGGCATTATACTTGTATATAAACTTCCCATACTAAATATTATTAAGTCAGCTTCTTTTATTGCTTTAATTACACTTTCACATATTATTGGAGTTTCTTTGTAAAATACGTCTATAATCCTTTTTCCTGCTTCTGTGATGTTGTGTTCGCCTTCTATTACACTTCCATCTTCCATTTTTCCCATTAATACTACATTATCTTCTGTTAATGGTAATACTTTTCCTTTTAAGTTTAATACATTACCTATGGCTTCTATTCCATCTGACATATTTCCACTTATATTTGTTATTGCTGTTAATAGTAAATTTCCTACTGTATGCCCATTTAGTTCACTATTTGTTGTGAACCTATAATTTAATACTTTTTCTACTAATGGCTCTATTTCTGCAAGTGATACTAATACTCTTCTTATATCTCCTACTGCTGGAATGTTAAATTCTTTTCTTAGTCTACCTGTACTTTTTCCGTCGTCTGATACAGATACTACTGCTGTTATATCTAATGGAAAATTTTTAAGTCCTCTTAGTAATGTAGATAACCCTGTTCCTCCACCTAGAACTACTACTTTTCTATTATTCATTTTTATTTTACTTCCTTTTATATAAATTCTACCTCCTATTTTATACTTATTTTGTTTATTTAGCAATATTATTTTATAATATAATATTTGACAAATTATAAATATGTGATATAATTGTATTATGGTAACCGTTAATATTATCACATTACAAAATGTAGGAGGTAATTTTATGGATTTAAAATGGTACTACTCTGCTGAAAACGATGGCACTACCAATGCTGTTGCAACACTTTACAAGGCAAACGGATGCCCTGTGTTGCATGTATTTAAAAGTAAAGATGCTTACTTTTCACGGCCTTACGGTGAGTATGCTCAGCATATAGATCGTATTAAGGTACCTTATGAAGATGCCAATTTCTTTGTAGATAAGCAAAAGGCAATTATTGCAGAAGGCGAAAAAGAAATTTCAAAAATTAAATATGCCTGTGCATTGTTTGAAAGTAATTTCAAAATGCAGGTTAATACAATTTTGAGTTTATTCGCGTAACAAAAATGACGCAAAAAGAGAAAGATGACGCATAGGGAAACATCCCCTATGCGTCATCTTTTTCTATTTTCTTATTTCTGCGCCTTGTTTTTCAAGTCCTTCTATTATTTTTTCTAATATTGTATTTATTTCTTCGTCTGTTAATGTTCTTTCTTGTGTTCCGAATTCTAGTGAGTATGCTATACTCTTTTTGTTTTCGGCTATTCCTGTTCCTGTGTATACGTCAAATATTTTGCTTCCTATTAGTAGGTTTCCTGCTAGTTTCTTTATTTGTTTTGCTATTTCTTCACTTGTTACATCTTTTTCTACTATTACTGCTAAATCTTTTTTTACGCTTGGGAATTTTGAAATTTCTTTGTATTTCATTTTTCCTGTTTTCTTTTCTAGCAATTTATCTAAGTTTATTTCTAGTACATATACATTATCTTTTTGAACTTCTGGATGTAATTTTCCTACTATTCCTACTATATCATTATTTACATTAATTTGCGCTGTTTGGTATGGGTGGAATTCTTTTGGTAATGTGTTTTTAATCATGAAAGAATATCTTCCATTATAGCCTAAGTAATCTAATATTTCTTCTGTAATTCCTTTTATGTCATAGAAATCTACTTGTTTTGTATTTAGGCCTGTGTTTCTTTCTCCTGACATTAATACACATAGTTTTGTATCTTCTCCATATTGGTCAGCTCTTTTATAAAATCCTTTTCCTATTTCGAATATAGATACATCTTTTTGATTACGTGCTTTGTTATATTCATATATTTTTACTAATGATGGTATCATACTATATCTTAAAGTATTTCTTTCTTCTGTCATTGGGTCTAATAATTTGATTATTTCAAATTCATCTTTACTATATTTTACTGCTTCTTTATCGTTTACTAATATATATGATAAAGTTTCATTTAGACCTAAGTCTATCATTTTATTTCTTATATTTCTTATTGTCTTATTATATGAACCTTCTTTTAGTGGAAGCTCTGGTAGTCTTCCTTCTATGTTATCTACTCCATAAATTCTTCCTACTTCTTCTATTAGGTCTTCTGGTATACTTATATCTATTCTTCTTTTTGGAACTGATACATGAACCACTTCATTTTCTACTTCATATGTGAAGCCTAATTTTCTAAATACATTTAATATGTCTTCTTTTTCTATTTTTAAGCCTAATACTTTGTTTATTTTTTCAAAAGTTATATCTATTTTTGTATCTTCTAAATTAGTAGTATCATATTTTACTAAACCACCTACTATTTTTGCGTCTGCATATTTTTCTAGTAAATTGCAAGAACGCTCAATTGCCATATATGTTCTATTTGCGTCTAAACCTTTTTCAAAACGAGTACTTGCTTCACTTCTTAATATTTCTTTTGAAGTTTTTCTTATTTTTACGTTATCAAATATAGCAGATTCTATAATAATATTTTTTGTGTTTTCTGTAATTTCAGTTTCTAGCCCACCCATTACACCTGCTAAGCCAATTGCTTTGTTCCCATCAGATATTATTATATCTTCTGTGTTTAATGTTCTTTCTACATCATCTAAAGTTGTTAGTTTTTCGCCTTCTTTTGCCATTCTTACTTCTAGCATTCCATTTAATGTATCTGCATCATAATAATGAAGTGGTTGACCTAGTTCTAGCATAACATAGTTACTTATATCTACTACATTGTTTATTGGTCTTATTCCTGATGCCATTAACCTGTTTTTTATAAATTCTGGGCTTTGTTTTATTACTACATTTTCTACTTTTTTTGCTAGGAATATTGAACAATTTTCAGTGTTTACTTCTACTTTAAAATTGTTATTTATATCTTCATTACTTTCAGAATGTGATAGTTCAACTTCTTTTACTTTTTTATCATAAATTGCACCTATTTCATATGCCATACCTAGTACACTTAGTAAGTCTCCTCTATTTGCTGTAAGTTCAAAGTCAATAATTCCATCATCCATTCCCATAAGTTTAATAGGGTCTTCTCCTACTTCTGCTTCTTTTGGTAATTCATGTATTCCTTCTTTATCTTCTGGTTTTAAAAATTTACTATCTAAACCAAGTTCAGCTATAGAGCAAAGCATTCCATTTGATTCTACTCCACGAATAACACCTGCTTTTATTTTGAAATCTCCTGGTAAAACTGCTCCTGGAAGAGCTACTATAACTTTTAAACCTTTTCTAACATTTGGTGCACCGCAAACTATTTGTAGAGTTTCTTTTCCTACATTTACTTTACATACATGTAAATGGTCAGAGTCTGGATGCATTTCACATTCCATAACTTCTCCTACTACTAAATTTGTAGCATTTATGAATTTTTCTGCACTATCATATTCATTTCCTGCTTTAGTCATATCTTCAGCTAATGTTTTTAAGTCTACATCTATATCTATGTAATCTTTAACAAAATTTGTACTTAGTTTCATTTTTTCTCTCCTTCTCTTTTTCATTATTTCCCATTAGGGACGTTTCCAAATGGGGGATCTGTCACTTTTGGGAATTTGTTTTGTATTTTTTATGTACTTATTTTTAAGCATTTTCTTCGAACGCTGGGTCGCCGATGGTAGCGACCCCTACAATTTAATTCTATTTTGGTAGATTTCTTTGAAGGTGTGGGCTATTGCTAATCGCCCCTACATTTCCAAATTATTCACTACTCATTATCTTTTCTTAGTCCATTCTGTCGAATTGATTTAGGAATCTTACATCATTTTGATATAGTAAACGTATATCTGTTATTCCGTATTTGAACATTGCTAGTCTGTCTAGTCCTGTTCCAAATGCAAAACCTGTGTATTTTTCTGGGTCGTAGCCATTCATTTTTAGTACGTTTGGGTGTACCATTCCTGAACCTAATAGCTCTATCCAGCCTGTTTGTTTGCATAGGTTACATCCTTTTCCGCCACATTTAAAGCATGTTACATCTACTTCATATGATGGTTCTGTGAATGGGAAGTAACTTGGTCTAAATCTTAATTGTGTTTTTTCTCCTAACATCTTTTTCATAAATACTTCTAGTGTTCCTTTTAGGTCTGCTAGTGATATGTCTTTATCTATTACTAGTCCTTCTACTTGTGCGAATTGATGTGAGTGTGTAGCGTCGTCGTCTCTTCTGTATACTTTTCCTGGGCAAATTACACGTACTGGTGACTTTTCTTCATTTTCCATCATTACATGTGCTTGAACTGCTGATGTTTGTGTTCTTAGTAAGTATTCTGGTGTTACATAGAAGCTGTCTTGCATGTCTCTTGCTGGATGCCCTTGTGGTAGGTTTAGTCTTTCAAAACAATATTCATCTGTTTCTAGTTCTGGTCCATCTACTACGTCATAACCCATTGATACAAATAAGTCTTCTACTTCTTCTATTATTCTATTTAATGGGTGTTTACTTCCTCTTTTTATTTTATTTGATGGAAGTGTTATATCTATTTTTTCTTTTGCAAGTTTTTCTTCCATTTCTGCTGTTCTAAAAGCGTTTTCTTTTTCTTCTATTAATTTTTCTAGTTCATCTCTTACTACATTTACTAAGCTTCCTATAACAGGTCTTTCTTCTGCTGATAAAGCTCCCATTCCTCTTAATACAGCTGTTAGTTCACCTTTTTTTCCTAAATATTTTACCTTTAAGTCGTTTAATTCTTTTGCATCTTTTACATTTGAAATTTCTTCAGTTGCATTTTTTCTAATTGCTTCAATTTGTTCTTTCATTTTATTATTTTCCTCCTTAATTCAAAAAGCAATTCTATCCTATTACATAGGACGAATTGCTTGTATTTCGTGGTACCACCTAATTTTATTAATGTTTATTTTCTCATTAACCTTATTCAACCTTTAACGCAGGCATACGCTATTTCCTACTATTACTTCAAAAATAGTCCTAAAAAGTGAAATTTCTGTAATTTATATAGGCATGGCTTTCAGCTTTTTAGCCTTGCTCTCTTTTTCTATATTCTTTTAATTACATACTTTGCTTTTTAATTGGATTTTATTTACTATGTATTATATACTATCATATTTTTTATTTTTATACAAGTGCCATTTTGAAAAAATCAAATTTTTTATAATATTAATTCCCAGCCACTGCATACTGCGACTGTAACAGTCAAAGCCTTAACAGTCGACAATAAAAAGTGACAAAGTTCCCATTTGGAAACGTCCCCAATGGGAACTAGCTTCTAGGTACATATAGTAAACTTGCTAATTTTGATATTGGCATTGATTGTAGCCATACTGTTCCTGGCCCTTTTAAGGTTGTTAAGAATAGACCCTCTCCTCCAAACATTATATTTTTTAATCCTGGTACTGTTTCTATACTTAGGTCTACTCCTTTTGTCATTGCTGCTACATATCCATTATCTATTTTTAGTTTTTCTCCTTCTTTTAGTTCTTTCTTTACTACTTCTCCATCTATTTCTAGAAATACTTTCCCTGGTCCTGTTATTTTTTGCATTATGAAGCCTTCTCCTCCAAAGAAGCCTGCTCCTAATTTCTTTCTAAAGTGCATTGATATATCTACTGTGCTTTCTGCACATAAAAATGCTCTTTTTTGTGCTATTATAGTTTCTCCTTCACTTAAATCAAATTCTAATATTCTTCCTGGGAAACATGATGAAAATGCTATTTCTACATCGTCTTTTTCTGCTGTATATGTATTCATGAATAGTGATTCTCCTGCTAATGCTCTCCCTAGTCCTTTCATTATTCCTCCGTTTGTTGATGTAGACATTTTTATACCTTCATCCATCCAGCTCATTCCGCCACTTTCTGTTATTACTGATTCTCCATTTTTTAATTTACATGTTACTACTGGTAATGATTCTCCTATAATTTTTGCTTCCATTTTCAATCCTCCTTTTATTACAATAATATTACTATATTACAGATTTTATTTCAATGCGCTTTGTGTTTTTTTGTTATTTTTTGTATTTATGTTTCATTTTTATTTCAAAAAACATGTTTTTGCTCCTTATATTACATAATTATTACAATTTTATTTCACTTATTTTCCTTATGTTTACTCTTTTTGTAATATTTGTTTACAGTATTCTTAAAAATAATTTTTGTGGATACTGTGGATAACTCTGTTGATAACCTATTTTCAATACATTTAGGACACTATTTGTTCACATTTGTTTTTTGTGTAATTTTTTATGAAAACTTATACTATTATTTTGTAATCAATTATGGTAATTGATTATTTTATTTATATAATTGTTTATATATTTTATAATCTCTTACTATTTTTCTTACATAATTATTTGTTTCTTTAAATGGTATGTTCTCTATTTCTGATCCATCTTCCTTTATTATTCCTTCTTGTATCCATTTATCTACATTTCCTATTCCTGCATTATATGCTGCTAATGCTAATAGCATATTGTTATTATATTTTTTTATTAGTTTTGCATAATATTTTGTTCCTATTTTTATATTTATTTCTGGATTGTATAAACTTTCAGTTACTACTATTTCTTGGTTTACTTCTTCTGCTTCTTCTAATGCTGTACTTTCCATTAGTTGCATTAGTCCTATTGCTCCACTTTTTGATTTTATATTTCGGTTGAAGTTACTTTCGGCTTTTATTATGGCGAAGGTTAGTAGTGGGTCTATGTTGTTTTCTTCTGAGTATTTGTATACATACTCTGAATAATTTGTTTTATATATCTTTTTTAATATGAAATTTTGTATCTTTAGTATTCCAAATAGTATTATAAGTATTATTAATGATATTACTATTAGGATTTTTGTTTTCTTTTTCAAATTTTTTTCTCCTTTATTTAGTTGTTTGTTTTTGGTGCTTGTTTGGGTTTTATTTATTTTGTGGTTTTCTACTTCTTTCCACATTGGTGATAGTCCCCAATGCTAGCCAATCTACTTATTTGCACTCGTACCAGTTTGTTGCTTCTGATACTTCTACTTCTAGTGGTACTGTTAGTTGTACAGCGTTTTCCATACACTCTTTTAGCAGTTGTTTTGCTTGTGCCTTGTCTTTTTCGCTTACTTCTAATATTAATTCGTCGTGGACTTGAAGTATTATTTGGGCGTCTAGGTTTGTTTCTTCTATTGCTTTATTTAAGTTTACCATTGCTAGTTTCATTATGTCGGCTGCTGTTCCTTGTATTGGTGTGTTCATTGCAGCTCTTGCTCCGAATTGGCGCACCATGTAGTTGTTTGAGTTTAGTTCTGGTATATATCTTCTTCTATTAAATAGTGTTTCTACATATCCTTTTTCTTTTGCCTCTTCTACTACTTCTTTCATGAATTTGTCGATTCCACTATATTTTTCTAAGTATTGCTCTATATATTGTTTTGCTTGTTTTCTTGGTATTCCTAATTGTTCTGCTAGCCCAAAGTCGCTTATTCCATATACTATTCCAAAGTTTACTGCTTTTGCACTGCTTCTTTGCTCTTTCGTTACTTCTCCTATTGGTATACCTAACACTTTTGAAGCTGCTTGTTTGTGTATGTCTTCCCCATTTTTGAAGGCTTCTAACATGTGCTCATCTTGTGATATGTGTGCTAATACTCTTAGCTCTATTTGTGAATAGTCTGCATCTATGAATACATAGCCTTCTTTTGGCTTGAATACTTTTCTTAAGCGTTTTCCTAGTTCTATTCTTGTTGGTATGTTTTGTAAGTTTGGCTCTGTTGAGCTTATTCTTCCTGTTGCTGTTACTGTTTGGTGGAAGTATGAGTGTATTCTTTTTGTTTTTTCGTTTATATATGGTAACATTCCCTCTACATATGTTGAATTTAACTTCATTAAACTTCTATATTCTAATATTTTCTCTACTATTGAATGTTCTCTTCTTATTTTTTCTAATGCATCTACATCTGTTGAATATCCTTTTTTTGTCTTTTTTGAAGTTGTTAAATTTAGCTTTTCAAATAATATGTTTCCTAGTTGTTGTGTTGAATTTATATTAAATTCTTCGCCTGCAAGTGTATATATTTGTTTTGTTAATTCTTCTATTCCTGCTTTTAGTTCTTCTCCAAATGCTATTAGTTCTTGTTTATCTATATACATTCCTTCATATTGTATTTTTGCAAGAACTTCGGCAAGTGGCATTTCTATATTTCTAAATAATTGCATACTATTTTGTTCTTCTAGTTTTTTTGTTAGTAGATTTTTTAATTCTTTTATTATATATGTTATAAATGAAACTTCGTATTTTTTGCTATCTTCTTTTTCTTCAGTATTTGCTTCAAATAAATTTATTTGTTTATCTTGTTTTTGTTCTACTCCATTTTTTGACATATATTCGTTTTTATCTAGTCCTAAGTAATCATTTGCTAGGGCTTCAATTATATATTTGCTTGCTGTTGGATTTAATAAATATGCTGCTATTTCTACGTCAAAATTTAAATTGTGCATTGTTATTCCATGTTGTTTTAATATACAAAAGTCTTCTTTTAGTTTATAACTTACTTTTTCTATTTCGTTACTTTCAAATATTTCTTTTAATTCTTGTATATTTACATTATTAATATAATACACTTTATTTTCTAGTATTATGCTTATTGCTTCTATTTCTTTTTTTACTATATTATTGCTATTATTTGCTTCTACTTTATCTAAATAATATACTATTTCTTTATTTTCTTTTATATTGTTAATTAGTTCTTCTATTTCTTTACTTTCATTTCCTAATTCTACTATTTCAAATAGTTCTTTTGTTTCTTTGCTATTAGCTTCATTTATAGTTGTATTATTTAAATTAAATCTTTCTATATATCTATTAAATTTTAACTCTTTAAATTTTTCTAATACCGCTTCTTTATTCCATTCTTTTCTAGCAAAGGCTTCTAAGTCTTCTTCTATTGGTACATTTATATTTATTGTTCCTAATTCTTTTGAAAGATAAGCTAGATCTTTATTTTCTATTATCTTCTCTCTTGTTTTTCCTTTTATGCTTAAAGCTTTTCCTTCTTCTATTTCTTTATAAAGGTTTTCTATGCTTCCATATTCTTTTACTATACTTAATGCTGTTTTTTCTCCTACCCCTGGTACCCCTGGAATGTTATCTGAGGTATCTCCTTGAAGTCCTTTTACTTCTATTAGCTTTTCTGGCTCTAAACCATATACTTCTAATACCTTGTTTCTATCAAAGTCTTCTACTTCTGTTTTTCCTGCTTTTGTTCGTGGTATTCTTACTGTTATATGGTCTGATGTTAATTGGAAAGTATCCCTATCCCCTGATAGGATTGTTACTTCGACCCCTTCTTTTTCTCCTCTTTTTGATAATGTTCCTAATACATCATCTGCTTCATAACCTTCTTTTTCTATTATGGTTATATTCATATTTCTTAATAATTCTTTTATTATAGGCATTTGCTGTGCTAATTCATCTGGCATTCCATGTCTTGTAGCTTTGTAACCTTCATACATTTTATGCCTTGCTGTTGGTGCTTTTAGGTCGAAGGCCACTGCTATATAGTCTGGGTTTAGGTCTTCTTCTATTTTAAATAAAATTGCTAAAAAGCCATATACTGCATTTGTATATGTTCCATCTAGCGTCATTAACATTTTAGAGCCCATTATTCCATAAAAGGCTCTGTTCATTATACTATTTCCATCTACTAATAATAATCTACTCAAAATTTTTCTCCTTTACATTTCGCTTTTATAAAATATAGTTAGTTTACCACATGATACTACTGTTTCTAATTCTTTTTCTAATTTACTTACTGTATCTGTAAAATATTTATTTACATATGCACTTTTATAACATATTATATATTTTTCTTCTTTATTAAATATATATTCTTCTATTTCTTGCTTTGTATTATCATATAAATCTATATTAGAATCTTTAGTATTTACCAATAAGTTTCGTAGCCACTGTTTATTTAATCCATCTTCAAAATATACTACTTTTTTATTATTAAGTTGTTCTTCCGCTTGCCTTAAAACTTCTAATTCTTCTGCTGAATATATTAATTCAAAGTTTTCATGTAACATTATTCCTCTATTTATTTTAAATATATTATACATTGATTTTATTGTTTCTTTTTCACTATCAAATACTTTTATACTACTTGAACCTGCTAAACATGAGAGAATTAAGCCTATTATGTAGAATGTAGCTACTATGTTTACTAATATTTTATATAATTTTTCACTATTGCTATTTAATATTTCTATAATTGTTTTTACTGTTATTAATAATGCTACTAACCATAGCATGAAATATGGTTTCATACAATAATATCTTGCTAGAATTCCATAATGTTTTAGTATTACTGCAAATAGTATATATAATACACTTGCTGAAATTAAAATAGTAAGAAAATCTTTCTTTTTATTTTCTATTTTATTTATTATATAATATATATTAAATGGTATAAACATTATAAATGTTGCATAATAGCTTACAAATGTATAGCCTTGATTTGCCAGCTCTGAATCCATATGTATTGCTGGATTAAAATTATTTTTATTTATTATTGATGGTAATAAAAAGAATACAATCGCTACTATACATGGTATAAAAAATATTTCTAATATATTTTTTATAAATTTTATTTTTTCTTTTCTATGTTTTATATATTCATAAATAAATATAGCTATATATACTGGTGGTACTAAAATGTAGTATGTAAATATTAAGCCAAAACATAATAAAAATAGTAATAAGTTTTTCATTTTATTTGACATTTCATTTTCATTAATTATTAGTATTATTATTGTATTTACTATGTTTACTGCCATTTGTAAGTATACAAATCCACTTAACATTCCATTTAGCGGATAACCAACCATATATATAACCCCAAATATTATTGCAATTATAGTTTGAAATTTATTTTTTATAAATTTATTTATTACTAAGTAAAATAATATTCCTGACAATATTAGTTTTACTATTTCACAAATTATAAACAATTTATACCCATTAAATGTTCCAAAAAATTCTAAAAATATTTTAAATATTATTCCGTAAATTTATATATGCTCCAGGTATGCTTCCAATTTCTATTTTTCCTGTTTGGTAAAATTCTGTAGTCATTTTATAGTGATTAGATGCATCTACTTGCACATATGAAATTTTAAATGGATAACCAAAATTTATATATGCTATTATTAAACCTACTATTATAATTACTATAATTGCTATTATATCTTTTAGACTTATATAATATTTTTGGATTTTTTTATTCTTTACTATTGTACATATAATTATTATTGATGTTATAACATTTATTATTGTTAAGCTTAGTAGTGTTATTGGTATTTTTAGTGCTTTTAATAACATACACATTACAATATTATAGCATGTAAATATAATTATATTTGTAAAAAATGTAGTTATAAAATTTGCTTTTTCTTCTTTTCTTTTTACTAATATACTTAATGTAAAAAGTATAATAGTTGATATTAAATATATATATTTCATCGTTTGTTTTTCCTTTTATTTTTTAATTTCAAAACTATTTATGTTCTTTTAATTCTTTGGTATTTATAATAAGTTGATCAAAATCTGAAATGTATATTCTATCTTGAACTATTCTATATTTTTCAAATTCTGTTTCTGCATGAAGCTTTGCCATTTCTGCTGATATTTTTCCATTGTCTTTTAATATTTCATGATCCCATAATTTTAGAAATCCATTTAGTCTTTCTTCCCAATCCTCCATTGTCATTGGAATATGCCTCATTGCTTGCATTTCAGCTAAATCTAAATATGCTGAAAGCATTCTTTCTAGCTGAGCAATTTCATTTTCTGATAAATAATTTTTAGCAATTGCAACATCATATTTATGTATTTTGCTATTCGGCGCTCCTTCCTATTATGTTAATCCCATATGTTCTTTTTTATGGTCTGCTCTATTATAAATAATTTCTGCTGCCGTATTTCCAGATGCTGCATAGTGTAATTTATTTTGGACGGAAGTAAAAAATCTAATTGTTGATTTCGCTGTTTTATCATAATCTATTGATATAATGTGCAACTTCTCTAGAAACCTCTCTGTTTCCTTCTTTTTGAACTATTAAGAAATTCTTAATAGTTGAATTTTCTTCTAATTCATTATCTTCATATATCTTTTTTATATGTTGATTAATTGCAGATACTGAAACACCATAAACTGTAGCTAACATTTTTTGAGTTAGCCATATATTTTCGTTTTCATATCTAACTTCTATTGCTTCTGGATTATCTCCTGCTGCTGCTATATATGTTAAATATTCTACAGCACTTGAACGAATGGAAATTTCATTTTTCTTTTTACCCATATACACTATTCACTTCCTTTAATTTTCTAAATCTTTCTTTATTTGCTTCGAATATCTATCTTCCTCTGAGAATACACAGCCACAATATTTTTGCATATATAAACCTAGTTCACGTGCTTTTGCTTGTCCTTGCCTGAAACCTACTCTAAAGTCTCTATATAGAAATTGTAAGCCGTATTTTTTTGCTATTTTTTCTCCTAGTTGTTTTAATTCTTCGTGCTTTTGGTATGGGCTTATTAGTAGTGTTGTACTAATAGTGTCATATCCGTTTTCTTTTGCGTATTTTGCTGTTTGTTCTAAACGTACTTTGTAGCAGTAATCTATGCACCTTGTTTGTAAACTGTTTATTACATTTTTACAAAATTCGTCTAATCCATATTCTTCTTCAAATATGGCATTTACTTTTATACTTTTTGTGTATTCTTTTAATGTATCTCTTCTTGCTTTATACTCCATATATGGGTGTATATTAGGGTTATACCAGTATACTGTTGGCTCTATTTCCTCTTGCCTTAAAGAATCTATACAATACACACTACATGGTGCACAGCATGTATGTAATAATAGTTTCATTTTATTCTCCTTTCATAAACTAAAGGTTTACATTTGTTATTTAACCATTTTCTTGGAATCTCGGGTCGCTGATGGCTGCGCCCCCTACAATTTTATTCGTTGTATTCTATTCCTATATGTTTATATGCAAGTGGTGTTGCTATTCTTCCTCTTGGAGTTCTTGCTATGTAGCCTATTTGTATTAGGTATGGCTCGTATACGTCTTCTATTGTATCTACTTCTTCTCCTATTGTTGTTGCTATTGTTTCTAGTCCTACTGGGCGACCTGCATATGTTATTATTAGTGTTTCTAATATTCTTCTGTCTATATTGTCTAATCCTAGTTCATCTATTTCTAGCTTATTTAGTGCATGTTTTGTTATTTCTAAGTTTATATTTCCATCACCTAAAACTAAAGCATAATCTCTTACTCTTTTTAGAAGTCTATTTGCTATTCTTGGTGTCCCTCTTGAACGCCTTGCTATTTCTATGCTTGATTTTTCGTCTATTTCTATGTTTAATATTTTAGCTGACCTTTTTACTATTGTTGATAAGTCTTTTGTGCTATATAGTTCTAATCTATCTACTATTCCAAATCTATCACGAAGTGGCGTTGTTAGTGAACCTGCTTTTGTGGTTGCTCCTATTAATGTAAATCTTGGTAAATCTATTCTTATTGATTTTGCAGATGGGCCTGTACCTATTACTATATCTAATACGTAGTCTTCTAATGCTGGGTATAGTATTTCTTCTACGCTTTTACTTAATCTATGTATTTCATCTATGAATAGTACGTCTCCTTCTGTTAATGCTGTTAATATTGCTGCTAAATCTCCTGGCTTTTCTATTGCTGGGCCTGAAGTTACTTTTATTTTTGATTTCATTTCATTTGATATTATTCCTGCTAATGTTGTTTTTCCAAGTCCTGGTGGTCCATATAGTAAAACGTGATCAAGAGGCTCTCCTCTTTTTTTGGCAGCCTCTATGTATATTTTCATATTTTCTTTTACTTTGTCTTGTCCTATGTATTCTTTTAACAACTGTGGTCTTAGGGTGTTTTCTATTCTTTCTTCTTGTTTACTTTCTAGTTGTGGACATATTAGGTTTTGGTTTTCTTCCATGGTTCTTTTCCTTTTTATCTCTTTATTTTTATTTCTAATTCGATATGTAGGGCGATTATTAATCGCCCCTACATCATTTATTTATATTTATTATATTTTTTAGATTTTTTTCTTTGTTTCCGCAATGGGGACAGTTCCTAATCTAGCCAGATTATTTTAGTTTGCTTCTTGTGGTTCTTATCTATCTTGTTTCCGATTACGAACCGTCCCCATAACTAGTGCTCTACTAGTTATTCGTTTGTTTCTTTTTCGCCATTGTATTCGTTTACGAAGTATAGTGGTCTATTTTTGGTTTCGTTGAATATTCTTCCTAGGTATTCTCCTACTATTCCGAATAGCATTATTTGTATTCCTGAGAAGAATAGTATTAGTAGTATTATTGCTTGGAAGGCTTGAATTGCTACTTGTAGTGCTATACATTTTGCTATTACATATATGAAATATACTCCTAATAGTATGAATGTTGGTATGCTTAAATATGTTGATACTCTTAGTGGTGATGTTGTGAATGATGTTATCCCGTCTATTGCTAAGTCTATTAATCTTCTATAATTCCATTTTGTTTTTCCTGCAATTCGTGGGTCTCTATCATATAATACTTCTTTTTTATTATAGCCTATCCAACTAAACATTGATTTTGAACATCTTTGTGATTCTCTTAGTTTTTTCAAAGCATTTACACATCTTCTATCTAATAATCTGAAGTCTCCTGTATCTTGTTGTATTGGTATTCTTGTTAGTCCTTGTAATACTTTATAATACATTTTTGATGTGAATTTTTTAAGCCAGGTTTCTCCTTCTCTTGATTTTCTTCTTGCATATACATCATCATAACCTTCTTCCCAGTATTTTATTAATTCTGGTACTACTTCTGGTGGATCTTGAAGGTCTGCATCCATAAATATTACTGCGTCTCCTTTTGCATAGTCTAACCCTGCAAGCATTGCTATTTCTTTTCCAAAATTTCTTGAAAAGTCTACATAGCAAATTCGCTCATCTTTCTCCCTTAATTCTTTTATTATTTTTATTGTACTATCTTTACTTCCGTCATTTACAAATAGTACTTCAAATTCGTAATTATTTATTTCATTCATTAACTTATTTAATCTTTCGTATAAAAATGGTAACGATTCTTCTTCGTTATATGCTGGAATTATAATACTTATTTTTTTCATATTTTTTCTCCTTTTTATTGTTAAAATCAGAATAGCCATATTCCTTATATATAGAGTAACCTTTTGTGCTAATATAAAAGGTGGCTACTTTAACACTTTTCTATTTACTCTATTATATATATTTATTAGCTTTATTGCAAGCTTTATTTGTATTTTTAGAACATTTGTGTTATAATATATTTAGATACTTGTTGACCTTTGTTTCATAAGGAGGTTTCTTATGATTAATACTAATTTTTATGATGTAGCTGCAACTTATTTGAATAGAGTTCCTAATGTGCAAAAAGTTAACCTTTCTACAAAAACAAGAAAAGTGGAAGCTACCAGCGCTGTCCACACTGGGAAGAGGTTTAACAGTGGTGCGGGAACTAAAGCAAATTTTGCAGGTCACATTGATATTTGTATTTAAACAAAAATACCCTTTGACTATATTTAGTCTAAGGGTATTTTTTTAAAATTAAATAAAGCAGGATAGTTTTTTATCCTGCTCTATTTATTATAATTATACTCCAAATATATCTGATTCAAGATATCTCTTTAGAGCATCTTGCCATCTAAGAATATTTATTCCTGTTTTTTTAAGCTTTTCTTTGCTTAACTTAGAATTTGTTGGCCTTTTGGCAGGCCTTGGAAATTCTTTAGTTGTTACTGGCCTTACTTCACATTCTATACCAAGTATCTTATATATTTCCTTAGTAAATTCATACCATGTTGTAAATCCTCCATTTGTTGCATGATATATTCCATATGGTATTTCTTTTTCTAAAGCTTCATAAATATACTCAGCTAAATCTACTGCATATGTTGGGCTTCCGTGTTGGTCTGCTACTACTGTTACAAATCTTTCTTCTTTTGGAAAATCTTTTTTTCCTAAAGCTACTTTTGACATAGTTCTTACAAAGTTGTTTCCATCTCCATAAAGCCATGCTGTTCTAAAGATGTAATATTCTTTCGTATTTTCTTCTATGTTTTTTTCGCCTTCTAATTTTGTAACTCCATATACTGTTTCAGGAGCTTTTGGGTCTTCTTCACTATATACTTCATTTAGCGGTAAGTTACCACCAAACACATAGTCTGTACTAATGTGTACAAGTATACAGTTATTATTTTTAGCTGCAATAGCTAAATTCTTAGGCCCATCTGCATTTATTTTTCTTGCAATTTCTAAAGCTTCTTCTGCTTTATCTACTGCTGTGTATGCAGCACAGTTGATGATTACATCTGGTTTATTATTTCTAATAAATGTTTCTACTGCTTCTGAATCTGTAATGTCTAACTCTTTAACATCTGTTAAAATCAACTCTTCTTTTTCAAACCTTTTTATTACTGATTTTGCAAGCATTCCATTTGCTCCTGTTATTACGATTTTCATGTGCATAGTACCTCGCTTTCTGCTTAAATAATACTGTTTATGGTTACTTTATTATTATATATTAAAATAATCTAAAAAACAATATTTTATTATTGTTTTTTAGATATTACCATTTCTTTTATAGTCTTTATTATTCTTTTAACATTCACAATATGTGGATATTTTATATTGTTGTTTTTTAGAACTTCATTTGCTTCTTTTAAATTTTTTATATATCCTTTTAATCCTGCTGTACTAGTCCCTCCTGTTCTCATATATATAATATAGTCATTTATATACTCTAATTTTACTTTACTATTTTTCATTACTCTTATCATAAAATCATAATCTGCTGCTATTTTGTAATTTAAGTTAAAAAGTCCTACTTTATCATATACTGATTTTTTCAAATATAATGTAGGATGTGCTGGATGCCAACCATTTTCTAATTTTCCTTTGGGTGAATTCCATATTCTCTGTGGTTTACTCATTGTTTCTTCATCCATAAATATTAGCTTAGCATATGTTCCATCACAATTTGTTTTTTTAAACTTTTCTACTATTTCTTGTAATACGTTTTCATGAGCATATACATCATCTGAATTTAGTATTCCAATTATATCTCCTGTTGCCATTTTTATTCCTTTATTCATTGCATCATATAATCCTGAATCTTTTTCACTAATATATATTAATTTTCCATTATATTTTTCTTCATATTCTTTTACAATTTGCATTGTATTATCTTTTGATAACCCATCTACTATAATGTGTTCATAATTTTTGTATGTTTGTTTTAACACCGATTCTAAAGTATCTTTCAATGTTTTTGATGAATTATATGTTACAGTTATTATTGATATTTTCATTTTATATTTTCCTTTTTATTTATATTCATTATCTATCATGTTTTCTATTACTTTCCATGCTTGGTCAACAGTTATTTTATCTAAACAAGGCCATATTGCATTCATTTCTTTAGTATATTTACACCTATTTTCACAATTGAAACATTGTTGCTTTTCTATTACAACATATGGTTTCTTGTAATTATTTTCGAATTCATATTTCATATATCTATTATAGGTATAACCGCCTGCTACAATAGTTACTGGTACTTGTGATATAACACTAATATGATAAATTCCTGTATCATTTGTTATAACAAATTTAGCATTTTTTATTATTCCTATAAATTCTAATATTTGTGTTTTATCTGTAAAATCTAATATTTCTATTCCTGGTACTAGTTGTTTTAACTTATCATTATCTTCTTTATCTACTTTTGTACCACACAAAATTAATGGTAGTCCTGTTTTATCTACTATTTTTTGTGCTATTTTTGCAAATCTATCTATTGGCCATTTCTTCAGTTTTGAACTTGCACTTGGATATATTATAAAATATTCTTTTGGTATATCCATTTCTACTTCTTTTGATGGTAAATCTATAAATGATATATTAAATTTATTATTTGTAAGTTTATTAAAGAACTCATAATAATGTTCTATTAGAGTTATTTTTTCATTATGTATTTCTATAATTTTATCATATATTTTTTTATACATAAATTTAGGACAATATATTTTTCTATCTATATTTATAACAGATATTTTTTCTTTTCCAACTACTCCTCTTGTTATAAGTACATTTGTTGTACATTCTTCTGGTCCTATTGGGTCTATTATAATATCATAATATTCTTCTCTTAATTTCTTAAATAATAAATATCTTTCTTTTAAATTTACTGCTGCTTTCATAAAATCTAAAGGTATTACTTTATCAAATATTTCTAATTTTTCATATATTTTATTTAGTCCTTTTTGACAAGCTATTATAACTTCATATTCTTCTTTTGGATACATTTTTCTTATATTCTTTAATGCACATGAAAACACTACTGTGTCACCTAAAGCTAAATTGTAAATAATCAAAACTTTTTTCTTACTGCTTTCTTTTTTTCTTGGTTTTTTAATAAAAAATAATAATATCCAATCTATGAAATACATTATCTGTTTTATTTTTCTTATTAATGTGTTTTTTTGTAATATATTATTTATAATTATAAAAAAATTTGAAATATAACTTTTACTATTCAACTTTACTCACCAACCATTTCCTTTTCTACAATTTCACAAATTAAGTGTATAGACATTATGTGATGTTCTTGAACTCTCGCTGTAGATTTATATGGTATTATTAAAGCATCATCTACTATGTTTTTTAACTTTCCACCATCTTTTCCTAAAAAGCCTATTGTTGTAATTCCCATTTTTTTTGATTTTTCTACAGCTTTTATTACATTTTTAGAATTTCCGCTTGTAGATATTCCTATAAATATATCTCCTTTTTTTCCTATTGCTTCTATTTGTCTAGAGAATATATCATCATAGCTATAGTCATTTGCAATACAAGTCATAACAGAAGTATCTGTATTTAAACACACACAAGCTAGTCCTCTTCTCTCTAATAAAAATCTTCCTACTATTTCTCCTGCAAAATGCTGTGCATCTGATGCTGAGCCTCCATTTCCTGCTATTAATATTTTGTTTCCAGATTTTAGACATTCTACTATTGTTTTTGATATATCTACTATTTTTTTACTATAGTTACTTTCTTTTAATTTTTTTAAATTTTCTATTTGTTCTTCTATAACATTTTCTATTATCTTATTCATTTTTTAATATCCCCTTATTTTCAAGTGTTTTTATTACTATATCTTTTATATCTTTTTTATATTTTAATATAATATATATTGTATATATTATTAGTAATAGATAACGTATTATATAATTACTAATATATTTCGTACTTAATATTGATAATATAAGTATAACTATTGATTGTACTGCAAATTGTTTTATATCATATATTTCCATTTTTTCTGATTTTTTCATTCCAAAATAATGTAGTATACTTAATATTAAATAACTAATTAATGTTGTATATGCTGCTGCATAATACCCAAATAAATTTATAAATATATAATTTAAAACAATATTTATAATTGCTGCTATTATCGAAAATGTTGCAATATATTTTGTTTTTTTATTATAATACTCTATATCATAAAAGAAAATATACATTATTTGAAAAAATATTCCTGTACATATAGGAGCTATAATGTTCATTGCTGGTAAATATTCTTTGTTTAAAAATATTCTTATTGCATCTGGCGCGACTGTGAATAAACCTATTGTTAAAAAAGCTGTTATTGTTACCATTATTGAAGAGTTTTTCTTTATTGTATCTATTTCATTATTTTTTAATCTTCTATATATCCACGGTGACCATGGTTTAAATAATTGTAATAAAACTGTATATAAAACATTAGATATTGTATATGCCATACTATATATTCCAGCTTCTGATTCTCCAATTATATTTTTTATCATTATTAAATCACTATTAGCTAATAATATTTGAGATAATAAATGTGGAATTAATGGTATACTTATAGCTACTGCTCTTGACACATAATCTTTCTTTACAGTAAATTTTCCTTTGTAAAGTATTACTATGGCAAATATAACTCCAGCTATTATATTAAATATATCTACACCTATAATTCTTCCAATATATTTATTGCTACTTATTAAATATACTAAAAGCAAAGATACTATTTGTGCTACTGGTGATGCTAATATATTATATATAAATGTTATTTTATATTTATTTTTATAATTACAATATGTAATATATATTGTAGATGCGTTTATTATTATTATCATTGCAAACATAAGGAGCATCATTGGTGTATTAAAACCTAATATGTTGTTTATCCAATTTCTAAATACCAAATATACTATGAAAACTAGAATAGCAAAAATACTTGAAAATATTAGTAATGATGATAATTGTATATTTTCATCTTCTTTTTTTACTGTATTTACCATTATACTATCTATCGAATAACTTATTGCTAGAAGACATATAATTGACACTATATTTTTTAATGTGTAAAATGTTGTTGCTATACCTAAATCTGCCGAAGACATTATATTAGTCAATATTGGCAGTGAAATAAATGAAACAATTATTGAAAATATATTAGCAATTGTATATGTAATAATTGAAGTTATTGTTTTATTTCCATCTTCTCTTCTATCTTCTTCCATAATTCCATCCTTATTTATTAAAACTTTTTATCTTTTTTATGCTCTTATTTAATATCATCAATCATCTTTTCAATTATATTCCAAGAATATTCTACTGTAATATCACTTAAACATGGATATTTTTTTACTCCATTTTTTAAATATTTACAATTTGAAAAGCAATTAAAACAATCTTTTTTATTTGTTATTATATATGGTTTTTTATAATTATTGTTCTTAAAATTATATGTTACAAAGCCATCATATGTATATCCACCTACTATTATAGCTACTGGAACTTCTTCATTAACAGCTATATGGTATGCTCCTGTATCATTTGTAATAACAAATTTTGCTTGTTTTATAATTTGTATAAATTCTAGCATTGTTGTCTTACCTATTATATTGTAGTATGGTACATCTATTCTATTTATTACTTCATTTACACTTTCTTCATCTATTTTTGTTCCACAAAATACTACTGGTAATTTAGTTTTATTATATATTTTATTTATTATTTGTGCATATTTATCATATTCCCACTTTTTTACATTTGCACTTGCACTTGGAAATACTATATAATATTCTTTAGGAAGTTCTATATTTATTTCATATTGCTTTGTTTTATGAAATTTAATTTCATCCTCTTCTATTTTGCATATATAATTTGCTAATTTATTATAATATTCTATATTAGTTATTTTTTTATCTTTTATATATAAAATATCTGTATATGCTACTTTTCTTAGAAACTGTGGACATTTTGATGTTACTTTGTTTACTATAGTTATTTTTCTTTTTGCATTAGTCGCATTAGATATATATACATTCATTGCTGCTCCTGTAGCTCCCATTTGATCAATTAGTATATCATAATTCTGACTATTAACTAACTTAAATATTTCTATTCTCTTTTTTATATTAAATATTGCTTCATTTGTATTTTTGCCTATTATAATATCAAAATCACATTCTTGCTTTAAAAGTTGATCTATTCCTTTAGGAACAATTAACGTTATTTCATATTTGTTTTTTGGAAATGACTCTCTATATTTACCTGATACAGATAAAAAATTTATTGCATCACCCAATCCTAAATTTGCAATTATCAATATTTTCTTTTTTTCATCTTTATTAACATTATTCTTTTTTATAAAAAGTAATATAAATTTATCAAAATAATAATATAAATATTTGAAAATATTTAATATTTTAAATTGCATCAGTCTTATTCTAAGTTTTTCTAATTTCTCATGTTCATTTTTATTCATATATTCCCCCATTTCATATTTATATTTTTTGATTTTTTTGTATATATTTTGCTGCTTCTAATAAATTTTTACTTCTTTTTATATTTTCATTTTCTATTTTTTCTTTATTGTTAAGTAAAAATCCCTTTACATTTTCTTTTTCACAAATAGCTAAATCTCTTACTTTATCTCCAATTGCGTAACTTTCTTTAAAATCTATATCAAATTCTTTTTGTGCTTTATAGAATAATTCTAGTTTAGGTTTTCTACAATTACAATTATCTCCTATATGAGGACAATAATATACTTTTTCTATTATTATATTTTCTTTTAAAAGTTCATTTTTCATATATTCAAATATCTTTATTGCATCTTCTTTAGTATAATAGCCTCTCGCTATTCCTGATTGATTGGTTATAACAATTAATTTATATCCTAAATCTCTTAATATTTTAAGTCCTTCAATTACACCTTTTATAAACTTAAATTTTTCTATTTCAAATACATATCCATAATCTTCATTTATAGTTCCATCTCTATCTAAGAAAACTACTTTATTCACTTTTTTATACCTCTTATTTTACTTATTTTCTTGTAATATTTTTTCTATTATATTGGTAGTTGATTTTCCTTCAATTAATGGACATATAACTACTTTTCCACCATAACTTTCTATAATATCTTTTCCTACTACATCATTTGGATTATAGTCTCCACCTTTTGTTATAATATCTGGTTTTATTTTAGATATTAGGTTATATGGTGTATCTTCCTCAAATATAACAACATATGATACAAATTCTAAAGATGCTAGCAACTCTGCTCTTTCGTTTTGTGTTACTATTGGTCTTTTTTCTCCTTTTAGTCTTTTTACAGAACTATCTGAATTAAGTCCAACAACTAAAATATCACCTAATTTAGACGTTTCTCTTAAATATCTTGAATGTCCTACATGAAATATATCAAAGCATCCATTAGTAAATACTACTTTCTTATTTTGCTTATTTTCTAATATTTCTACTAATTTATCTGCTGTTACTATTTTATTTTTTAATTGTACATTATTTTCTTCTTCTATATATTCTTGTATTTCATTAATTGAAACTGCATATGTTCCCATTTTTGAAACTCCAACACCTGCTGCATAATTAGATATTTGTATAGCATCTAGTAAAGATATTTCATTTGCGATACAAGTTGCTAAATAAGAAATTACTGTGTCTCCTGCTCCTGTTACATCATATACTTCTCTTGACATACATTTTATAATTTTGTAATCTTCTTTTGATACTAATATCATTCCATCTTTTCCTCTTGTTGCAAGTACATAATTGCAATTAGCTTCTTGTAAAAGAGTTCTTGCTGCTTCTAAAATTTGCTCTTCTGAGTCAACTTTCATACCTGTTATTTGATTTAATTCGTCTAAGTTAGGTTTTATAAGGTATGCATTTTTATACTTATCATATTTTGGTTCTTTTACATCTATTAATGTTTTAACATTATTTTTATTCGCTATTTCTATCATCTTTTTTGTATTTTCTACTGTTAAAAGACCTTTATTATAATCTGATATTACTATTATATCATAATCAGTTACATGTTTTTCTAACATATTTAATATCTTATTATTTGTTTCTTGTTCTATTGGTTCTGTTATTTCTTCATCAAATCTAAACATTTGAATATTATTTTGACCTATGAATCTAGTTTTTACACTTGTACACCTATCTTTATCTTTTATAATTAGAGAAGTATTTATATTATTTTTTTGTAACAAATCAATTAATTTGTTTCCTTGTATATCTTCTCCTACTACACTTAATACTGTTACTTTTTGTCCAGCTTTTGCTATATTTATCGCTACATTTGCTGCTCCTCCTAATACCATTTTTTCTTCTCTCTTTTTAAGTATTGGTACAGGAGCTTCTGGTGATATTCTTTTTGATATACCAAAGTAATATCTATCTAACATTATATCTCCTATTACTAATATATCTTTCTTTGTTATATTATCTAATTTTTCTATTAAATTCATTGTTTATCTCCTATTAAAATTATTATTGTTTTATTTGTTTTTATTTGTTTTTATTTCTTTTTCTATATCTGTCATTTTTTTCTTTAATATTGATATTTCTTGTATTAAATTTACATTTCTTTTTGCTTCTTTTGATAGTTCTGTCATTAATTGTAAAATAAGATAAAATGCCATCACTATAGTTATAAAAAATATCATATTTGAGGCCACTTCAAAACCTAATAAGTTTGTTATATTTGATATACAATTAGGTATTAATAGTATAATTATTAATGTAATTCCACTTAAAATCCAGAAAACAGAATATGATAACTGTAATTTTCCTTTTCTTACTTTATTTATTATTGAGAGCATCATTAATACGAATATTATTGCAACAGCTATTGTTAAATTTATTGACATATTATTTTACCCTCCTTTTGTTTAAACTATCTATGATTATAGCTAGTGATACTTTTATCATATAATATACTGATTTCCAAACACTTATAGAAGATGTTCCACCTTCTCTTTCATTCATACTAACCGGTACTTCTATAATTTTATATCCTAAATTTTTAATAGTAACAATTGATTCTGGCTCTGGATAATCTGAAGGATATTCATTTGCAAATACTTTAATTATATCTTTATTTACTGCTCTAAATCCAGATGTCGGATCTGTTATTTTTGTTCTTGTGGTTAGTTTTAACAACATACATATAATTTTTGAGCCAAACCTTCTCATAAAAGTTGATTGAAACTTACTTTCACTTTTATCTAAATATCTAGTTCCTATTACCATATCTGCTTGTCCTTCTATAATAGGCATGCATATGTTAGTCACATAATTTACATCATGTTGACCATCTCCATCAAATTGAATTGCTATATCATATCCATTTTCATATGCATACTTATATCCTGTTTGTACAGCTCCACCTATTCCTAAATTTTTTATTAAATCTATATGGTTTATATTATTTTCTTGTAATATTTTTAATGTATTATCTCTTGAGCCATCATTTATTACTACAAAGTCTAATTCATTACTAAATTCCTTTATTTTATTACAAGTGTTTAGTATATTTTCTTCTTCGTTATATGCTGGTATTATTAGTAGTACTTTCATTTTCTCTTCCTTCCCTAATTATTAAGTTACTATCAATTGTGCTATTCCTATAATAATAAATGTTGCCATCACTATAGAAATATTCATATTTATATTTTCGTTTTTATTATATTTTACTTTATTATTAGCCATGCAAAGTAGTAATAGTGGTAGTACTGGAGCTATATATCTAGTTTGATATCCCGCAACATATAAAGCTCCTACTTGAGTAAATGATAAATATAGAGCAACACTTGTCATTCCCCAAACTAAGAGAAATGAAATTATCATTATTATTTTATCTTTTATTTTAAATACATGTTCATCTTCTATTAACGCAACATATAAAATAAATAACATTAATGGTATCATTACACATTTTGCTGATTTTGTAAAGAAAACTTCATAATGTAACATAGAATACCAATTAAAGTTTAATAATGAATCTTTGGTATGTTCTATTAGTAATTTTATATCATGTACAGGATTTGTTAAAAGTATTTTTAATTGTTCAGATACATTAGTTTCTCCTATTGCTCTAGTGTCTCCCACACCTCCACCTAAAGAACTATTTTTTACATATATAAGTGCTATACATATTAATATAATTGCTAAAATAATGCTTACTATAATAATAGGAGTATACTTTTTATTTTTCTTTATTGTATTCCATAATGGTAATATAAATATAATACCTGCTGTGCATATATAAGCCATATTTTTAGCTAGCAACATAAATACAAATATTGTTAATAATATAAAAAATTGTTTTAATTTTATAGTATCATGTTCTTTATATATTTTTAAACAATACGCTATAAAAATAAATACTATTCCTATGCAATAACCATCTATTGAATATGATGCCGATAGTAATAACATATATGGCATCATTGCAATTGTTATAAATATATTCTTTTTGAATGGTAATATTTTTAATGCAATACATATTAATATTGTATAGAGAATTAAATTCATAATTCTTCCCATAATATACATATCAATAATACTTCCACCTAATGTTCTTGCCACAAATATTCCTATCGCTGGAAATATATATGTTATAAAACTATATCCAGCTGGTGTAGATGGTACATCTTCTTTATTTACATCTTTTGTAATATCTTCATTATATTTTTCAAAAAAGTCATCTATTTTTATATATTTGGTTAATTGTGGTAGTTTTTCTATTCCTTTATCTGTAATTGGATTTTCTACATAATCAAAATTCAAAAATGATAAATTTAATGCTGTCATAAAGTGTTTCTTTTCATCTATTGCATGATTATATCTTGTTGTAAATGTAAATACAATTCCTAATGTACAAGATATTAGTATTACATTTTTTATTTGATTATTAGATACATATATTATAAATAAACTTGCTAAAAACGCTGTTATCAATCCTATTACCATTACTCTAATAAAGTCTGTATATTTTTTGCATATTACAAATGTTGCAATAATTGATAATATAACTGCTATTATTGTTAAATATATAAATATTCTTTTATATTTGTTTTTTGATGTTTCTATTGCTTCTTCTATAAATTGCTTTTTAAATATTAAATATAATGCTAGTATTGCAATATAAATTATTATTCTACAAAAAGAGAAATTATAAGCGTTATTTATATCACCAGTTATTATATTTTTTATTAATGGTGTATTGCAGTATCCTATTTCAAATGTAACTATTGATAGTATTAATGTTATTATTGTATAAATTGTAATACTCTTTGTATTAATTATTTTTTCTTTCATCTTTTTCCCTTTTAATTTTCTCTTCTAAATTAAGCTAATTATTTGTTATTTATTTTTTATATTTATTTCACACTTTTCCGAATATAAGTCTAAATTTTTATTAAAATAAGGATCTTTCTTATTTAACTCACTTTTCCATTTTCTTTCAAATAATTGTATTTCATTATTAAATCTTTGCCTCTTTTCTGGGGTATCTTCATATCCTCTTGTTCTTGATTCATAATGATATAATTTTGCATATGGAGTATAAACAATTAGTTTATTTTCTTTTCTTATTTTCATACAAAAATCTATGTCGTTAAATGCTACTTTGAATCTTTCATCTAAACCATTTACTTTTTTATATAATTCTTTTTTTGTCATTAAGCATGCTGCTGTTACAGCAGAATAATTGTTTACTACTACTGCTCTTCCATGATAACCAATTTCACTGTCTTTAATCATTTTATCAACATGTCCTGCAATTCCACCCATTCCAACAACAACACCTATATGTTGAACTAAATTATCCTTATATAATAATTTTGCTCCTACTGCTCCTACATCTTCTCTTTGGCATATACTTAACATTTCCTCTAGCCATTCTTTATTAATAACTTCTATATCATTATTTAATAGTAATATATATTCTCCTTTTGCATAATTAACAGCATAATTGTTTATTGCTGAATAGTTAAAAACTTTATCTTTATAATATACAATTTTTATCTTATTATTTTTACTTATTTTATCATAATATTTAAAGGTTTTTCTATTTTTACTATTATTTTCTACAATTATTATTTCATAATTTTTATAATTAGATTGTAGTATTGATTTAACTGCTCTATTTAAATATTTAATACTATCCTTATTTGGTATTATTATTGATATTAGTGGATTGCCTTTTATTTTATATTTTATATGGTATAAATTAAGACCTAGTTGTTTTGTACTTTCAATATCATGATATGCTATTTTCAATCTATTTAAGTGGTCTTGTATTACTTCTTTTCCTAATTGTTCTGTATTATCTTTTATTACTTCAGTTTTTCTAACATGATATAATATATTAGGAATATGAATTATATTGTTTGTTTTTTCCATTATTCTTAAATATAAATCATATTCTCTAACAGCATCAAATTCTTTTCTAAATTTTCCTATTTTATTAACTAAACTGGTACTTATTACAGCAAAATTACCAATATAATTATTACTTCTTAAAAAATCTGGCGAGAAGTCTGGTTTAAAGAATGGATTATATCTATTTTTTAAGCTATCTTCAAATATATCTTCATCTGTATATGTCATTTCGCATTCTTTATGGTTATTTAATTCTTTTACTATTTCATAAAGAGCTGTTTTTTCTAATATATCATCAATTTTTATAAAGCTTACCCATTCTCCTTTTATCACTGTTAATGTTTCATTATAGCATTCAGAAATAGTTTTATTATTAATTTTTTTGTATTGTATTTTACTGCTTTGTTGTATATTTATATTTTTTGAATTACTTATATCTACTAAATATAATTCCCAATTATCGTATGTTTGCTCTTTTATACTTTTTAAATAATCATTTATAATTTTACTTTTTGTATTATTTATTACTGTAATAATACTAATTAATGGTTTATATTCAAATACTTCATTTTTTTGTTTATTTAGTTCTTGATTAGTCAATGTATTATTTTTTATCCATTGTTTATATCTTACATCTTGATATTCTCTACTTGTTGTTATTACAAGTTGGTTAAATGAATATTTTATAGCTTTTTTTATTCCTATTTCTTTTACTTTTTCTTTTAAATTTGCCAAGTTACTTTTATTGTTTAATAATCTATATATATATTGAACAGAAAGTCTCCTTTTACTATTAGCTGGTAATATGAAATTTATTATATTATTTTTTATTATTTCTATTTTTTTCATAAAATTTTCCTTTTATTTACACTAAGAATTTTGTCATCATTGTTAAATATACTACATAATTTGCTATTAGTGCGATATTAGTTAACTTTTGTTTTTCTATGTTTAATATTTTTTTATTTCCAAATAATATTGCAAGTATTAATAGTGGTACTAAATATCTCCCTTGTACTCCTATTATTTGACTAGCATTATATGCTGTATTATATATATACATAGATGTACTTATTAGAGCATAAGATAAAATTATAATTCCAAAGGTAATTATTTTTTGTATCATACTAGTTTTTTCTTTATTTTCATCTGTAAAAAATGCACATATTACTATTAATATATAAGTAAATGGAACAATTGAATATGGATTTACTTGATTATGACATAAGAAATGTCCCGCAAACATATTCTCTATATAACTATATCCTGATGCTATTGTAGTTCTAAATAATACTATTAAATATCCTAATGGGTTAGTATATATCCAGGTGTTTGTATTTTGTGTATCTCCCACTGTTGGATTTATGCTACATTTTTTTAGCCACCACAATACTACTCCTACTCCTAATATCATAAATATTGAGGTTATTAAATATTTCATCTTTACATTTTTATAACATTCTTTTGGAATAAATAATAAAATTCCTATTATAGGTAAATATGCTAATTTTGAAATAGATATTATAATTACTAGTATTGCTAATATTATATAATCTATTTTTTTGATTTTCTCCTTCGTTTCTCTATAATGCATTACATAGCTAACTAATAATAGTGTACTTGCTAATATTATACTATCTATTGAAAAAGCTGCTGCATAAGAAAGTACAACAGGAGATAATAGTACTATACTTATAAATAATTTATGTTTTGGCATTTTTCTAATTGCTAATGTATACAACCCTATTGAAATAATAAATCCTGTTATCCTTCCAAGCATACATATATAATATGGATTTAAGTTTAACATTAATCCTATTTTTACACCTATTACTTGTGGAATATAACTTATTCCATTATAACTTATAACAGTTTCTATGCTTGTTGTTTCTTCTTTATTTAGTTCTATTTTTGACATTTCTTTTATATCATAATACTTTTTATATTCTCTTTTTTTATTTTCACTATTTACATTAATCATATTCTCTAATGATTTTGGAAGCTTAGCCGCTTCTCCTGTTTTAGTTTGCTCTGATACTATATTTCCTTGTGCAACTTCAAAACACCTATATATATGTGCTGGTTCATCACTTTGTGCACATAATGGAATAAAAAATATATACATTCCTCCAACTATTAATGCTAATATCATATATACTATGTGTGGTTTTAATTTTGTATATAGCTTTTTAGAAATACTTATTAATATTAGTATTATAATAGCACTTATAGCTGCTATTATAAGAAAATATTTTATATGCCCTCCCATTCCTAGCATATTTTGTTCAATTAATTTTCTCTTTAGGTCTATGTAATATGTTCCTATAAAAAGCAGTATAGTAGCAATATAATATAACATTCTACATGAAATTATTTTTCTTATTAATTCTTCTGTTTTATTTAAAAACTTATTCATAATTTATATCTCCTTATCTTGCTTCATTTTTAGTTTTTACAATATTATTTAACATAAGTTCATATAATTGTCTATGTTTTTTTACTGTTACATCTAGTATAATTCCACACACAAATGTTAATATTGAAGTTATCATTATAAATCCACCTACAATTAATGTTGGGAACCTCAATACTAAACCAGTTTCAAAGTATTCATTAAATACAGGAACTATAAATATAAGTGATATAATTAAAAGTATAATTGTTACTATATTAAAAAAGAAAAATGGTTTATACTCTTTAAATAATGTTGCTATTAGTTTTAAAACTTTAAAACCATCTGAATAAGTATTTAACTTTGAAACACTTCCTTCTGGTCTATCTCTATATGTTACTGGTATTTCTTTTATCATAAAGTTTTTATCAACTGCATGTATTGTCATTTCTGTTTCTATTTCAAAACCTTTTGATAATACTGGAAATGTTTTTACAAATTCATAACTAAATGCTCTATATCCTGTCATAATATCTTTAATTCTATTTTTAAATAATTTGTTAATTAAAAATCTTACTGTTCTATTTCCCAAATTATGAAATGGTCTTTTATTTTCAGTAAAGTATGTTGATGATAATCTATCTCCTACTACCATATCTGCTTTTTTCTTTAAAATTAAATTACACATTTCTTTGGCGTTTTCTGCTGGATATGTGTCATCACCATCTACCATTAAATAACAATCCGCTTCAATTTGTCTAAACATACTACGAATAACATTTCCTTTTCCTTGTCTATATTCGTATCTTACAATTGCACCTGCTTTTTTAGCTATTTCATCACTTCCATCTGTTGAATTATTATCATATACATATATATCTGCTTCTGGAAGAGCTTTTTTGTAATCTTTAATTACTTTTTCTATTGTTTTACTTTCATTATAACAAGGTATTAATACTGCAATTTTATTTTCCATTTCTCAAATTCCTTTCTTAATACTTTTCATTTAACATTTTTTCAAATATTTCTTTATTTTTACTTGATATTCTTTCATTGTATTTTACTTTTACTATATATATTGTAGAGTCTCCTTCTAAGAATTTTACATTTTCTATTTTGTCTGTTATTTCTACAATTTCAAAGTGAAATTTATCCAAATATTGTAGTTTTCCTTCTAATTTTAACTTATATAGTGGCACATAAATATTATTATTTAGTATATTTTGCCAATATATTTCTTCTGATTTTATACTGTTTCCTGTTTTAAATCCATATTCTAAATGTACTAATCTATCATCTACATTTAAAAACATTGGAACTGCACTATCATCATAAATTACTCCCCATATACCGTCTATATCATATTTTACAATTTCTTTGTCTTTGTATATACTTTTTATGTCTTGTTTTACATTTTTATTTATTCCTAAGTTTCCTTGCACAATTAATGAATAATTATATGTAGCTCCATAATAAAGGTATTGGCATATTCCTACTACTGTTGATAGGCATATTACTGAGGATAGTACTATACATCTTATAATTTTTTCATTTTTAATTGATTCTACCAATGTTTTTATTATTAATAGCATAGATAATATAGCTATTGCTCCTGCATACCTTGTATACCCTATTACAAACTTAGGCCAAACTAAATATAGGTATAGTAATGTTGCACAATATACTAACATCGTTTCATTTAATTTTTGTTTTTTTATAATTTTTATATATATTGCATATATTGTATATAAAATTAATATAATATACCCAAAAGGAAATGCAAAATCTGTTAACCCAAATTCATATGCTTTTTCTGGGTGTTTTGTAATATATATTGGCCATAATAAAAATTGTATTATATTTTTAGGACCATATCTATTATCTAACCAATTTTCTTGTGCATAATATTCTGATTTAAAAATTGTATTATAATATGGAAATACAGGGCTTCCTGTTTGAATTATTGCATCTAATAAATATGGTAACATTGGTAAAACTGCTGTTATTATAAGTAAAATATAATCATACCATTTTATTTGTTTTATATCTTTAATATTTGCTAGTAACACATACATTAATGGTAATGCTAAATATATAGCATTCGTTATTTTTATACAAACTGAAATTCCTACTATAAGGGCTAAATAATATAGTTGTGGTTTATTCTTTAAAATTCCTTTCGATTCTGTTATTAGTACATACACAAACTCTAGTATCATTACAACTGAAAAGTTATCTATATAATATGTACCAATTTGTTGCATAATTATAAATGTAGATATAGGCAATATAGAGAATATAGACAAATATTTGTCTTTTATTTTATCTTTTAATAATACTTTTAATATTTTTTTACATTCATAAAATATAACTAATAATAACAAATATCCTGGTAATGTTCCTAATCTAAAACCTAACAAAGCTCTAAATATATAGAATATTCTATCTGCTATAGGAAATACAAAAGATGTTAAAGTTCTTCCTGGGAACATATCAGTATTTACTTTATCAGTAAATGGATTTTCTTGTAAATATAAATGATAACTATAAGAATCCCAAAATGTATCTGGAAATATTATAGTTGCACATATAAGTACTAATAATATTGTTATAAATATAAGATCCCATTTATTAAAATGTATTTCTATTTTTATATATTTCTTTTTTATGCAATATATCGCAATCCCTATATTTATTACTGATGCTATAATATTTGCTATTGCATATTGTATATCTGTAAAATAAATAATTGTATCTGTGAAGAATACTTGTATTAATAATAATAGTAGTATGTAAAAACATACATTAATTTTCTTCATTATTTTTCTCCTCTAATTCCCATACTCTTTTTAAAAAATCATATCTTTTGTTTATTTCATTTTCATGCCAATCAGTCATTTTTATTATGTCTCTAACTTCTTCATGGATTTTTACTATTTCATCAAAATGTTTTTGTTTTTTGGTAACACTTGTTACATTATTTCCATGTAATCTATAATAATTAAGCGGTTTATTACAAAATGCTATTTTACCTCTTTTCATTACATTTATATAAAATAGCCAATCCCCTGCTTGTTTATATTCTATAATTTTTTCGAAAATATCATCGTAATTTTCTTTTTTAATTAAGCAAGATGATACATTTGCTATAATACAATTTAAAAATGTGTAGTTTTCTATTTCTTCTAAACCATTATCTACAAAATTCGAATCCCAATGACCAGTTTTTCTTATATCTATTTCTGGTTTTATTGTTGGTAAAATAATCTTGTCCCATGCATTTATAAAAGCTGTATCTGCATATGAAATATATATATCTTTGTTTTGTTTAATTGGTTTTATTATATTTGTTAGTAATGTCTTTTGGCAACAGTCGTCTGCCTCTGCTATCCATACATAATCTCCTCTTGCTATTTCAAATCCTTTTTTCCATTGCTTAAATGCACAGCCAGAGTTTTCTTTATTATATATTTTTTGTATTTTTATATATGGTTTCAATCTATCTACTATTTTATCTATTAATTCTCTACTATTGTCTTTTGAATTGTCATCTAATATAATAATTTCATATATTTTTTCTGTTTGATATAATATACTATATATACGTGGAATTAAAAAGTTTTCATAATTGTAATTTGGAATTACGACAGAAATTTTTACTTGCCCTTGTTGTTTTTTTGCTTGCTTCTTAGCTTTCTTTTCTAGATCTTCTATTGTTATATTTCTTTTTATTACTGTTCTTTTTATTATTATTCTTATTATATCTTTGATTTTTTCTTTTATATTGTTATTCATTTGTTTTTCTTCAATAATTTTATTTGCTAAATCTACTTGTTTGTTTTTTAAACACATTGCCATTTTTTTATAGTATTTTCTTTCCTTTTGTGGTTGCTGATTTATAAATTCTTTTATATATTTATTTTTATACAAGTTATATTTCTCTTGTTTATCCATAAATTTTTCTAATAATTCTTTTCTTTTAGCTATTTCTTTTTGTTTTGGTATTACAGCCATATACATTAATAATACTTGTTGATATAAAATTGCTTCTTTATATTCTTCATAGTTTTCTTCTTTTTGTATTCTTTTAAAACAAGTGTCTATTGCATCAAACATTTCTAATCTTTTTAGTGTGACTTCTGAATTTTGCACAGAATTCTCTCTTTGAATATATGAATATTTTATTCCTTCTACATATACTATTTTATTTGCTTTAACTAATACTGGTAATATAGATGCAACATCTTCATTTATTTTTCCTTCTAAAAATGGATATATATCTAGTAATTCTTTCTTTATTAATTTATTACATGGAGATGCTGAAAGTCCATTATTTATAAAACTTATTTTTGTTTTATATTCATCTTTACAAGGCTTTACTAAAATTGATGGATACTTGTTATTTTCATATACTATTTCTATATCCGCTACTGCTACATCAGCATTTTCCTCTGTAATTTTTTGCATCAATTTTTCATAATAATCTTGTGTTATATAATCATCTGAATCTACAAATCCTATGTATTCTCCCTTTGATTTCTGTATTGCAAAATTTCTTGAATATGCTGCTCCACTATTTTTATTATTTTGATATATTTGTAAATTAGAATATTTTTCTTTACATTCTTTTAATATTTCAAATGTATTATCTTTAGAACCATCATCTACTGCAATTATCTCTATATTTTTATAAGTTTGTTTTTCTATTGATTCTATACATCTTTCTATGTATTTTTCTATATTATAACATGGTACAATAACTGTTATTAATTTGCTATTCATCTTTTTTTCTCCTATTTAACATATTTGCATATTTATATATTTTTGTACTTTTGAACTGCTTTATTTCATTGGCTAATTCATCTCTTTCTTTATATATTTTCCCTAATTCTTGATTATATCTATATTTTATATCTTCTATGCTAATTAGTCTGCTCCATTTTTCTGAGTAGAACCCAAATATTTCTTCATCTATAATTTCTTCTTGCCATATTTTATCTATTTCTTCAAATACATCTATATAGCTTTTTATGTTATATTTTTCATATAATTTATTTATACACTCTTTTAAATCTGCGTTCTCCTTAAAAAGCTTTTTCAAAGCTCTATATAGTATATATTCTAATGGTATTCCTTCTTCTCTCCACTCTTGATCAAATATTATATATTCTTGTCCACTATAAAATACATTTTCAAATAATAAATCCATAAATCCATATTTTGTTATATTTAGTTTAGCTTTTTTCTCTTTTTCTATTTCTATATTATATTTTTCAAATATATCTTTTTCTATATTATTTTCTTTCATATTAAGTAATTTTTCTTTTAAAAAAATATACCACTTATTTAATTCTTCTTCAAATTTATTAATATCATTTTTATCTAATATACTTTGTAAATATTCTTCCATAGTTGTATTTTTTATATATTCACTATTTATTTGACCGTTATTATATTTTTCTATTGTTTTAAAACCTAGCTTTTTTAATATATCTATATTTGCTTTTATATTATCTATATGTTCCTTACTTATAGTTTTATATGCTTCTTTTGTTACATTGTTTTTTTCTATTTTAGTAATAATCTTATATTTTTCTTTTCTCATATTACTGTATTTTACAAAATTGATGTTTTTAATACATTTTGGGCTTATTTCTATTAAGTAACTATTACAGAACATATTAAATTGTTTGTTTTTTATAACTTCTTGCATGAAGGTAATTTCATTAAATAAAATTTCTTCATCTTCTCTGTAATATATGTTGTATGAAATATTTTTAGGTAAATATTCGTTTGTATATATAGTATCTGTAATATTATAATTAGGTAATGGATAATAAAATTTATAATTTGATAATCCAACATTTTTTATTATATCTTCTAATTCTGTTTTACCATATAGCTTATAATCTTTTTTTATATAATTTTTGTAGTTTGCTAATGGAACTTCTTCTTTATTTCTAGTAGAGCCTGCTAAATATTTTACACCAAATTTATTATCTATTGCTAGAAGTATTGTTCCATCTTCTTTTAAATATTTTTTTGTCCACTTTAACATATCTTCTAAATTTTCGAAGCCTAATTTTTGGGCATATTCTGCTGTTCCTATAATTGTAATGTAGTCATACTTCTTTTCTAATTCACAATTATTTAATTTGGTTGTTAATATTATTTTCAAATTATTATAATCTTTTAATCTTTTTTGTATACAACTTACTTTTGTTTTACTAAATTCTATAGCTGTAACTTCTTTTAACTTTTTTACTAATCCTTGTGTCACTTCACCATAGTTAGCTCCTATTTCTAGTAATTCTCCGTTTTCTTTGAAAGGATACCATTTTATTATATTAGCTCTCATTTCTGAAAATATATTAACTATATTTGTTCTTTTATCTTTTTTAAGTATTTGTGAATAATCTTCTTGTTTATATCCTTTTATATATAATTCTATATCTTCTTTATATTTTTCATAAATATCTTTATTATAATAATTTTCTTGTGTATATTTTTTTTCTTTAATTTCTATCATACTTTTTTCCTACCTTTTAGTATTTTAAGTACTTCTACATTATTTTTTTGTTTTTGCTTTTATTTTTCTTATTGGTTCCATTATTTTCCATGTACCTGATGCTTCTATTGAATTTATTTTTTCTCTTAATATTTGATTATCTCTTTTCAAACTTTCTATTTGTTTTTCTTTTGACTCTTTTGAATAATCTTTATCATAAAACTTTTCACTAATTTTACTAATTGGTATTAGCTTAGCTTTTTCTATATCTACTTTTGTTTCTATGTTTTCTTGTGATGCTTCTATAAAGAAGGAATTTGCAAAAAAGCTAAACATATCATTTTTAATGACTTCCTTATATGCTTTTATTTCATCAAATTCTGCTTCTGTTCCCTCATAATAATATGGTTTATAATTTTCTATTGTTTTTTCAGTTGGCAAATATTCATCTGAAAATATTAATGATGGTAGTTTATAATCTGGTAATGGATAATAAAACTTTGTATTTCCTATTCCACATTTACTTAATATATCTTGTAATTCTTTTTTTCCAAATGTTTGTACATTTCTTTTGTTTATATATCCTGTTATTCCATCATATTTTATATTTGTATGATCTTCTGGTGCTCCTAAAAAGTATTTCATTCCAAATTTATTTTCAATTGCTATTAATAGTTTTCCATTTGGCTTTAATAATTTTTTTATATTATTTAAAAAGTCTATATATGGGTTTTTAGTGTTTGTATATAATGCTGCATATTCAAATACTCCTATTAATGTTATATAATCGAATTTTTTTTCTTTAAAATCTATATCATTTAGGTTGCCTACTATTATTTCCAAATTTTCTTTATCTTCATTTCTTACTGCTATTGAAGATGCTCTATTTTTTGAAAGTTCTACACATGTAACACTTTTACATTTTTCACAAAGTACACCTGTTATCGCTCCCATTCCAGCCCCTATTTCTAATACTTCGCTATCATATTTAAAAGGATACCAATTTAATATGTTTTTTCTTATTGGGGTTAAATGGTAAAATACTGGCCAACGAATATCTTTTTTAAATATTCCATCAGTATTTTTATATTTTTTAGCATATTCTATAATTTCATTTTCTATATCTCCATCTGAATATAGGTCTTCTCCTTTATAAAAATCGTAATTTATTTTCACTTATTTTATTTCCTTTCATTTGCTTTTATAATATAATCATATTCATTTTCACTTACCACTGAAAAATTGAACTTATCTGTTATTTCCAATCTTTTTGTTTTTGGTAAAATAATATAGTTTACATCACATTCATATAGCATTTTATATATAGTTTCTATGTTATAACTCTCTTCAGGTGCAAAATATATTTGTCTATACATTTGCTCATAATTTTCATATTTTTCATTTTCCATATTTCTTGAATTCATTAAAATTATCTTGCTTGTATATTGCCTTATTAATGTGGAATGTAATGGTTCGAATGGTGTTACTATTTTCTTATTTTCTTCTTCACTTTCTAGTATATAGTTTGCTTCATCTATTATATATTTCTGTATTTTCATAAAGTTTTGATGTTTTGTAAAACCTAATTCTTCTTTGTATGCATATTTCCCTGAAAATACTATTAATACCAATATAAAAGCTACAAATATATATTTTAAAGCCTTATAATTTAACTTTTCATATATAATTGTTGTTGCAATTGCTATTGTAAGTTCTATTGGAAGAAGCCAAAAAAGTCTCCAATATGTTGCTGTTGTTACTACTTTTATATATACGTTTTTTAGAACTGGGTTTATAACAAATAAACAAACTAGTACAGTGAAATATATACTTATTAATCTTTGTTTTTCATTTCCTTTTATTAATACAATAATAAAGGATATTATATACATTAAAAATATTATTTTTCCTTCATTCATAAACAATTTAAAAGTTTCTGTCCAACTAAACAATTCTGTACTTGTTATTTCTTTTATATTTGTACCTTTTGTTAATATAATTAGTATATATATAGCACTAATAAATATTATAGGTAATAATGTTATTAAACTTTTGCCAAAAACTTTAAAGTTCCTTTTTATCAGCATTGTAAGCAGAAATATTCCATATACTAATGATAGTAACCATATTGTTATTGGGTTGAAAGAAATAGCTGAAATATATGTAAAAATCAATACTATGTAATTTTCTTTTTGTATTTTTGGATAATTCAAAAATTCATACATTACAAATGGTATAATTATATTTAATAAAATAGATTTTCCTTGATAAATTCTACCTAACAAGAACATTCCTTTAAATCTTACACTTACTCCACTAAATAAGAATATTATTGTTAAAATAAATAAAGCTATTGATGTATTTTTATTATTTAGCACTTTTTTCAAAACCAGATAATATGCTATATAAGAAATTATTATATATATTATTTGATATGCTGTATGAAATAGTGTTGGCGTGTTCATATTAAACATTCTTGCTGTGAAACCTCCATACATTTCCCATGTATTTAATAAATATTTATAATCAAATGATGTTCCTTCTAATCCTGTATTTGGATATTTATCATACATTGAGTCTAATTCTTTAGCTTCATTAGCCCAACTTATATAAAAGGAGTCATCTGCATCTTGTTTAAATAACATACTAGAATTTATTATTTGAAATATTATTATAATTATAGTAAGTACATAAAATATTGTTTCCACATTAATTTTAGGCTTTATAACTTTTACATTTTGAATAAAGTTATATTTTTTTATTTTAGGTTTTATTAAATATGATAATATTACATATAATAAATTTAACATTAAAAATATTAAATAAACTACCTTAGTAGTATTTTTTCCTATTAAAATAAATGGTATATTTACTGTTTCAAATATTGCAAATGTTAGAATAAAACCATATAAAATAGTAGTACCTAGTTTAATATTATTACTATCAATTATCTTTTTTAAAAGCACTCCTGTTCTATAATACATATATATTGTATATAGCACTACAAGTATTATTTTTAACAATTCCATTATTTATGTATGCTAGATTTATCTAACATTTTCCTCCTCTTTACTTATATTTATTTTTGTTTTCATTTCTACAATTCCTCCTATAGCTTTCTTAGACATTAATTCTATAAGTATAGCATCATATTTTCTATCATATACTTCTAATTCACCTTTTTCATTTATTTTTGTACAGCCAAAAGAAATTGCATATTTATTTGGGGTTAAAGGAATTGTTTGTGTAAATTCTACTATTGCCTCTTCACCTTTTTTATAGTTTCCTGTTTCTTTGTATTCAACCATTGTATTTGTTGATATTAATTCTAATCCTTTAAAATCTTTTATTGCTACTGCAAATATTGGTTCTTTTATATCTTCATTAAATTTTATTTTCAGTCTTATTGTTACTTCTTCATCATTTTCAAATACTTTTATTTCTTGATTATTTGAATTTATTATTTTATAGTCTATAATTTGTGCTTTTCCATTTCCATATGTTATAAGGGTATCATTTTCTGATTTTTTAATTTCTTCTGTTTCCTCTATACCAACGATTATTTTTTTATATAATTCAACACCTTCTTTTACATTTCCGTCAAATATCTTTTCTCCTTCTTTTAAAATAATTGTTCTTGTACAGTTTCTTATAATATCACTTATATTATGTGTTACAAATAATATTGTCTTTCCTTTCTTTTTAAATTCTTCAAATTTTTTAAAACATTTTAATTGGAAGGCCATATCTCCTACTGACAATACTTCGTCTACTATTAAGATATCAGGATCAACATTTATTGCACATGCAAATGCTAGCCTTGCAAACATTCCTGATGAATATGTTTTTACTGGTTGGTATAAATGATCTCCTATGTCTGCAAAATCAATTATTTCTTGTTTTTTATTTTCTACTTCTTCTTTTGTCATTCCCATAACTTGTCCATGTTGGTATATATTTTCTTCTCCTGTTAATTCCATGTTAAATGCTGTACCTAATTCTAGAAGTGAACTTATTCTTCCATTTATTTTTATATTGCCTGAATTTGGTACTACTACTCCTGTTATTATTTTTAAAAGAGTAGATTTACCAGCTCCATTTTTTCCAAGTATTCCTAACACTTCTCCTTTATTTACATTTAAATTCATGTTATTTAGTGCTTTAAACTCTGTGTGCTTATTGATTTTTGGAAAAATAGCTTCTATAAGTTTTGCTTGTTTGCTCTTATACATTTTATAACTTTTTGTTAAGTTTTTAATCTCTATAATATTTTCCATATTTCCTCTTCTTTTCTATCTTGTTTAAGTTTTTATTGGGACGCATCTTTTCTTAAAGTAATTTCTTTAAGGATTACGAAATATCCCACATAGGGTGTTTCTATTATTAAAGTACATCTGCGAAATCTTTTTTATTTCTTTTAAATACATTGTTTCCCCATATAAATAGTATAGTTGTTATTACCCAGAATACTATTGTGTATATTCCATAGTTACCTGTTATTATATTAGTTTCATTTATAAATACTTGCCTCATTCCTGTTACTAAATATGTAAATGGCATACCTTGTAGTATTTTTAGTAATGTTTGATGTTCACTTAACATACTTAAGTTCCATATTATTGGTGTAAACCAGAAAAATAATTGCATTGCTATTCCAAGTAGATTTCCAAAGTCTGGTACTATTGTTGTTATTGCTGATGTAAACCTTGTAAATGCTGTAACAAAACAAAACATTGCAAATATTATATATATAAGAATTAATATATTGGGAAAGTACCCATATATAGCTGATACTATTATTGCTACTATAAATAAGAATATTCCTACAAAACTTGATGCTATAATTGATATATTTGGTATTACATCTACTGGGAATACTACTTTTTTTACTAAATAACTATACGCTCTTATAGATCCACTTGCTGATAATATCATGTCATTTACTGTTTGCCACATTGCTAAACCTGGTACAAACCATACTGCATAAGGATATTCTCCACTGCTTCTTGTTTTTAATATATATTCAAATACTATTACATAAGTTATCATAAATATAAATGGTTGCAAAAACCCCCATATGGTTCCTAAACTTGTGCTAGCAAATCTATTTTTAAAATCGCTTTTCCCTAATTGACATACTAACTTTTTGTTTTTCCATAATGTTTTTAAATATTCCATTTATGCTCTCCTTTTTTATACTTTTTCTGGATTTATTTTTATAATACATGTATCATGTCTAAGATTTGGACTAAAATATTGGTCTTCTTTTTCAAAAACGTCCTTCCATTTATTCTTTAATTTTTTACTGTCTTCTTCTAACCTTTTTATTTTTTCTTTACTTATTTCATATCCTCTTGTTTTAGATTCATAGTGATATGCTTTAACTAGTGAGTTTACTACAACTACTTTACCTAATTGCCTTATTTTAAGGCATAAATCAACATCATTATAAGATACTGGCATATTTTCATCTAATCCATTAACTGCAAAATAGTCTTCTCTTGATATCATAAGCATTGCACCTGTTACTGCATTATAGTTTTGTGTTATTGTATTTCTTCCCATATATCCTGAAACTTTTGAATCTAATCCTAAATTTACATGCCCTGCAACTCCAGTAACTCCTAAAACTATACCCATGTGTTGTATTTTTCCATTTGGATATAGAAGTTTTGCTCCAACTATTCCTACATCTTTTCTTTGACAATTTCCAAGCATTAATTCCATCCAGTTTTGTGTTATTATTTTTGTATCATTATTTAGTAAAACTATGTATTGTCCTTTTGAATTTTTAACACCAAAATTATTTATTTTAGAATAATTGAATTCTTTCTCTTTATACTCTAATATTTTTATTTTTGAATTTTCTTTTAATTTATCATAATATTTAAATATTTCTTTTGTTTTACTATTATTTTCTACTATAATTATTTCATAATTTTTATATGTTGATTTTTGAAGTATTGATCTTATACATCTTTTTAAATCTCTTTTATGATCCATATTTGGTATTATTATCGATATTTTTGGTTCATTTTCAACTTCATATTCAACTTTATACATTCCTAGAGTTTTGCTATCTTCTACCTTTGCCTTTGTTCCCATTCTTTCTAAGTGCTGTAATATTGCTTTTTTTGCTGCGTCATATGCATAAGTTTTCGTATTAGAAGCTAATGCTACTGAATCTACATTCATTCTCCAATGATATAATATTTTAGGTATATGCACTATTCTATTTGCCTGTTCAGTTGCTCTTAATATTAGATCATAGTCTTGGCTTCCATCAAATTCTTTATTAAAGCCTTTTAATTTATCCATCAAACCTTTCTTAAATATAGAAAAATGGCAAATATAATTATAACTCATTAGTGTATCTGGTGCAAAATCTTGTTTAAAGTGTGGGCTTACTCTATTTTCTTTTTTCTCCCAAAGTTTATCTTCATCTGTATATATAAATTCTGCTTCTTTATCTTCATTTATTACTTTTACTACTTCATACAAACAAAATATAGGCAAAATATCATCATGATCTAAAAGTGCTATATAATCACCTGTAGCTAATTTTAAAGCTTCATTTGAATTTTCTGCAATTCCTCTATTTCCATTTAAAAATTTATATTTTATTCTTTTATCTTGATTTACTAATCTTTTTACATACTCTAGCTGTTCTGGGCTTCCATCTGCTATACATAGTTCCCAATTTGAATATGTTTGTCCTATTATACTTTCTAACAATTCTTCTAGGTATTTTTCTTTAGTATTATACATTGGAACTATAATACTAATTTTAGGTTCATATTCAAATTTATATTCTCTTTGTTTTTCTAGTTCTTCTTTATTTGGTTCGTTATTTTTTATCCATAATTTATAATTTTTGTTTTCTTCTTTTTGCAATCTTTTTTGACCAGAAGGTGCACTTAGTTTTTTTAATATTTTATTTATAGTATTTTTTATTCCATTTTTTTTATAAAATTCTATTAATACACTGAATTTAAGCCTAAAATTCATCTTTTTGCCCTTCTTTCTATATTTATTTCATACTTATTTTGTTTAAATTATACCATACTTTTCTACAGGCTAATTTTATATGTTTTCTGCTTATTTGTCAAGGTTTTAACGACTTTATTTGTATGTTAATAATATTTTTACTTACTCTTAATTTAAAGTTGACATATTACCATTTTCATATTATTATATTTATAACTATTAACTGTTTTTGAAAGGAGTTGTTCAAATGAAAATTCCATTGCCAGAAAATTATTCTTATGAAGATATTGCAGAAGTTAAAGATGATACTTTGTATATTCACAAATTTTGCTTTGAAGATTTAATGTATGATTTAACATATGCTCTAAAAGATTGTTCAAAATGTTATTATTGTGGTAAGCCTATTTCTCGGGAGAAATCTACTTTAGACCATTTATATCCTAGAGACTTTGGTGGTCCAACAATTCCTGACAATTTAGCTATTTGTTGTTCAGGTTGTAATAACGGCAAAACCAATATGACAGAAGAACAATTTGTTTATTTCTCTTCTATTTCAGATGATGAAAAGAAAAAAGAATTTTATCGGGATATTTCACTTCATAATCATATTTTTATGAAGTGGTATGGACCTATAATTCCAAAAGAATGGATTTCTGAGCAGAAAGCTGAAAAAATAACTGTTTATTTCTTTATGGGTAAAGGTATTAATGGTAAAACTTATAAAAAAGTTGAAAAGAATTATAAAAAGTATGGGCGCATAATTCGGCCAATTATTGTAGATAGGAACTTCAAACTTTTAGCTGGCTTTAATGTCTTATTATTTGCTAAAAATAATTCTATTGATACTTTACCTACAATTGTTGTTGAAAATGTAGAACTAGATTAAAATGAGCCAAAAGGGACGGGGTAAAATGACACACTTTATTTTTAAAGTTATGTCATTTTACCCCGTCCCTTTTGACTCATTTATTTCAATATTTTTTGTTTAAAACTTTTGCCTGCTTCTAATTTTGGTATTTCTAATATGTCTAATATTGTAGCTGATATGTCTGCATAAGTATCTCGTATTCCTATATTTATGTTTTCTTTTATTTCTTTTCCATATACTAACATTGGTATATATTCTCTTGAATGGTCTGTACTTGGGGTTGTTGGGTCATTTCCGTGGTCTGCCGTTATTATTAGCATATCTGTTTGTTTCATATTTTCTATTATTTCTGGTAGTTTGCTGTCAAAGTATTCTAGTGCTTTGCTATAGCCTTCTACATTGTTTCTATGTCCATATAGCATGTCAAAATCTACTAAGTTTGTGAAGATTAACCCTTGTGTATCTTTTTTTATTTCGTTTATTGTTTTTTCTATTCCGTCTTCATTTCCTTCTGTATGATAATTTTTAGTTATTCCTCTCATAGTAAATAAATCTTCTATTTTTCCTATTGATATTACATCTTTGCCTGATTTTGATATAACATCTAACATTGTTTTTCCAAAGGTATTGCTTTCAAAATCTTTTCTGTTATATGTTCGTGTAAAGTTCTTACTTGTAGTTCCTACAAATGGCCTCGCTATTACTGTTCCTACATTATACTCTGCTTTATCTAATATTTTTCTTGCTATTTTACACATTTCATATAGTTTTTGTAATGGTATTATATCTTCATGTGCTGCTATTTGGAATACACTGTCTGCTGATGTATATATTATTGGTTTTCCTGTTTTTATATGCTCTTCGCCAAAACGTTTTAGTATTTCTGTTCCTGAGCCTACTTCATTGCATAATATTCCTTTTATTCCTGTTTTTTGTATAAATTCTTGTATCATTTCTTTTGGAAATGCATTTGGATATGTTGTGAAACCTGGTGAAGTTATAGCTCCTGCTATTTCCCAATGCCCTACTGGGCTGTTTTTTCCTACTGATTTTTCTGCAAGTTTTCCAAATGCTCCAATTGGCTCATCTTCTTTTTCAGATATTCCTATATTTTCAATATTATAAAGCCCTATTTTTTTCATGTTAGGTAAATGTGGTTTACATGTTTCATATATTCCTTTTAAGGTATTGCTTCCTTCGTCGCCATAAACATTTGCATCTGGAAGTTCTCCTACACCAAAACCGTCTAAAACTATTATTATTGCTCTGTTTATCATTGTTTTTCTCCTTTTTTCCGCATTGGGGACAGTTCCTAATCTAGCTAGTTTATTTTTGTTTATTGCCTTGTGGTTCTTCTCTATCTTGTTTCCGATTACGAACCGTCCCCAATGCTACTTTTTCTCTATATTGTATTCATATACATGTATTAGTTTTATTTCGTTTGTAAATTCGTCTTTTAGAATATTTATGTTAAAATCTTTTCTTGCAACTAGTTTCATTTCAAATTTGCTTAAATCGATTAACACCTTTGTACTTATATCCATTCCTAATGGAAGTGTTTTGTTTAAATTGTCGTAGTACATTATATTTGAATAATATATAACTGGCATATTTTCTTTTATATTTATTTTATATATATTTGTTTCCACTTCATTTGTGCTTTTTAATAATTCTTCTTTTGGATTTATATTCATTATATTTAAAGTTTTCTCGTTTAGTTCTCCACTACTTGCCATATATATGTGCATATCATATGGAGATAGTACCTTTCCATATGCTTCATTTAGTAAATTTTTATAATTATTTATATTATCTTTGTATTCTTCAAAATTTGTTTCTGCATTTATTCCTAATATTTTATACTTATCTTTTTCTATTTCTCTATGTTTATTATTATTTAGAACTTTTATTTTTGTCTTATCTTGTGCTACATTGCCAAATATGTCAAAATCTTTTTCAGTAATTGTATCTATATTTTCTATACATTCTTGCTTGAATTCTTCTAATCTCTTTTGAATTTTATTTTCTTCTCTTTTTAATATTTTTTCTTTGTTTAATACATTAAAAGTTTCTAAGTCATTTATGCAAGCAAATAATGCGTCACATTCATTTTTTGAAAAAGTATCTCTTTGTTTGGAATCTATTTGTTTTCCAAAATCTTCTAAGTCTTCTTTATAATTAAATACTTTTTTTAATTTTCCTTTATTTTGATTTTCGTTTTCTTCTGCCTGTGTAAGCATATTTACTTCGTCTTTATTAGTAAATTTCCAAAAGTCAAAAATACTTTTTTTATGACTTTCTATTTCATTTATATATAAAGTTGCATTTTGTATTTTCTTTTCTAAATTTAGCTTTTTATTTTCTAATGCTTTTATATCCATTTCTGAATTTTTATATTTTGTTTCTTCTATTTTTAGTATTTCACATACTTTTAATAAATCTTCTATTGTATAAAAATCTTTCTTTTCTATTGTTTCTAACTTAGCTATTTCTATACCTTTTTCATCCTCGATATTTGGTGTTTCTTCTTTTTTTACTTTCTTCCCTTTTCCAAAAAAGTATTTTACTCTTCCAAAAAATGTTTTTTTACATTCTAAAAATTGTGTAATTTGTTTTTCTTTTAACAAATATTCTTCATTATGTTTTTTTACTGTTTCTTTTAAAAGTTCTAAATTTTCTACAAGAATTATATTTTTTTCATATAATTCATTTATTTTTTCTTGTTTAACTTCTACTTCTTTTCGTATAAATTCTGATAAACTTTCATATGTTACTTTTTGCATATTGTAACAGAAATCTAAACTTCCTTCTTCATTTATTAAAGTTTTAAAATTATATTCATACTCGTCATTTGACTCAAGTATAAATAGTGCTTTTATTAGTTTAAAAACTTTTTGTGCTTCTTCTTTATTCTTTAAAGTTATTTTGTACATGCTTCTTACTCCGTCAAATACTGTTGTTGTTCCTAGTATTTCAAGAGATATTTCATTATTTTGGTTATATACTTCATATATATTTGGCCATTCCTTTGTAAATAACCATAAATAGTTTTCTAAATCTGCTATTTCTGATTTTTTTAATAATATGTTTGAATATTCCATATGACTTATTGGAACATATATTAGTTCTTTTTTTCTTGCTCTTTGTGCTTCTATTTTTCTTTTTATTAAATAGAATAAACATTCCTCATTATTTTCGTTACTAGAATATAGCATGAAATATTTATCTTCTACATCTGAATAATATATTTGCCAAATGTAGTTATTTTTATATTTTATTTCATATGGTAATTGTTTATTTAAGTAATTTTGTTCTTTCTCTATATTTTTTATTTTATCTATATTCAAATGATTTATCATATTTAAAAATGTAGAATATTCTTCTATATTTTCTTCAGCATTTAAACTCATATAATATGAAATAGGCATCGCTGTTTTTAGCTTTTGGTTTAAGCTTTCTAGCCTATCTACTGGTGTTATATATATGTCTATATCTTTTACATCTAAATATTTATATACTTTATAGTTGTTGTCTTCATATGTTTTTAATGGTCTATACTTTATTTTCTCATTATTTTCAAAGCATTTTGGAATTTTTTCTAAGTTTAAGCCTATATAGCTTAGTTTCTCTTCTAATTCTTTGCTATCTTCTTTAGTATTTTTTAGCACGTTTTTTCCTCCTATTGTTTTCTATATTCTAGAAAATTTATCATTGAATGATGAATTTTCATAGAAGATAGTTATTACAGAATTAATAATTTCTGGCAGTTTCCACTGCGTACAAATTATTAATTCTGTTTTTTAAAGTATATCACATATGTTTTTTTTGAGCAATTATTTAATTAAAAAATTTTAAAAGGGCAAGAAATTAATCTTACCCTTTTTGCAATATTTAGTTTTATACAATTTCATAGTAATCTATAAAATGACCAAGTAAATATGTATCATATTCAATATATTTAGATTCTTTTACATATTTTATATCTACCCGTACAGCTTCTTTATTTCTTAATTTTATTAATCTAGCATAAAATTTCACGATTCTTTTATTTTGCAAATCATCTAAAAATTCTTCTGAAAATTTTGTACAATCCTTAGGAATTACCTTAGTATATTTACTTTTTGAAAGTTTCTTTTTACATACTCTTTCATTATATTTCCTTGTTTCCTGTTTCATGTATTCCCTATATATAAGTATGCTAATTATAATATAAAGAATAATGCTTACTATCGTAGAAATAATTGAAATAACTATCAAATTGTTCATTATAGCAATCATTGTATTTATATATATAATTGCTAACCCTATTACTATTTCTGCTATCATTGTTTTTGTTTTAACAATCTCTTCTACACTTTTATTTTTTCTCCGTTTTGTCATTTTGCTTTCTCCTTTCATATTGCAAGTTTTGAAATTATTATAATTTCAAGTTTTATATAGGTTTTCATAATGTATATTATACTACAATTATTTCTTTTTGTAAATATGTACTATATATTATTACTTTTTCTACTTGTTTTTTTAATGCTCCTTCTAGTGCTTTTTTATATAGTTCTAATTGCAAGCTATATTTTTCTATTAGTTCATTTTCGTTTTGTACATAGTCTGTTTTGTAGTCTACTAATATTATTCTTCCTTGTTTATTTATATAATATAAATCTATAATTCCTTGTACTAATACATTTTCTTCTACTTGTACATTGTAAATTTCGCTTGCTGGAATATTTATATAAAATGGCTCTTCTTTGTGCACTTCTTTTGCTTCTTTTAAGTCTTTAAATAGGTTTGATTTTGTAAATTGTAATAATGTTTCTGCATTTATGTTTTGGGCTTCTTTTTCGGTTATTATGTTTTTGCTTTTTAGCTCTTTTATTAGTTCTATTATGTCTTTTAATTTATAGTCTTTTTTCTCATTTAAGTTTTTAATACATAAATGCATTAAGGTTCCTTTTTGTGCACCTGTTATTTTTTCTTCTTTTTCGAAGTTTGGTGCTTTTAGTTCCTTTTCGTTTTTAACCTCTAGCTTACAACTTACAACTTCCATTTGTAAAGTTTCTTCGAAGAGTGGTCGATTGATAATTGCTCCTACATTATCTTTTCTATTTTTTATTTCGCTTACAGAGGTTTTGGTTGGTATGTTTTCTGATTGTTTGTATTTGTATTGCCAGTTTAGGGTTTGTTCGATGTTGTTTTTATGTTGGGTAGTTTCTTCGAAGAGTGGTCGATTAATAATCGCCCCTACATCAAATTTCAATGATTTGTACTCTTCACTATTTATTCCTTTGTCTCCGGACAGATGCAAGGCCTGCCCCTACATCATGTTCATGAACTTTTAATATTTTACTCATTTTTTCTTTATCATTTAAGTACACTAATTCTATCCAATCCAAATATGATACATATTTTCCTACCACATTTTTATCTAACTTTTGTTTGTTGTAAATTTCTAAATTTTTTTCCTTTTCTTTTAGAGATTTTTGTAAATCTTTTTCTACTCCTGTTATATATAATTTTTCCTTTGCTCTTGTAAGTGCAACATATAATACTCTCATTTCTTCTGATATTGTTTCTTTTTTTATTTTTAAACGTAATGCTTCTTTTGCTAATGTGTTATATTCTATTCTTCGTTCATAATTTATGTATTTCATTCCAAAACCTAAGTCCTGGTGCATTAATACATTATTATTTAAGTCTTGCATGTTGAACTTTTTACTAGTTCCACATAAAAGTACTATTGGGAATTCTAATCCTTTACTTTTATGAATACTCATAATTCTTACAACATTATCATTTTCTCCAATTATTTTAGCAGCACCCATATCTTTACTACTTAACTTTAATTTATCTATAAAATTTATAAAGTTATATAATCCTTTAAAACTTGCACTTTCATATTGTTTTGCTTTTTCAAATAGCATTTTTAAGTTTGCTTGCCTTAGTTTACCATTATTTAATAGACCTACATAATTATAATAATTACTATCCATATATATTTGCCAAATAAGTTCATCTAATGTTTTATATGTTTCTACAGATTTCCAACTTTCCAACATATTGATAAATCGATTTATTTTTTCTTTTAATCCTTCGCCTACTGCTACTCTTGCTTTTAGCATTGCGTTATAGAAACTTTCACTTCTATCTGCTAAACGTATTTGCACTAGGTCATTGTCTGTGAAATTTGCTATGCTGGACCTTAATACTGTGATTAGTGGAATGTCTTGAAGTGGATTGTTTATTATTTTTAGTACACTCATTATTGTTTGTATTTCTGTTGATTCTAAGTATTCACTTGTTGTATCACTAAATACTGGTATGTTTTTTTCTATTAGTTCTTTTTCATATACTGGTGCTGAATTTAGGGTTGACCTTAGTAATATTACTATGTCTTTGTATTCTATTGGTCTGTAGCCTTTTTTTCTGTCGTAGACTTGGTATTTACTGTTTATTAGTTCTTGTATTTTATTTGCAACAAATTTTGCTTCTATTAGGGTGTTTTCTATTGGTTCTTCTTGGGGTGTGTCTTCGTTTTCTTGGGTAGGTTCTTCGAAGTGCGGGTCGCTTGATAAGGCTATGACTCCTACATTTAAATTTTCGCTATTCATTTTTAACTCTTCACTATAAATTTCATGAGTAGTCTCTTCGAAGAGCGGACGACTACTAGTCACCCCTACATTTCTATCGTGTTCTTGCTCTTGAGTAGATAAATCTATTATATGTAATTCTGTTACTGGGTTATTTTTTGTTTCTGGGTAGTCGGCTCCTAAGTTTAGGTATTCTTCTTGGTTATAGTCTATGTCGCCTAGTTGCTTGCTCATTATTTGCTCAAATATTTTGTTTGTTATATTTAATACATTTTCTCTACTTCTAAAGTTTTTAAATAATTGTATTTTTTTGCCTTTTGCCCCTTTTTCGTCTTCTAGTGCATAATTTTCATATTTTTCTAAGAATAGCTCTGGTCTTGCTTGTCTAAACCTATATATACTTTGCTTTACATCTCCTACCATAAATATATTGTTTCCGTTTGAGATGCTATTTAATATATATTCTTGTACTAAGTTACTATCTTGATATTCGTCTATTGCTATTTCTGTGAATTTTTCTTTTATTTTATTTGCAACTTCTGTTGGTTCATATTCTCCTTCTTCATTTTTTCGAATTAATATTTTTAGTGCAAAATGCTCTATATCGTGAAAGTCTATTATATTTTTTTCTTTCTTTTTTTGTAGAAATTTTTCTTCGAATTCATTGGTAAGGCTTTTTAAATTTGATAATGTTTCATACATTGCATACATGTCTTGATTTGTTCTATATGAATCATATATAAATATTTTTTTATTTATAGCATCTATATCTTTTTTTACTTTATCTCGTATTTCTTTTGCTTCTTCTTTTAGTGCAATACTTATTTTTCTATTTATTGGCCACTTTTCGAATTTTAGGTTTAATACTTTTTCATATGTTTTGTTCCATATATCTTCATTTTTAAATGTGATTTCATTTTGTATTTCTTCTAAAGTTTCTATATCATTTATTATTGTTAATGTATACTTTTCTAGTTCTGGCTCTTTTAATAATTTTCTTTTTATTCCTTCTAATTTTAATATATTTTCGCTTATTTTTTCTTTATATTCGTTTAATAGAATTTCTCCCCATATTGTTTTTGCAAAGTCTTCATTTAATTTTTCTTTCAAATTAAACATTTCTACTTTTTCTTCTAGCCATTCTTTAGGAAATGGAGAGCTTTGAATATAATTATATATTTTTAGTATTAATTCTTTTAGTGGTTCGTCTCCTCTATATGTTGTGTATGTATTTATTAAGTTTAAAAATTCTTTATCTTTATTTATGTATTTATCTTCAAATAAATCTTCTATTATATCTTGCTTTAATAGTTCTACTTCTGCCTGATCTCCTATTCTAAAATTGGCAGATATGTCTAGTTCATAAAAATAATTTCTAATTACCTCTAAGCAAAATGAGTGAATTGTACATATACTTGCTTTATTTAAAAGTGTTAGTTGCCTTTGCATACGTATATCATTTGGATTTTTTTCTATTTTTTTATAAATAGCATCTAATATTCTTTCCCTCATTTCACTTGCAGCTGCATTTGTAAATGTAACTACTAATATTCTATCTATATCTATATTTTCATTAAATATTTTATTTATTATACGCTCAACAAGTACAGCTGTTTTACCACTTCCTGCAGCAGCTGCCACTAATATATTTGAGCCTTTTTCATATATAGCCTTTTCCTGTTCCCTTGTCCAATTAACTTCTGACATTTTTCTCCTCCATTTTTAATTACTATATCATAAATCTTTATTAAAGTAAAAGGAATTATAAAAAGGGCGTAATTCGGTAAATTCTCACTAGTATTACTCACCGATTAAGCCCCTACGTTTCAACTTTAGGTAGTGTATATTTATATATTTACAATTACTACAATTGCACCTATTACAGCTAGTATGAATCCTACTATTTTAAGAGTTCTTACTACTGAGTTTCTATCTCCATAGCTAAACCATTTTTTGCTTAGTTTTCGTGCGTCGTATATCATAACTACACCTATAGCTACTACTATTAATGATATTATTTGTATTACTATTTTTAATATTGGCATTTCTAAATATCTCCTTTTTATTATGTATGTTCCAAAAAGTGACAGACTTTCCATTTGGAAACATACCTAATGGGAAGTTAATAGAATTCTACTGTGTATTTACATTCAAATTCTTGGTTTGGCTGAATAATTATTATATCGCCTTTTTGCCTAAATACTCCTGTTGTTTTTACTGTATCTGGTGTGGTCATCCATGGTGATATGCATAAAAATGGTGAGTTTGTTTTTGACCATAATGATAAGTATGGGAAGTTTGAATAGTCTACTGATAGTATTTTTCTTCCTGTATCTTTTAATTTTAGTGTTACTTTTTTAGATGTTAGACCTTTCATTATTATTGCATCATTTTTAAACATATCTGGTTTTAATGTTATTGTTTTCTTATCTTCTTCCATTATATTTTTTGCATATTCTGTTCCTACTAATCCATCTATTAAATATAAAAAATGTATTTTCTGCTCTTCCTCTTCAAATTCTAAACAGTAATTCTCATTTTTTAATTGTTCTAAATCTATTTTAAATGCTGGCATAGATCCTATTCCAAAGGGCATATCAACATCGCCTTCATTTATAACCTTATATATTGTTGTTAATTTATTTTCGTCTAGCCTATATGTTAAATACAATGAAAATTTATATGGATATTTTTCTAAAATTCTATCATTGCTTCTGAGTACATAAGAATGGAAGTTATCTAACTTTGTAATTGGCTCAAATTCATATTCTTTTGCAAATCCATTTGGTTGAATTTCATATGTTTTACTATTCATTATTGTTTGGTTTTTCTTACATTTGCCTACATTTGGAAATAATACTGACCAACGTCTTTTCCAAAACACTTTTCCATTTTCATCAACTGTTTGTTCTCCTTGGTGTAACTTTTCTTCTCCATTCAATTTGAAGCTTAATAATTCTGCACCATATTTTGAAGTTAGTATCCCGAGTATACATAGATTTCTCCCTTCTTCGACTATTTTCTTACTATATATTATATTGTTTTTATGTAAATGTCAAGGGTTTAAAGATTATTTCTTTTTATATTTTAATATAAGTGTACATTGTTGAAATTATTTATATTTTTAATTGACTTTCTTATGGTTTTATGTTAATATTTCTTTGTGACGATAATTTTTCAATTATAGGAGGGTATGCATTATGATAGAAATTAAAACAACAAAAGGAACTTGGCGGATTTATGGAATTAATTTTAATAAGGATGATGCAACTTATTATATCCTTCAAAGAGCTATTGAAGCTGGTAATTTAAAGCAGCGTCAGTTGCAGTATTTAATAGGGTGGACAAATTCCATTATTGTTGATAAGATGAGCAAGGAAATTCACTTTTTGAAATACTAAGTTTAAAAGAGAGAAAGTTTTTATTTGAAGTGAACCCACTTTGGTGGACACGAAAAAAAGAACCTATATGGGACTACATTAATTTGTAGTCTCATATTTTTTATTTGATTTTAATCTAATTGTATTATAAAATAATAACCAATCTTTGACAATGTCTATATATT
>JAAVZD010000061.1 GCA_022791475.1 Clostridia bacterium | reverse complement strand
CGTCCCCGCCGTCAACAGGGACTGGTGCCTGCTGGTCACACCCGCTGAAATGGGCGCGGAGTCCTACCGTGTGGCAGGGACACTGGACGTCTCCGCCCCGGGGGGGCTGGAACTGCTGGCCCGGCAGCAGCGAGGACGGGCGCAGGAGGACATCGGACACGGGTCTGTGGACTACAACCGCTACCACGCCCGGCTGACCACCGCCCGGGGCATCTGGCTCAACATGCCCATGCTCCACGACGGACGGGTGCTCACCGATCCGGAACAGCTGGAGCAGGTGAAGGAGCTGCTCCAGATTGACACCGTGTCTCTGGGCACCGCCGCCCTGGAGGGGAGCCGGAGCGTCGGGCCCATCCCCAAGTGGGAGGAGGAGTGGACCCATATCCTCTCCTTTTCCACCGTCGACCCGAAGCCCTCCTGGTCGGGCGGGCCCAGCTACTACTATTTGAAGGCCCTGGACTCGGGGGAATATGAGGTCTATACCGGCGACCTGCGGCAGGACGGCCACGTTCTGGGCTGTATTTCGGCGGAGAACTGGGACCGGGCGGAGGAGATCCTCAAAAGCGCCCCCTCGGTGGCTGTTACCTCCACACTGGGTCTCACACCAATCTGATAATAATCCAATCCATATTTTTCCAAACTTTTTGCACTGTACTGATTTCTTCCGTCAAAAATAACCGGATTCCTTAATCGTTCCTTTATCTCATAAAAATCAGGACTACGGAATTCCTTCCATTCTGTCACCAGTACAAGCGCATCCGCACCTTTCAGTGCATCATATTTGCTCTCACAGTATGTAACTCTTTCATTGCCCTTTAAATAACATTCTCTTGCCTCGTCCATTGCTTTCGGATCATAAGCCTGTATTTCTGCTCCCAGTTCCGTCAGCTCCTCTATAATGGTGATTGCTGCTGATTCCCTCATATCATCTGTATCTGGCTTAAAGGCAAGGCCCCATACCGCAAATACTTTCCCTAATAAATTTGTACTAAAACGCTGTTTTACTTTTTCCACAAGCACCAGTTTTTGTGTATTGTTGACTTCCTCAACAGACTGTAACAGCGGTGCGCCGTAGCCATATTCATCGGCTGTTTTAATCAGAGCTTTCACATCTTTTGGGAAACAGCTTCCGCCATAACCGCACCCAGGGTAAATGAAAGAATAACCAATACGTTTATCACTTCCGATTCCTTTACGTATTTTATTAATATCTGCCCCAACCCGCTCACAAATATTGGAAATCTCATTCATAAAAGAAATCTTTGTGGCAAGCATTGAATTAGCTGCATACTTTGTCATTTCAGCGCTTGCAATATCCATTACGATAAAGTTCTCTGTATTCATCAGATATGGCTTGTACAATTCACGCATTATTTCTTCTGCATCTTCATTGTTAATGCCAATTACAATTCTATCCGGCTTCATGCAGTCAGAAATGGCATTTCCCTCTTTCAAAAACTCTGGATTAGAAATAACATCAAAGGTCAGATTGCTCTCCCGTTTACTAAGTTCCTCCTGTATACGGGTATACACCTTCTCTGCAGTCCCCACTGGAACAGTGGACTTATCTACAACATACATATGATGAGACATATATTTCCCGATACTCTCAGCTACGTCAAGAACATAATGTAGGTCGGCGCTTCCATCCTCGCCCATTGGCGTTCCAACTGCTATGAAGCAAATATTACAAATCTCCAATGCCTCCTGTATTTTTGTTGTAAAATTTAGATTCCTCTGTTTGAAATTATTTAAAACCATCTCGGACAATCCTGGTTCATAAATCGGGATAATGCCTCTTTTCAGGTTTTCGATTTTCTTTTCATCCACATCCACGCACCAGACTGTGTTTCCCATGTTTGCAAAGCAAGTTCCTGTTACCAGTCCAACATATCCTGTGCCGATAACTGCAATTTTCATTTGTTTATTTCCCTCCAATTTACTTACTCGATAAGTTCCTATTTTTCATATAACCGTTCCCTTTTCTTAACCCTCCATTCTTACAAAGGCCATTTCCAAATCATACAGCAGATTTTCTACTGCCTCCACTTCCATCGTTTCCCTGCAATAGCTGTTATAGGTCGCAATATGTGGCGTTAAAATCGCATTCTCTATATTTTGGAGCTTTCCCTCATAAGGCTCCTGCCAAAATACATCTCCCCAAAAATAGGATACCCTTCCGCTCTCTAATGCTTCCACTAACGCCTGCTCATTAAGCAATGCTCCCCTCGCACTATTTAGTATCACAACGCCATTCTTCATTTTTCCAAATCGCTCTGGTGTTAGAACTTCTTTGTTTCCCGAAGCATGAAGTGAAATCACATCCGCCCACGCCAATTTTTGTTCCAAATCCGTATCATATCCCGACAGGTATTCATCATACGCCTTTATGTTACTTCCAAAAACATTCAGCATACATTTTACTCGCTTTCCAATCCTCCCATATCCGATCAACAGCACGTTAAGGTTTTTCAGAGAAAATCCGATATGCTTTTTCCAAATGTTGCGGTGCATCTCATCATTGCACTGGATGAGCTTATGGCCAATCGCCAATAACGCCGCCATAGTCATCTCTGCTACAGCCTCCGTCGGTGCATCCGGAGTGTTTGACAGTGCGATTTTTCTTCGCTTTACCGCCTCTATATCCACATTGTCCATTCCGATACCAATCCTGGCAATGGCTTTCAACGTAGGGGCTTTGCTTAACACATCTTCATTTAGGAGCTCCAAGCCTGCTAAAAGTCCATCTGCACCTTGTAGATGCCGTATAGTCTCATCCACTGTCATTTTTCTTCCATAAGGGTTTTTTACAACCTCAATTCCTTTATCCGTCAATAAACGAAGCGCTCTGTCACTGCTCTGAGAAAAAGATGATGCACCTACTGCCACTTTCATCAATGCCGCCCTCCTTCCATCTCATCTAAAAATAGATCCAACGCGCTATGAAGCAGAACTGCATGTGCTGATTCTACCATTCCATATGTATCTAACGGGACATAAAAATTGAGATTCCCCATCTGCCTTGACAAATTATCCTTTTTCTTTCCAGAAAGAGTCACTACAAACGCGCTTTTTTCCTTTGCCGCTTTTATTGCTTCTATTACACTTGGAGAATTTCCTGACGAAGATACTGTAATTAATAGATCCTTCTCACAAATCAGGCGTTCAATTCGATAGGCAAACACCCTCTCGTAACCGATATCGTTACTGATCGCCGTTATATGAGCCGTCTCGGAACACGTATCTGTACGTATTTTTCCATTTTGGAAAAAATCGTGTGAAAAATGCTCCGCTATCGCCGCACTTGCTCCATTCCCACACAAAAATATACAGCCGGAAGCTTCCCTCACCTTCTTAATACGCTCAATCCATTTTCTCATCCCTTCATCTTGAGCCATCTCTTTCCCCACCCCGTCCGTCACAATCAACGAACAAAGCGCCGAATGAATATCCGAAAAATATTCCCGCAATTGTTGTCCCATTTCCATTCTCCTTTACCCAACTCCATTTAATCCCAGACTACAAAAATCATTCCATAGCTCCTTATTTGCAAATGCTTTATAATTACATTTATTATCATTCAATAAAACCAGATTCGTAATTCCGCCTGCCGCATCTACGATTGCTTTTGCCGCAGCAACATCCCATAGCATGATCTCATCTTCAAAGTACGCATCTATGCGCCCATCCGCAACGAAAGAGCTCATTATCGCCGCTGTGCCCAGCATACGCACTTTTTTAAACTTTTGCACCTGTTGTATAAAAGAGGAAAGGCTCTTCGTGCTGTAATCTCTTTTTACCGGAAAACCGGTCGCCATCACTGCCTGAGCCACCCTTTTTTCTGATGACGGAAGAATCCTTTCTTCATTCTTAAACGCACCTTGACCAACAACCCCATAGATAAGCTCATCCGACATAAACCGATATACAACGCCAAACACTGGCTGTATATTTTGATACAGTGCGATGGAAACACAGGCCAATTCATCCATTCCTTTTATATAGTTCACAGTTCCATCCAAAGGATCAATAATCCACCGATAGTCTTGATTTCCCTCTATTATGCCGGCTTCTTCCGACAAGATTGAATAGTCTGTCGCTCTCAATATATCTACGATGATTTTTTCGCTCATCTGATCGGCTGCTGTCTTTAAATCTTTGTCCATAGAATTCTTGATACCCATGCATGTTTTTTCCTTCAAAGCTTTTCCTGCCTTTATCGCCGCCTGTTTTGCCAGAACCAACTCTCTCTCATACATGGCAATTCCTTTCATATGGCAGCTTATCTTCCGTAAATCCGCTTTCTTTCAGCCACACTTCCACCTGCGGAACCTGCCACGAAAAATCAACGTCCAATCCCGCCCAATTCATGATGGGATAGGACTTCTGCCCCATCCACTGATAAGGGAGCATTCCTTCTTCTATCTTTTCCAGGCAACGAGGGCGAACAATAAAAGTTCCATCCGTAAAATACACATCGCCCTGTGAATCCTTATCGCAATTGATTCTATCAAGGTCATAAAGCGATTCTAATGGAGCAAACGAATGAATCAAACCATCCTCACCGATTCTTCTTGCTCTGGTTGGCGAAAACATATTGTATTTTGAAACAGTGGCTGCCGAATCAAGTTCCTCATTGGCTCTCAAAACACGGATTCCCTCTTTTAACTGTTCCGGTAATATAAACGGCGCATTGCACTGCATCAGTACAATAAATTCGATTTCCTTGCCCTGATTCTTAATGAAATGATATCCATGTACCATTGCATCCTGATGCAGCGCCTCTTTTGTACACAGGTAATCCGGCCTGTCAATAATATGTACCCCATATTTTCTGGCAATCGCCTTTATTTCCTCCGAATCCGTTGATACATAAATCTCATCAATTTCCTCCGTATGGAGCGCAGACAAAACCACATATTCCATCATAGCCCTTCCCATTACAGGGTATACATTTTTATTTGGAAATCCAACACTACCGCCCCTTCCCAAAATCAACGCAACAACCATTTCTTTCCTCCTGTTATCCTTTTTTCTCCGCAAGTTTATAGATATCTGTCACAATTTGCATGGTTTTCACTGCATCATCCATTGTTCCATGCACAATTGGTTTTTGATTTGTCACAGCCTCATAAAATTCATCCATCTCTTTATCCCAGGAAAAATCCTCATTAAAACACATTGTATGCTCTTTCGGCCTTCCCAGCTTTCCGCTCTCCGCCAGCAAATCCTTTTTATAATATGTAATAGATTCCTCACCATAGCTTTTTGAATTCGTCAGAAGTCCGTTCAGCGCTATATATCCGTTTGTGCATAAAATATCCATATCAAACTTATGACGCCACTGCAGGACGCTGGAATGGATAGAAGCAATCTGATGACGCTCCGTCTCCAATAAGGCAATAGCCGAATCCTCTGTCTCCAATTCTTTCCATACAAGATTATTTACTATACCACTCTTTACATACAACTCGCTCCCTAGAAGATAACGCATCAAGTCAAGCATATGGATTCCCTGATCTAACAGAATCCCTCCCCCCGAAATCTCCTTATTATTTCTCCATTCCTCGGCAAAATGTTCATTGCCTGCCTTTCCATAGACCCCCCGCACACACACAGCCTCTCCAAGCAAGCCTGAATCGAGCAAAGCTTTCGCCTCGATAACGGAATTATGATATCGATGGTTAAAACCAAATTTTAATGTTATCCCACATTCGTTATACACCTTCTGTATCTTAAGCGCGTCCTCTAATGTCCTTCCGGGAGGTTTTTCAGAAAAAACCGCACAGCCTCTTTTCAGCGCATAACACACAATTTCCGGTATCATTTTATTGACCGCGCATACAATGACCACTTTGGGCTCCTGCTCATCTATACATGTCCTCCAATCTGAGTAGACAAAAAGTCCGTCTGGCATCTGTTCCCTCACCTCGGACCTGATATCACATATAGCCCTTATCTCATACCCACCATGCCGCTGCATTGCGTGATACCGGATCCTTCCCATTATCCCAAACCCGATAATCACGCTTGATAGTTTTGTCTCCATTTACTTCTCCTTTCTGGCTACTAACTGGGCATAAGAACTCAGGCCGCTTTTCTGTAAAAAGCGTTGGAACTCTGCCAATTCAGCAGCTCCAGCCGTTTTCAGGAAATAATAGAGGAAAGCATTCTCATTCTCCAAAGAGTTTACCTGCTCATGCAGATAGCTCACATCCATTGTTCCGGGAGTCGTCAGTTCTAAAACCTCGAATCCAGCCTGTTCCAAAAGAATACGTAATCCCTTCGGGGTTGGAAGCAAGTTGAACTCATATGGAAATATACTTTTGTTATTTTCTTTTAAGGCCAGTACATCAATTCCGCTACCCATTCGGATGCTGAAGAATAAGAGTCCGTTGTCTTTCAGACTTTTATGAACCTCTTTTAGAAATTGCAGAGGAACAAATTCCATCTGTATGTAATCCATACATAAAACCACATCCGCAGATTCTGTTTTTTCATCTGCATTGATGGAAAGAATTGAATTTCTAAGTTCATAGCTGTGAACCAGACCCGAATTCTTTATAAGCCGTATCAGCTCCCGATATCTCGTTCCAAAATCAAGGATTTTTAGATTCTGATTTTTTCCAAGGTATCGGAAACACCGAAAGCGATACCAGTCAAGCAAATCATTCCACAATATCGTTCTGCGGTTACTGGTGTCCGACTGATATTCCCAGTCCAAGCGAAGGGCGGCCAGCGCCTCATTTTTCTTGTATCGCTTTAGTTCCTCGCCGTCTATACCAGCATATATACTGAAGCAATTGGGACATTTATAATAGGGTACCTTCCATTTAGTAAAAAAGAGTTTGTATTCCTTCTCTTTGCAAAAAGGACATCCCGTATTCCAATCTTCTACTGTATGCGCACTCTCTGCAAAATTCTTTATAATATTCTGTTCCCGTTCAAACAGGGATGGATTTTTTAGAGGTGGGACCAGCTTTTCTGCTTGTTCGTAATAATCAAATGAAGTGAACATCTTACTCTCCTTTCTGATTCTATAGGCAGGCTGTCTTGTAAGCTTCTGTTCCCACTCTATCTTCCAGGACATCCTTTTTTCCGAATTGTAGCCGCTTATCCTTGATCATATCCAAAAAACATGAAATATCCCATTCTACTGTTTCTTCACTTCTTAACGAACGTGACCGTATCCGTAGAAGATTACTGTCTTTTTTTGATAAAAGCTGCTTTTTTTCTGCACTATGACCTTGCTCCGTGTCTAACAAAAGGATACTATTACCCTTTTCAGTCCATATCCCGATTTTTCCATCATTTGTTACAAACTGCGTTAATATATAATTGCCATCCACATCTTTTGAAGAAATGAACGGCATTGCCTTAAACGATAAACTGGACTCTTCAAACATAATCACATCCTGCAGCCTCAAAGGATTCGCATAGGCTGGAATATAGCATACCCATCCATTCACATATCTGCTCTGCAAAAAAGGACCGTCTATTTTCTGCTTACAGCCCAATGCAGAACTAAACGGCAAAATATCCGTTCGCGTTGTATGCCGTAAAACTGTATCCCAACATACGATTTTTCCAGTACGGTCACTTAACCAGAGCTCCCTTCCTGCATCGCAAACGGTTTCTATGCCTCCGTCCAGCTCATCAATATTATAGAAGCCGCATTGGTTTCTTCCCGTATCAAATACATAAATGATATGATCTTGCGAGGAGGCCATATAAATATACCCCTCCTTATATACTGTTTCAATACATAGACCACCTTCCATAATACTTCCGCTCCATCCATACTGATGGGTTCTTGCGTTCACATGCAAAATCTGTGGTTCAAACAAACCAAACCGTCCGCATACAGGAAACCATATATCATCCCCTTGTATCATCGGACTGCGTGATTCATACCGCTTTGCTCTACGCTTACCAATAGAAATCTTAGAAAACTCTTTTGACTCCATATGATAGACCCATACATCTTCTCCTATATCAGGAAAAGCAAAAATATCATTTTTCCATTTCACACATGTTGGATGGCTCTTAAAACTTGATTCTTCAAAAGGGAAACGAACAATCCAAGATAACCGTCCGGATTCTAAATTCCACACATATAAATCATTCGTATGAAAATCAATAAACCATGCTTTTTCTTGTTCTAAAAAATATCCCATACTCCACAGCCGATGTTCATCCATATCCATCTCCATCCTTCATCCACCCAATAGACAATATTTTCAACTTACTCTTATAATTCATTAGATAGCCCTATTAAATAATCTCTCAAACCTACAACTTCTATATTTAAAGGCATTGATTTAGCAAGGACATCCACAAATTCGCACTGGTTCTTTATCGGTGTCACAATAATCTTGCTTTTCTTCCCTGCAATATGCTCCAAGACATCCGTTTTTTTCATTATTTCTAAGCCATGAAACATTCCACTCTTTTTTTCATCAATCACACCGACAAGCTTTCCCTGTAAATTTACAGATTTGAGCAACTTGTAAAAGCGCTCTCCCATTTCACCCATCCCCCACAGATATAGCGCCGCTTTTTCTTCATTTAATAATCGTTTAAAATCTTCTGTTCCCTTAAAACGAAACAGCAAAGAAAGTGTCTGCACGTCAATCTCTTGATCCACATCCTTGCTTTTTTTACTTATATATGCCTCCGTCCTCTCAAGCTGTTCTTCCAAAAAAGCATAGTAATAGGGAGTCTCCTTTGCATAATCCCACCAAAGAGAAAAACTCTTATCCTTTGCCCCCGCTTCCCAGGGATTTAGCCCAGCATAATGAACAATCGAACAGCCACTCTTTAATTCCTCCAGTGATTCATATTTTTTAAAATTAGGTTTAATAAACTTGTTCACACGAGTTGAAATATAATCCCATTTAAGAGGGTCCAATGCAAGGATATCCTTTTCACCAAACTCAATATTAAATAATTCCTCTTCAAAAGTAGAGATTTCTATTTTGTACTTAAATGCCATCTGAAACAAGTAATCTCTTGGATAAATCTCCCTGATTCTTTTCAAATTCCACAGCAGAATTCCTGTATTATAATGAATCCAATGTGTGCGCTCTTTCGGATACCATTTTCTGAAATTTTTATCAACTATAAAATTAGCGCACATGTTAGGAGCAGCGCCCAAACACTTCTCTCCCATATCCATCACAAACAATTCTTTTATACTGTGATTGACAACAACATCAACATCCAGCATCAAAATCCTGTCTACAGTATCGGGTATAAGCTCAGGAATCAACAGCCGAAAATAGATTTCCAGCGACAGGTTCTCTCTATCTTCCCTATGGGCAGGCATAGAATCAAACTTGTGTTCATCTACCCAGATATATTCCACGTGGTTACCGTATTTTTCTGTCAAATCCAAGATATCTTTTTTGTCCTTCTCCGTAAAATCACGTTGAATCACATAAAGGAAAATACTTCCTTTATTATTATTTTTATACAGAGACAATAGCATTGTATACAAGTATCTCATATACTTTGAATTGACTGTTACACAAACATTCATTACCGCCATCTTCAAATCTCCTTTTGCTTTATATTTTGTCGGTTCACCTGTATTAATTCCTCATAACAGGGATATGCCAAGCACTTAATCTGCAGATAACAGTCATTCGTAAGCAAGTAAACCTCTTTGCAGCCCCGGTCATATAACTCCGTCAGCCAACCGGCATGGAACCGGTCGTTCACAGCAAGTAAGACAGATTGAGCGCTGTTCTGAAACTCATCTAAAGCCTGCATCTCAATTCCCATTATTTCTTTCAACTCATTCAAATGCACAGGTATTAAAATCTTTGTTACTTTTTTCTGAAGGGAATGTCTCTCAAAAGTCATCAGACATGCCATTGTAACCTTATCTAATCCACAGACCACCATTCGGTCGATTTTTAAGATATATTGTTTCCATTGCTCATATGTTTCCAACTTATTGACCTTCATGGGCAGAACCGGACAATTCCATAGAATTTTATCGGATGGAATCCCCATTCCCCCCAATTCTTCCTTTATATTATCTGCCATGGACTTTGCAGAAACAGCAATCAATATCCAGTCATAATCTATGTTCAAAAGCACAGCAGGCGGCAGAACCTGCTCTCCATATATCACTTTGCCGAAATTATAATCGACCCAGGACACTATCTTGCAAAAACCGCATCTCATATTTTGCAGATAATATGCCTTTCCAAACTGACCGGCTCCATAAAGCACAATCCGGCTATTTGACGGCACAAGTTGGAATGGAAAGCTTAGACGTGATGACTTATTTATCTTCATCTCCCTATCATAGTATGGGGTATCTTTTCTGTACTCCAAATACAGTGATTGGAATTCACTGATAGAATTTTTAAACCAAGGCTTGAATAATTGCGAACCTGTATAATGCACAATAATTGGATTCTCTTTTTCCCATTGCTCTGGTAATAGCGTATCCAGCCATACATTCCACTTTGAATGAAATTTTTTCACCCTTCCTGAGAGTATTGCGTTCAATGCATCCTGATCCCATCTTGGTAAAATATCCGGATGCAGTTTTATGAAATTCAGTATTCTCTTTGCAATATCATTCTCCCTCCACCATACCAGATTAATTAACATAACGCCTGCTTGGAAATAAAAGTCCTGCTCCTTCATCCCTAAGTTACGCTTCCTGTATGCTGGAACCGGTGCTTCCCGGCTGGCCGCCGCATACCCATCGAGCTCTGTTTCCCAAAGCTCTGTGAGATCTCCAAGGCAAATCGTATCACCGTCCACATATAAAATTTTATTCAATTCACAAGGCAGTTGCTCGGCAGCCAGAATTCGGAAATAAGTTTCACAAGAAATGGTATCCCCCGGCTTCACTGGAAAAAAGTAAGAATCCGGATGAATAAAATAAAACGAAATTTCCGCCAGATTAGACTCCCTTTGTATCCAAATTTTGACCTGTTCCAATATTTCATTTTCTATTTCACTGTGTAAAATGTGGAAATGAAGATTCCTTCCCTGATTATTCCGTAAAATAGAACTCATACATACAACGCTCTGCTCCATAAAGGATTTATTCGCAGACAACAATAAATGGAATGTTTCACTCATGTATCTCTACTCCTTTAACAGTTTCCCTATAACAGCAGCACAGCAAAGAAGCTGTCCCTATGTCCACACTATCGTGTCTCTGGCAATTCCTAATTTGCTTAACGTTTCGATGATTTCCCTAACAATTCCTCTGTCTTTCACCGCAACTAAGACATAATCGAACTCAACTGATTGAATCTTCTCAACTGCTGAAACAGGTAATCCGTTTTGTACACACTGCTCATATTTTTGATCGACCCATAGAATAATCTTGCAGTCGCCCATCTGTTGTAGTTGTTTATAATAATGCTTTCCTACAGCTCCTGCCCCATATAACACAATCTGCGTACCTTTCTTAAAATACGCCTGCGGGAACTTAGGCCTATAAATTGCTATGTCTGAAGAACATCCACGTTCTTGTGCCGAGTATTTTAAAAAATCCATAGTGTTAAGATAATTCCATTTTGCACAAATAGTGTATTGCCCTTTTATTTGAAAAGAAACCTTCAGCATCTCCGACGGCAGCATATACTCAACCCCAGAAATCGTCTTCTCATATGCCACTGTACCCTCTGTGTCATAGATGCAAATTTTGAAACTCTGAATATATGCTCCCACTCCTCCCATCAAATCAATGGAAAAATATGGCATCTCATCCGCCGCATCCACATGCCAAGTGCTATGGATGAATCCATCCTGACTGATATTCCGGCAATAGTACTTCCTGGCTCCCAAAAGAAGCAGCGATACAGGCATATAATAGTCTACCTGCTGATTCTCGCTATATGTACAGATATCATTAATCAGATATTCATCGCATCCTCTTAAACGCAATAGATACCGCATTCGTTCGTCATGACTAAGCTTAAAAATCTCTCTTGTAATTCCCGCCTTTTCCAGACATATTTCCAAATGCTTTTTATAGATTTCGCTCTCAGCAGGATAGGTGAAACGCCATTCCCAATAGTTCTGATTGAAAAACAACTCAAAACCTGGAACTTGAAACGCAAAAATTAAATAGTTCAGAAATTTTAAATCCACAACCTTCTCCGATTGAAAATCCTTCTCAGCCATAAAGGAGCCAGACAGTAGGTTTTCCTTGCAACACGCTACTCGGTTCCACATCATTGCTGTTATCAGAGCATTAGAGCTCACACTCGTTACCCGTTTGCAGCTTAAGACAAAGGAATCTATATCTGCACGGTTGTCTAACGATTCTGCTGCTGAAAACTTATACCGGTGCGGTCGAATTGCAATATCACCCCGCCCATAGAGTCGTTCGCATTCCCACTCAAGATCTTCATCTATTGTTCTAGTCTCCGTGAAAATATGCGGAATAAAAGACATACCCGTCTGCGCGATCCCTATTTCATACTTCGGTTGCACCCGCATCAAAGGAATCATCGGAAGCGCTTCTTCTTGCACGAACAATGCCAGCAATTCTTCTCTTGAAAAAATCGGGATATCTGATTTTTCCGCTAAAAATCGTTCATATCTTCGCTGACATTCATCGGAATGATATAATTTCCCCTCCATATTTGCCCAAAACAAAGTCTGCGTACACCCTTGCCGTTCCCTGATCGGAGAAATATCTTCTTTAATGATTTTAATTCCTTTTCTTTCAGCAATGGTATTCAAACTCATATACCCCTGACCAAAACAAATCATTCCTTTGATAGGCATCTTCTTTTCTGCTTCCTCGATAATTGGAACCAAATAATTTTCAAATCTTAAATCTCTTTTTTCAAATAAATGCAGAAAAAACTCAGTGTCTCCTCCATAATTCTTCCTTCCATCTTCGTAAAATTGATCTGGCAGATAGTGAATAAAAATCGTATCATGTAATTCTGATTCGTCCACATTCAGTTCCAACGATAATCTCAGTATGCTATCTTTCACCTCATCCTGATACCATTCATTTGTAATCAAAAGTCCTCTAAAACGATAACAAAATCTGAGATAATGAATGACATACCATTTCAGATTTTCATTATAAAAATTCTGTAATAAAAACAATAGAAACATTACAATCCTCTCTCAAAACAACTTCACTTTGTTATTCCAACAAGTTTTTTAATGTAAGCACCTCTAGCCGTCCCTGCATTCTTTTAAGTAATTCTTCTTTTATTTCATCCGCTTCATAGGATGGTGTGACAAGGACAATGATCTCTTTATCTTCATGGAGATCTTCTATGTTCTGAAATGACTTAGCGTCTGGATATTCAATAGACATGTCTTGAAATTTACCTTGCTTTCTCTTATCATAAACGCCTGCAACATAATTCTGAGCCTGCTCCGCACACAATGCGGCATAAAACAATTCCGCCATTACTCCCGCCCCATACAAATAAATATACTGAATCCCCCTTTTTCTGATAATTGCTTCTAATTCACCGGTTCCTTTCAACCGAAACAATTTCTCAAGAACAGTCGTTTTATATTCCAAAGATATTTTTTCTTTTGACTGGCCAAACTCCACTCGCGCAATCTGTTCTTTACACAAATTATGATAATACGGTGTTCTCTCTGCATACTCCCACCACAGACGGTAACTATCATTTTTGAATCCGGTACCCCAGGGATTGCTCGCCAAAAAATGAATGACAGTATGCTTCCTGCGCAGTTCTTCCTTTGTTTCTTCCAGATGGTGACGGAACTTTCCACGAAAAATATCTTCATACGTTGTAATATAGTTCCATTTAAGCGGATCTAATTCCAAAATTTTGTCTTCTCCAAACAATACGTTGAACAGTTCCTCTTCAAAAGCCATGGTTCCGATCTTTTTTGTTTGCGCTTGTTTAAAAATATATTCTCTGGGATAATTCTCCCTGAAATATTTCAAATTCCACAAAAGTATGCCTGTATTAAAATGAGTCCACCTGGTTCTGCTCTTTGGATACCAGGAGCGGAAGCTTACAGGAACTTGCTGCCCTGTACATAAATTAGGCGCAGCAGCCAGGCAGACGCCATCCAAATCCATATCATACAGCTCTTTCAAGCTTCCATTAATTACAATATCTACATCCAGCATCAATACCTTGTCCAGCATTGGAAAGACCTCTGGTATCAGCAAACGGAAAAATATTTCCATCGAAAGAGTGGTTCCTTCAATTAGGTTTATTGGCATTGTATTAAACTGTTCTGGATCCATCCAAACAAAATGTACCCGGTTATCATATTTCACTGAAATATCTTCTATCGCTTCTTTATCCTCTGGAGTAAAATCCCTTTGTAATACATACAGCTCAATACTTCCTCTCTCATTATTCTCATATAACGACTGCAACATAACGTATGTATATTTCATATATTTTGAATTAACCGTTACACAAATATTCATTTCTACCCCTTCTGTTTATGACGTCAAAATTTATATTTTATTACCACAATCCAAAGACCTTTCTTATCCCAGACCTAAAACAGAATCTGCCCTATTCTAAAAAGAGATAATCTGTCACAGCAATTTTTAAATCATCCTTATGAAAGGAAAAATACAAAGACGTTAAAAGCTCTGCTGCAAAAGCAATATGCCTGTCATTTTTAACAATATGATTTTTTAAATCATTTTGTTCCATACAAAACAAAATTGAAAAAATCCAATTGCAATAGTCATTAAATATCTTTTCTTTTGCAATTAACATATTATTAGGATAATAAAAGAAACCGTCAAAGTACCTTTTTGCATAATCCGCATACGTGTTCCCCGCCATATCTTGCAGCGAATTCATCATATTCTCAAATACATCCTCCTTTACCGGCGTATCAGAAAGAAACATTTCCTTTATCCCATTCAATACAAGCCTGGGAGTAGTAAGTACCACGTCAATATTGTTTCGTTCTAATTCCTCTGCTTGTTTCTCATTCATCACAAAATGTCTGCGATAATGACATAATCCTTTATACTTCGTGGACGGTGCATTCTTCCAAATCCAGTACATAGCTGTCATTTCTGCAAACGACATATTTTTCTCTGAGATATTCTCTCCCATATCGTCTGCCAATCGTGTTCTTTGTATATCAACCAATACCGCCCCAGCCTGCAAAGGATGTACATACCGGTATGGCTGATATTTTGCTTTAAGTGCCTTATCCTTTTGACAAGTTACCATATAAACAGCCACATGGCTCTCGTCCAGACCAATACTTTTGTCGTCGGCTGTTTCTAATTGTTCCAGACTGAGATACGGACCAAGAAGCCTCTCGTAATCTTTCCAAAAATCTAGTTTTTCCAATTTTTCCAACAACCCCGTATCTGACAGTCTAGTCAGAATCGTAAATTTGTAATGCCTATCCTCTTTTTTATTTCCAAATCCATCTTTTTCAAAAATATCCAGCCAACTATAATCATATAAACTTTCTGCAAGAAAAAACTTCTTACTGTTTTTATTTATATCCTGTATCATGTCTTTTCCCTTTAAAATTGAAACCTTCTTCAAGCCAATTTTTTCAAAGTCCATAAAGCCCAGAGTTTCAAGTGTGCGAATCGCTTCTCCATGATATTTTTCCGGCATAGCAATCAATATATATGGATACGGATGAGCCTCCAAATCTGAAATTCTCTTAACAACTATTCCCTCTAAAACATCCGGATTATCTTCCACATCTGTGACCGCAAATGTCTCGACTTTGATGTCTGGCCTGTGTTTCCGTAAACACTGATACACTTCACTTGCCACAAGATGCGCACCATAAATGATTACACGTTTTTTTACTATTTTCTTGTTAAATATCGTATTTCCCATCTCCATTCCTCACACCCTCCATATCTTTTCAGCATGAGCAATCTTCCATTTCTTCATATTTTGCATAAAATACAGAGATGTCAACACCTCTCCTATTCTGCCAATATATCTTGACAGACGTTTTTCCCTTTGCATCTCGCACCGATATGCCGTCTCTTTTAAAATCGGGAACAACCAACTGCAATAATCATCAAATACCTCTTTTCTTGCAATCAACATATTATAATTATATAGATAAGGTATTTTCAAAATATCCAATATTTCTTTAAAATGCTCTCTATCCCGTTCTTTTATTACTTCCAGCATAATGTCAATATCAGCCTGCAGAAGATATCTTCTGTATTGACCTGATGCATCAGGATAACAAACAAATGGCAGCGGCAATATTACATCTATCTTCCTGTCTTTCAGCAACTGCATCTGTTCTCCAGTAACCTTAAGAATCCTCCGGTAATGAAATATTCCTGTCACATCATATATGCCATACTTCCATGCATAATAAGTTGCTGACAATTCCCCATATAACGCATTTTGTTCTGAAAGGCTGCCACATCTTTCGTCCGTAATGTCCGCGAGCCTTTCCTTTGTCAGGACAGTTCCCACTTGAATTTCTTTTATCCAGGATGCTTCTCTATATGCTCTGATTAATTTTCTGTCCATATGGCTGACTACTTTATATATGCCTATGGACGTGAAAGTATCTATCTCGTATGTCTGATAATCTTCTATCAGCTTGAGTCCGCAAACCTTTTTCATATACTTACCCATCAGAACATATTCCATATGGGAATCCAGCTTAATATAATTTAAAATTCCCTGTTCCTGTAATGCCTGTTCGATGCTGTCATGATATTCTTCTGGCGTGGCAATCATAATCAAATTGTCATATCCTATCTGCATTTCTTTAAATGCATGAATCGGTATATCATCAATTCGTTCCAACTGATTATCCTTGTCTGTCACCAAAAATCCATTTACTTTTATTCCAAAAAGTTCCTGTATCGCCTTATACGCACCGTAAGCTACCACCCCTGCGCCATAAAGATATATTGAATCTAATTTATTGAAGTTATCTATTAATTCTTGATATACCATTTACTCTAATACCTTTTAATGCAATACCACTTCCATGCATGTTCCATGATTGTATTTATATCCCCATACTGTGGCTTCCACCCTAAAACCCTTTCTGCTTTATTTGCACTACCAACCAATATCGGCGGATCACCCTGACGCCTTTCATCAAATACCGCAGGAATATCCTTTCCTGTTATTTCTTTTGCTGCTCCTATCACTTCCAGAACAGAGTTTCCAGTACAATTACCAAGATTAAAACAGGTACTTTCTCCTCCATTTTTTAAATAGTCCATCGCCTTTACATGGGCATCAGCAAGATCTGTCACATGAATATAATCCCTTATGCAGCTTCCATCCCTTGTAGGATAGTCTGTACCGAATACCCTAATATTCTCTCTGTCCCCTGCCGCCGCAGCAAGAATCAGCGGAATCAGATGGGTCTCCGGTGTGTGACTTTCCCCGATTTCGCTCTCAGGATCTGCCCCTGCTGCATTAAAGTAACGCAGGCAACAATAATTCAACTCATATGCTCTATGATAATCTTCCAATATTCTTTCAATCATCAGCTTCGATACTCCATAAGGATTTATAGGTATTTGCTTCATTTCCTCAGTTATCGGCAGTTCTTCTGGTACACCGTATGTTGCACAGGTTGATGAAAAAATAAAATGCTTCACGTTATATTTCACCATTGTATCTAAAAGATGCAGCGTGTTTACCACATTATTGTTATAATACTTCTGTGGATTTTTGACGGACTCCCCTACATAAGCATACGCCGCAAAATGAAACACTGCGTCTATATTGTATTTCATAAAAATATCTTCCAGCTTGTCTGTATCCGATAAGTCTCCGACTTCCAGGGTTCCCCACTTTACGGCTTCCCTATGTCCATAAACCAAATTATCAAACACTACTGTTCCATACCCATTCTGATGAAGCTTTTTATTAATATGACTGCCGATATACCCGGCACCGCCCGTAACAAGTATCATATCTGTTCTCCATTTCCAAAATTTAAATATGCTTCTTTTTCTGCAGTCTTTAAAACGTCTGCAATTACCTTGTCCATATCATAATACTGATATTTTCCCAATCGCCCTGCAAAAATGACATTTCTATCTTTTTTGCTTTCTTTTAGATATTTTTCATATATCCTGATATTTTTCTCATCATTTACTGGATAATAAGGCTCTTTGCCATTCTCCCACTGTTCAGAATACTCTCTTGTAATAACTGTCTTTTTCGGATTACCTTTTCCAAATTCAAAATGTTTATGTTCAATAATCCTTGTATAGGGTATTATTGCATCTGTATAATTCATCCCTGCTACACCCTGATAATTGTCCGTATCAAGCGTTTCTGTCTCAAAGCGCAAACTCCTATATTCCAGTTCTCCAAAACGATAACCAAAATATTCATCAATAGGACCCGTATAAATAATTTTTTTCGCTGCGCCTTTATATACCGCTCTCTCTGCCAAATAATCTGTTCCGAGTCTAACTTCAATTCCTGCAAGGATTTTCTCCACCATTTTTGTATATCCGCCAATTGGAATCCCCTGGTAGGGATGGTTAAAGTAATTATTGTCAAAGGTAAACCGTACTGGAAGCCTTTTTATGATAAATGATGGAAGTTCCTTGCATGGTCTCCCCCATTGCTTCTCGGTATATCCTCTAACAAGCTTTTCGTAAATATCCCTTCCAACAAGCATAATTGCCTGTTCCTCTAAATTGGTCGGTGTTTTTATTCCACTTTCCTTCTTATGAAGCTCAATTCTCTCTCTTGCTTCTTTGGGCGTGCGTACACCCCATAATTCATGGAAAGTATTCATGTTAAAAGGAAGATTGTAAAGTTCGCCTTTATAATTTGCCAATGGACTGTATATAAAATGGTTAAACGATATAAATCGATTTACAAATTCCCATATTTTATCATTATCCGTGTGAAAAATATGCGGACCGTATTTGTGAACTTCTATTCCCTCCATCTGTTCACTGTATATATTCCCTGCTATATGTTTCCGTCTGTCTATCACAAGGCATTTTTTCCCTTTATCTGTCATGAATCTGGCAAAAACGCTTCCCGCCAGCCCTGCACCTACAACAAGATAATCATACATTTTCTATTTCCTCGCAGTTCTGTATCATAATTGGTTCTCCTGTCACTTTCAAATCGTACTTGTCTATATTCCAAATACCTGCTGTCCCTCCTGTGCATCATACAAAGCGCGACATATATAAAAATCTGCTGGCTCTGTTATTTTCATATTATTGCTGGTACTTTTCACCATATATAACTCCTTATGATACAGACTGCAAAGCTGCGCAGAATCAATGCTTTTTATCCCGTCTTTCTCCGCCATCTCATACAGCATTTTAATGGCGCCATAATAAAATGACTGCGGCGCCTTGGCTGTATACATCTGCTCCCTTGGCGGCATCTCGAATACAGTTCTTCCATCCAGACTCCTTATCTGACTCTCTTTATCTGCTTCGCATGTAATAGCATTTCCGTATTTCCTTACTGTATCAATATTCAATGTAATCAGTTCTTCATCAATTAATGGACGTACTCCGTCATGTATCAATACAATATCGTCCTTTTGAGTAAAGTTTCCCATTGCCAAAAGACCCTGATAAATTGAATCATGACCGGTCTCTCCTCCTGGAACGATTTTCTTTACCTTTGTAATATCAAACCGTTTCAATAATCCTTTTAATTCCTCAATATATTCTTTTACACAGACAACTAAAATGCTCTCTATACCTTCATGGTATTCAAAATGTTCCAGGGTATATATAATAACTGGTTTCCCGTGTATCTCCAAAAACTGTTTCGGCTTTGAACGGGTATTCATTCTTTTTCCCGTCCCACCGGCAAATATTAACGCTATTGCCATATTTTTCTCCCCCTATATGTTATTAGTCATACTGACCTTCATAACTGTGTAGACGCCGACGCCTTTATACAGAAATAATATTAATAAATAAGGCACATATACTTTAAATGCCTTGCACTCTTTTTTAAATAAGATACATTGGTCATCTGTTCACTCCTGCAATATTCTCTAAATGGATATGCTTGCATACCCTCTTAATCTTATTGCCTTTAAAACAGACGATGCAGCTTCTCTTTCTGCTTCGCTCCCAGGTACATCACAGCCTCCCATGTTCCCCAGGTCCTG
>JAAVZD010000147.1 GCA_022791475.1 Clostridia bacterium | reverse complement strand
CCTTGGGGCCTTTTTCGGATCCAGCCCGGGCAAGGGGAGTCACCGCCGGATCCGGCCTGCTGCCTGGCATGTCCGCCCGCTCCGGCACAGGCCCTTCCGATACTTCTTGCGCCCCCAAAACCGGGATCCAAATCTCCCCTGAATTGGCCGCCACATCCACCACGATGTTTCCGCCTTCCACCGCCACCTTTTGGCCGGATAGCGCCCCCACATACTCGGCTGCGTTTCCGGCCGGAAGGGACATGACATAGCTGCTGTCGTCATTGTTGACCGTTACCACCACTGCCTGGCCTTGATAATTCCGGGAAAAGGCATACTGGCGGTTCCTCAAAAGCAGCTCCTGGTAATCCCCGTAGGAAAGGGCCGGCACCTTTTGGCGGGCTTTTCCCAAAGCGGCGATGAAAGAAGTATATGGATTTGTTTCCGTTGCGCCCTCATAGTCGGAAAGGGAAAGGGCCGGACGCAGGGAATCATCGGAAAACCTCTCCTTCTTCCCTTCTATCCCAAATTCAGAGCCATAGTAGAGGGACGGGATTCCCGGAAGGGTATAGAGCAGCACATGGACCGGCATAAAATGCATCTTATTGCTAAGTTTCGTATAAATCCGCTCCACGTCATGGTTATCCACGAAATTGTAAAGCTTCAGCCCGTCCGGCCGGTTGCCGCCCATAGCATAAAGGCGCTTGACCGTATGGGCGATCTCAAAATAATTATGGTCGTTGTGGCCGGAATAAAGGGCTTTATGCAAATGGTAATTGGTAACGGAATGCAAAGTGCCCTCGTTGACCCATCGGGTATAATCCCCATGGATCACTTCCCCCATAAGCCAGAACTCGGGCTTCACTTCGTTGGCCACCTGGCGCAGGGCTTTCATAAAATCAAAATCCAATACGTCTGCGGCATCCAGCCGGATCCCGTCCACATCGAACTCTTTGACCCAAAATCGGACCACGTCGCAAATATAATCCTTCACCGCCGGGTTGTGCTGGTTCAATTTCACCAGCAAATTATAACCGCCCCAGTTTTCATAGGAAAATCCATCGTCATATTCATTGTTCCCCCAAAAATTCACATTGCAGTACCAATCTTTATAAGGGGAATTTTCCCGGTTCCTTTTTATATCCTGAAAAGCAAAAAAATCACGGCCGGTATGGTTGAACACGCCGTCAAAAATAACCCGCACCCCTTGTTTATGGCACTCGGATACAAAATTGGCCAAATCCTCGTTGGTACCCAGCCGGCTGTCCAATTTTTTGTAATCCGTAGTTTCGTACCCATGGCCGACGGATTCAAAAAGGGGGCCGATATAGACGGCGTTACAGCCAATTTGTTTTATGTGGGAAATCCAGGGGATCAATTGATTCAGTCGATGGACTGGTTTTTCATAAGAATTTTGTTTTGGCGCATTGGCAAGCCCTAATGGATAAATGTGATAAAAGATTGCCTCGTCGTACCATGCCATATGGTGTGTACCTCCTCAAGTGGATTTCTACTGATGCGGCGGCCTATGGCCGCCTGAATGGAAAAAGCCAT
>JAAVZD010000090.1 GCA_022791475.1 Clostridia bacterium | reverse complement strand
GATAATCCGACCTATGATGAATTAAAGGCATGGTATAAGCAAAGCGGTTTGCCACTTAAAAAGTTTTTTAATACCAGTGGATTAGTTTACAAAGAAATGCAGTTAAAGGTTAAGCTGCCGTCAATGAGTGAAGAGGAACAGCTAAAGCTGCTTGCTGAGAATGGGATGCTCATAAAGCGCCCGATGGTAATATGCGAGGATAAAGTGTTTGTAGGTTTTAAGGAAACTGAGTGGGAGGTGCTTAAAAAATAAAAAGGTGTGTCAATAAAAAGTGTTGTGGAATCCTTAAATTGACGATATACTTTCCTCAGTGGTATTGCAAGGTTACGGCATAGTATTTTATTCGGTCAGGGACACTTGCAAACCACTCGAACCATCATGAGTAAAGAAAATAGCCATTGGTACTGATTTGGTACTAAAAGTTCTTGAAACGGGACGGAATAGAAAAAATATAGAAATATTTAAAGGGCTGTCCTGCGTACATTTTGCCCTCATGGATGGTAATCAGGTTGCCGTATTTGTAGCTGAGGGAATCGTACTGCCCCTTATAAGTAAAATTAAAATAAAAGAAATCATGCCGGTGGAATAACTCCTGAACGCCGCTGCTCTTATGGACGCAAATTAGTACATCTTCGTCCGGGCCACCGGTACATTTTTTCATTCTGGCTGCCTACCGGGAAATCATGATAGACCCAGTTTAATTCAGAAAACTGGCTCTGGAGCTTTTCGATTGCGGAAGGGAGTAACCGTCTGCCCATGTCTTATACCTCCCTCTGGAGCGTCCAGCCATGCTCGCCGTGATAAATCATCTGCTTTGTCATGCCGCCATCAATACAGATATTTTCGCCGGTAATGAACCCGGCTTTGTCCGAGCAGAGATACAGAACCATGTTGGCAATGTCCAGAGGATTCCCGACACGGCCCACTGGCTGCTGTAAGGCGTCCGCACCCTCATATTCTGTAAACGATGTATCAATCCAGCCGGGAGAAATGGAATTGACCCGTACTTTCCCCGCAAGGCTTACGGCAAGGGCATGGGTCAGGGCGGAAATCCCGCCTTTTGCAGCCGTATAGCTTTCAGTCTGCGGCTGGCTCATCCGGTCGCGGGTGGAAGATATATTTACGATAGCAGCACCCGGACTGAAAAACGGCAGGAACAGCTTTGCTAGATAGAACGGCGCTGTTACGCCTACCTGGAGCGCATAGGTAAATTCCTCATAAGTGCAGGAGTCAATCCCCTGCATCAGCGGCAGGGCGTTGTTGATCAGATAGTCGATATGCCCGTACTCGGAAATGACCTTGCGGGCAAAATCTTCAAGAACGGACTTCTCGGACAGATCCCCGGTATAATAATCATTTGGCAGTCTGTCAATCACACATACAAAAGCATTGTTTTTCCTGAACTCTCTGGCTATGGCCTTGCCGATTCCTTTTGCGCCGCCGGTAACGACGGCAGTCTTATTCTGAAACATTTCTTATCGCCTCCTGAAAACAGCATACCACACAATCTTAGAATTTGCCACAGGTTATGTTGAGGTTTAGCGCTGAATTTCTTCCGGAAGGTATAATGCCAATGTAAGCGGAAAGGAACTTAAAAAAATCAAAATATGGAGGTCATTCGGATGAACAACTTTATTTTTAACATGCCAGCCCGTGTGCTTTTCGGAGCAGGCCAGCTAAACCATCTGCATGAGGAAAAGCTGCCCGGAAAAAAGGCGCTGATCATCACATCCAACGGCCAGTCTGCCAAGAAATACGGCTATCTGGATCGGGTGGAAAAAGGGCTGGAGCTTGCAGGCGCAAAGCACGCCCTGTAAGATGAGGCCAGGCCGAACCCTACAAGGGTAAACGTCATGGACGGCGCAAAGGCTGCCAGGGACAATGGCTGTGATTTCGTTGTGGCGCTGGGTGGCGGCTCGGTGATGGGCTGTGCCAAATGTATTGCGCTGATGGCGGCAAATCCCGGCGACATTTGGGATTACAGCCTGAGCAAAAACGGCAGGAAGAAAACGGCGGAGTTTGACGCGATTCCTGTTGTAGCCATCACAACCTCCGCAGGGACAGGCAGCAAGGTGGACATTGCCGCTGTGATTTGAATATGGTCTAGAGACATCCACCATCGCTATTAGAGGCAGTTGGAAGACATCCATATATAGTTTATATGGCGGCTAAAATTATAAAAAATAGGGAATCTTTGTATTAGATGATGAGAAATTTTTAGATGAAATTAAATTGGAATTGCATAGAGGATGTACATAAATTATGTTGGACGGAGATATTTTAAAGGAATTGTACACGAATGATTTAAAGGATGGTATTAAGTAGCTGTCATTTATTGTCGATATTTATGTATCACAGGTAATGTGCTACTAGCGAGTACCGTATACCAAGAATGTAAATTTGATGAAAAGTAAAAATGCAGAAGCAATATATGGTTTTGGATATACCTATGGCAAATAAAAAGTGGGAAAAATGTGAAAGTATAATTGGGAATATGGATGTGGTGGATGATTATAAGGAAGGATTACAAAAAAGCTTTATTAGTATATTGCTAAAAGAGGTTTAGCAAGGAATATGCAGAAAAAGGATTAAAATCCCTTTGAAGGATAAGGAAAATATACCATTTAGGTTGACACACGGTTCCCTGGCTAAATTTTTAGGGGGGAACCTTGTTTTTCCCAAGCAATAATTTCAGTTTAGAGAACCGGATCCACCGGGATTTTTCCAAAGGAGGTAATTACATATGTCAGGGCTGCGGTTTGAGGACGTTTTGGTGAATGCCGGGACCGATGAGTTTGATCGGATGACCGGCTATGCAGAATTTCCTTACTTTCACAAACAGATTGAGGTGATTTGCGACGAGGGTGTTACGGCACAGTACGCCGCCCGGTCCATCCGGTGGCTGGCGGAGGTGGATGAGGCTTTGGTCAGGGAAATCTGCCAATACGCACTGTACTACCTGCAGGACGAGTTGGAATCCACAAGCAAGGGAGAACTGCTGGACGAAGAGATCCAGCGCATCCAGGATCCGTTGGAGATTCTGCGATATATGGAGTTTGTCAGCCTGGACATCAAGATTCCAATAGATTCGGAGATCCCTGTGCTGAACCTGAGCGGTTGCTGCGACTGGCAGGAGGACGAGGGGCTGCACTGCCTGATAAAAAATGGCCATGTGGTCTACATGGGTTCCTGGAACGATGAGGATGTGTGGGATGAGCATCT
>JAAVZD010000145.1 GCA_022791475.1 Clostridia bacterium | reverse complement strand
TATTTTGTTGTCATCAGTAACTTTTTCTATTCTATCAACCATAGTTGGAATAGCAACGGACATTACAACCAATACCCAAAAGCCTATTAAAATATACTTTCCCATATTAGAACGCCTCACCTTCTATTTTGAATGTGTACCATCTTTATAATTAATTTCAACGCCTTTTTGCTTGTTAGCAATCCAAACGTTCAAGTTTATAGTTTGGCCATCATCATTAATTGAGTATGCTCTAACATGTGAGCCTCTAGGTACTAACTCACTACCATTATAAACAGGTGTGATTTCGTAAAATACTTTGGCATTAGGATTATCATATATAGCATTTCTGATTTGTGTTTCAGGATAACCCATGCCTCCACCTTCAGAATCTTTATTGCTTCCTACGTTTTGAGCTCTTGTCCCTAAAGTTAAATTGTGAGTTTCCATGTCGCCACCTAATGACCAGGCTAATGAATGTGATTTATTATATAAATAACCTCTGTAACCTTCTAACTGCGTAATTTTATTATTAGAGTTTTCGCCTTTCCACGTTTGCTTTATTGGATCATACACACCATCTTGATATTCACCTGCTACATGTACGCCATAATCAAATGACGGCCTTTTTTGTGCCTTTGATGAATGACTTTCTACAGCATCATGTGTCACTAAAGCCGTAACTTTTCCTGCTCTACCTAATTTATCTAAATCAGGATAATCAGCCCAAAACTCATTGTTTCCTTTTTGTGAAATTAATTGCTGATCTTGTTCTGTTAATGATGTTTTATTGTCATTTATAAACGCATAATTTTCGCTATTAGTTTTTGCGTTAATTAAATTTTTATCTTCTTTACTATTTTCTATTGTTGGCGTATTTTTGTTTGAAAATTCATTTTTTACGCCTTCCATTACGTCACTAGATTTTTGTTTTAGTTCCTGCTCAGCTTCATTTTTCAAGCTATCTACTAAATCACAACCAGTTAGCACTACAAGCGCTAATAAGGCCACTGACAAGCTTTTAAATAACTTCATGATGTTTTACCTCTCTATTTTTATTTTTGTTGCTTAAATTGCTCAGGAAGCCAAAAATAAGTATTTCCTCTTTTAGTTTCATTTACATACATCGGTTTAGGTACTTTACTGTAATCTTGATTATCTAAAGCCCACCTTAAACCCATTCTTGACATACCTAATATTTCACCGACTTTTTGTAAGTTATATAATTCAATCGGTGCTTGATCCTCTAAATTAGAAATATCATTACTTTTTAATTCTCCAACTGTGTATACTTCGCCTGATTCCTTAACATATTTCCCTATCTGCGTATTTACGGCCACGTTATAACCTCCTTGCTGTGTGAATACAGTATCTTGATGATTTAATACGTTCTTAATTTCTTCAAATTTCATAATGTTTCCTCCTGCTTTCTATGTTATAATTACATTACCTTTTTTAGTGTTAACGGTTTTGTTACAGTTAACGCTACTGAGCAATCACTTTGTGATTGCTCTTTTTTTGTAATCATAACCTTAAAGCATAGCCACATCATCAAATAATTGCATCACTTTTTTTAAATTCTTCATTATTTTTAACTATTCTTTCGCCTTCTTCTACGCTGTAATTGACGTTTAGCAAACCTACTTCTTCGCCATTTTCAAATAAAATCAGCTCTGTTTCTCCCCAAAAGTTAAGTTGGTATACAAATTGATATTTATTACCACGTGCTTTGAATGCTTTCATAGTCATAAATTAGCCTCCTATTCTTCCTCATATTGACGTTGGGTTTCACGAGCAAGCACAAATTGCTTTTCGATTTCTTCAACACTTAATTGCCTTAATTTATCTTCGTCATACGCTATAGGATTTATAAAAAGTAACCATTGAATTATAACTTCTATATTTTTATCATGCATATTGACCAATCCTAAAATCCGTATCACTCAACAATTGTTCTTTATATGATTTACATAGAAACATTATCAGTTCAGTGACTTTTTCAAAAATAATAATCTCAGATTTACGATATTTCTTACATGTTGTTTCTTTTACAATCGTTAAATCATATAGCTTTAAATCAACAGATATAGATTGAACCATATCATCTACAACTAAAATACCTGATGCAAGATTAACTATCGAATCCTCTTTAATGTTGTTAGTTGGCTTTTTAGTGTTTCGAAATTCATAAGCGTTAATTGCATTTAAAATACCTTCAAGATCTTTTTCATTATGATAAATTAAC
>JAAVZD010000146.1 GCA_022791475.1 Clostridia bacterium | reverse complement strand
TAGTCCATCTAATTTAAAATGGTGTCATGCTTCTGTTAGAAGAATCATTATCAATGAAAAATATGTTGGAGATTTAAAAACAGGAAAATATTATACCGAAAATGTTTTAACTCATAAAAAGAAAGTGAATTATGGAGAAAAAGAACAATACTTTACAAGTAACCATCACGAACCGATTATCTCTCGTGAACTATGGGATAAATGTCAAGAAATATTAACGATAAGAAGTAAGATAATCAAACCTGATGGAAATAGAGATAAATTTAGTCGTAAATATGCTTTTAGTAGCAAAATCTTTTGTGGGATATGTGGCGAAAGATTTATCAGACGCTCATATAAAATTAGAAGTAATGGAAAAGAAGTAGCTTACTGGATATGTAGAAGTCATCGGAATAAAATTGAATGTTCTAATCTTATCCACTACAAACAAGAAGAACTAGAAGATATATTTGTAATTGCCTATAATAAATTATTTCAAGATAGTAATAAATATATCAATTCATTTATGAAAAAAGTAAATGAAGTTATCAATGAAAAACAAGATAATCTTAATCATAAAAAGATACAAGATGAAATATCTAAACTTGAAAATAAGTTATCTAATTTAATTGATTTACAACTTGATGGATCTATTTCAAAAGAAATTTTAAATCAGAAAAACCAGGAAATTACTAACAAGATTAAAGAGTATGAAGAACAACTAAAAGATACTGAAAATGTAGAACTCACAAGAAAACAAAAACTGGAACAAATTGATAAAATTTCTAATACTCTAAAACAATATAAAGGTCTTACAAAATTTAATGAAGAAGTCTTCAATAGTTTAGTCGATAAAATTATCATTGGCGAAAAATTAGAAAATGGAGAAAAAAATTTTTATAAAATTAAATTCATTTTAAAGACAGGAGAACTAATCAACGAAAATCTACCAAATGGAAAATTAGATATAGGAACAAGTTTTGGGAAATATGGATTTACGATAACCAAACAAGAACTAGAAGAAAAAGAAGATAACGTGTCTGCCTATGTATTACAACGGCACACGAATATAAACTGCTGCGATACTCCTTTCATTATCCATAATTATCATTCTCCTTTCTTTCTTTGGAATAGTGAAAGGCACCAAAAAAGGTGTCACATAACAAGGACACCTATAATATATTGATTAATTTACATGACAAAATAAATCAATATAGTGGGAGTATATAAACTCTTCAATTAATGCCTTGCTATGTACTCTGATAATTCAGACAATGGGATTTTCTTC
>JAAVZD010000144.1 GCA_022791475.1 Clostridia bacterium | reverse complement strand
CAGTTGGCTGATGAAGGTAAAATCAAGCTTCCGGTCCCGCAGCAGTTCCTTCAATTCATAAGCACCCGCCTCAACAATATCCAGGCTGATGCCTGGATATTCTTCTTTGAACGCAAGTAATATCGGCGGCAGGATGCAGGAAATGATATAGCTGGTTGCGCCGATTCGCAGAGTACCCATATTCATATCCGTCAAATCTAATAGCTGGCTTTGTAGCTCGGTTTCTAAAACGCGCATCTGTTCGATCTTGTCTATGTAGATGCGTCCTGCAGCCGTCAAGCCCAGCGGCTTCTGGTTTCGATCAAATAGGGGCATCCCAATCTCGTTTTCAATTTTTTGGATAGCAATACTCAGCGCTGGCTGAGTGAGATAAAGAGCCTGCGCCGCTTTGGAAAAACTGCCCTTTTGGTAAACCATATAGATGTATTCCAACTCGTTTCGCATAGCGCATCTCCATAAATTAAATTTATAGTAGTATATAATATATAAAATTGACTTTATCAGGTCAAGGGGGTATTCTGAAATTGGTTAAAAACACAGGAAATCAAATTGAGGGGAGGAGAAAAATGGATAAATTGACGGTCAAATCTTTGCCGGAGGATGTGGCCAGTCTTCCGGTAGATTTTGCCCATCCCAATCGGACGCTTCTGTATGGCTGTTTCTGGGAATCGGTAAGCGTCGCGGGGAAAGAGCGGAAATTTCTTACCTACATTCCAAAAGATTTGGAATATTGCCAGCCCTGCCTAGTAGTTGCGCCGCCTTCAAGGCATGATCTGCTGTCTTATCTGGAGGCGTCGGGCCTGCGGGCCATGGCTGATCAGGAGCAGCTGTTCCTGTTTCTGCTGATGCCGGAAAAGGGCGGCTGGCAAACGGATGGCGGCGACGCAGACTACATGAACGCTGTCTACGCGGCAATCCAGCGGCGGGATTTCTATGTAACCATGCAGGACAACATCTACGCCTGCGGCATCGGGGATGGAGCGGTGATTGCCCATCAGGCGGCCCAGCGGATGACCAGCGAGTGGAGCGGCCTGTTCAGCTTTGGGGCATTGACCCGTAATCTG
>JAAVZD010000102.1 GCA_022791475.1 Clostridia bacterium | reverse complement strand
TTTATCACATTCTGGAGTCTGTTCCGTCTTTTTGTAATGCGAAAACTTGTCTGGCTGTGAACCTCCTCTGGAACTCCAAAATACAGGCTCACCACATTCAGGACAAAAGAACCTGTCCTTTTTCCGGGGAATATACTTATTATAAAAGATATCTGCACGAACCTCTTTCTCTAACCCCATCTCATATCTATCAATAGCGTATTTCATAGTTCCCCTATCTTTTTATCTGAATAATATCTGATTTTTGTGCAAAATGTACATTCAAGTATGCTCTATTCTTATTATACACATAATATTCTGCCTTTACAATCGGTACTTTGGTATCAGTAATGTTTTCTCTTTTTACCTTTACGTATTTATGTATTCCATACTACCTCTATATTCCCCGCACAATCCACACTTACATACTTCAAGTATCTTATAGCAATTTCCTTTGTTAGATCCCTACAGCATAAACCCTCTATATCCCCTATCTCTTTCCCCATTTCCTCCAAAATTTTCTTGTCTAACTCTTCAACTCCTATTTTATGTGTCGAACATCCCATTCCTTTTTTATTCTTCCCGCACATATAATATAGATATCTCCGTCCTCTGGTTGATACCAACTTCTCAAAAAAAACCGCCACACTCCTTACACATCGCAATTCCAACTAAAGCACTTATTTCCATACGTTTTCTAACCACTCTTTTATTTAGCGTCAACATTCGTCTTGCTATTTCTAATCCCTTCTTAGCTATAGCACTGTACCTTTCATCTCCATAAATTGAATCAGACAATATCTTTCTTATTTCTGCCAAAGACCACCCTACTATCTTATCTTTCTTATATTTGACCGGATACTCAATTCCTTGAGATTCTATAACATTCTTTATTTGCCCCAAACTCATTCCATCAAGGCATAAACTTAAACATCAATTTCACCGATTCCATTTTTTCACTATCTACTACCACTACATCATACTTTTCATGTCTCATAAATCCATATGGGATTTTTTCTGTAATTTTTCTGTTCATATAAACTTCCTCCATTCATACTCCCAGTTTAAACATTGTCTAAAGCCATTTAAATTCATTTTATCTATTAGACGAAGTACAAAGCAAACACTGTATCGGTAATCTTTCTGTATCCTAGTGTACTGACTCGTTTACTTTCAGTTAAATGACACAGAATGAATTTTCAGTCTGCAAGGCGGCGGAGGGAGGCGATGCGGTGGCATCGTTGACCGGCAACAACGCAGCAGATGGAAATTCAGGCAAGTCATTTGGCGAAATGTAAATGAGTCAGCACACTAGAAATCATCAAAAAAGCAGGCTAACGAATTTTTCCATTCATCGTCCTGCTCATAAAGCTTCTTCCTATATTAAGTT
>JAAVZD010000143.1 GCA_022791475.1 Clostridia bacterium | reverse complement strand
GGCCAGGTACATTTCCCCGTTTTCCAGGCTGGCCAGAAGCAGGCTTGTGCGGCTGTCGATTTGATTGGCAGAATAAATATTTTGGATACGGAAACCCTTGGTGCTTTCCAGGATGTCCCCGTGGCTATCTGCAAGGACTACGTCATAGACAAATTGGCTATGGGAATCCACATATTTTTTCAGTTCGCCCTGGCCTGCATGGACTGGGCTTAGCCCGTCCAAATCGGCCACATATTCTTGGATAAATACCCCCATGCTTCTGCCCAGGCTTTGCACGGTCAGCAACAGGTGGTGCTTTTGGGCCTGGATGAGGGAGTCCCGGTACCCTGTCCAGATTTTGGCGCCTATGGCTGTTGAGGCGGTTAAAACAATAAACAGTATGGCGGCGAAAACCGATGCCGTATTCCTTTTTTTCTTTTTTGGATCATGGGAGGGGGCCATAGGGGGATTTTCCTTTCTCTACTTATACGGACGGTACCAGCCTTGGCAAATCAAAGCCTGCGGACGCTAAAGGGCGTGGGCCAATAATGGCTATTGACTTAGAGATTGCCTTAATATTATAATAGTTAAAAATAAAGCGGCAGCTGATTTTTCATATGCCTGTGGAGGGGTGCCATGGCAGATAAAATATTAATTGTGGATGACGACCCGGCAATTTGCAAATTGCTGGAAAAAGTTATGCAAAGCAACGAGATGGAAACTATGGTGGCGGACAGCGGCGCCGCCGCTTTGAGGCTGTTGGACAAAGGCGCCTATGACCTGATCCTTTTGGATGTAATGTTGGGGGACATGGAAGGCTTTGAGGTAATCAAACGCCTGCGGGCGCGGGGGGTTAAGACGCCTGTCATGATCGTCAGTGGGCGGAGCGAAGATTATGATTCCCTTTACGGGCTGTCTGTGGGCGCAGATGATTATATCACCAAGCCTTTCCGCCCGGTGGTGTTGGGGGCGAAGGTAAAGGCGCTGATCCGCCGCAACCGGGATATGGTCCTGGAAAAACCAGAAGTGTTAAAATGTGGGCCTTTTTCTTATGACTATTCTTCCATGCGGTTTTACAAAGGGGAAGTAGAGCTGGCGTTATCCACCCGGGAGGCGGCCCTTATGCTTTTATTCCTGCTACATCCCGGGCAGGTCTACACCAAGGATATGATATACGAACAGGTGTGGGGAACCGGCGTGGCCGTAGACGACAATGCCATTATGGTTTATATTAACCGTTTAAGGGGCAAGGTAGAGGACGACCGGCAAAAGCCGGCCCATATCCTTACCGTCCGTGGCCTGGGGTACCGTTTTGTACCTTGAAAGCCAGTGGCCGGCACCTTTGGCTACATAAGCCCCAAACGCAAAAATTCATGGTAAATGCCATCGTGGTCCACACTTTCGCAGATATTGTCAGCCATGTCTTTAAGCTCCTGGCAGGCGTTCCCCATGGCGACGCTGGTTCCGGCGGCTTTCATCATCTCATAATCGTTCATACTGTCGCCGAACGCGATAGAATCCTGCCGGGTAGCGCCATAATGATGGCATACGATATCCATACCGTGGCCTTTGCCCAAGTCTTTGCGGATGATCTCCCCGTTGTAGCAGGAAGATGAGGTGAAGAACGGGTGGACTACAAAATGGAACCGGTCGCCTAACCGGGCCTTTGCCTGGCTTATGGCCTCTAGGGTAGCGCTGGAAAAGCAGATTTTGTAAGCGCCTTTGCGGGGATATTCGTCATAGGGGCGGATGTCCAGGCCGGATTCCAATTCTTTTTGCATGCGGACCAGTTCGGAATTGGAGGGGTCTGGCGTTGTATTGCGTAGCAGGCTTTGCATCTGTGTGTCCATGTAAATGCCGTCCGCCGTTTCAATGCGGCAGAAAATTTCATTGGAGTGGAAGGCCTGGAGGCATTCCTGTATGGTTTCTTCCGGAAGGGGGCAGTCAAACAGTACCTGTCCGTCTATTTCTACATGGGAGCCGGCGCTGGCGATAATGCCGTCAAAACCTACTTCCAGAATGTCCTGGCCGATGATAGGCATGTTCCTTCCGGTACACAAAAATACTTTATGCCCGTTGGACCGGGCGGCCCGTATGGCTTTTTTCACGGAAGGGGAAGGGGATGAGAACCTTGCGGTTAAAGTCCCGTCAATATCTAAAAAAATCAGTTTTCTTTTCATGGGTTCCTCCATATCAGTGTATGTCCCACGGGTTTGCATGCCCCGTTTTACCAGGTACAAACCGGTAGGAGCGGAATGTTTTTTATGCTCTCCTGGATCCTGTTTCCGTTATGATTGGGAAGCTGTGTTTTTTATTGCTTTTTTCACGTCTTTTTTTAACTGTTTCCAGGCATCTTCGTGGTCTACAAAATATTTGGGGCAATCTTTGCCATTGATGTCATAGTGCCGGATCAGGCTGTCGGGGGACAGTTCCAGC
>JAAVZD010000056.1 GCA_022791475.1 Clostridia bacterium | reverse complement strand
TATAAGCGAAGCGATGGCATACATGGCCGGAATCGGGAAATATGGCAGCAGCGCATACAGCCCCTCCCGAATCAATCATTTGTTTTGATAACCGATAAAACGCCCCTCCCGATGAACTGCCTAAAACGATTTTTCTATTTATATGGTATCCGCCATACATTTCTATTATAGATTTTGTTTGCGGTTTATACATAATAGGGCAGGATAAAAGGCAACGCCCACATTTAATACAGTTAGCATGGTCAATTTTGGGCATTAAAAACCCTTCCGGGTTATATTCCATGTTGATGCATTTTACCGGGCAGGCACTTATGCAGCTTCCACAGCCCGTACAGTCCATCCTGTTTACTACGTCAATGGTATCCATCGAAATCTCCTTAATTATAGGCCATGGGGCTGGCAGTCAGTGGCTGTGAAAAGTTTCCATCATTCTTTTTATCGCCCCTTCCTCCATATCCCACCATTTTAGCTTTAAAAGCCTTAACCGCTCTTTTTCTTCAAAACGATAGTGTATATGTTTTGCAGGAACTCCTGCAACAATTTCATATGGCTCTACGTCATGGGCTACAACAGCGCCAGCGCCTATTACCGCACCATCTGCAATGTGGACTCCTTCCAGGATAATAACATTTAGGCTAATTAAAACGTCATTTCCAATTGTAACCCGACTTCTGCCCCTGTTCACAAACGTTGTGTCATACCCGATAGGATGTGTCGTTAAATAATTTAAAGGGTGTTCCCATGGGCTGATAAAAACACCTTGTGAAATACTTACATATTTGCCAATGGCACAATTTTCTAAAGAGCTGTTTTTATTGACATAGGAATAATCGCCTATTATGACATCTTTGGCAATTATTGTTCCACGGTCTACCCGGACTTGCCTACCATAACCCGCTTGTAAGCTGGCTTGTAAACTATATATTTTTGTTTGATTCTTTTTATTAAAATAATAAAGCCTACCAGCAGACATTAAGAGCCTAAGTGGGGTCAAAAGGTAATTGAGTAATTGCAAATTTTTCATAGTAAACACCCCAAAAAATATTTTTGTACGAACCGGAAATCTCTCTATTCGCTGTTTGATTCACCCTTATCCTAGTATAATGGATCATGGCGCAACACTTTCCCTTCGCATTTATAAAATATACAGTGCATCATTTTAACTAGATACAACACTCTTTGATATATGGAAGATGTCCTTTTGTTTTTTCCGAAATAATAATAAATATGGTCGTTCCAGGTTAATTCCCCATCCTTTTTTAGAGATATAAATTCTTGAGCCAGAATATCTTTTTTGTTATACTGGCTTGCCCACCGCAACCGGATATGCTTATATAAGGTATCTATTTTTTTATATAAATTTTGTTTTTCTGATTCCGGAATATCCATAGAACGGATAACTTCCATCCTGTTTTCCTTATAACCGTCAAATAGTTCCAGTTCCCTCCATGGATTATTTGTCCGGGAAACCGAACTTCCATGATCCACATAACGCATTAATGGCTTATCTATAAAACCGGATTTATAGTGGTATGCGACCGGAAGCATCAGCTGAATATTTTGCCCCCAAGGCGATATAAAAATAGATTTGTCTTTGATATGGTTAAAGAGGTGATGGGAACGGATCATATAGGTCCCAGTCCAATTGTTGGTTTTTCCATACAAAATATCTTCAAATATAGATTCATTTTGTTTTTCTTTTTTATTCCTGATAAATAAATACGAATTTTGTTTTAAGTTTTTTGCTTTCACATAGTATCCATTGTTCCGTACCATGGCATATTCCGGATGGTTATCTAAAAACTCAGCTTTTAACTTAATAGCATCTTTCATTAAAATATCATCTACATCATATAACATTAAATAATTCCCACTTACATATTTTAAGCCTAAATCAACCGCAGATGCAGCCCCGCCGTTATTTTTTGATAAATAGACAAAAGAATAGCCCCTTTGGGATATTGGCTCTGAAAAACTTGTAATTATTTGGGCAGAACGGTCAGTAGACCCATCATTAATGATAATAACCTCAACATTATTATAAGTTTGTTGCAGAATGCAGTGAAAACATTGCTTTAAAAATTTTTCTCCGTTATAGCAAGGGATGAGCAAGGATACTTTACTTTTTTCTACGGGCATATTCATGAAAAATCAGCTCCTTAAAATATAAGAATTCTTGTTTTTTACGGTTTATAACTAAAAAGAAAAAATTAACCAAAGCAAAACAGGCAACGCCTTTAAGGATCAGCAGCATCCATGTGCTGGCATGTATATGCCTTATTACCCTGTAGATCAAAAAATCCGCACCCATTATTTTAAGAAAGGATGATAAATACCACCAATAAAATTTAGCAGGGTTTCTTTTTAAGATTTTTTTATAGATAATTTGAGGGTCATATAAAAAAGTAGAAAGAAAATAAGATATAATCGTCCCTAAGAGTATACCGATTAATCCTAGCTTATAAGCCAAAATAATTGATGTAATAATATTTATGGCAGCAGTTACTGCCATCCGATACCGCGTCTCCCAAAACAAACCGCAGGCATCTTTAAATATGGTACATGTATGGTTCAGGCCAGGCACGAGAAAAAGCAATAATACGATAAAAACAGTGCCAGAAGAAAGAAGATAATTTTCACCTGCCCATAGGTAGATAAATTCCTGTAAAAGTTGATGCAGGCAAATAAAACATAAGCCATAGACCCAAAAATTCACCAAGAGCATCTGCTGAAAAATTTGATCCATTTTCTGGGGGCTTTCAATGGCATTGGCATTTCCAACCCCGGCAAGTAATCCGCTAAATAAAATGGCAATTAGGCCGGAAACGGCAGATACTACATATGCGTAATTGGAATAATGGCCTACAATCAGAGTCCCGATAAAAATAGATATAAGGATGTTATCGCTTGAAGTATAAATAACGGTAGAAATTTTGGCAACAGTCAAGGCAAATATATTTCTTTTTAACTGCTGTTTATCACCAGAAGTCATTGACGCCGTTTTTAATTTGAGAATATCTGCATAATCTTTTCTGGCCGACTGGGCAATCCATAAGTTTGTACTAATATTTCCGGCAATAACAACCATAAGGTTTAAATAATAATTATGAGTGATGATAATTACAGCGATCTGCATAACCACCATTGCCATAAAAATTATATTTTTAATATTATTAACCCTGTATTCCTTCATATCGGCTATATATAGCACCTGCAAATATGCCCCAAACCAATAACTGGAAACAGCATGAAATAAAAATAATATATAAATGGCACAATAATTTACAGAAACCGAATAATCAAAATTAACAATATATTTTAAAACCGGGATTACCATAAGGCCCAAAGACAAAATAAGGATGCCAAGAAGGTAATATACTTTTTTGTAAAAAAGCATATAGGTATATATTTTTGAATGATTGCCTTCTGCCAAAGGTTTATATAAAGCGAAACATATCGCATTCCCGATTCCAAGTTCAGCAATCGACAATACAGAAATAATATTTAAAAATAGTCCGTCCAACCCTAAATATACAGCGCCAAAATAGTAAATAATTGTTGTCCTTAAAAGGAATTTAAATAATATCTGGACTACTTTTCCGATAAGCCCAAAGCCAATGTTTTTTTTGCTATTTTCAATTCTGGAAGTCTTCACTTAATCACCTAAACCTATAATCTCATTTCGGGCATCATAGGCCCTTTCTATATAAGATGGCATCATCTGGGTTAAACGGTCCCGTATGGCAGTTTCATTATTTAATAACCATTTAAAATTTTCTAATAAATCCGTTTCTGACCGTATATTTTGAACCGGCAAAACGTAGTTTTCACTGGTGCCAAATAAATCGGTTGCAATCCCCTTCGCTTTAATTGAATATCCTAAAACAATCGTTGGAACACAAGAGGAATAGGCTGCAATCGAAGCATGTGTGCGGGCAGTAATAAAAAACCTGCATCTACGTATATACCCTTTCATAACATGGCAATTATTATCATGGATTAAAATAATCCGTTTTGAATCCACATAAGAATGGTATAATTTTTTTAATTCCAATAAGTCCCCATAATAATTTTGAAATACAACATGCGGAATTAAAGCAATATGATAAGATGTATTTTTAAGGATATATTCGATAACCCTTTTGTAATTTTCTAATGTCATTCCTTTTTTTGCTTCACAAGCCATAGAAGTAGGGCTTAAATTTAAGCCTATATACCCTGCCGCAGGATCTTCATCCGCTGGCCATGCAAGTTCTTGAAATGGCAAGGTAAATGCCGGGTCAGGATAAAGTTTAACATTCGGATGAAAACTGCTTAAAATTTGGCTGGTTAGGGATTCCCTTGCGCAAATTATATCATATTTCATTAAATCTTCCCGCATTAAATTATCGTCAATACAGTGTTTATCTACAGAGCATCCCCATAATACGGTTTTCAGGCCACTTTCTATAGCCTTGTTATGCAGTTGATATAACCATCCATAAGAGCCGTTGCAATAATTATCACCACCAACAGAAAGGGCAACCTGGCAGTTGGAAAATGCGGAATACACATGTTCCAGCCAGGGGTTACTTGACATAAAGCGATTGGAATGAAGGGTTGTCCGTTCGATTTTTGAGATAAGCCTATTCAAGATGGTCGGTTTCCGAAAATAAGAATATTCGATCCAATGGCAATTTTGCGGTAAATTTTTTTCATATTTTAGGTTAGTGGTGGTGCAATAGAGCTGTTGATAGAGTCCCCGCAGTATATTTTCTGTGGAATAGGTTATGGCTTCACAGCCATGGTTTTCACTGGTCCCATTTGCATATAATATGATATTCATTTTTTCTCCAATATATTAAGTGGTTTTAAAACGAAAGCGAAGAGGTGAAAAAAAACTAAACAGATAGGCAGCAAATGCGAAATATATCGGGATGTCTAAATACTTTTTTATTTGTACCACGGAATACTTCCTTTTTCGGGCAGTTTCACAATATACGATAGCTGTTTTTATTTTTCGAAGCAAGCCTATATCGTATTTCAAAAACTCACGAATATAGAGCGAATATCCGTTAAAATTTTTGTAATAATTAGCAAATATATTTGTAGACATACCGTCTTCTAAATATTCACAATTGTAGATTGCCTGACAAAACCACCGGATTTTAAGGCCGGCATTTGCAATCCGATTCCACAAAACCCCTTTTTCTACATCATTCTCCCCTTCAAATTCAGGGATTGGATAAAACCTCTGTAACACGTTCAAATAATACGCTTCTGCTTTATCGCCCAACAATATATTTTTTTTATATCGTTCTATATTCGTGATATCCATATAAGAGATCCGTCTATCCGGCCAGGCAGTCCCTATGATTGCCCCATCCCGATTGCATCGAAGGCCTGAAACGCCGGCAAACCCCTTTTTTCCATGTAACGATTGTTCATAATGGTCAATCCATTGTAATGCATCCTCCCGTAAATCGTCATCCGAATCCACAATCATAAGTAATTGGCCTTCTGCCAGTTGAATGGCCCTGTTTAATGCCCTATGTTGGCCTCCGTTTTTCTGATAAATGTACCGAATTCTAATTTTATTTTCTGAAATACAATTTCGTATTACTTCTTGTGTATTGTCTATGGAACCATCATCAATCACTAACCATTCAAAATTTTTAAAGGTTTGCCTTAATAAGGATTCATAAACATTTCCCACACAGTACCCTCGGTTATACACAGGAGTAAACACGGTTATTTTGATTTTATTCCCCATTCTAATCTTAATCCCCTGACATATTAAATAGTGGCTGATCCCAGCAGTGCCCGGTGTCTACTGCCCAGACCCCTTTTTTGGATAATTCATAGGCCAAAACTTTGCCGCAAGGCCCGGCAGATAAGATTACCATCGACTTCTTATCCTTAGATCTCAAACTGGCCATAATCTTGATTAATATTTGATCCATCTGCGTAAATGCATTATGGGAAGGGATTTCTATGAAAGTAGTTGAAATGCCATATTGCTTCTCAAAATGTTCGGCATATTGTTTTTTATTATGCACGAAAATTACTTGCCCTAAATGGGCATTGTCCCATAACCGTTTATAATTGGGTTCCCTGCCTTTACTAAACAGAAATGCATCTCCATATTTCACTTTTTTATCATAATATTTAAGGAAATAATAGCGTGTATGGGACCAACATGACAAGAGCAAACGAGAATGCCACATGAATTTACCGCTTTGATTCAAATAAAAAGCAGGCATTCCGATAAAATAGGGGGCAGATGTCCCAGACTCCACATATTCGGTTAGGATTTGATCTAATCTCTCCCTCAATTCTACCGAAAATTTCTGATAATGGATGGACTTCCCTTCTAAAATGTCAAATTCCCCATCGCCAAACCGTATAAATGATTTTTGGTTTTGTATGATAAAATCAAGGCATGTATTATCATCAAGAAATGTTGCCTGTTGAGCCCCTTTATAGGATAAAATATATTGATAATACATTTTTACATATAATTTCCATTTTCGAATGCTAAGCGACATAAAACGCTCCTATACTATAATGAAATTTTATTATTCCATTTATTTATGAAAAGACGGGTTATTAAAAAGGCCCAGGAGCATATTTACTAAAACGGTTATATACGTTGTCTGAAGCACTACTTCTGAATAAGACAGGATTAAAATAGAAAGGTAGGCTATGAGTAAACTTATTTGGCTGTTTGATATCTCTTTGCTGCATAAGTGATAAATTTTATAGATAATGAAAGAAGCCAAAAATGTAAAACCTAAAATCCCATAATTCAATGTAATACCCAGATAGCTGTTATGTAGTGAAAAACCTTGGCCAACTGCATATTCCATGTTAGACCCGGGGCCAACCCATATTGATAACCAGTCCTGCGCTAAAATTTTAAAAAATCTTCCCCATATAAGCTCACGGCCCGTAAACAGATATTTACCAGTTAAATTGTAAATCCAAATTGATAAATCAATATTTTTGGAAAGCCTGACATAGTAAAGAGGAAATATAAAACCGCCAAAAAAAATCGTTATTGTTAAAAGCGATACCCTTATTTTACTGGTCCAAAATTTTTTTGGCATAAACCAAAACAGAAGGGTATAAAAAATCAGGATAATCAAACTGGAACGGCATTTCAATGACAATTCAATATATATACAGGCAAAAAACAGACAGAGTTTTGCTATCTTTTTACTTTTAACATTATCTCGAGAAAGATAAGTATTAAGCCATGCATAGAGGATAAAAGTAATCATGCCAATAGAATTAGGATTCATTGCATGGGATTCATCCGCCTTAAATAAAGAATAATATGATTTGGCATGAATAAAATACCAACAAAGGATACACAAGCTTATCCCAGATAAGCCTTTAAAAAATAGAGGCGAAAAAGGCTGTTTGGAAAAAAATGAGATAACAGAAAAGATTGTTAAAAAGGCACATAGTGCCCCTAAACTGCTTTTATTTAATAGTGATGCCAGAAATAGATAAGAGAATAAGCAGCACAAGAATAAAAACTTTCCTTCCCTCATCCGCCTGAAATTTTCATGTAAACCCCACCAAGCCATAAATATCAAATTAATATAAGGGCACCATTTCCACAATACATTAAACAGGCGCAAATCGACAAACATTAACAGATTTAAAACTATAGCAATTAGAATCAGGATATTGGATTGATTTATTCGGTATGATTTCATAATAATTTTAAACCCTATTTCTATTGAATACATAATTCTATAAATCGCTCTGCTACCATTTGTGTATCAATCAATTGATACTTGATTGCCTGTTTTAGCTCACTATAATTGGGGCATATATAAATATTCCATATTTTTTCAGATATTTCTTCTGCATCTTTTATGCTATAAATAATGTTCCTGGAAGAAATATTTTCAAATATTCCTAAAGCTCCAATGTTTTTTGACAAAAGTAAACTACATCCGCACATTAGGGCTTCTATCGCTGATAAATTAAAGGTATCAAAAGTGCTGTCCTGAATATAAATATCAGATTCCTTCATTTTTTCCAGGAGCTGTTTATGGGGGAGATGGTCGTAATATTTGACAAAGCTATAATGGCAGAGGGCATCTTTTTGTGTATAGGCAGCGCCCACAATCGTATATTCAAACGATATTTCCGGATGCTTTCTTTGTAATATTTGAATCCCCTTAGCTACTGTTAGGTTATTTTTTCGAGGCATACCGCCTCCTACAGAAAGGATAAGACATTTATCTTTTCCGGAATTCTTTTTTACCCCAATTAAATTCTCTATTTTTTGATAATTGACAGCATTGTAGCAATAATGAAATTTATTGGCGTAAAGGGGTTCTTGCCCTACCATATAGTCTTTTGATATTTTGGAAACACAAATAATTTTATCCATATGTTTAAACAAAAAGGATTCTTGCCTGTGAACCCTGTTCCATGATTTTTTATCCATATTGGGATGATTGACCTGGCTTTCATAAGTAGCATAACCATGCAACCGATAGATACATTTTTTTTTCATTTTTTTTGCAAGCCATGCGGCGAAAAGGTGTAATCGGGTATAATTACAGATGCATACAAAATCCGACCAGGCGATATATTGAATCATTTCCCAAATCCGTGATGAAAGGCAACTTCTTCTGGAGAAATAAACCTTATAAGAACCCGGATGTTCCATCATGGCTTGTTTAATACCTCTTTTTAAATTTCGATTAGCAATGCCAGGGCCGTTATTACTTTTAAAATCACCAATATAAAAAAATTTGTATGCCATATTATCTCCTGTGATTTTTGAAGTGAAATAGGCGAAATATTTTTTTAGCCATTTCATAATCCACACATAATATTGTGACAAGTATTTTTCGTTTCAAACAAATAGGAGCTTTTATAAGCTCCCAATAATAAATCTTCAGATGATATAACAGATATTGTTGCTCCCTTTTATATTTTACGTCATCGCTTTGCGGGTTTAGCAAAAGCCTGCATAAAAGGCCAAAGTGGGCTCTGTAATAATTTATTCTGGCATAATATGCCCAATCTTTTTCAGATGATACTTTACATAATGCTACCACATGTTTCCACACTTTTAAAAGGTCCATCTGCTTGTGGGAAAACCAAGTGGCAGATATGCTTTCAGGGTTGACTCGGTAATAATAAGTACATTTATCTGTAACTACAATCTTTTTCGCCGCTAACAATGCATAAAAGAAGCCTTCTACATCTTCATTAATCAACCCTTCCGGAAACCTCATTTTCCGGGCTATTTCAGCCTTATACAACTTGTTTACAACATAATGAACCGTATCATTTGAATGTATTTTGAAATATTTTTTTGCGAATTGATCCCGGGAAAATATAAAAACATGCCCTTTTTTGGGAACAACAGCCTTTCCTCTATTCCTTGCCCGTTTAATATTTGAGCATGCGACGTCTGCCCGGTAATGTAAAAGCAATTGATACAGGTCTTCATACATTTGTAGGTCTACCCAATCATCGCTATCAACAAATCCAATATATTTCCCTGTTGCCACTTGTAAGCCGGCATTCCTTGCTGAGCTAAGGCCCCCATTATTTTTATGGATCACGGTTATCCTCCTGTCCGTTTTTGCGTACTCGTCACAAATCCGGCCGGAAGAGTCTGTTGAGCCATCGTCTACCAAAATGATTTCTAAATATTTATACGTTTGCCGGGTGATAGAAAAAAGGCATTGCCTTAAATATTTTTCTACATTATATACAGGAATAATAATGCTGATTTTATCCATGATTATCGGTTGGCCTTTAGCCTTGTAAATAATTTAACATACTTTGTTTTAACGAAGGTAATAATGGAGGCTTCCCATAAAATAACCTCCGGAACCCCCCATCGGATGGAAAGGTATAGCAGCTTCATGTAAAACGAGCCGGGGACGGCGTATTTTATGCACCGGCCAACCCGCCGGTTCGTCAGCATCCGTTCCACCTGCCCCCTTTTTTCCCTTTTTGTTAGGGTGCAGCTGGGGTTTGTCAGGTTTTCAAAGCACCCAACCAGCCGGTCAAGGTACCTGCGGGCGACCATCTCCTGGCTGGCCTTGTCCCGTACCCCCCAGTACCGGTACAGCCCCAGCATCCATCCATGCTCCTCTTCCCGCTTTTCATACATCTGCGGCACGTATTTCGCCGTCTCGGACTCGGCCCTCGCGCGCAGGAAGTGG
>JAAVZD010000142.1 GCA_022791475.1 Clostridia bacterium | reverse complement strand
GGGACGCAGATCCTGGCGGCCGATGAAGGTGCAGTACAGATTGGCGCGGAGAATCCCAAATATACGTTCAATACGATAGATGGGGAAAGTATCACCACCCAAAGTGAGGGGGACGGCAGAACGACCGTTCTTGTATTTGGGACAACTCGTTGTTCTAAGACCAGGAACACTCTTAAGGATATCATAACAAGCACCTCGATCACTGCAGAGGATACACGTACAATTTTTATTGAAAGTAATGGTGCGGATCAATCACTGGTTGAGAGTTATAAAGAGTCGATAGGGGATACAAACGGTAAGATTATTTATTGTTATGATGAGACGTGGAGTATGGCAATGGATGCTCTGAATGATTATCTTCAACGTCTTGGGGGAGTTACAGGAAGCGGTTCATTCCCTACCATTATCTTGATCGATAAAGACAACCGGGCAAGACAATTTATACAGACGACGGAATCAAAGGTGTCTGCAGACTATCTCAAGAAGGAGATTGATAAGCTCGCGGATCCAGATCCGGGGAACCCATCTTCAGGACCAGAAAGTCCGAGTCCAACGCCGCAGCCAGGTCTTGGTGAGAATCCAGACTATATTTTCCGTTCCATAAGAGATGAAAATATCTCAACAACTTACAGCGGGACTCCCAAAAAGAACACGGTCCTTATCTTTGGGAAGACCAATTGCGGAAAGACCAAGGCCACCGTCCAGGAGATCGCCGGCAGTAGTTGGGTCGGGAATGACAAGATCCGGGTGCTCTTTGCGGAAGCCACAGGCAAGACACAAGCGGAGACCGCAGCTTTCGCAGAGCGGTATAGCGGAAGCCCCATTACATTCTGTTATGATGATAGGGAGACAGGTCTTGACAGCATTTACAATGCGATGTTCCGATACGCCCGTTTTAATACAGAGATCGGCAATTCTGTGAGTTTCCCGCTCATAGTCCTGATCGACGAGCATGATCGGGTACGGAAAGTCGTGCAGGGCTATCAGACTGAAGGATATATCAAGGGGGAACTGGACCAGATCATAAACCCGTCAGATCCTTCAGATACGACCCCGGAGC
>JAAVZD010000087.1 GCA_022791475.1 Clostridia bacterium | reverse complement strand
TGCCACAAGTCCTGCCAAAGAGGCGTTCAGGCACATGGAAACATCCGGCTTTCCATATTTGATCCACGTAAAGACCATACAGGCAACCGTTGCGACAGCCGGCGCCACCGTTGTTGTCAGGAAAATGGAGCCAAGCTGCGCAATGGAAGTTGCGGCCGCGCCATTAAATCCATACCAGCCGAACCAAAGGATAAATACCCCCAGCGCTCCAAGTGCAAGGCTGTGTCCCGGAAAGGCATTTACCTTCACAACCTTTCCACTCTTATCTCTGGTAAACTTTCCGATACGGGGACCAAGAATTTTCGCACCAATCAATGCGGAAATACCGCCTGTCATATGAATCGCGCAGGAGCCAGCAAAATCATGGAAACCAAGCTGCGAAAGCCATCCGCCCCCCCAGATCCAGTGTGCTTCAACGGGATAAATCAACGCAGAAATCACGCCGGAATAAATGCAGTAGGAAAGAAATTTTGTACGCTCCGCCATTGCGCCGGATACGATGGTCGCCGTTGTGGCACAGAATACAAGGTTAAATACAAAGCTGGAAAAATCAAACTCAGCATATGCCGTAAACAAATCAAATCCCGGCATTCCAATAAATCCAAACAGGTCTTCTCCCATCAGCAAGCCAAAACCAATCAGGATAAATACTACGGTTCCAATACAAAAATCCATCAGGTTCTTCATAATGATATTTCCTGTATTTTTTGCCCTGGTAAACCCTGCCTCTACCATTGCAAAGCCTGCCTGCATCCAGAACACCAGTGCGGCGCCGGTTAAAAACCAGACTCCGAACACTTCGCCGGATACCGCCTCCTGCACAAGCGCTTTCATTGCTTCATCCATCTTTTCTTCCTCCTAATTTGTAGTCGCTGCGCGACGGCTCTAAAGGGTAAAGTCGCTTCGACGCACCTATTCAGGTTCCATTGATCCACCTATTTTACGCCGAACAGTAAATCGCCGTAAGTTGGAAAGGGCCAGTATTTCTTTGCCGTCATCCTTTCTGCCTCATCGCAAGCAACTCTCAATTCTCCCATTTTTCCTAAAACAGCATCCCGAATCATATAAGATTCTGCTGCCACATCTTCCGCACCCGCAAGTCTCATCACTGCTTCTTCCAGTTCATCGGCCTTGGCCGCAATCTGATCTTCCAATCCTGCAAGTTTTTTCAGGAGTCCGGCCTCATAACCCCATGAAACGGAAGCGTCGACCGCTTTTTTTGCCGCCGCCGTATTTGCAAGCTCCAGTATATATGCGCTTATGGCCGGAGCAATCTCGGTCCTTGCCATATCGATCATGGTATTTGCCTCAATCAGAACTGTCTTACAGTAGTTTTCCAGCATAATTTCACATCTGGACTTCAGCTCTGCTTCTGAAAATACCCTGTGGCTTGTCAGCATCCGTACATTTTTTTCATCCAGCAGATGGGGCATACAATCCGGTGTTGTACGATAGTTCAGAAGCCCCCTCTTTTCCACGGCTTCCTGAATCCAGGTGTCGTCATAACCATTCCCGTTGAAAATAACATGTTTATGATCTTTGATGGTCTTACGGATCATTTCATGGAGTGTATCTTCAAAATTCTCTGCTTTTTCCAGTCTGTCCGCGTAGATTTTCAAACTTTCCGCCACCGCGCTGTTCAGCATGATATTGGCGCAGGCAATGCTGTTGGAAGAGCCAAGCATACGGAATTCAAATTTATTTCCGGTAAACGCGAACGGCGATGTACGGTTGCGGTCCGTGGTATCCCGGTTAAACTTTGGAAGAACGTCCACGCCCAGCTTCATCTGTGTTTTTTCCGTCCCCACATAGGGAGTACCGGTTTCAATGGCTTCCAGTACGGCATTCAATTCTTCTCCAAGGAAGATCGAAATGACTGCCGGAGGCGCTTCGTTTGCCCCAAGCCTGTGGTCATTTCCCGCTGTCGCCACAGAAAGGCGGAGCAGATCCTGATAATCGTCCACCGCCTTGATCACCGCACAGAGGAATAATAAAAACTGCGCGTTTTCATAGGGCGTTTCCCCCGGCGACAACAAATTCACGCCTCCATCGGTAGTCAGGGACCAGTTGTTATGCTTTCCGCTTCCGTTTACTCCGGCAAACGGATTTTCATGAAGCAGGCACACAATCCCATGTTTTGCCGCAACCTTCTGCATGATTTCCAAGGTCAGCTGGTTATGGTCTGTCGCGATGTTTGTTGTTGTATAGATAGGGGCAAGCTCATGCTGTGCCGGGGCAACTTCGTTATGCTCTGTCTTTGCCAGAATGCCCAGCTTCCAGAGTTCCTCATTGAGTTCTTCCATATAGGCAGCTACCCGCGGCTTGATCACCCCGAAATAATGATCGTCCATCTCCTGCCCCTTGGGCGGCTTCGCGCCAAAAAGCGTACGTCCCGTAAATCGAAGATCCCTCCGCTGTTCATACATTTCTTTTGTAATCAGGAAATATTCCTGTTCCGGCCCTACGGATGTTCGGACACATTTCACATCGTCATTGCCAAACAGATGAAGGATACGGATAGCCTGCTTATTTAACGCTTCCATAGAACGGAGCAGCGGCGTTTTCTTATCCAGGGCTTCTCCGCCGTAAGAGCAGAACGCGGTAGGGATACACAAGGTATTGCCCTTAATGAACGCGTAAGAGGTAGGGTCCCATGCGGTGTATCCCCGGGCTTC
>JAAVZD010000141.1 GCA_022791475.1 Clostridia bacterium | reverse complement strand
TGATGTGGTTGGTGATATTTCCGAAAAGGATATGAGAAGAATCCAGATTCGAGAGACTATTATTTCCCATATGGAGAAGGAAGAAGAACTTTTTAATAGGGGCATTAAAACCCTGTCACTATTTTTTATTGATGAAGTTGCTAAGTATCGTGCATATGATGAGGAAGGTACAGAATTGCTTGGGGAGTATGGACAGATGTTCGAGGAAGAATATCATGATGTGGTAAATGCTTATATTACACTCTTTGACACGCCTTATCAAAAATATTTAAAAAGTATTGGAGTAGAAGATACCCATAAGGGCTACTTTAGCATTGATAAGAAAGGCCGTGTGGTAAACAGTAGTATTAAACGAGGTTCCGATTTTTCGGATGATATTTCGGCTTATGATTTGATTTTGAAAAACAAGGAAAGATTGCTTAGTTTTGCTGAACCTACACGATTCATATTCTCACATTCAGCACTTAGAGAAGGTTGGGACAATCCGAATGTATTCCAGATTTGTACCTTAAAACATAGTGACAGCGCCACAATGAAGCGGCAGGAGGTTGGACGTGGACTTCGTTTGTGCGTAAATCAGGATGGCTTCAGAATGGACGAGCAGAGTCTCGGTAAAGATTTAGTACATAAGGTAAATAGGCTTACAGTTGTTGCCAATGAGAGTTATAAAGAATTTGTGACAGATTTACAGAGACAGATTAAAGAGGTTCTGTATGACAGACCCACAAAGGCATCCAAGGAATACTTTGTCGGTAAGACAGTACAAGTGGATGGTATTCCACAGAAGATTTCTGACCGGCAGGCTACTGCCATTTACAGATATTTGCTTAAGAATGATTATATTGATGACAATGAGCATATTACAGACCAGTATAGAGCTGATTTGGACAATAATGCTTTGGCACCGCTTGCGGACGAATTAAAACCGATATCAGAGGGTATCCATAAGCTGATTCAGAGCATCTTCAATGATAAGATACTTGAGGATATGATTGGTAATGGTAATGAAACCACAGTACCAAGCAATGATTTAAATGAGAATTTTGCAAAGAAGGAATTTCAGACATTATGGAATTATATCAATCACAAATATGCTTATACCGTT
>JAAVZD010000140.1 GCA_022791475.1 Clostridia bacterium | reverse complement strand
GTTAAGGCAAGTATTATATGCCCCAACCTCTACGCTTTCAAAACATCCACACGCTCCCCTCTGGTTTTTATCCTTTTCAACAATCAACTTACAGCCTAATAACCTTTCAATTCGTTTTTTATCAATACAGCTTCCATGCAAAATACCGACTTCGTTAAGATTGATTTGTTCTGCACAAGTTTCAATTATTAAATGATACTTTGAAGCAATCCGGGCCATTTCCCCTGCCAACTCAACCCTTTCCTCATTTGTTATCTGCCTAATATCCAGCCCCCTTGTGTTCCGTTGTGTTTTGGAATAGAAATCAACAAAGCTGATAACTACCTTTTCCGTATCATCCTCAAGGTTACTTGCTATTTCCTCGAAAGCCTTTCGGTGGTAATCCATTGTATACCGCTTATTGATTAAAATAGGATCATATCTCCATATTACCCTTTCTTTTCCTATCTTTTCAGACAACCGCTTAAATGTCGGAATAACCTCTTTTCTTTTATTCGGAAGGTTTGGTTCAACATCCTTACCATACCCTGTTAGAGTAAATTGAAAATAATACATATATTTTTGTAAATCCTCTAACTTTTCAATCATATTTGCGGGATTCTTTGTCCAAAACACAATGCAATCTACCACTTTGGGCGAGAGGTCTATTCTACTTATTTGATGTGCATCCATAGGGTTTCGTACGTATAAAAACCCTTCCTTAATCCTGGCAATAAACCAATCTGAATAATAATTGGGAATATCCGTCCTTCTACTCACACTCAAAATCATATGGAACCCTTCCTATAAAAGCAGATTGAAAACTTCCCATTTTCCGGGCTATTGAAACGCAAAAACAGGGCGGCGGTGGCAGGTATGAGATGGGGGTGTATCGCTTGGAAATACGCTTCTCTGGCGCTTCAGCTTCCGGTATGGGGGATTCAGCGGTCCAACCGCATTGGCCATGTATATGACCTTCCTGACAGACGCAGAAAATTTGAAAATCGGGGGGATGGCCGTCCATTTCAGCCTCCATCATTTCTTTGATTGTCCCGCCCAGAAGGCCTTTCAAGGCATCCTATCATTTTTTATTTTATCATAGAAGGCCTTTCAAAACACTAGTTACAAAAACTTCACATACCCCCGATTTGTACCGCAAATAAAATGCCACAACCACACCCAGTTTCCGTTAAATTAACTGCTTGTGCTTGCTTTATTTGTTATTATCGTTTGTATTGGCAGGATTCCATTTTTTTATTTTGCTATGTGCAAATAAAAAACCTACAGTTGCAATCATTATGCCCAAAATCAGCAATCCACATATTTTCATTGCAGGCAGTGTATTATTCTCAATCCCTTTTGCTTCCAATACGATACCTGTTATTCCTATTCCCGCACATAATGTTAAGGTGTATATTGCAGTTACTGGAATGCTGCGTTTGGCACGTTTCTGGTCATCTTCCCTACGATAGATTCTATCTATCATTTTGTAGTTGCTCATTTCTATGCTTGTGATAAAATTCAGTATATATACAACTATCAAAATGCCATTGAACCATTGCATTTTCAGATTTATTCCATTTATCACACAAAGCAGAAAAATATATACCGTAGACAAGATTCCAATATGCAAATCAATCTGTGCCAGTAGTTTCTTCACTTCGCAAATATTATACTCAATCCTGTCGTCAAACCCCGCAATCCCATTAAAAGAATTGTTTTTTATGGCATTGGAAAAATAAATATGCAGGAATAGTTGTATTGGGATACATAGGATAAACATACAGATAAATATCCCAATACTAAAAATATCCGTGAATGCACTGTGGATGGTATATGCCAATATACATAAAACCGATATTCCTACAAAAACCCATGGCGTTTTTCCTATTGATATTTCCCCTTGGGTTGATGGTTTTTCCCTGTCCCCATTCCCTAGCAATGTATCAACATCAACTTCAAATAATTGCGCTAACTTGATTAGATTGTCAGAGCTTGGCCTGGAAGCATTGGCTTCCCATTTGGATACAGCTTGGCGGCTGACCTCCAAATATTCAGAAACTTTTTCCTGTGACCACCCTTTCTTTTTACGATAGTACATAAGATTTTCTGCTAATTGATTTTCATTCATATTGTGAACCTCGGCCTGATTTTAATAACAATAATATACC
>JAAVZD010000077.1 GCA_022791475.1 Clostridia bacterium | reverse complement strand
GCCGCCGAGTAGAATTCATTGGTTTCACAATTCAATTCATTATCAATCTGCCAGCCTACAATCGCAAGATGCTTTCCATAATGCTCGGCTTCTTTCTCTACAATCCTTGCACTTAGCTCTTGATAAATCGGCGCATTATAATTATAGTGCTTTCTTCCGCCATGCCGGTACAAAATACCGTCCTTTGTAGCATTAAGGACTTCCGGATATTTCTCTGTCAACCATGCTGGCGGTGCTGCAGTCGGTGTTCCAAAGATTACGTCCATTCCTTTTTGCTCACACAAATTCAGAAATCGATCAAAAAATTCAAATTCAAATCTTCCCTCTTCTGGTTCTACCTTATTCCATGCAAATTCTGCAATACGAATGACCGTGATGCCAACGTCAAGCATCCTGTCAAGATCCTCTGCCCACAACTCTTTTTTCCAATGCTCTGGATAATAGCAGGTTGCCATAGTCATTTTTTCCCATTTATAATTCTGTTTATTATTCATCTTTTTCTTATCATCTTCCTTCCTATTATACTTTTAAACAGAAGCATATAACACTGAATATCATTATATCTGGTACGGAATAGTGATAGATGGGTGTGGGAGAATAACATGCCTCTTGTCCGTACTCTATAAGATCATTTCCCCTCCGTTTAACTGGGCGATGAATCTTCCATGCCTAGAGGATCATATCCCAACTTCTTTCGTTTCATCTATCTATATACCGGGTATCAGTCAAGCTTTCAACCTTCCAGCGTCTCTGACAGAGACACGATTTACCCTGCAAAGATTTTGATCGCTTTCCTTACTCATAGCCGCTTATTTGCCAGCCATCTGCTTTTCCATCTGTCCAATGCTTTCCTTTACGTACCTGACGATCTGCCTTACTGTAGTCCCGCTCACGTGGCTTTTCACTATGTAAAATCTCCTTCAAACTGTCTATGTCAAAGGAATACAGCAAAATGTCGAGATTCCCTGAGTGGAAAAGATTGTTTATGTTTATATTTGGAAGTAACTGGAATCAAACAATGGAAATATTTGGTGGACAAACCACGAAATGGTTGGCTATGAAATCATCGGACTCCATCACTGCGCACAATAATCAGGAACATAATCATGATGTCAAAAGTAAGCCAATCCGATTTGGGATTGGCTTGAAAATCCATTTTGACCTGCTTATTTAATATATCCAATCAATAACTCTTTTCCATCAAATTCTGGATATTATCCTATTATATAATTCGTATCTGATTCATTGCATGATTCACTGTTAATTACGCAATGCTGTACTGGCCGCCACAATCGTGGACAAAATAAACATTAAAGAAAGACCATGTAACAATTTACCAATTAGTTATGATAAATATACTTTGTCAGGATACATTTTTTTAATCATTTGTAACATATTATCACTTAACTCTAACAGAAGTTTGACTTTCTCATGATTCTCAGTAATAATCATTGTATAATATGTTATATCTTCTTCGTAAGAGGTATAATCAAACTTACGAAGTATTGTACCACTACCTCCTTTTCGATATTTTTCTACCGAATTATGCCAATACGGTGCCAGAACTTCCAGCATGTTCATATCCAGAATATGGACAGATCTTCGTACTGTTTTCCCAAATATAACATTGATTGTAAAGCAACGATCTTCTAAAATATATTCATACTCCTTTTGGCTGTAAGTATTGTAAAAATAGTAGAGTACTACAAAAAGAAATCCTGAAATCATAAACCCTCTTGAAATAATTATACCTGACAGCAGAAACACTACAGCGAAAACTATTATAATTGTTCGCAAGAGCTTTGTCAAAGGCTTGGGTACTCTTATTATCTGTTCAACAATCCTATAATTGTACATTAATCTTTCCTTATCTAATATCTCTATATGCCTGTAATGCCTTAGTATACTTTAGCAACTTCTCATCTACTAATTTTGCCGCACATAATGGATATCTATCTGGAAGTATCTCAGCTGTTGCCTCTGGTTCCCAGTAAAATACACCCATCTCATCCTGTCCTTCCTGTTCTTTCATTGCACCAATGCAATCTGCTACAATCTTATAACTTCCCTCGTCATCATAATCTAATCCACCTACTTCTACAATCATTACAGGCTTATGATATATTCTTGAATATTCTTTCAGTTTTTCTGATAATCTTTCTTTATCGCTCTCAAACTGTTCCCAATAAGGATAATATGAAAATCCCAATATATCCGTTTTCCCCTTTTCTGCAAAAAAATTATTCAGGAACGGTTTACATAATGCATCATCACATACTGCCGCCAAATGCGTTATAACCTGACTGTTAGGACACACATTCTTAACTGCATTATAACCAGCATTCAAGAAACGTACCAGCTGTTTCGGGGACTCTTGAAGATTTCCTCTTGGCCATATCAATCCATTATTAATCTCATTACCTACCTGTACCCATTCCGGATAGATGTCATGCTCCGCGAATAGCTTTAATACATCTTCTGTATGATTCATTATTTTCATTTCCAACTGTTGATCTGTATCGTGTTTCCATTCTTGCGGCAAATCTTGATACATTGGATCTGCAAAATGATTACTATAGTGAAAGTCAATCATCAGCTTCATCTTATGATTCTTTACTCGTTTCGCCATCTGAAGCACATGATCTGCGTCACAGAAACCAAGCATACAGATTTCATTTTCGCTTTTTTGCCAAAAAGCTCCTTTTGGCGGATTCACGAATACACGTAGACGAACTGCATTCGCGCCAAGTTCTTTTGAAGCTTTTATAACGTCGGTTTCCTTCCCAGCTTCGTTTAACCACCGATAACCCATAGTCTCCAACTGGGTAGCCCATCCTAAATCCACACCATATATCATCTTTTTCATGTCTGAAATCCCTACAATGTGCCAGTAGATTTAAGCTACTGGCACACATTCCTTAATCAAAGTCAAATTTTGTATACCTCAGGTTCATCGCCTTATATTTATTCCGTACCTGCTCATTTCCTTCTAAGATATCCGCCTCTTTCCCTGTATACTGGCAACGGAGACAATAATATTCATCTTTTTCTTTGTCATAAAACATATCAATGTCCAGATCCCTCATAAAACAGGAGGGACATCTGTAATTTAATCTGCCTTTTCCAGCTTGAGCCATGTTTCAAATACCTCCTTATCTGATACTAGCTTCTTATAGCCTAAAGTAAACATCGGCGAAAATGCATATCCCTCACGAATATAACCTTCTGCTCCTTTTGATGCCTCAATGGATACTTTAGTTTCAATCGCCGTAATAACTGCCGACACTGCTTTTGCATCAATTAAACTTTCTTCTCTACATCTATACTCATAGATAATCTCTTTGGCATCTTCGCCTTCACAGCGGAGTACGATTCCACTCATATCCTCTGGATATTCCGTGGTGCCATAGCACGCTACCATATATTCATTAATCTCTACTTTTGCGTCAGGTCTGCTCATTTCAAGGATTTCACGAGAGATATGAATGACACCTGTTCCTTCCTCAAAATATATCCTGGTCTGCAGCTTTACTGTTAAATCATAAAATTCGATTTCTACCGGATCCAAAGTCAGTATCCTGATATTCCCTTCTTTGGAAAAATGTGCTTTTGTACGGCACAGGCATAAATCTATTTCTTCACCACCGTAACAGATTTTGGCGCTTCGTATCGTTCCTTCTCCTGCATAATGGGTAAAATATCCAGCACGGTATTTCTCCTGAATCAGAAATGGATAGGAAGCATCCTGTACATGTTTCGTTCCTATGCCTACCTCCCACTTAAGCTTTGCAGCGTAAGGCCGAAGATCGAAGATGGCTCCACCCTGATCCATATTGACGCCGACCCTCATATAAGGATCTGTATACCAAAAAAGCTGCTTGTCAGATCCATAAAGGATATCTCTCCATAGAGCGCACTCCGGCTCTGTATATGTTTTCTTTTCACGATAATAGTCGGCGAATTCCGACATAGTCATATCAATCAGTTTTCCTTCTTTTTTCAAATCTCCATAATACTTACATCCATCTGAATAGGACTTAAGAAGCAGCTCATAAGGAGCTTCCCAACGTCCCATCTTATTCATCCAGCCTGGTCCCACAAACATCATATTATATGCATAGCCGTTATTATACTTCTCCTGATCCCTATACTGATCAATCAGATTATAAAGATACGAAAATTCCCATATCTTGGAATCATAAATCATTCCTCTCAGCACATTCTGTGGATGTGTTCCAAAGTTAGAACCATTACCGTCATAGCAGGCAATCAGATCTCTGGACAGGTGTGGGATTGCTACGATACCGCTGTCTTCCTTTTCATCAGCCGCCGGTGCATGTGTATTCTGTTTTGAGGGAATCCATGGAGCCCACGGGCCACCGTCAAAAAGTGTATACCACGAATTATTACAGGTATGATATGCCTTTGGGCCTTCTTCCCAACATGTAGCTATGGCACATTTTACCGAAGGGTATTTTTCTTTAATATAGTTAGTGAGTTCGGCATCCAGATAATAAGACCCTGTAGACTCTGGATAAAATCCGAATATTTCGTAGAATTTGGTAAATACATCATCTACGATCGTCTTCTTATCTTCCATAGAAAACATCCAGATACAAAAATCTTTCGTTTTGTATTTATCTCGGAATTGTTCACACGGAAGTCCTAAAAGCGACAACGCAATCTCATCTCCATATTTTTCGTGATCCTCTTTCGCAATCTGAATAGCTTCTGCATTAAAAAGCGCTGCGTAAGTCATATGAATAGTGACCTTTAAACCATTCTCATGCGCAATCCTCTGCTGTGTCTTGAAGATATCCAAAGATTCTGTCAGAAGTTTCTTATTTCCAATATCTTCTTCTTTTCCGTGACCGGTAACTGTAGCCGAATATTCCGGCACCATTTCCGGTCTGTGAATAACATTCAAAATAAATTCACCCATTATCCTGACTCCTTTCTCTTATAAAATCTAACCACTCCTCACGGAAGATTTTGTGATATATAGGAAACAAAGTTTCCTATATTATAAAACAGCATGCGAGAAACCTGCGCCTGCAGATATCCCGCATGCTATGTTGCTTAAAAAGTATGCCACTGGCATTCTTCTCAAGTGTATTTATAATAATCGGTATCTCAACTATATGATTGATGTGCATTCCCGGGAAGATGTTATGCGTTACTGTCTTGACTGGTTTTCCAGGAACACTTTTGAGAACTCCTATGTAATACAGCATTTATTACTCTCCTAGTAGTCTGACTATCGCAATTATAATATCCTCTGTATTGGTCATTGAGATACCAGATTATTATCCAAAATTCTTATTTCTATATATCCTATTTTATTGCTCCTGTAATACCTTCCGCAAACTGCTTCTGTAATATGAAGAATACGACCATTGTAGGCACAGAACAAAATAATACGCCTAACATCAGTAAGCCATAATCTGTCGTATAGCCAGATGCAAGATTGGCTATCAACATTGGCATAGTCTGTGCATTAGTATCCGTCATGATAACCTTCGGCCACAGATAGGAGTTCCATGCATTCATAAATGAAATAACTGCAGCCGCTGCGTAAGTAGACTTCATCATCGGCAAATACATGCGGAAAAAGATTTGAAACTCAGTTAATCCATCAATCCGGGCCGCTTCCATAACATCTATTGGGAAGTTCCTGGAATTCTGACGGAACATCATGATCAAAAACGGAGTGGAGATTGCCGGTAGAATAAAACCTGGTGCAGAGTTCAATAAGTTCATACCTGCAATCATCTTAAATAGTGGAATCATTGTTGCCACACCCGGAATCATCATAGCAAGAAGCAAAATGGTAAACACCATATCCTTTTTCTTATCATGATAAAGCTCAAATCCAAAACCCGCCAGTGAACAGATAAACAGTGCAATAATCGTCTGTAAGATAGAATACCGGAAAGAATTCCACATAGCTCCCCACAGATTTTGTCCAGTAATCAGATTTTGAAAATTTACTAACAGATTACTGCCTGGCAGTATGCGTCCCTGCGCCACATCAAAGGATGTATTTGTCGCCGCAGAAATCATCCAATAGAATGGAAATACAGAAATGAATGATACAATTGCCAGGAAAATATAAGTTGGAATCAACCGCCTTTGGATCATACTTCTATTCTTTTTCTCAGTCACGTGTATCACCTACTTTCATATTGATCAATGCCAAGACACCCACCATGATAAATACAAGGAATGCCATGGCCGTTGCATATCCGAAATTCGCAACACCAGTACCAAAGGTATTATTATAAATATAGTGCGACATAGTAATCGTAGAATTTGCCGGTCCGCCGTTTGTTAAATTCACAGACTCGTCAAAGAGTTGCAAGGTACCATTGATAGACATGATAAATGTCATGATAATCGTTGGCTTTAAGAGCGGTACAGTAATTCCCCAGAAAGTTTGCCACCCGTTAGCTCCATCAATCTTGGCCGCCTCATATACCGAGTATTCAATATTTTGCAAACCTGCCAGATAAAATACCATGTTGTACCCTGTCCATCTCCAGATTAGGGCAATAATAATCACTATCTTTGCACTGGTTGAATTTCCAAGAAAATTATAATTTTCGGACAAAATACCAAGATTAACCAAAATTGTGTTGATCAATCCTTCCGTAGCAAATAATGATTTAAAAATCAGGGAGTACGAAACCAACGCTGTAGCACAGGGAAGAAATACACATGTACGAAAGAATCCCTTCAATTTTAAATGTTGATTATTTAACAGCTGTGCAAGCAGAATTGCAAGCACCAACATAATTGGTACCTGAACTGCCAGATATAGGAAAGTGTTGCCTATAGAACGAAGGAACAGTTTATCCGCAAACATTCTAGTGTAATTATATGTAATTGGACTGGCCCACTGCATATCAGCGCTGGAGCCCGTCTTTAATGAAGTGATAAAAGCACTGACCATAGGCCAGAAGCTCATCACTGCAATCAGCAAAGTCGCTGGTGCAAGGAAACTCCAACCGGCCCTTGACTGTTTTTGAAGCAGGTTCATCCCTTTTTTCTTTTCCACCCGAAGTCCTCCTTTTTTCGTAAAAAATGGGGAAAACGGCAATCCGCTCTCCCCGTTTTATCTTACATTTTATGTATTTTTTAATATTAATTACCCATCTCAAAATTCAACTGATCTTCCGCACCTTTAAGTTCCTCTTCCAAGTCTCCGCCGTTTACAATATTGACAATCGCCGCGCCAAGTTTTTCACGACATGTATAATGGAACGGACTCTGCTCAATCGTCTCTACATTGGCACCCATCTCCGATATCTGCGCATAGATTGGTGTATTATTAAAGAACTCTACACCTTCATTGTACACTTCCGATTCACCGGCAGGAATATATGTGGCTACTACGCCGCCATCTTTAAGAGCTCCGTCATAAGTTACAGTGCTTCCACCGAATGTATAGGCAAGGAAGTCTTTCGCAAGTTCTGTTTTTTTACAGTTAGCTGTGATATACAGAGAAGCACCTCCGTTAGAAGCATATCCTTCTTCACCGCTCAATGTGGGCATGGATGTAATCTCCCACTTTCCACTATTTGCCTCTACAGCCTCAATAGTTGGAATAATCCAGTTTCCGTTCATAACGCCTGCAACCTGGTCACCCTGAATTGCCTTATCAGTGTAATCTGACCAACTGTTAGGCAAAAGCAACACACCCTCTTTGGTCATATCAACAATCAACTGGACAATCTCTTTGAGCTTGTCATTTTCCGTGATATACGGTTTTCCATCTTTGAATTGTGACACTCCTTCTGCCTGCAACATGATATATACCAAATCATTTCCATCACTGTTCATGCACAAAAGAGCCTTACCGGTTTTTTCCTTTACTGCCTTTCCAACCTCGATGAATTTCTCCCATGTAATTCCCTTCATATCATCAATGGTGTACCCAGCCTCATCAAGAAGGTCTACACGATAGGCCATGATAACCGTACCGCCGTCAACCGGCACGCCATAGTGAATGCCGTCTATCGTAGAATAATCAATCTTCTCTGCATAGAAATCATCCCAGTTGATATCAATATCGTCTACATTCTGCCATGCATCCGGATAATCTGCTACAAACTTCTGAATCCAGTGATCCTGAAAGAGTACCATATCCGGCAGTGTCTCATACTTACCTGAAGATGCCGCTGTAGTAATTGCAGTCTCAATATCCTGTGAACCGGCCTGTTCTTTGATGTCAAGAACAAAATCCTTATTCACATTCTCCTTGTAGTCTGCCGCTGCTGCTTTAAGAGCTGGAATATTGAAGTTCGGATCCCATGCAGCAACTGTCAATGTGTTCTCATCATCACTTGTACCCATGGCTGTACTTCCATCCGAGGTATCATTGCCTGAACCAGCACCACCGCTGTTACCCCCACAGGCAGTCAGAGAGAATATCATCACTCCTGCAAGCAACATTGAAACAAATCTTTTTTTCATATTTATCATCCTCCTTTTTGCCCAAGAGGTCGTTGTGCAATCTGTATGTTTTTGCGCCTCTTTGAGCTAATTTTATAGGTATAATTGTAATCGATTTCATTGTTGCATTGCGTTTTTATTCTACCAAAAAAAAAGCATATTCTACCATTTCCAAAGTATATACTCATTTCCATATACAACTTATAGTTTGAGGTATACACATTGAATCATACAGAATCATCACATCCTACTCCCATCCCCTCAACACGCTGACTTTGGAATCTAACATATGTCCCGAATAATTATCCGGTGACCGCTTCCATTGGTAAGGTGTCATTCCAAACATTTTCTTAAAGTTTCTGGTAAATGTCGATACGTCTCCGTACCCTACCTGAAATGCGATCTCTTCCATTGTCGCAAAACTTTTCAACAAAAGTCTGCTCGCTTCTTGAATTCGAATTACATTGATGTAATCGTTGGGTCCCATATTCATGCATTCCTGAAATATCCTTCTAAAATGAGTTTCACTAATTCCACAAACCTCTGCCAGATTTTGAATCTTGATTTCTTCATTATAATGTCCTTTCACATAACTAAGCGCTGGAGCTATCTGAAAATTCCTGGCACTTTTCCTTGGCATGTCTGCATGTACATTATGAATACGTAAAAGTTCTACAACAAAAGATTGTAGCAGACCTTTTACTGTCTCCCTGTACATATATGCCTTTTTATCACATTCTTCGCGAACTTTCAGAATGATATCACTAATCTTCGGATATTCTTTCTGATGAAAGAACAATGCCGTCTTATACAGTTCATTTCGCATATAGTCCGTATCTAGTTTACTAAAGGATAGCTCCTTCATATCCTGAAGTACACTGTCAATGTCTAAATACAGCCATTCCCAATATGCCGTAGTACCAAAGTCAGCCATATTACTATGTGGGTAATTGGGCGGCACAATAATAACACATTCCTCTTCAAAAGATTGTACCTTATCCCTCAGAATAGTTTCCCCATGTCCTTCATGACAGATTCCAACTTCCATATAATTATGAAAGTGTAGCCTGTCAATGTCTTTTCCATAAGTCCTTCTCCAATTCTCCCCAAGAAGTGCAAGTACTTGTTCATTAGGTTCTATTTCGTAATATCTAAATTCCAGCTTGGGTTTCCTCTTTGCCATATTGTATCTCCTCTGTATCAGATTCATTTATTATGCAGACTGTATAATATTTTCCCATTAAGCACTTATTTATCTATAATTATATTCATATCTTTTCTTTATTGCTGTTTTATTCGTTCAAAAAAAAGCATATTCTATCATTTATCAGACTCCTCAACTATGCTAAAATTATATTTTATCTCTCTTTATTGTTTACACGAAGTCATTCACCCTGTTGTATGGCGCTCGTCCAATGAGGTGATAGTTGTCATATATCAAGCCTGCCTACACTCTGTTTCGACCTGTTCTTAGCGAATGCCATTAGTGCTTAGGACGGTCAAAAGCGACTTAGATAGGCTGACGGTCATTGAAACTCTCAGTAGGTATGAACAATAACCCAACACCATTTATCTTGCGGTACTCTTGATTTTCTCTTTACTTAGCATGAATCAGATGCTATTATATGGTATAGGGTAACCCAATAGTCAATAATAGGGAGGATAGTTTATGAAGTACTCTGAACTATATTTTACAACCGGAGATTTTGCAAAACTCTTAAGCGTAAAAAAGCATACTCTATTTCATTATCACAAAATTGGCTTGTTTTCTCCCCAGATTACAGATGAAAATGGATATCGCTACTATCATCTGTGGCAAATTAATCTTTTTCGTATAATACGGATTCTTCAATACATCGGAATGTCTCTGAAAGAAATCAAATTGTATCTTGCCAATCGCTCTCCTGAACAATTTATGAGCGTATTGCAATCTGAAGAAATCCAAATCAATCAGGAGATCCAACGCCTGCAGAATATGAAAAAACTTCTTTATCATCAAAAAAGACGCATTTCCGAATATCTGCAATACAATCTGAATACACCTGTGGTGGTTTCTTTAGAAGAAAAATATCTTCTTATTACTCATATTTCTACTAATACTTCTCAGGAAATCAGTCGCGCTGTACAAGAACACTTGCAGATACGTAAAACTTACCCTATTTCTGACAACAATATCTGCGCAACTTATGACATAAATGATCTCAAGAAAGGACGATTTGACTATTATAATGCTGTCTACACAGAATGTGATTTTCCTATCGCTTCTCATTATTGCGATTCGTTGCCTTCCGGAAAATACATACAAATTTATTGTCTAGGCGGAGATGACAACATTGAGCAGGCATATACTCTAATCCAATCTTATGCCACAACTCAGAAGTTCCTGCTTGGCGATACATTCTATGCTGACACTCTGTTGGATGAACTAACAACGGAACAAAGTCAAAATTACATTACAAAAGTAATCGTTGCTGTTACAAATACAACAGCAAAAAAGCCTGACAGTAAAACATAAATGACTGTCAGGCAGCACACCGTCTTTATAATATTTTTTATCGTACGATAAATAACAGAAGATTCTGAAACTTTTATCTACAGTGTTCCTCGGACATTTCCAATTCCTTTATTCTTCCATACGATATCATACATAATTATTAGTTTACGATACAGCAACCTCGTGTCTGTATCGTTTCTCATTTATCCTCATTGATTTCTCGTTTTTTAATTATACATTTTCTCATATTTCAGAATCCAATAAATCTATTTTTCTAAAATTTCTAATACATTTTAATGTTTCTATCACATACTCCTGATATAAATCCTCCTCAAATACCCCTTTTATTAGAGCGTTTCTAATTAACATTGGACGAAACATTTCTAAAATTCTCTCCACGGATTTCTTATCTCCGTGCTTCGCCCTAAATAAAATTTCTTCAAATTCCATCATTTATCACCTCCCATCCATTCGCGGATTTTTCGGATAGCATAATAATAGATATTTTTTACCTTATCCTCTTTGATCTCATTCATACTGCCTATCTCTTTAAAAGTTCTCTCCTCAAAAACATGCTGGTAAATAAAACGCTTTTCATCCTTACGGAGCATCAAAAGAGCCTCTATAAGCTTTTGGTCTGACAGTTCATTCCATTCTGGATATCGCCCTTCCTGCTCTCTTGAAAGAACGGCTTCTTTATAACGCAATTCCAGCATTTCGTCTATTGAAGAACTAAAATCCTCTAAAGATTCTTCTAAAGGTCTTTCCATTCTGTCAATCTTTTCTTTTTTCTTCAGATAATTCCATCTTTTCCACCGGATACATTTCTGCAGATATGCAGTAAAGTAATTCTTTGTTTTATCTCCTATATAATCATATTCATTCATATTTTTCCCTCCAAAAATCTTCAAAATCAATCTGTTCTAAAGATTTCTAAGGGTGGAGAACGGCAATGACGCTCCATGGCAGGCTCTATTTCTATATAAAAAATACTGTCAAACCGGCATTTTACCAGTCTGACAGCATATAAAATCAATCGCATTTCATGTGTTATATGGGATATGATTACCTCATATACTGCATATCTGCAAGTCCCATACTTCCACCATGCTACTAAAGTTTTTTTAACAAACTACTTACTGCATTTTTTCTTTTCCTGCCATATATAAAATTGAATTCCTTGTCTCCATGCCCGCTAAAATCTGAACACGCAATATAATACACGTACACAGGCATCTTAACGCATTTCTTATAGTGCATATCTCATGTAAAATATAAGAATTAAGTGAGGTGGTACAAATGATGGCTAAGAAATTATTAGGAGATGCAGTTAAAGAAGAACGATTAAGAAGAAATCTGTCCCAAAATGCTCTTGCTGAAATGGTGCATGTATCTCTCCGCACTATTTCTGATATTGAAAATTACAATGGCAATCCCCGTTTCGAAAACCTTTGCCTGCTGGTATCCTTTCTAAATCTTCCTATAGAAACGGTTATGAAAGGTAAGGCAGAGACTATGGATTCTACTATGAAGCAGATCATAGCAGAGCTGGATCAATGTCCCGATGAGATAAAGCGTCTGGCTCTTGGTACACTGCGCGGCCTTATCTCAGCAGCATCTGAAAACCTGTAACTTTCTTTACGCATCTCCATTTGCTTAGCCATCATTTCCAAGTATAAAAAACGAATCTGTGAGAAATCTGTGGTGAATCTGTGAGTTGCTGTAAAATGCTTAAAATTTTCAGATATGACAAAAGCAGCCCCTTTTATGTTGGGACTGCTTCTTAAATTTGTGGCTTATAAATATTTTTATAATTTATCATATCCTCCGGAACGCATCCATAGCGTCTACAATATTCCTGGTTATATTTTCATCCATTGGTATTTCTTCCTCGTCTGATGAAAGATCCAGGCTCTGACCAAAATCAGGCTCTTTCTCATTTACAATGTGTTGATGATGAGTATCCGCCTGCTCCTCTAATCTCTTTTCTATCTCTTTCTGGATTAATTGTTGCAAAATAGGCTGTAATGTCTCCAGATTAAATTCAGAATTTCTACTTGATTCTGCCCCATCTACATAGCTTAAAATAGCGGCAGCAATCAACTGGGCTTTCTTTTTCGTTCTGTTTAGTATTTCTGCAGCTCTTACATGAGAAAGATCTGTTTCATCAAATCCTATGGTAAATACATACGGATTCTTCTTCGCCATTCCGATCACTTCCCATTCTCATATGCACGGTATAACAGGTCATATCCTTTGGCATTTGCTTTCAGGTCTTCGATAAACAGATATTTCCCTAAACGGTCTGATTTCTCAAGAAATCGTTTCAACAGGACAGCTCCGCCGCCGATAAAGACAGTATACGACGATTTTGTATCTATACCGCGCTCCCTGATACTGTTCAGCAGATCTGTCACGAAATCCTGCACCATGCTTTCTGTCATGCGTACCACATTGTCATCATAATACTGCATATTTCCGGCAAGGATACTGTCAATATCCGTATCCTCCAGCAGCATGTCATATTCACTGTTAATGCTGGAGATAATCTGGTTATACATAGTAATCACGCCCTTTTCCAGAGAATCACAGTATCCCATATCCGGCCGCCCTTTCCGCATTAGCAGATAATCGGTCGTAAATCCTCCAATATCAATCCCGACTGCTTTGGGAACAACCGTGATTTCCTGTCCCATAGTCATCATTGCAGCAAAGTCCTGCACAAAAGCCCTTACCTCCTGAATACAGACATGATAGATCCTTCCATTGAAATTCAAGTCCAATACCTTACCTTCTGCTTTGAAAAATTCCTCATACTTTTCATAAAGCTCTGCAAAATGCTTTGGCGGCAGTCCGATGGGAAGCTGAATCTGCACGATATCTTCTGGCTGGATCTGTTCTTTTCCCTCCAGTTCCATGGAGATTGCAAATAACGTCAGAATAAAGAACCGAAAATCCTGAGTCTTGTCTCTTTGGTAAGGAATTCTCTGCTCACTGAGGGTATAATACTTTCCTTCATACTGAAGATACCTCTCACCCCTGGCAGGCTTTTTATCCAACACATTAATCCCACTTGTGAAAATAAAATGGCAGGTTTTCATATTCCGGTTGCCATGATCTACCGCAACTCTTAGTTTCTTAATCATAAATTATCCACTCCTTTGTCATTGATACATATTCTGTACGTGTAAGCTATGTAAAGTGCAACAAACTTTTAAATAACAAAGTCATTCATATGCATATATCATACGTACAGCGTTTAACCCATGTATTCTTGCAATGAAAAAGGCACCAGCTTTATGCCAATGCCTTTGCTTATCCTTCACTTATCTACGCTGCAGCATCTTTAGCTTTATTGCCAACATATTTTTCAAATAATTCCTGATACCGCTTATATCCCCGCGGAATCAACAGCGCTTTCATAGAAGTCTTTGACCACAAAATCAGTTCCTCCTCCTCTACATGATACGGACTGCCGGGATAAAAAATCCCACCGGAATATCTCGGAATGCTTGGCTTTACGATTGCTTCCAGTTCAGCCTTTGTCTTGGCTTTCATAATGAAATCTGCCTTTTTGCAGAATACCGTCTCAACCAGTTCCGGTAAGAATCCCTCTTCTCCGTATCTGGCAGCAATCCCTCTCATTCTTCTTATTGTATCAAACCTTCTGGAACGCAGTTCTTCCGTTAATGTATCATCCACTAATAATTCCGTAATATAACGGCTGTATTCTAAATCTATCATTTTTTAATCTCCATCTGTCTTAATTCTGAATCTTTTGCATCAGTTTCCCATGTACCAGATATCGGTAATTCCGGTCTGTATTCACACAGGTTGAAAGCGTCACGATATGGTCTGTATCCGTCACCGTTACTCCAGTATCATATCCGGAATAGGAGAGTACCGTATCCACAAACTTCTGAAAATTCTCTAGCTCTGGAAAAGAATAGGTATATCCAGCGCTTCCGTTCCGGCCGGCATAGCAGGATATGATCTGATATTCCAGCACAGATCCCGGAACATAGATATAAAAGCATGGATACTGCTGGTACAGGCTTTGCTCCTGGTAACGGTCAAGCGTGCCGAACATACTGCCATTTTTCATGTTATGTCCATAGACAATGGTATTGCTGTCCGTAAAGTCCGGCTGGTTATGATAATCCACAAAGATACTCCCGTTCTTATTTTCCTGCCCGTCAAACATATGGTGCAGGTAAAAGTAATTATCGTTTCCCTGTACCACCGGATAGCTGATATCCAGAGCCGGAACCTGAATCCATGCAATGACATCCGGGTTTACTTTCTTAAGCCCCTCAAAATCAACCTGCAGATAACCATTTCCAGCATCCCCCGCCCCTTCTTCTGAAGCGTCGTCCTCTGATATTGAAGGATCGCCATTTTCTTTCGGTTCCTGTACGTAATCCTTAAGTTCCTCATAAGTTTCTGTTCCCTGGTGGTATTCTGCATAAATGCCAAACAGTTTCCATGCTGCAAATGCAAATACCGCAAGCGAAACAAGCAATAAAATTAAAGATGCATAATCTCTCTTTTTTCCCATGTAACATTTCCTCCTGATAAATAAATGTTTCTTCTGAAAGCATGTTTTCATATGTCTTCTGCAGAAAAGCCAGAGTGTTGTATCCCCTGGCCTGTGTCATTCTATTCAAATACGCCCGTTTTATTGTTTCACCGTATTTTTTCTGGCGGCATAGTAAAAATCATCAATTCCTT
>JAAVZD010000139.1 GCA_022791475.1 Clostridia bacterium | reverse complement strand
CTTTGGTTATTAGCACATTTAAAGAAAGTAACTAAATATATTTCTAAAGAAGATGTTTTAGATGAACTTAACAAAGAATTTCAAAAGAATGGGTTAGGAGAGTACAATAAAAATGATCCTAATATCTTTGAAAAAGTCACAAAAGATAGAAAGCTACATATTGCAATAGAAAATTGCAAACAAATGGAAGAACTAAATAAAAATGGACAAGCATCAGAAAGAAATCCAATGACAAAGGTTTATAAGATTGTTGATGGGTTGAAAGAGTATTTAGAATAAAATTTTACGAAAGAAAAGCAAAGTATGAAAGTAATTAAAAATTACAGAATTATTTTGCTTTTTTGACAATAACAGACAAACTTCGACAAATTATTCGTTAATAATTTGATATATATAACTTGGAGGGGGTATTATGAGTGAATGGAATGCAATAGATTTGCATATGCATACTTGTGAAGGAGTAACGAGAGATAAAACACATGATAAAGTAAATTTTAAATATACATATTTGCAAAATGTAGTACAAAAATACAATATGAAATTAATGGCTGTGACAAACCATAATGAAATTAATATTGTAAATTATATATTAATGAAACATTTACTAAATTTACAAAAGACTAATATATTACTAGGTGTAGAGTTAGATACAAATTTATCAATAGGAGATCATATTCATATTGCTTGTATTTTTGAGGAAGATTTCAAAAGTAATTATTTAGTAATGAAAGAAATAAATGAAAAGACAAAAGAAAAAATGGAAAAAGATGAAATATGCTATTCGAATGAAGAAGTTATTGAAATTTTAGGAAATTATAATGTGTTAATGATTCCTCATGGTAACAAAGACAAAGGTATATTTAAAAATGCATCTTTAAATCAGATAGAGGAGGCTTTGAAAAAAATTAGAGAAGGATTTATTAGAATTTTCGATAGTCCATCAGATTGGAAATTGACTAAAATAAAAAATTTCTTAATTGAACTTGGGGAGGAAAATTTAGATCAATTCGGAGGAGTTTTATTTTCTGATGTAAGAGATTGGTCGAAATATGATGAGAAATATAGAAAATTTTATATGAATGCAGAGCCAACCTTTAAAGGAATCTTGCATTCGATAAGTAATCCTACTTATCGATTCAAACCAGAAAGCGAAATTAAAAGAAATAATAATTATATTTCAAAGATTAAGTTTACTAATAAAAATAATAAAAGTAGAATTGAAGAAGGTGAAATAAG
>JAAVZD010000041.1 GCA_022791475.1 Clostridia bacterium | reverse complement strand
TTTTTCAAAGCTTTCCTTGGAAGAGCGTACAAAACTGCTTCCTCCGCCGACAACTGACCAAATGGCAGAATTAAAGGAATATCAAAAACGGATGGGATATGACGAAGGTAAAATGAAAAGTATGAAATATAAGATGACAGTTTATGATGAGTTTTTGAAAGAGTATGAGTATCGGAAAAAGCATTGCGGGGTGCGAGAGAATATTCAGAAAAAGCGGAGAGATAGGGAACGGTGATTTATAAACAGAATGGTTTGTATAATCTGAAAATCATAGAAAATAAAAAAACGGTTACAGTTCAGTAATACAACTGAACTATAACGACTTCTACTCCAATCAGTACGGAGTTATCAATTTCGGAATAAAAGCAAGACCGGACAGAGAGCATGAGATTATCTGTCCTCTCTATTATAAGTGTTGTAAGTATTATGACTTCCGGAACGGTCTCCCGCAAATATGGAGATGGTTTGAATGGGCGAAAGCTTTGTTAAAGAGGAGTGTTATACCCAACGTATCGAATGCCCTGTCCACGGTCTTCTCGTGATTGTTGTTCTCCCAAAATGGAAGCGATCGTTTATCAAGCCATTTTTGGGTGCTTTTTTGATGAAACAATGTGCTCGTGCCACATGCCATCGTTAGTCAGATATATGAAATAGATGGAAAGAGTAATTACTTTTACAATATTAAAAATCGGTAAAAAAATATGGCAAAATAAATTATAATAAATATTGTAACTATAATCCAATTTGATATAATATACAATAAGTAATTAGAGTTAGGAGGAGTGACTTTGGAAAAGAAAAACAAGGTTCCTATGGAACATTTCAATATCGGTGAGTTCAATCGCGGGCAATCTTCAAAATTGATTAGAGGGTTATCTGAGGATGATAAGGCAGGATTTATACTGAAGAATGGAAAGCCAATAGCCGTGGTTTTTTCTTACGCAAGATATGAGCGATTACTTGAGGCAGGCATAGACATTAATGAATATTAGGCACTGCCATCAAAATAGCAAGGAGGAAATTGAATAATGAACAAACGACAATTGGCATCAACTATCTGGAAATCAGCCAATGAAATGCGCTCGAAAATTGAGGCGAATGAATATAAGGATTATATTTTGGGATTTATTTTTTACAGATACCTTTCAGAAAAGGAATTGCGTTTTTTTAAGGAACAAGGAATGATTGACGAGGATATCAGGCAACTAGATGAAACGGATGGGGACTTTGTGAACTACACAAAAGACACCATTGGATATTTTATTGCCTATGAGAATCTGTTTTCCACATGGCTTGATAAGGGTAGTGATTTTGATGTGTCTGATGTAAGAAAAGCGTTATCCGCCTTTAACAGACTGATTAGTGATTCGCATAAAAAGGTGTTTGAAAAGATATTCAATACGCTTCAGACAGGATTGTCTAAGCTTGGTGAAACGGCGTCAACTCAGACGAAATCCATTAATAATCTGATAAAATTGATTAAGCGTATTCCGATGGATGGCAAGCAGGATTACGATGTACTGGGATTTATTTATGAATATCTCATTAGCCAGTTTGCTGCTAATGCAGGGAAAAAGGCTGGCGAATTTTATACTCCGCATGAAGTGTCTGTTTTGATGTCTGAAATTGTTGCTGAACATTTGAAAGACAGGCAGGAAATTCGTATCTACGATCCGACATCTGGATCAGGTTCCCTGCTCATCAATATAGGATCGGCTGTGGCAAAGTATCTTAAGGGTGATAATAGAATCAATTATTATGCCCAAGAGTTAAAGGAAAATACATACAACCTGACAAGAATGAATCTTGTAATGAGAGGAATTGACCCGGCAAATATCTATGTCAGAAATGGTGATACATTAGAGGAGGATTGGCCTTTCTTTGAAAATGATGATGTAGAGCATTACCAACTTGTTCGCGTGGATGCAGTGGTTTCAAATCCACCCTATTCCCAAAAATGGGACACTAAGAATAAAAAGCACGACCCACGTTTTTCGGATTATGGTGTGGCACCAAAGGGAAAAGCTGATTATGCGTTTCTTTTGCATGAACTGTACCATTTAGAGGATGATGGGATTATGACCATTGTCCTTCCGCATGGCGTTCTCTTCCGTGGTAATGAAGAATATACAATCAGAAAGAGTCTAGTTGAAAAAAACAATATAGATGCGATTATTGGATTACCCGCTAATATCTTTTTCGGTACGTCTATCCAAACTTTGGTCATGGTGCTAAAGCGGCACAGGGAAGATACAGATATCCTCATTATTGATGCGTCAAAGGGATATGAGAAATCTGGAAAAAGCAATCGACTTCGCTCTTCTGACATTAAGAGAATTGTTGATTGTATCCATGACCGTGCTACAATACCGGGTTTTTCGAAGCGGGTAAGCAAGGATAAGGTTCGTGAGAATGATTATAATCTGAATATACCTCGCTATGTGGATTCCTTTGTAAAGTCGGAGCCTTGGGACTTGTACTCCATCATGTTTGGCGGTATTCCAAATGACGAATTAGATGGGTTGAAGACATATTGGGAGGCTTTTCCGGATCTACGGGAAGATATCTGTGAACCGATATCGGAAAGATATGTGCAGCTTGTATTCGATAATATTGGACAGGTGGTTAGAGAGCACAAATCAGTTGTCGGTTACAGGGAAAATTATGCTCTAGCTTTTTCAGACTTTCGCGAGAATTTAAAAATATCGCTTATTGAGCATTATCAAACCGTGTCCGTTCTGTCAGAGGAAGAGAGGATTACAGCAGATATTTTTAGACGATTGGAGTCCATTGCTTCTATTGATAAATATGAAGCATTTCAAGCACTTGATAATGTGTGGGGGCAGATATCTACTGATATAGAAATTTTGCAGACGGAAGGCGATGGAGCATTGACGCAAGTCGATCCGCATATGGTGACAAAAAAGAAAGATGACAAAGATGTAGAAGTGCAGGATGGTTGGGAAGGTCATATTTTGCCATTTGAGCTTGTGCAGGAGATGATGCTGACAGCAGAGGCACATGAGTTACGAGAGATGGAAAAAGAGTTGGCGGCTGTTTCAACAGCGTATAGTGAAATGATTGATGCTCTTTCTGATGAAGAAAAGGATTCAGGTATTTTAAATGATGCTGGTACTTCGTTTGTAAATAAAGAGGTTAAAATTAAAGTGGATGAAGCTCTTGAAGATGTGGAAACGGAAGAGATTCTTGCGATACAGGAGTATCTTACACTTCCGCAAAGAAGTAAGGTAGACTTTATAAAAAATACTGACTGTGTGGATTGGACAGCGATGACTTCCAATAAGAATGGTTTCTACACAAAAACTGTTGCTGATGCTCGAATAAAAATATTAAAACAGCAACACACATTCCTTGAGGATTCTTTCGAGGCTAAATTGATGAACATAGTGGCGGTGATAGATAACGAGAATGCTCTGAGAAAGGGAATCAGAGAAAAATCTGCCGCACTACATGAAAAAACCAAGGTTCTGATTGAGAGTATGGACAAGGAACAAGCTCTTAAAATCTTGGAAGAAAAGTGGAATGCTCCGATTATCGCTGGAATTATGGAATTGCCAGAAAATCTCATTAGGAATTTTATAGAGAAATTGACTAATTTGTCTGAGAAATATGATGTGACATTTTCTGGCGTTGATACGCAAATTGAAACTGTAGAATCGGAAGTGTCAAGCTATATTTCCAGATTAAGTGGTAATGATTTTGATACAAGTGGATTGGCGGAGTTGAAGAAGTTGTTAGGAGGCGAATGACATGACGGAGAATTTAAGACCAACTATTCGATTTGCTGATTTTACAGATGATTGGGAAGAGCATAAGTGTAGAGATGTATTCACAGAAAGTCGTGAAATGGGACATTCTGGAGATGTTGCAAAGAAGCTTACAGTGAGGTTATGGGGCAAAGGAGTATATGCGAAAAATGACATAGGAAGCTCAGCGACACAATATTATATTCGCCATGCTGGACAGTTCATTTACAGTAAATTGGATTTCCTAAATTCTGCTTTTGGCGTAGTGCCAGAAGAGCTGGATTTGTTCGAATCTACTGCTGATCTGCCCGCTTTTGATTGTCATGGGATAAATCCATATTTCATGTATTATAGAGCGGTTCAACCTAGCTTTTATATTACAAATGGAATGATTGCTGATGGTAGTAGAAAGGCGAAAAGAATTCACGCAGATACGTTTTTGAATATGCCATTGATGTTGCCGAATAGAGAAGAACAAGATAAGATTGCGGGCTTTTTTCAGCAGATGGATGATCTTATCACTTTTCATCAGAATAAGTATGATAAAATGGTCAGTGTCAGAACTTCAATGCTGGAAAAGCTATTTGTCCAAGATGGAGATTTATTTCCCCAGATAAGATTCGGAGAATACAAAGTTCCTTGGAAAAAAGTGAGGTTGGGTGAGATAGTTGTTCCTTATTCTGCGCCTGTTGAGACACCACATGGCGGTTATGAAAGGTTGGGCATCCGTAGCCACGGCAAAGGTGTTTTTCACGATTATGTAGAAGCCGGGAAAGAACTTGGTACTGCACAAATGCATAGGGTGGCTTCACATAACTTGATTGTAAATATTACATTCGCGTGGGAGCATGCAGTGGCCATTACAGATGATGATGATGCAGGGAAATTGGTTTCTCACCGTTTTCCTCAGTTTGCAATGACGGATGATATTTATGACCAATTTCTGAAATATATGATTTTGGATGCAAGATTTCGCCATCACCTTTTGTTATCATCACCAGGAGGCGCAGGTCGAAATCGCGTTTTGAAGGTGTCAGAGATGTTAGAATATGAAATGATGATCCCAGAAGTTGAAGAGCAAAAGCAGATTGCTGATTATTTGAATTCTTTGGATGAACTGATTAGCTTGTATAAAGTCCGAGTGCAGAAGTTAAAAAATATAAAAATGGCTTGTCTCCAGAAGATGTTTGTGTAGGAGGTGGAATGGGTGGTTTTTTATGATGAGAAAAAATTTGAAAAAGCTGTCATAGAACAACTTATAGAATTTGGATGGGAAAAGCAAGTGCTGAGTTATCCTACGGAGGATATGCTGATTCATAATTGGGCAGATATTTTATTTACTAATAATCGTCAGCAGGATGTTTTAAATGATTGTCCTTTGACGGATAGTGAAATGGCACAAATTATAGAGCAAATTATCCGACTACGCACACCTGTTAAGCTGAATGATTTCATCAATGGCAAGAGTGTGTCTATCAAGCGTGACAATCCTGATGATACACAAAATTTTGGAAAAGAGGTTAGCTTAAAAATATATGATCGGCGTGAAATTGCTTTTGGGTCCAGTCGTTATCAGATTGTAAGGCAGCCTATATTCAAAACGTTACCTCGGTTGAATGACCGACGTGGTGATTTAATGTTGCTTATCAATGGAATGCCTGTGATTCATATAGAATTGAAAAAAAGTGGCATTCCAGTAAGCAATGCATATAATCAAATTGAAAAATATGCACATGAGGGGGTATTTACGGGACTGTTTTCGCTGATACAGGTTTTTGTGGCGCTGGAGCCTGCGGAGACAGTGTATTTTGCAAATCCTGGTCCGGATGGGGTGTTTAACAAGTCCTTTTATTTTCATTGGGCTGATTTTGATAATGTGCCATATTCCGATTGGCAGGATGTGGTTAAGTATCTGTTGAATATTCCAATGGCACATGAGTTGATTGGTTATTATACGATTCCGGATGCCAAAGACGATACTCTCAAAGTAATGCGCAGTTATCAGTATCGAGCAGCAAAAGCCATATCCGATGCAGTTATGGACAAGGACTGGACTGATACCAATAGTCTTGGTGGTCATATATGGCATACTACGGGTTCTGGAAAAACATTGACCAGCTTTAAATCTGCACAGCTCATTGTTAGTACCCGTACTGCGGACAAGGTAATATTCTTGGTGGATCGAAAAGCTCTCGGAAAACAGTCATTTGATGATTACAGAGCTTTTGCGAGTGCGTCAGAAGAAATTCAGGATACGGCGGATACAGATGTTCTTGTAACAAAACTAAAGAGTGACGATTATAGCGATTCGTTGATTATTACGTCCATCCAAAAACTGAGCAATGTGACCAGAAATGCGGATAATATTAAAAGTGTTGATATAGATAAAATTGTATCTAAGCGGATTGTGATTATCATTGACGAAGCACATCGCTCCACCTTTGGAGAGATGCTGACGAATATCAAGACTACTTTTGTCCATGCTATTATTTTTGGATTTACTGGAACACCGATACAGGATGTTAATAGTAAGAAGGATAATACAACGACAACTATCTTGGGTAATGAGTTGCACAGATATACACTTGCTGACGGTATCCGAGACAAGAATGTTCTTGGATTTGACCCATACATGGAAATGACCTATCAGGATATGGAACTACGGGAACAGGTCGCCTTGATGAAAGCTAAGGCAAAAAATGTAAATGAAGTGCTGGGCAATGCTAAAAAGGAAAAAGTCTACTATAAATTCATGGATCGAACGAAAGTCAGAATGGTTGGTGAATGGAAGGGCAAGAAATATATCAAGGGTATTGAAGACTATGTGCCAAATTCACAATATGACCGTGAGGAGCATCAAATTGCTGTTATAGAAAATATCATAAAGTATTGGACTATTTTCAGCAGAGGAGGTCTTTTTCATGCGATTTTTGCAACGCATAGTATCCC
>JAAVZD010000016.1 GCA_022791475.1 Clostridia bacterium | reverse complement strand
TAAAGTCATTATCATATTCCATAAATTTTTGACCTTTTTTTGCCATAAAAAATACACCTCCATTTAGTATTTTAACATAGGTTCTTTTTTCTATGTCTACTAAATGGGGTGCATTTCAAAAAATTACTTTGGCTCTTTTTTTGACCAGACACCAGTCATACGGAATTACCATCAAAGGGTAATTCCTAATAGGGCAAGGAAGACTCGAACTTCCGCTCTCTACACTTGTGGGAGTAGTGCGTTTCCATATTACGCTATTGCCCTAAAATAAACGTAAATTTACGTTATAACGACCCAGATGGGACTCGAACCCACGAATGCTCGGCTGACTACCGAGTGCTTTAACCAACTAAGCTACTGAGCCTAAAAATTTCGAATAACCTATTTATAACATAAAATTATGTTAATGTCAACACTTTTACTAAAAAATATTGCTAAAAATTTAAAAAAGAGTTAAAATTCATACTAAGAAATATATGAATATAAATTATTAATTTATTCAATTAAAAAAAGGGGAAGCTAGTAGATATCCGTCCTCCAACAAAATTACTTAAATAGAATTCTAGAGTAATTTCTTCGAAGAGAGGGTCGCCGAAGGCTACGACCCCCTACATATTAAAATTATAAAATAAGTACGATAAAAAGGAGTAATAAAATGCCAGAGCCAATAGAAATAACGAATATAAAAAATAATTCAAATAATAGAGAATATGTATTAAAAACAGTAAAAGAAAACGGAAAGTTATTAGAGTTTGCAAGCGAAGAATTAAGAAATGATAGAGAAATAGTATTTGAAGCAGTTAAAAATAATGGAGAAGCTTTAGAATTTGCAAGTAGTAAGTTAAAAGACGATAGAGAAATAGTATATGAATCTGTAAGTAAACTTGGATGGACTTATTGTTATGTAGGAGAAAATTTGTTACTAGATAAAGAACTTTTGATAGCTGGACTTAAAAAGAGTGGTCAAATACTATATTTTTCACATCCAAATATGAGAGATGATAGAGATGTTGTATTAGAAGCTGTGAAAAATAAGGGAATTATAGTAAAATATGCAAGTACTACATTAAGAGAAGACAAAGAAATAGCACTAGAAGCAATGAAACAAGACAACAATTGCTATATATTTTTAGGTGAAAACATAAAAAATGATGAGGATATAATAAACTTAAGATAGTCTTCATTACAAAAATAAAATATATTACTTCCTTCGCGCTACTTTAGAATTAAAGTCTATTAACTGCAAATTTTTTCTAAATTTTTCTAAAATCGGCAAAAAGTGTCAATGAAATAAATTACACACATATTAAATATCAAAACGGACAAAATAATATTATTAAAATTTATTTTAATGTAATTTTTTTGAAAGGTGGTATTAATAATGAAAGTAAAAGATTGTATGTGTAATGATGTTTGCTGTGTTACACCTGATAGCACAGTTCAAGATTGTGCAAAAATAATGTGCAGTAATCACGTAGGTTGCGTGCCAGTATGTGATACTATGCAAAATGTAGTAGGTTTAGTTACAGATAGAGATGTTATATTGAGAAGTATAGCATGTGATAAAGATGCTAAAAATACACAAGTAAGTGATATAATGACTTGTAAGGTTTGTTGCTGCAGTTCAGATGCAGATATAAAAGAAGCAGAAGATTTAATGTGTAAATATCAAATAAGAAGACTTCCAGTAGTAAATGAACAAAATAAAATAATAGGAATAATAACATTAGGTGATTTGGCTAAAAATAATAATGTAAGTAATGAAAGCGTTTCAAATACTTTAGAAACAATATGTAAATGCAATGACAAAAATGCTGAATAGATAAATCAAAATGTAAATTTAATGTATGGGTGGACATTGCGTCCACCCGATTTTTAAAAATAATACACAACTATTAAAATTTAGTAATTTGTTTAAATAATGGGCAGACATAAGGCCTGTTCCTACAATCAAATCCTTATATTTATACGTATAATTTTAGGACAACCTACATACAATTATATAAAAGTATGTATAGGAGATTACTATGGTAATAGATATGAATTATTGGTCAAAAGTCTTTAAAAAACTTTTAGTTTTTATTTTAAGTATTTTAGGTATATATTTAGCATTCAAATTTGCTGTTTTCTATATGCCATTTTTGATTGCTTTTGTATTATCACTCATATTAGAGCCAGTTATTAGATTTTTTATGAGGAGATTAAACTTAAAAAGAAAAACGAGTGCAATTATAGTATTTGTTGTTTCTCTATCCATAATAATTGGATTATTAATATGGGGAATAGTGTCACTTACCACAGAATCATATAATCTACTTAATGGATTAAATGGATACTTTGAAGTTATTTCAAATAGATTTGAAACGCTAATATCACAGATAGATTTAAGTAAATTACATTTATCAGGAGAAATAATGAATATTATACAAAATTCAGCAATTGATATATTAAATGGAGTAACTAATTGGGCAAAAGGAGTACTTACAAATTTATTAGAAGTTATTACTTCTATACCAACAATAATAATATATGTAGTTATTACAATATTATCTTTATATTTTATATGTACAGATAAAATATATATGTTAGACCAACTAGAACATCACTTTCCTAAAACTTGGGTAAAAAGAATATCAAAATTTGTAAGAGAAGTTTCAAGTTCTTTAGGTGCACTTTTAAAAGCACAAGTAATACTTATTTTTATTTCATTTTTTATATGCTTAATAGGCCTATATATTTTTAAAATAGCAGGTTTAAATGTAGGATTTCCATTATTAGCGGCTCTAGGAATAGCTTTTGTTGATGCACTACCAATTTTTGGCTCAGCAGCTGTTATGGTACCATGGGCTGTTATAGCAGGATTTAATGGAGATTTGACATTAGGAATATCGCTTATAGTTCTATTAATAGTTATGTGTATGGTAAGGCAATTTATGGAACCACGTATTGTAGCAGGGCAAATTGGGATACATCCAATTTTTACATTAATAGCAATGTATACAGGTTTTAGAATAATAGGTGTTTTAGGATTACTATTTGGGCCAGTTATATTAATTATATTGAAGAATATTTTTAGTGCGATGATAGATAAGGGAGTTGCAAAAGCAATTTTCGAAAGAGAATAAAATTAACATAATTTTAAAAAAAGCTTGCAATTTAGTTCATATTATGTTATTATAGTTATATGTCAAAAATAAACTAATTCTACGGAGGTATTGCTTATGATCAAAGTTAGAAGCAACACATTGTCACAAACCGACTTGGTTGGAAAACGGAACAGAGTAACATTGCTGAAGGAAGCGGGATATTCCAATATGGCAATTCTGTACTTCATGGCACAAAAGAACTCTGTATCTGGAGTAGAGGAAGATGGCAATTTTGTAATTACACTCAGTTAGATAAAAATAAGGAAACAGCTATAATGGCTGTTTCTTTATTTTTATATTAAAACTATAAAATTACAGAAGTAGGAATATAATCTTCATCAGGAGGATATACATATTCATCATTAGGCTTTTCAATTTTATTTAAAGAATTTATTTCAAGTATAGGCATATCTCCATGATAAGTTCCTTTAGTAATAGTACCTTCTATCTCAACCCATACATTATCACGTAATGTCTCGGCTTCTTTATAATGACATAAAAAACCAACTACAACAGTTTGAAAATCAGAAGAAATAATCATATTTCTACCTAAAACAAATTGTTCTTTTTCTAAGTCATAAACTCTATATACAAAACCAGAAAATTTAATTTTTTGTCCAACATAAGAATCAATATTTTCATGAACAGTTTTTAAAATTGTAGAGTAATTTTTATTTGTAAGTTCAGTTACTCCATTGCAACTTATATCATCATTAACTTTAACACTAGCTTTATAAAGTTTATAACCAACAACACCACACAGTAAAATTACAAAAGTAATAATTATTACAAATATGAATTTAAACATTTTAGTACCACTTAATTTTATATTATATATGAACATATAAATACCCTCTTTCAAAAATAGAAATTGGAAGTTAGAAACCTTATTCTAAAATCTTTTATTAATATATATGTATTTTTATTTATAAATATACTTGTATAATAAATTAAAAAATAGTATATTATAGAATAATATAAGTAAAAAAAGAAAGAAGATGAATAAGAATTGTTTTCAAGTATAGGAAAATATGCACCATGTGGAATGTTTACTAAAGGACATTTTGCTTTAATTGGTATAACAATAATAGGAATTTATGTAGCACTAAAACATACAATAAAAAAAAGCAAAGAAGAGATATATGAAATAATAAAAAAAATAACATTAGTTATATGTATACTAGAGGCTTTCAAAATAATTTATAGCATATCATTAAATTCATTATATGAAGTAAATTCGTATTTACCACTATATTATTGTAGTATGCTAATATATGCTTGTTTACTTAGTTCATTTGGAAAAGGTAAATTTCAAAGGGCAGGAGATATATTTTTAATGGTTGGCTCAGTAATAGGAGGAGTAGTATTTATACTATATCCATCAACTTCATTACCAACATACCCAGCATTTCACATTTTAAGCATTCATAGCTTTTTGTATCATGGTATAATGGTGTATTTAGGAATATTAGTAAATAAAACAAGATATATAGAATTAGAAAAGCAAGATATAAAATACTTTGCAGGCTTAGTAGGAGTGCTTTGCGTTATAGCATTTATAATAAATAATATTTTCCGGTAGCAACTTAATGTTCATATCACAGAATTTTTCTATATTACCAATTAGAATATTATATAAAATAACAAATGGAAATATCCTATTTAGTTTAACAATGTCTCTGGTACAAATGACAATACCATTCTATATTTCGTATTATATAATAAAGAAAATAGATTCATTAAAAGAAAAAAGCGTAAATGTGGAGGCTTAATCCGTAAGGAATAGTGTAGAAGCAAGCTATGAATTGTAACTTAATTATGCCCTCTAAAAATTTTAATATTTAAAGGTTGCATAATATACATAAAAATGATATAATACACAATATCAATTATATAAAATCCTTTTATGTCTAGGAAATTTCCTAGCTTATACATAAGTAACTATCAACTTTAATTATAAGAAAGAAGGTAAAATATCACAAAAAGAGAAAAGATGGTTTTTGGAATATTGGCAATAGCAATTTTATATGCAATTAAAAATCGTATTAAAAGACAAACAAAATAAAAATAATAGGAGGAAAACAAGATGAAAAAAGGTTTAAAGAATTTTCTATTAGTCTGTGTAGTTGCATTACTCTGTTTTATTTTTTCATTTGTCATTCAATATTATATTGCAGTAGAAACTACTATAAGAATTATGGTAGCAATAGCTATGTGGTGTGCTGTTTTAGGAGCGATATTAGTAGTATTAATAATGTATATGAGTTCAAATTTAGAAAAAGGATCTTCAATAAGTATATATATTTTATGGATACTCATGATATTTGTAACAATTTCAATGGTATTTTTTCTATCTACATTAGGAAATCCTATGATAAATAATGTAGGTTTAATTTGTTTTTGTGTTAGTTTTGCTTTATTTATGATATATATACTATATTTATCAATTAAGGAAGTAATTAAGGCATACAAGAAATGCAAAGAAAATCAATAAGCTATACAAGAAAAACAAGTAATAAAATATTACTTGTTTTTCTTGATTTTTGTGGTGAATAGTGATATAGTTTAACTTGTTATAAAATACAAAAAATGGAAAGGAAGAAAAACATGGGATTATTTAAAACATATAGTGAAAAAGAAGTAAAAAGAGTAATGCCAATAATTGCTAAAATAAATAGTTTAGAAGAGGATATTTCTAAATTAACAGATATAGAATTAAAAAATAAAACAAACGAATTTAAAGAAAGACTTTCAAAAGGAGAAAACCTAGATGATATATTACCAGAAGCTTTTGCAGTAGTTAGAGAAGCTTCTAAAAGAGTACTTGGAATGCGTCACTTTGATGTACAATTAATAGGTGGAATTATACTTCACCAAGGTAGAATTGCAGAAATGAAAACAGGAGAAGGAAAAACATTAGTTGCAACACTACCAGTATACCTAAATGCGCTTACAGGAGAAGGTGTACATGTAGTTACAGTAAACGACTACTTGGCAAAACGTGATAGTGAATGGATGGGAAAATTATATCGCTTTTTAGGTTTAAGTGTAGGTCTTGTAATTGCTGGAATGAATCCAAGTGAAAAGGCGCAAGCATATAATTGTGATATAACATATGGAACAAACAATGAATATGGTTTTGATTACTTAAGAGATAATATGGTTATATATAAAAATCAATTAGTACAAAGAAAACTTCACTATGCAATAGTAGATGAGATAGATAGTATTTTAATAGACGAAGCGCGTACACCACTTATCATTTCAGGAAGAGCCAATAAATCATCTGACCTATACAAAAAAGCTGATAATTTTGTAAAAAGATTAAAAGCAAAAGTTATAGTAGAAGAAGATGTTAAGAATTTTGAACAAGCAGAAGATAATGAAAAATATGACTACATCGTAGACTTAAAAGCAAAATCAGCTTCATTGACACAAAAAGGAATTAAAAAGGCAGAAGAAGAATTCCACCTAGAAAACTTTAATGACATAGAAAACTCAGAATTAGTACATAATGTAAACCAAGCACTACGTGCACATGGTGTTATGAAAAAAGATATAGACTATATAGTAAAAGATGGAGAAGTTCTAATAGTAGACGAATTCACAGGTCGTATAATGTATGGAAGAAGATATAACAATGGCCTACACCAAGCAATAGAGGCAAAAGAAAATGTAAAAATAGCAGATGAATCAAAAACACTAGCAACAATTACATTCCAAAACTACTTCAGAATGTATGATAAGTTATCAGGAATGACAGGTACAGCTATGACAGAAGAGCCAGAATTCCAAGAAATATACCACTTAGATGTTATAGAAATACCAACAAACAAGGAAATGGTACGTATAGATAATCATGACATAATATACAAAAATGAAAATGCAAAATTTAGAGCAGTAATAGAAGAAATTAAAAAGAGCCATGAAAAAGGTCAACCAGTTCTAGTTGGTACAGTATCAATAGAAAAATCTGAAAAATTAAGTAGTATGCTTAAAAGAGAAGGAATTAAACATGAAGTATTAAATGCTAAATTCCATGAAAAAGAAGCAGAAATAATTGCACAAGCAGGTAAGTTAGGAAGTGTAACAATTGCAACAAACATGGCAGGTCGTGGTACTGATATTATGCTAGGAGGAAACATTGAATATTTAGCAAAACAAGAAATGAGAAAGTTAAGATATTCAGAAGAGCTAATAGACCAAGCCACAGCTTTTAATGAAACAGATAATCAAGATATATTATCAGCAAGAAAGAAATTTAAAGAGCTAGAGGAAAAATACAATGAACAAATAAAAGATGAAAAACAAAAAGTATTAGCAGCAGGCGGACTAAAAATAATTGGTACAGAAAGACATGAATCAAGAAGAATTGACAACCAGTTACGTGGACGTAGTGGACGTCAAGGAGACCCAGGAGAATCAAGGTTTTACATAGGCTTAGACGATGACCTAATGAAAATATTTGGTGGAGATAAAATAACAACTGTATACAACATGTTAGGTGCAGATGAAGATATGCCAATCGAATCAAAAATGATTTCAAAATCAGTAGAGTCAGCACAAAGAAGAGTAGAAGACAGAAACTTTAGTATCAGAAAAAATGTACTTAACTATGATGATGTAATGAATACACAAAGAGAAATTATATACAAACAAAGAAGAGAAGTATTAGATGGAGAAAACTTAAAAAGCCAAATACAAAAAATGATGGATTCAGTAGCAGAAGAACTAACGAATACATATCTATCAGAAGAAACAGTAAATAAAGAAGCCTTCATGCAAGATATAAAATCAACATTTGGAATAGAAAAATTACATACATTAAAAGAAGAAAAAGTAAATAGTTTAGATGTATTAAATGAAATAAAAGAAACAATACACGAAAAATATGAAGAAAAAGAAGCAGAATTTGGTTCAGAAAATTTAAGAGAACTAGAAAGAGTTATAATGCTAAAAATAGTAGACCAAAAATGGATGGACCACATTGATGCAATGGATGAACTAAAAAATGGAATAGGACTTCGTGCATATGGACAAAAAGACCCAGTAGTTCAATATAGAATTGAAGGATTTGACATGTTTGATGAAATGATAGCAAACATAAAAATAGATGTAGTAAGATTTTTACTAAATGCAAGAAAAAGAGAAGAGGGAGCACAAGCCTCAAGACAAGAATCAGTACAAATAACAAACGCTGGGTTAGAAGATACAGCAATAAGGTCATTGGATGGAAGCACACCTAAAAAAGAAAACACACCAATAGTAAATAATCAGCCAAAAGTAGGAAGAAACGACCCATGCTCATGTGGAAGTGGTAAAAAGTACAAGAATTGTTGTGGGAAATAATTGACTATATGAAAGAAAAAAATATTGGACAAGAAAAGAGAAAAAAACTTTTACCTGTAGATAAATTAGATAAATTTATTGAGTATGTTTCTAATATATCATTAGAGAAATATAAAAATAAAATTTTACAAAATAATACTAATGTTTTACCATAAGTTTTATATTATTAATTATACTAAAAGAAATAGAGTTTTAATTTAAAACCAAAACTCTATTTCTTTTTAATTCTTAATTAAGAAAATTCACCCATATTTTATCTTTATCATATAAAATAATATTCTGACACTCTTACAAGTTTTGATTTAGGGAATTCTTTTTAGAAGAGAATTAATCTATATATTAAACTTTATAAAACTTGATAGTAAATAAAAAACAAGTTAGTTCAAATAGCTTGTTTTTTATACTTTTTTGTTATATTATTATAAAAATAGTTAAGGAGTGTGGTATAATGTTAGAGTTCGAAGAAATTTCTAAAAATGTACAACAATTACAAGCTAAGTTATTGGAATTAGGTAATTCGCTTAATATTTCTAAATTAGAAGAAAACTTAAAAGAATTAGAAGAGCAAACTATAGTGCCAGATTTTTGGAATAATAATGAGAATTCTTCTATTATTCTTAAACAAATAAATACTTTAAAATCAAAAACAGAAGAATATAAAAAAGCGAGTAATGAGGTTAAAGATATTATTGAATTAATTGAAATATTAAAATTAGAATCAGATAATATTTTAGAAAACGAATTAGTCACATCTATAAAAAAACTAGAAAAGGATATTGAAAAACTAGAAATAAATACACTATTATCAGGGAAATATGATCATAACAATGCAATAATAACACTTCATCCAGGAGCAGGTGGAACTGAAAGCTGTGATTGGGTACAAATGTTATATAGAATGTATACTAGGTGGGCAGTGGCAAATAGCTATGAAGTAAAAGAATTAGACTATTTAGATGGAGAAGAAGCAGGTATAAAAAGTGTAACAGCATTAATTTCAGGTCCATATGCATATGGATATTTAAAAGGAGAAATGGGAGTACATAGGTTAGTTAGAATTTCACCATTTGATAGTGGAGGAAGAAGGCATACATCATTTGCTTCACTAGAAGTATTACCAGAAATAACAGAAGATGTAGAAATAGAAATAAACTCAGATGACTTAAGAGTAGATACATATAGAGCATCACGGAGCAGGTGGTCAACATGTAAATAAAACATCTTCTGCAGTAAGAATAACACATATACCTACAAACACAGTAGTTTCTTGCCAATCTGAACGTTCACAAATACAAAATAGAGAAACTGCAATGAAAATGTTAAAGTCTAAATTACTAGATATGAAAGAAAAAGAGCATAAAGACAAAATAGAAGATTTGAAAGGAAATCAAATGGATATAGCCTGGGGAAGCCAAATACGCTCATATGTATTTTGCCCATACACCATGGTAAAAGACCATAGAACAAACTACGAAGTTGGAAATATACAAGGAATAATGGATGGAGATTTGAATGAATTTATAAATAGTTATCTAAAATGGAATAAGAAAAATAATTAGTCTATGAAAAAACAATTTTTTGTAGGGGTCACAGCCCTCGACAACCCGAGAAATAGTAGAAAGTTCACAAAAAGAGGTAAATAAATTGAATGAATTATATGAAAAACATAAATATAGAAAATTTAGTGAAATAGAAGAAATACAAAAAGATATAATATTAAAATCAAGAGTTAAAAACTTTATAAATAGGTATAAGAATGTTGTACTAATAGCAATATTTATTATTATGGCCTTAATAATTGTAACATTCCATTCAACTCCTAAAACGTTATTATTAGTAATTTGTATGTATATATTAATGCTTTTTAGCATCATATATTTTAATACATATTCAATAATTTGCAAAAATAATAAAATAACTATTAAAATGAATATGCAAGAAATACAAATTGAATATTGCAATTTGAAAAATGTATATATAGAAAATAAAAAAAGTAGAATATTTTTTAAGAAAAGAAATAACTATTCATTAATAATATTATACAAAGCACCAAATGGTAATATAAGTACAATACAACTGCCATTAATGTTTATAAATAAAAATGATTTAAATAGATTCTTAAAAAATTTTATAGTGAAAACTAAAAAAAGTAATAATGTAATTAAAGCACAAAAATATCAATTCAAAAGATTACTAATAAAAATGGGCTTATTCATAATAATTTGGTTAATAATAATAATTACTCTAATAATTTGAAAAAGGGCGTAATTCGATAAATTCTCACAAGTATTCCTAACAGATTAAGCCCCTATATTTCAAATTTAAATAGAATACTTAAAAAAATAGCTGATAAAGGCTATTTTTTTGTTCTAAATTAGACAAGACCTGAATATATATTTATTAATGCATTTATTTAATTAAGGAGGAGTAAATATGCCTATTGATGATAGAAAACTTAGTAATACAGGAGTAATACAAAATTTGGTATTAGAAAATAGAGAAAAACTTAGTATATCAGGAGTTTTAGATGTGCTTAGTTTTGATGATCAAGTTGTAATAGTAGAAACAGAGCTAGGACTTCTTACAGTAAAAGGAGATAATTTGAGAATTAATAAATTAAGTATAGATACTTCAGAAGTAGTAGTAGAAGGAGAAATTTACAATTTAGCATATAGTGAAAATGATTTAGATAAAAAGAGTGCAGGAATACTGGGAAAAATATTTAAATAGAAGGTGGCAAATTTGGACAATATTATTCTATCGCAATTATATTCATTATTAATTTTTACTATCACAGGAATTATTATAGGGGTATTTTTTGACATATTTAGAATACTTAGAAGAAGTTTTAAAACTCCTGATATAATTACATATATAGAAGATGTACTGTTTTGGGTATTTACAGGGATATTCTTTATAACTGTTTTGTTTAAGTTTAATAATGGAGAAATAAGAAGTTATGTTTTATTAGGATTAATATTGGGAATAATAGTATATATGCTTAGTATCAGTAAATATTTTATAAAAATTAATATTGCAATAATTAAGATTATAAAGAAAATATTAGCATATCCTATAAGAATAATTCTTAAAATAATAAAACCATTTTCTTTTATTGTTATTAATATTAGAAAAATAATAGTAGATATATATAACAAAATATTAAAAACGACAAAAAAATATAAAAAAATAGGAAAAAACACTTAGGGAAAGAAGGATTTTAGTAATAAATGTAGAAAAAGATAATATAGAGGGGTAATATATCTTTCAATTTAATCACAAGAAAACTGGAGAGATTAACATATGAAATTAATAAAAAAACACTATAAAAAAGTTTTGCTTATAATAGTAGCAGCATATGTTGTAAGTATTTTAATGTCACAACAAAAAATGCTAAACTCATATAATGCTGAAATAAAAAGCTATTCAGCACAAATAGAAAAAGAGGAAAACACTAATAAAGATTTAAATAAAATAAAGGAAAATGTAAATTCTCCAGAATATATAGAACAAATGGCAAGAGAAAAATTAGGTATGTATTTACCAAATGAAAGAGTATATATAGACATAGGAAAATAGAGCAAAAATGCTCTATTTTTTCTTTACAAATTTTCCAATATATGGTATAATATATAAAGTTAAAATTCAAAACAAGCTAATTTCTTAATAATTTCCAAAAATACAATTAAATAATAAGTAATTAACAATTGAATAGTTAATAATGTTTCAAATATTTGCCATTGTATTATAAAATAGATAGGGGGCTAAATTTATGGATTTAGAAAATAGTACACTTGTAGAATTGCGTCAACTAGCAAAAGAACAAGGTGTTAAAAATGTATCAAAATTAAAAAAAGAAGAATTAATAGAAATACTTTCTATTAATGAAAGTAAAAAAGAAGAAAAAAATGAATCAGAAGTAAAAAGAACTTTTTATCCTAATTTAAGAAATCAAGAAGAAAATAATGAGCCTGTACTACAAGCAGGTGAAGGATATAAATTAACAAGTGAAGATGATAGAATAGTTCAAGGTATATTAGAAATATTACCTGATGGATATGGATTTTTAAGAGGTGAAAATTATCTATCTACTCCTAGAGACATATATGTTTCACCAGTACAAATAAGAAGGTTTAGATTAGATAAAGGTGATAAAATAAAAGGAATAGCAAGACTTCCAAAAGAAGGAGAAAAATTTCCAGCATTAATATTTGTAGGTGAAGTAAATGGGGAGGCCCCAGAAAAAGCATATAAGCGTATTAAATTTGATGACCTTACTCCAATATATCCAGAAGAAAGAATTAAATTAGAAACATTACCAAATGAATATGCAATGAGAATGATAGATTTAATGTCTCCAATAGGAAAAGGGCAAAGAGGGCAAATTGTAGCTCCACCAAAAGTTGGTAAAACAACATTACTTAAAAAAATAGCAAATAGTGTAAGTCTAAATAATCCAGAAGTAGAATTAATAGTATTATTAATAGATGAACGTCCAGAGGAAGTAACAGATATGAGGCGTTCAATAAAAGGAGAAGTTATATACTCAACCTTTGATGAATTGCCAGAAAATCATGTAAAGGTTGCTGAAATGGTATTAGAAAGAGCTAAAAGATTAGTAGAGCATAAAAAAGATGTTGTTATATTATTAGATAGTATTACAAGGCTAGCACGTGCATATAACTTAGTAGTGCCATCATCTGGTAGAACATTATCGGGAGGTATTGATCCAGCATCATTACATAAACCAAAAAAATTCTTTGGTGCAGCAAGAAATATAGAACATGGGGGAAGCCTTACAATACTTGCAACTTCTTTAATAGAAACAGGAAGTAGAATGGATGATGTTATATTTGAGGAATTTAAAGGAACAGGTAATATGGAAGTACACTTAAACAGAGCACTTTCAGAAAAACGTATATTCCCAGCAATAGATATAAATAAATCTGGAACAAGAAGGGAAGAGAAGCTATTAGATTCAAAAGAACTAGAAACAGTATTTGCACTAAGAAAAGCAATATCAAGTATGAGCACAGAAGATGTAACTGAACAATTAATAAACGAAATGACTAGAACAAAAAATAACAAAGAATTTATAGATAAGATGGATGTATTTTTAAAGAGATTTAAAGATTAATATATAGTATGAGTAGAGAAATAGCAATAAAAATTCTCTACTCATTTTTTATAAATATTACATTGCACAAAATCAATCGTATTTTGTACAATGTTGTAATATTATATTAATCTTTAATAAAAAGTTAAGAAATTATTTTCTTGGCTTATTTTTTGTTTCAAAAATAAGTAAAAATATTTTATAGAAAGGAGAC
>JAAVZD010000076.1 GCA_022791475.1 Clostridia bacterium | reverse complement strand
AACCGTAAGGAAAAAAATCGGCAGTTCCTTCCATCTGCCACGTATCCATTGACAAAGACTATACCCACGACCATACGGCATATTCCAATCCAACAAAATAACCGTTGGCACATGAATTTCCAAAGCTCGTCTGACCTCTGAAATCGTATTATATATTACTACCTTAAAGTTTTTCTGTTCCAGATATCTTTTTACAACACCTGCAATATGAGCGTCATCCTCAGCATAAAATAATTCGATCATTTTCAATAAACCACCTATTTTTTATTTTTATTATACCAGAAAAATGTTACAACTTAGTTACTCACTCTCCATACAATAAAAGCTCTTTTACTGCATCATGGAATCCCGTTCCATTCCTTATACTTTTATATCTCGGAAAACTAACCCAATTTGTTAGAAAGGCTCTGCATTACACAGAGCCTTTCTAATCTTTAATTGTCCACTAACTACTGTCCTTTTCCCACAAAAATAGTATTACAGATATATCCCTGCCACTTTAGCAAAATTAGCTTTTCTTACGATAAGTTCCGACTGTTTTTCTTTTGACAGGCTTTCAAATATGCCTTTGTAGCCTTTCTCCAACATCGGAGTGCCTTTTGCCAGTAAATACAGCTTTGTATTCAGCCATTCCTCCCACAAGCCCTCAAATAACGCTACGCTGTCCGTAAAGGTTATTGCATCCTCGAAACCATGTGGCGGTATGTAATATTTCAGCACCACAAAACCATATCTTCCGACATCAGCCACTACAATATCTGCCATATCGTATAGCTCCGCAAACGCATCAGCCACCCTTTGACACTTTGCCCGTTCTTCCTCTGTGATATAAATTTTCTTTTCCATATTGCTTTACCTCGCTTCTTATAAAATTTTACCATATCCATTTTATAAGAACCACCTGCACACCAGCTTTTATTCCTCTTGTTTTTGGCAAAACCCACTTTACTAACAATTCACTTCGGCAAACATTGTGGACAGGTTGGAGTTAATCATCCCTGTCAGGAGTTCCCGCATCCATTCCTCGATTGCCTCAAATATGCTATCGAACATGGACGTTCTCCTTTCCTATCAGATTATCCGAACAGACCGCCAAGCAGGGGAATCAGCTGTGTACCGATCAGGATGACACCGCCTCCGCTCATCAGTTGCTTGATTCCCTGGCTCTTTACTCAGATGTGATAAAGAAGCATTAGAAGTGTAAAAAATTTTGCCGTTCCCGTCCGGCACTTATTTCATGCGCCGGACAGGTCAGGCTTTCATTCAGGGAAGTCAACCCTGCCGACAAAACTGTAATAAATCTCTATTTCCTGCCGCCTTAAATTCCCATGCATCCGCCCGTCGGCGGCTGTTGCTTCATGGACAACGATTTTCTCCACAAACTCCCGCAGCAGGGTAGGAGTGAGTTCCTCAAAGGCTGTGTGCTTACGTATCACGTTCATAAACTTTTCAGCGTTGGCGGCTGCCTCCCTTGTCTTTGCAAGTTCCTTTTGCAGTTCCGCCGCACGTTCCTTCAGTTTTTTCTGTTCGGCTTCATAATCTGCCGACAGCTCCATGAAACGCTCATCGGAAATGCGCCCGCTTACGCTGTCCTCATACAGCCTTTTGAAGATGTTTGACAGTTCCGCAATCCGTTTTTCAGCCGCATCCAGTTCTTTCCGTTTTGCCGCATCCCTGCGTTTCCCGCCGTCCTCATTCTGCTCAATCAAAAGCTTCATAAAGCGTGTTTCATGCTTTGCCGCATAGTTTGTCACTTTGCGCAGGTTTTCGGTCACTCCGGCAGTTAAGAGGTCTGTACGGATAAAATGCGCCGTACAGTCCCTTGTACGTTTCTTATAACTCCCACAGATGTAGCAGTCCTGTTTACGTTTCTCTGTCTGGTAGCGCTGCTGGTACATGACACTCCCGCAATCGGCACAGAACAGTATGCCGGAAAACAAACCCACCTCGTCATATCTGTTCGGGCGTTTGCGCTGTTTCCTAAGTTCCTGCACACGCTCCCATGTTTCGGCATCAAGTATCGGCTCATGCGTATTTTCAAACAACATCTGTTTTTCTTCGGGATTGTCCACGCTTGATTTTACCTTGTAGGACACTTTTTCCGTCTTAAAGTTTACCGTATGCCCTAAATACTCCTTGCGTTCCAAAATGTGTATGACTGTGTTGGTTGCCCATTTGCAGGGATAATCAGGATAGTAGCGGCGTGTGCTGCCCGTTCTCCGGTACTCAAGCGTACCCGGCGTGGGTATCCCCTGCTCCGTCAGCATACGGGCAATCTTAGTCGGTCCGTTCCCTGCAAGGCATAAGCTGTATATCTGCCTGACAACGGGTGCAGCTTCCTCGTCAATGATAAAACGTCCGTCCTCGCCTTTGAGATAGCCATAGACGGGCTGGCTTGTGATAGGCTTGCCGCTCATGCCCTTGCTTCGGAAAACCGCCTTAATCTTTTTGCTCGTGTCCCTCACCATCCATTCGTTGAATATGTTGCGCAGTGGGGCGAAATCGTTCTCACCCTGTGCGCTGTCCACCCCGTCATTGATAGCGATGAAGCGGACGCCGTTCTGCGGGAATATCATGTCCGTGTACATTCCCACCTGTAAATAATTGCGTCCTAACCTCGACATATCCTTTACGATCACCGTACCGACAATGCCCGCCTGAATGTCGGCAAGCATGGCTTGAAAGCCCGGTCTTTGGAAGTTTGCGCCCGAATACCCGTCATCCGTATACCAGCGGATATTGGCGAAACCGTTCTGCTTTGCATAGCTTTCAAGGATACGTTTCTGGTTGCTTATGGAGTTTGACTCCCCCTGCAGCTCATCTTCGTGTGATAATCTCGGATACAGGGCAGTGATAAGGTTCTGCGCTGTCTGTCTTGCCATAGTTCTCTCCGTTTCCGACAGCCAAACCCACTATTCCGTATGGCTATCATAACATATTTGAAAGTGAATGTACAGTTCTTTTTGCTACTTTATAAGCATTAAATTATATAAAATATTTTTTAGGGCATATCGCATTATGCTGTGTATTCCGGTCTGTTGCCTGCCATGCTTTCCGCTTCAAGCACACGCATCATCTTGTCGGCGGCAGTGGAAACGGCATCTTCCTTGAAAAAGCTGGACACGACAAGAATGGTGTTCCCCATGCGTGTTTCCGTCACACAGTCAGGGCGGCGGACAGCATTGCGGCTGTTTTTCTCTTTCTCCATAGGCTCTCCTTTCATTCCATCAGCTTTTTTAAGCGTTCCATTTTCTGCTGTGCCGCTATTTTACGGAAATCGCCGCCCGTAAAGCGGACAGGCACACACATTTCAAGCAGCCTGCCATAAATGCGTGCGTGTGACACATCCTCCGGATTCTTAAGCTGCTCCGGCGTAAGGTTCGTTGTTGCGATTAACGGTTTTTTGCTAATATACCGGCTGTCTATCACGTTGTAAACCTGCTCAAGTCCGTATTCCGTACCCCTCTCCATGCCGAAATCATCAAGGATAAGCAGGGGATAGGAGCAGAGCCTTACGATGTACTCATTCCTGTTTTCAGAGCCGTAGAAAAGGTTGTTCAATATTGTTGCAAAGTTCGTCATGCAGACGGGTATTTCCTTCTCCATGAGGGCATTGGCGATACAGCCTGCAAAATAGCTTTTCCCCGATCCGACATTCCCCCACAGTAAGTAACCGAGGTTTTCAGACTGTACCGTTTCCCACTTTTCCACATAAGAGTACGCTTTCCCCATCTGCGGGTATTTCCCGTTGTCATTTT
>JAAVZD010000075.1 GCA_022791475.1 Clostridia bacterium | reverse complement strand
GGCGCATAAAAAAAACAAATGTGTGATTATGGTTACGCACAGTAAGGAACTGGCTCAGAAAGCGGATGTCATTTTGACTTTGAAGAAAGGTTCGATTGTGGGAACTGAGGATACTGTGCTGGATGAGAAAATAAGAGGGGCGCTATTGGAGCAGGCTGAAGGGCTTTCTGCCCCCGGATGATCTAAGAGATAAAATAATACAGGAAATTGAAAAACAAAACCGTTAAGCTGCTCATGTCAGAACTGTGCAGGATGCAGGAACCCTACAAAAGACAAACCGCTGCACTATGGCCATCATCCGCCATATGCGGCGGTCTGCCTTTTCCGCAGGCAGGCCGGGCGGCCTGATAAGGGAAATTAGTTGGAAAGCGGGGATGCTATATCGGACAAAAAGCAAAAAACTTTAGCCGTTTCGGTGATATTCTGAGATTGAGTTATAGTCGTTTTGTGCAATTTATGGGAGTTTCGTGCAATGGCGTTTGATAGGATGCCTTATAATCCGATATAATTTATGACGGAAAAGTGAGGAAATGCGTATGAAGATAGCGGTCTGTGATGACAGCAGGGAGGACAGGGGCGCGCTACGGGCGCTGCTGGAAGCCTGCGGCCATGATTTTGAAATAAGGGAATATGGCTCTGGCGCGGATCTTTATGCGGATATGGGGTATGTACGGGAATGCGGCATCGTGTTCCTCGACATCAACATGGAGGGTATGGATGGGCTGGAGGCGGCGAGGAGGATCAAGGCGGAATGCCCGAAGGTACATATCGTTCTGGTGACCGCCTATGTGAACTATGCGCTGGACGGGTACAAGGTGAAGGCCAGCCGATTCCTCTTAAAGGATGACCTGGAACAGACGCTGCCGGAATGCGTGGAGGACATCCTGCGGGAGGAGCGGGTGGTGGAGTTCGGCTTCGTGGAGGGGAACGTGCGCCTGCGGGTGGACGATATCATCTATATTGAGACCAGCAAGCACAAGAACGTGTTCTACACGGCGGAGGAGACGTACAGCATCTACAAGAAGATGGATGAGCTGGAGGCGGAACTGGCGGGGATGGGCTTCGTGCGGATACACCAGAGTTTCCTTATCAACATGAGGTACATCGGGAAACTTAGCAGCTATGTCATGGTGCTGACTACGGGGAAGGAGATATCCGTCCCAAAGTCCAGATACCCGGAAGTGAAGCGGCAGTACACATTGTTTAAGGGGGCGGAGTGATCATGGCATTGTGGGTACTTTCATTCTGTATCATGGCGATAGAGGCATGGGGAAGCATATATTTCTTTGATACCTTTTTGAAGAAAAAGGATGTGGTGCGGCTGGAAAAATGCAGGCATATCATTTTATATGCTGCTGTAGTTGCAGTTGCCTTTCTTGGAGAATATTTTGTTTCAATGGGAATAAAGGTGTTGCTGGCAGTGCTGGCTTTCACAGTATTTTGTATGGTGTTTTATAAGACGGATTGGAAACAGAGTATTTTCTTTTCCGGGCTGGATTATTCTTTGTACTTTTTGGCAGACCTTCTCTCAGTACAGCTTGAAAACATACTGGTGAACAGTGAAAAAGCATATATTTCAAAACCTATTTTTTTTGCCATGCCCTCAAAAATGCTCTGGCTCTGTCTGGTGTTCATAGTCCGGAAAATATGGAAAGGACAAAAAAATTATGGAGAACTTTCCCGTGAGGAGTGGCTGAAATTTTCCATGATTCCGCTGCTCACTGTGGCATCCATGCTGCTTATGTTCTTCTGCAACAGTGCAGAGGCAAAGGTGCAGACGGCATACCTTTTTCTGTCGGTGGGGCTGATATTCATCAACATCCTTGTCATAGAACTGTTGCAGGGTATCCTTGAAAAAGAAGAACTGTTCCGGGAAAGCGCGCTGGCAGGCCAGAAGAAGGAAAGCCAGCTTGCCCATTACCGGGATATGCAGGCGGTCTATGAGTGGCAGGGGAGGAAGATGCATGACTATAAGAACCAGATAAGGACAATGCAGGTGTTGTTGAAGAAAGGCGACACGCAGGCTGCCGCCGCACTTGCAGAACGGCTGACGGAGAGCATTTCGGTGGAGATGGCGGCGGTCAACACGAACCATCCGGTAGTGGATGCAGTCCTGAACCAGAAATTCCACGCCGCAAGGGAGCAGGGCGTGTCCATGACGTTCCGGGTGGGCGACATGGACGGGCTGCGGCTTAATGAGGAGGAAACGGTGATCCTACTCTCCAACCTACTGGACAATGCCATCCATGAGTGCGTGAAGGTGGCGCAGCAGGGAAGGAAGGCCGTCATCCATGTCAAGCTGGTGCAGGAGGGAGGGAAGCTGATCTTTTCCGTAAGGAACCCCGTGGCAGAAAAAGTGCAGGTCACGGAAGGTACCGGTATATCAAATGTGAAGGCTGTGGCAGATAAATATGGGGGCGATTTTGCCGTTTCCTGCGATGCGGAAAAGTTCCAGGCGGTGGTGATGTTATAAACTTTATGGTCATTTCGTGCAATTTATAGTCACTTGATGCAATCGTGGTTTGAAATGCGGGTGTATCCGCCGATGGATTTTATGAGGCGGGAAATTTCAGAAAAATTTTATCAAGGAGGATGATGGTATGTTAAATATTACAAATTACAGCTATCTAATTCAAAGTATGTTTGGAGGAACAAAGGCAACTTGGGGAGTGGGCTCGACATTACCGGGTATGTTTCAGTTTTCTCAACTAAACAGTGGCAGCATACAGTCACAATTGAAAGCGGCAGGCATCGACACAAACAGCAAGCAGTATAAGGCTGTTATCCAACAAATGTCAAAGGATGGCTGTAATGGCAGTATGTTTACGAGTGTTCAATCTATTAAAAATTTAATGAAAAATTATAATTCAAGAGGAGAATGGGTTGAACCGACTACAGGATTGACAGGACTTCTTGTAACAGATGAAACAGGTGATAGTTACAAAAAGATTATTGATATTCCTGAAAGCAGCAAAGATAAAATGTTTGAAGCCGTGAAAAATATTTATCTGAACAATAATGGAATGACGGACGGTACAGGAAAGACGGAAATTTATATGGATATGTATAGGCAGATGAAGTCAGACGATAGACTGTCAGCAGGCTATACATTGAGGCAGTATCATCTGGCATATACGCAGGCGTTTGTTTCAGCAATTAAGGCAGTAGATCCGACATGGGAATATGGCAAAGCCGTACCTTCTGGCGCATTGGACAGCGTTACAAGGGAATCCGTAGAAAGCCAGCTTGTCAAAAGCGGCAATACCTTTGTAAAAAAAACATCTTCGGGTAGCACATTGGATATGAAGATATAACCCATACCCTATATTCGGCGGAGGCACATTCGGGGAGCAGGAACGGCTTTGATAAAATGAAAGGGCGGAGAGGCGGTATGAAAAAATGTATCATGTTAGTCTTTATATTGACAGTAGGTATGTTTAGCATCGTTGGTTGTGGGGATAGGACAACTAAAAGCAATGCTTCAGATGCAGATGGAGCATATTTCAGTAACAATGAAGAAAAAAAACAATTTACTGAAATTATTACAGCTTCTGGTGAGACGATTGGTATCATTGATAATAATAAAGAAATAGAAAGGTTCGTAAAACAACTGGATATTGAATCCTGGAATTATATGGAACAGCTACCTGAAGATATAGACTTGGTATATAGCTATATATAATATGAGGTAATTGATGAGGATGTTTTTTTACAGGATGGTATACCGTTAGTTAATAATTGTACCTTAGAATTTTATATTTCCAGTAAAGGTGAATATATTATACGAGATTATAATCAGGAAATAGAAGCAATAGCCAGAATATCAGAAAAGGCGGGACAGTTTCTTAATGCGCCG
>JAAVZD010000085.1 GCA_022791475.1 Clostridia bacterium | reverse complement strand
ATCCGTCAGGTTTACCCGGACCGGTACGTCATAGAGGGTTTCATATTCTTTTTTGATCAATGCCGGTTTTTCCTTCAGGTTGTCGTCCGTCATGGTAAACTTTTCTTTGGGCACGTCAATCTTAATCTGGAACGGCTGGTTTCCTACCCCAAGGCGGTGGGAAAGGAAGTCCTCATGCCCCCGGTTCCTGCTCCATAAAGCCGGATTAAAACGGTCGTATTGAAGGCAGGCCTGTGCGTCCGGATATAACGCCAGCAACGTTTGCCGGGTTTTTTCGTACTTTTCTTTAATCAACTCTACCCGCTGGATCAAATAGGCGCTGTAAGCCTCAAAACGCTTCTTTTCTTCTTCCACCGAGATTTTCTTGTCGTATTTCACATTCACCACGGCCCAGAAAACGCCCAACACTGCCGAACCTACTGCCGTAATCAAGCCGGTCAGCATATACAGCCCGGAAGATACCCCGCTGGACTGGGAACCGTAAACTGCCAGCAAAGTGCCTAAAACCATGGGGATCGCCATCGTGAAGGCAGGGCCCGCGACCAGGAGCACCGGCCTTTCTTTATTCTTTTGGGGGGCCGGGGGCGCTTCGATTTCAATGGGGTCAGTCTCCAATGGGGCTACATTCCGGGGAGACCGGTGGAAATAGCTCTTTTCCCGGATCTTCTTCCCCGCGTCCTTCATTGCCTCCGATGCATCTTGCACATAATGGAGGGGAAGGATCTGACGGTTTAACGTCAATTGGCGGTTTACCGAAGTTATGGCCAGCTTCCCGTCCAGATAAATAATCTTCAGGCCATAGATACTGATGCAATCCCCTAATTGGAGGACTACCTTGTTCGCCATTTTTTTCTCATTCAAAAATATGCCGTTGGCGCTGACATCCTCAATGGTCCATTGTTTTCCCGTCTTGGTCAGCACCGCGTGCTTCCGGGAAATCAGGTTCAGGAAATGGTAGCAGATGTCGCTTTCCGGCGCGGAACCGATGGTAATCTGGTTCAGCATGGAGATGTCATACTTATTTAATACCTCAAAAGTATTTTCCCTCATGGTTACCACCAAGGTCATCTTCTCTTCCAACCAGGTGGTAATCTGGACAATGTCGTTGGACTGCAGGTAACCATAAGGGTCCCCGCCTTCCTTCCTCAATTCGTAAGCTTTGCTGTGCCGTAAACGCCAGTTCCCGTTGACCGATTCCATACGGAGGGTCAAATCTTCCTTCAGATGGAAAAATTGGCTGGAAATGCCGATATTGTAATCCGCATTGGGAACTGCCGGCAGCTGGAATTCCTTGTATACATTATTGGTATAGACCGATATTACCGTGCTCATGCTCCGACTCCTTCTCACACAATGTTGTAACCGTTCCTCCGGGAACCGTTACACGATGTTTCCTTCGTAATCCATAAGGGTGACCTGTACCTGGTATGGCCCAATCAGCATCACATCCCCTGTCACGATCCGGATCCCTTTCTCCCCTACCGGTGCCTGCTGCTTTTTTCGCCTTAAGGCCATGGGGAAATTAAGGTTTAAGTTTTTTACATATACATACTCATGGTGCAAAAACACGTCACATTGCTGCTGCGCCACATTGGTGGCCGGCAGCACAATTTTATTCATTCCGGGGGCACTCCCCAGTAATACGTGCTCTTCCGGCTTGACCACATAGAGTTCCGTCTTTTCTCCGGAGACTGCCAACTGTACTACGATTTTACCGCCTCTGGCCCCTTCCGTCCTTCCCGGAACGTTTTCTATGTCCAGCGGGGCCGCCTGGGTGCCTGTGACAAATACATTTTTGCTGGTGCGGCTGTTTTTCAGGGCCTCGCTAAGCACCTGGTCTTTCAGCCGTTGTTCATACTGCTCCCTCTTTATCTTCCGTTTCTTCATAATATTTTGAACGACGATAAACACTGCCACCAAAATAACCGCCGCTAAAATCAAGTACCATTTGTCCTTCAAATATTGTATCATCTGGCTCCCCCCTGGCAAATTATCCTGATATTAAGGAAATCTGTACCTGGAATTTGGCCGATCCCATCTCAACTACGCTTCCGGAATCCAGCTCTGCCTCTGTCACCCGGTTAGGCACGCCGTTCAGGAACGTTCCATTTGTAGAATTCAAATCCCGTATGTACAATTTGCCGTTCCGAAGTATGATCTCACAGTGCCGGCCGGACATGGTCGGGTTGCTTATACAGATCATGCAGTCCGGGCTCCGGCCAATGGTAATGGTATCCATCACATTGACCCGGTACACCTGCCCCTGCATAGACAAGTCATAAAGTTCCAGCTGGTAGCTCTTAAGGCCCGTATCCGGATAGTAGTCAAACAGCTTTCGGGTGCGGTCCTCATCATCAAAAACCGGCGGGACCGGAGCCGTCCTTATGGGTGCTTGTGGAGGCGTATGGGGATCAATTGTAATATCGTCCAGCACTTCAAAAGAAGATGCCGGGCTCCCCTTGCCTTTTTTCTTCGTCAACAGTATAATAACCACTGCTATAAATATAACCACCAGCAAAACCGCCGCTACCACCAGGATAATCCAAGGGTTATCGCTTATGAAATCCTTTAATTCGTCCATAATCGTTCACCAATCTTTCCGCTTGTTTTTGTCATAACTTCTAT
>JAAVZD010000058.1 GCA_022791475.1 Clostridia bacterium | reverse complement strand
CTACTCCCTGGCGCTGGACGTCAAGCTGATGGTCCAGACCGTGAAGGTGCTCTTTATGAAGGCCAGCACCCAGGGGGTTGACGGCCGGCTGGATGATGCCGCAGGGGCCGCGGGGCCCGGGGAGGGGGGCTGCCACCTGCAGCGGAAGCAGACTTTCGACTAAAAATTGAATTTGTATCAATTCTCCATATGTCTAGTGGCCAAACGGCTAAAAACTTAAAACATACCTGATTATGAATATTTATTCAATAATAAAGGAAAAGGGCTAAAATGTCTAACAAAGAAAATATTACAAAAAAAGCATTGCTTGTAACAACTGTAAGCGGGTTTGTCCCTCAATTTGAAATGCAAAATGTGAGGATCCTTCAAAATATGGGATACGAAATACATTATGCCGCCAATTATACTACACCTGCTTATGGCTACGATAATCAACGGCTAAATAATACCGGTATTATACAACATCAAATTGATTTTGAAAGGAAGCCTTTTAAATTCAAAAATATAAAAGCCTTTTTCCAGTTATGTCATTTGATGAAAATAGAAAAATATTCATTGATACATTGCCATACCCCTATGGGGGGTGTATTAGCCCGGATAACAGCACATATTAACCGGGTTGCCCCGATTATCTACACAGCCCATGGATTTCATTTTTATAAAGGGGCACCGATAAAAAATTGGCTTTTTTATTACGCAGCCGAAAAAATTTTATCTTATTTTACAGACATACTTATTACCATTAACCAAGAAGATTATTTTCTTGCCAAAAAGAAATTTCATGCCCGGCAAATTGAATATCTTCCGGGAGTGGGGATTAATATATCAAAATTTTCGGATACCCATATAAATAAAAGTGAAAAAAGAAAAGCTTTGGGAGTATTGCCGACAGATATTATGCTTTTATCTGTCGGTGAATTAATCCCCAGAAAAAACCATGAACTTGTAATAAAGGCCATAAAAAATATCAATAACCATAATATAAAATATTTTATTTGTGGGAAAGGTGAAAAAGAAGCATATCTTTCTGGCCTGATACAAAAATTAAATTTGGAAAAGAATGTACATTTAATTGGCTATCGAGAAGATATTGGGGAATTGTGCCAGGCATCTGACCTATTTGTTTTCCCGTCATTACAAGAAGGGCTGTCTGTGGCATTAATGGAGGCCATTGCCGCTAAAACCCCTGTTATATGTTCGAATATCCGTGGCAATACAGACCTAATAAAAAATCCGGATTCTTTGTTTAATCCTCATAGCAAGGAATCTCTTTGTAAATGTTTGCGCCATGCCTTGGAAAGAAAAATGGATGGAGAGGTTCAAACAAATTACAGACGGTTAAAACGTTTCGACGAAAAGAACATTATAAAATCTATGAATTCTATTTACGATAAAGCTTTGATTTTACCAATAAGCGCCACAGATCAATAATACCACTTTATGTAACCAGGTGCGAGGATGTATTTGAAATCCATTAACTGCCAAGTTATCTATATATAAATATAAAGCGATTCATAAAAAATCGGAGGCTATTTTTCACAATGAAATATACTGTAGAGGACATTAAAAAATCATTTCCTGAATCCAAAGCAAAAAAAGAACCTTTTTGGGGAAGGGTTTTTTTGCGAAGGACGTCTTTTTATATAACCTATTTCTTTATCAACCACAATTGGACACCAAATAAAGTCTCTTTGTTATCCTGCATTGTCGCCACAATCGGATGTATACTTTTATGCTTTGATCAATTGCTGTTTATTTGGATGGGGGTTTTTATCCTTAATATCTGGAGCGTTTTAGATTGTGTTGACGGAAATATAGCACGTTGTTTAAAAAAGACTTCTCTGGCTGGGGAATTTTTTGATGCTGTTGGCGGCTATACCATTTCTGCGTTTATAATGCCTGGCGTTGGAATGGCTGCTTATCATACCACAGGACTATTTGGCCAATACCGGATCTATTTGATTTTTATTGCCTCCTTAGCCGGGATCTGTGATATTTTTAGCCGCCTCATTTATCAAAAATATTCAAATTCTATGATGCAGATGGAATATAAAAGGATTGGGGCAGATGGCATAGCTGTTGAGAATAGCGGATTCTATTCTAATGATAACCATTTTTCTTTTATAAAAAAGCTTTCTCTATATATAGACTATGAATTTGGAATTGGCGGCGATGAATTGATGTTTTTAATTATTGCTGTTCTGATAAATAAAATTGATATATTTTTAATTATGTATTCCCTATATTACATTATGGGTTTTGTCTTAGTTTTTATTATATACACCAAAAAAATGTTCAACTATGAAAAGGAATACTTAAATTGAGGGTCAATTAGTTATGGATAATCACATATGTATATTCGCCAGTACAAAGTTTCAAATTTTAAACGCGTTGCATTTGACAGTTTCAAAAAAATTATTTGCGGATTTGTATATCATAGATGAAGGGATATATAAAAATTGCCGTCTTTTGGCATCAAAAATAGAGGAAGAAAAAATCTTTCAACATGTTATCCTTATTAACGCAAAAAAAATTTTGAAATTTTCAAACTCCCAATACGTTAATAGCTTTTTATGCTATATAAAATATCAAAAAATAGTTTCTTCCTTTTTGTTGCCATATAAATATGATATTATGCTATTTTGTACCGGGAGCTTAATTGAACGCTTAACCAGATTTTTTTTTATACAAAAAAACAATTCGAACACCCGATTTCTTATGTATGATGAAGGGGTCGGAAGCTATTTAGATAACATGGAGCAAATCCATCGGTTGGGCGATAAAATATTAAGAAGGATAATTTTTAAAAAGGATGCAAGTAGGGTTGTTTTTGATAAATTGTTGTATATACCGGAATTATACATTCACTATAATGACCCTAAATATGGGAAAGCCTATGGAATTCCATCCATAGATTTTTCAAAGGAATTAGATATTTATAATCGAGTATATGAATATCAAAAATATTTTGAGTTAAAAGAACCGTTGATCTTAATGGATTTCCCCTATAAGGATTGTTTTACAGAAACTGGGAAAAGAAAATATGAAGCATTAATAAAACAAGTAGCACATTTTGAAAAATTTGAATTAGTTATAAAAAAACACCCTTCTGATAAATCTAAAAATGAACTTAATGTTAAATATTATGATTATTCTGAAGTTCCATTCGAAATTATAATTGCAAATTCAGATATAAACAACAAAATTTTGTTATCTGTGTTTTCTACAGCAACGGTTACACCTAAAATAATCTTCAACAAAGAACCTACGGTTATCATTTTATATAAAATCTTCCAGGACGATTTTATTAAACCAAACAATTTTATTTGTAATTTTTTTGAAAGGGCGAAAAAATTATATCAAGGTGATAATTTTTATATACCGGAAACACAAGAAGAATTATTTTTCATTTTAAACCATTTGAAGGAAGAAATTGATGAATGCCAAACACAACTATAAATATTTTTCAACATGGATCCCTCTTCTTTTTATTGCATCCTTTTTATTATATTATTCCCATAAAATCCCCATATTAATATGCAATATGATTTATATTAGTATTGCAATTTTTGGTGGGATAAAATATTTCTGTGTTCCCAAAATTAAAATAAAGCATTATTTAATAGGTTTATTTTGCCTACTTACCATAGTATCGGGTATCAGTTCCGGAATACATACACAAAATATTAATTTTTCCCTATATTTAAAAACAATATCCTATGTAATCATTGCCATACTGGCACTTGAATATCCGCCTCCCCACATTGTAATCAAAAGTTTTTTTTATGGGGTATCGGCATGGTTTATCCTTATTCTTTTAAATAGTAAAATTGATCCTAACGATTACTTTTTACGGCTTTCCAGAAATTATTTTTCTGTATTATTGTTAGCATTACTTTGCTTATATTATTTTGCAACGGCCAAAAAAGCATGTTCTAAAATCCCTTTCACTCCTGCTTTAATCTATATGGCGGTATCCTTTTTGGCGGTAGGTAGAAACGGGATTTTTTCTTCTTTAATATTGGTGTCAGGAATTTTATATATTAATTATTGGTTATATTCGCCTAATTCTAAACAAAAATTTATAAACGCTTATTTTTTAGGGGTGGCATTTATTATATTCTTATTTATTGTGGGGCAAACCAATATAGTAAATATAGGTTTTAGCAGGTTTAAAACTATGGGTATCAAAAGCCAGGGACGGTCATTAATCTGGAAACAATACTTTGGTTTAACCTATGGGTCTTTAACAAACCTATTACTGGGGAATCCCCTTGAAGGCATCGAAATATTTGAACACTATGAATATAATCTCCATAACAGCTTTTTACAAATGCATACCACCTATGGATTGCCATTCTCTTTAATAGTGGCAGGCGGATTAGCCCATTCATTATATTCATGCTATAAAAAGAAAGAATATCTAATTATATTGTTAATGGCCACATTCTTATTTCGGGCAACTACGGATCAATTAGGGTTTGCCTTTTTTACAGAATTCCTTTTTTACTATTTTGTTTTTTACAGTTTCTTTTCCGAATAAAAAGCCAGTTTTGAAAGAAGTGAATGAGAAATGAAATCGGCTAATAAAGTGGTTTTCTCAGGCATATGGTACACCATTAGTAATTTCATGATAAAAGGAATGGTTTTTCTCACGGTACCTATATTTGCCCGATTAATGGATAAAAGCCAGTTTGGCGATTATAGCAATTACACAACATGGCTCCATTTATTAATGGTGATTGTTTCTTTTAACTTATATGCTTCTGTCAACAGGGCCAGATTAGATTATCCGCAACAACTGGACGCATATTGTTCATCCATCTTATTATTTGGAACCATTATTACGGCTGGCTTTTACTTTTTCATATATCTTAACCTTCCAATATTTGAAAAGATATTTTCCGTAGACAGGTTTTATATCCATTTAATGTTCTCTTATTTATTAGTCCAACCCGCTTTGGAAGTTTTCCAAATAAAACAAACTGTTTTGTATCAGTATAAGGCGAATGTTGCCGTGGGGATCACATCCACTTTTCTGACTACTGCCGTTTCTGTACTGCTTGTTTTATTCATGGAAGATAAGTTGAAAGGACGTGTGATTGGCTACCTGTTCCCACTTATCTTTTTAAATATTATAATTTATGGTTATTTTATAATAAAAGGCAGGTGTTTCCGCCTAAGTTACTGCAAATACGCTCTTCTATATTCATGGCCATTTGTCCCTCACCTTTTGGCTAATTATATATTAAGTGCATCTGACAGGATCATGATTACCAATTTATGTGGAAATGAATTTACTGCAACTTATACAATTGCATGCAATTGTATGAGCATCGCAACCCTCTTTTTGACATCTTTAAATAATGCCGTTAGCCCGTGGATATTTGATAAATTAGAAAACAATGAAGAAAAAGATATTAACAAAATAACATACCCTTATTGCCTCATCTTTTTCTTGTCAGTTCAACTCGTAATGCTTATTGGCCCAGAACTACTATGGATCCTGGGTGGGCCTCAATATTCAAATAGTAAATCTATTATTATCCCCCTTTTAGTTAGCGCAGTATTGCAGTTTGCCTACTGCCTTTATGTAAATATTGAACAATATTCAAGAAAGACGTGGGCAATTGCTATGGGGACCGCTATTGCTGCCAGTGTAAATATAGGTTTAAATTTTATTCTTTTGCCTATTTACGGATATTGGATAGCTGCATACACAACGTTAATTGGCTATATTATTTTATTTCTGGTTCATTATTCCTTTGTTCGGATTATTGGATATAAAAATATTTATAATGATAAGATTGTATTTTTTATGATATTGGCTTCGATTTTAGAGCAGCCACTGATTCTATTATTATACAGCCATATTTTAATCAGATATATTATATTTTTGTCCGTAGTATTAAGCATTACCTTTTTATTTTTCGCAAAAAAGGATAAAATCAAACGTTTATTGCGAAAGGAAGGCGACTATTGACAACCATTCAAAATTTAAATAACAAAAGTAATAAAAATTCACAAATGTGGAGAAAGGGGATCTTATGAATTATTATGTAAATAAAAATGTCAAAAACACGAAACGCATTTTTCCTATGCAGGGGCGGTATGGATATAATCGTTATGATATGAATGAAAATCCAGAAGGCCTACCAGAAGATTTTGTAAATTCAGTCCTGCGGGAAATTACACCCGAATTTCTTTCTACTTACCCGGAACCAGATAAGTTTATCAATCAATATGCGGATTACATTGGCGTAAATTATGAAAACGTTGTAGCAACTAACGGGTCTGATATGGCAATCCGATATTTATTGGAAACGTTCTGTGAACCTGGAAAAGAAGTTGTTACCGTTTCCCCTACCTTTGAAATGTATGGGGTTAATTGTTCTATCCTTGGATTAAAGCATATTCCTGTCAGGTATGAAGATAACCTTACGGTTAATATGGATAAAATTATTTCTACAATTAGTTACAATACCGATATTATTGTCTTACTCAATCCCAACAACCCTATTGGTAATGTGTATACGGAGGATGAACTAAATAAAGTTATTAAAAAGGCAAAAGACGTCGGGGCCCTAGTTATTATAGATGAAGCCTATCATTATTTTTATGAAAAAACATTTATTGGCTATACATTGTCGGAACAAAATGTGGTTATCCTCAGGACTTTTTCCAAATTATTTTCTTTGGCTGCCTGCCGGTTGGGTGTAATCATAAGTAACCCCCAAATCATCCAGTATATAAAAAACATCAAATTAACTTTTGACGTAAATTCGATCGCTTTATTGTTTGGAGAAAAGATCCTCGGCCGCCCGGATATTATAACCCATTTGATTCAAGAGGAAGTGGAGGGCAAACATTATATACTTACCTGTTTAAGGGATCATGGATACCAATGCCGGGATTGTAACGGTAATTTTATTCTCGTTAAACCACAATCTGACGCAACAATTCTATCAAAAAAACTCCAGGCAGAAAAGAAAATCCTTGTCCATTCTTATGGTGACCCCTTACTAAAAGAATATCTTAGGATTTCTGTCGGTTCTAAAAAGGCGATGGAACCATTTTTGACTGTTTTTTTGGAATTGGACCAGGCTTAGTATTGGAAAATTTAGAAGAGAAGGCATGTTTGTGTGGAGGGCATAATGACAAAAGTTATTACATACGGAACCTACGATATGCTCCATTATGGCCATATACACCTTTTAGAACGGGCAAAAACCCTTGGGGATTTTTTAATCGTAGGGGTGACTTCAGATGATTTTGATAAAGCCCGGGGAAAGATCAATGTACAGCAGTCATTAACCGAACGCATTGAGGCTGTTAAAGCTACCGGCTTAGCAGACCAGGTCATAATCGAGGAATACGAGGGCCAGAAAATAGATGACCTTAAACGGTATGATATTGATATTTTTACGGTCGGTTCGGACTGGGCAGGGAAATTCGATTACCTTCGGGAGTACTGTAGAGTAGTGTATCTGGATAGGACACATGGGATTTCAAGCACAGAGCTCCGCGCCGAAAGCAGAAAAGTCAGAATCGGGCTGGTGGGGGGCAATGAACCTCAAATCCTGGAAAAATATTATAAGGAGTGTAAATTTGTAAATGGTGCAGAAGTTTCCGGGGTATGTACATCAAATAAACAATTATTACACGGGATATTTAATGCTGCGCCGGCTACAAACACACTGGAAGAGCTGATGGAAATGAGTGACGCTTTCTATATCATATCACATCCTTCTGAACATTATACACAGGTAAAAAAGGCCTTGGAACACGGGAAGCATGTCCTTTGTGAATCCCCCATAGCACTAAGGAAACAAGAAATCAGGGAGTTATACAAGATAGCAGACAGACAGGGCCTGATCCTTATGGATGCGATCAAGACTGCATATGGTATGGCATATAACCGGCTTTTATTGTTATTAAAAAGCGGTAAAATAGGCCGGATTGTGTCCGTTGACAGCACATGCACAAGTATGCGGAATGTAGATTTGAATGACCCGGAATCGTCTGGTGCCTGGAACAGCATATGTGCATGGGGACCCACGGGGATGCTCCCGGTATTCCAGCTTCTTGGAACAGATTATGAAAAAGTAAGGCTGGCAAGTTTCTTCCATGATAAAGCCTGTAAATATGACCTTTTTACAAAGATGGATTTTGTATATAAAAAGGCGGTTGCTTCGGTTAAAGTAGGAAGGGGGGTAAAATCCGAAGGGGAATTAATTATTTCGGGGACAGAAGGGTATATTTATGTTCCCGCCCCTTGGTGGAATACCGATTATTTTGAAATCCGATATGAGGATCCGACACATAATAAGAGATATTTTTATCAATTGGATGGAGAAGGGATCCGGTATGAACTGGTTGCCTTTTTGAAATCCATAAATACGGGGAGGAATAATACGTATGTGGAAAGAAAAGTATCCGAAACATTT
>JAAVZD010000070.1 GCA_022791475.1 Clostridia bacterium | reverse complement strand
CGTACCACCCGTTTGTATTGTTCATAGTTTTTCATCTGAAGGCCAGCCCCCTTTCAATGGCAGGATGGCCCCCGGCATTGCCCCAGGGGGGGCCTGCCGGGGGGCAATGCTTCCGATAACCGCCCTTATAGGAAGGAAATTAAGAAGTGGGAGATAATATCAAAAAATCAGTTTAAATAAATATTATAGTGGGTAGTTTTTATGAAATATTTATGTTTTTAATAGAAATATGATAAATAATCCCAATTTTCTTTTATTTTAGCCTTATCATCTGTTATAGGCTTATCCTGGCTGCAATATAGAATAGCCCCATGGGATTTCATGAATATTTATACTAAAAAAGGGCAAAACCAGAAACACTGGCCCTGCCCATTTATATGTAATTATATTCAATATTTGATTTCTATTTTTACAAAACTTGATAGAGGCCCATACTCCTTTTGGGCACCTTTTGAAAAAATACCCCTTTTCTCATTTGGAGACTTACTTAGCTGCCTTCTCCCTCATCTGATTGCCGATTTCTACACAAAGGCTTAAAAACAATAAAAAGTAGAAATTAATCCCGCGGGTTACATACAGCGACGGCATAAGATACCCGCCGGTAAAAACCTTGCTGAATATGCGGCAATACACCAATTCTGTAATCCCTTGGGCCCCAGGGAGGGGAAGCATATCCACCGTAATATAGACGGCTGCCTGCAAAAGCATAATCGTCATAAAACCCACCCCTTGCAAGGAAAACCCCTGGTATACCAAAACAGTCAGGTAAAAAACGCTAAACCTCTGAATCACCGCAATGGCAGTCATTAAAGCCATCCTGCCTTTATGTAATATCAAATAACGCTCTGCATTTCTGTACCCTTCAATAAAATGACCGATTTTTTCCTTCCGCCTATCCGAATATTTTAATACTCTGAATCGGACCAAAAGCCCTTCTATCCCTTCTATCAGGGCTTTCATCTGGTCAGGCATCATCATAGCGGCAAGCAGGACGATAACCAGGCCTGTATTAAGGGCCAAACCCAAAAAGTACAGGCCGAAATATTTTTGCAGATACCCTTTTAGCGGGATATACCAAAATATTGTCATACAAATCCCAATCATCACTAAAACAAATTTATAGAGCAAAGCCACGGTCATTAAAGCCACCGAACTGCCAGATAGCGAGTTTCCGTCTTGATTCATATAATACAGCTGCATAGGCTGCCCGCCAGAAGCAGACGGAGTAATGCTGGAATAAAAAAACCCGATAAAAGAATAGGAGATGCATCTTAAAAACCCGCTTTTACTATCACCCATAGATTTTAACAGATACCATAATAGTCCACCTTCTATACAAACAAAAAACAAAGCTGTCAAAATCGCCATTAGAAAATAGGCGGCAGACATGTGGCCTAACGCTTCCCATATCTGAAATAAATCCTGTCCCCTTAATACCGCATAAAAGGTTAAAATCATTATGATAATAAAAACAATCACATGAATAATCCCTTTTCTGCCGGTTTTCTTATCTTTTATGTCCATACAAGCCTCCTGCGCCTCATTTGATCTTTACTTTCCTTTTTCCCTCCCTGCTTTTTGAAGCAACTTTGTCCGCCACGCCCATAATGCACTTAACAAAAATACTGCAATTACACTGCAGCCAAAAATAGCAGCAATCCGCAAAGCCGTATCCATAAAAAACGGCTCCGGCACAATGTTAATTAACAAGTCTGTCCTAGGGTCTAAAATCCACAGGTCGTTATTAAAAAATATTTTGTGGAAAACCACAAAGTATTTTGAAAAATCAGAGGATACCACCATAGCTATAAGCACTGATACAGCAAAAAATAATGTGGTACCGATACAAACCATCCGTGGCAAAACCTGCCCGATCTTTACCCTCATAAGCAAGAACAAAAGGATTACCATTATCATCAGCAGCATACAGCCTTGGCGGATGGCCAGGGCACCTAAAAACAACCCCCTTACATCTTCCATGTGGGCAATTTCCCTTTCATTGAAAAATTCCCTTTCCTGCCCTCCTACAATTGTGGGGACATGCAAATCCTCCCGGTCCCCGCGCAAATAAGCCATCATTTCATCTGTAACTTCCAGCAAGTCATCCATCTCCATCGGGACATTGTCCAAAACCTGGTGTTTCCTGTATTCTTTTTCATAATAGCCCGGCATCCAATAAGTGACCGCTTCCACAGAAGTAATAAGTAAAGTTATCACAAGGGAAAAGGCCCACAAAACACCCAAGAAATTGTGTAAAACCTTCATAAGAATTAATCCTCACTTTTAATATTTCCTCTATTTTAGACGTTATATGGCAAATTGTCCATAGGTTATTATGGTTTGCCGTTGCAGCAATTCTGGCCTTCATTGGCAATTGACAAAAACAAACCATAACTATATACTATATCCTTATACAGAAGAAATTTTTAAATGCATCCTTGTCCAACTATTTCCCACACTTGTTTATGGGCTTACGTACGGAGAAATGCCATGTCAGAAACCATCAATATATTTTTAATAATAGAGCTGATCGGAACGGTTGCTTTCGCCTGTTCGGGGGCAATGGTAGCTGTCCAGAAACAGCTGGATTTGTTAGGGGTCATTGTGCTTGGCGTGACCACTGCCGTAGGAGGGGGGATGTTGCGGGACTTGCTTATTGGCATACACCCGCCTATACTGTTTGTGAAACCGGTTTACGTATTGACTGCTTTTCTCGCCGTATTGGTGCTTTTCACTATTATACGTTTTTCCCGGATAACCCTGGAAGTGCTGAAGTCGGAAACCTATGAAAGGGCAATGAATTTGATGGACGCTATCGGGCTGGGCGCGTTTACCGTAACCGGTATTGATACAGCCGTAGAAACCGGCCTGGGTGATTACCGGTTTTTGATCATTTTCCTCGGAAGCATAACCGGAGTAGGCGGAGGTGTTTTGCGGGACATTATGGCTGGGCAAACGCCGGCAATATTAAAAAAACATATTTATGCCTGTGCTTCCATTGCCGGGGCTGTATCTTACACATTGCTGATGGGTATTATCGGCCATAATCTGGCCATGGTCATTAGCGCATTGCTGGTGGTAACGATCCGGATACTGGCAAGGCGTTATAAATGGAACTTGCCCACTGCCATGTAAAAATTCATGGATTAGGAGATTTTTTAAATTATGGACGTTTTCACATTGTTTGACCAAAACTTCCTGTTATGGATCCAGTCCCTTCGGCAGGATTGGATGACCCCGTTTTGGAAAGCAGTAACCTTTTTGGGAAATGCAGGGTGGTTCTGGATTCTATTGGCCTTACTGCTCCTTTTCTGGAAACAGACGCGCAAAACAGGCATGGCCGCTTTGTTGGCCCTAATGGTCGGCGCGCTCATTACCAATGTCTGGATCAAACCTGCCGTAGCACGTCCCCGGCCATACGATGTGGTAGAAGGGCTTGTGGCGCTTCTCGGGCCCCAAATGGATTATTCTTTCCCTTCCGGCCATTCCTGTGCCGCTTTTGCAGCGGCGATGGTTTGTTGGCGTATGCTGCCGCATAAATATGGCCTGCCCCTGCTGGTCCTGGCCGGATTGCTTGCCTTTTCCCGCCTTTACTTAGGGGTACATTATCCCAGTGACGTAGCCGGCGGCATATTGATTGGCCTGGCTTCCGGATGGGTGGCATGCCGGATAATGGCCTTTCAAAAGCATCAAGAAAAAATGGCGGAAAAACAATGACCCGGTATGGAACTTTCCTTCCGGCCTTCGTTTTCCCGCCGTATACGGCGCTTCTTTATTCCCTTATCAGATATTCACTGGCCACATAGGCTTCCTTTCCATTGTACATGATGACAGCCCATTCTTCATCGTGTTTCCTTACATATTCCACCACAGTACCCCGGTCCAGCATCCCGATCCTCCCCTCGTTGGTATTCGGCTGAGGCCGTACATTTAATTCTGTAGATGCTTTATAAACAGTGCCGGCAGGTTCCCCGGCTGTAGTAGGCATCGGTTCTGTTTCCCCGCCATTTCCGTCTGTAGTAGCAGGCGGGGTAGTAGGCGTAGCTACCATGTCCGAAGATGTGGGGAGCAGTTCTGTACTGGTTTCCCTTGCCAAAGATTCCTTGTCGTCTGAGTCCGGTTTTATTACCCGAATTACTAAAAACAGCAAAACAATACAAAGGGCAGGGATCAAAAGCTTCCATAAGTCAAAAACCGTGAATACCGGACGTTTTTTCTTTCCGGGGCGCTTACGGCCATAATTACGGTTCCTGGCAGGCGCCCGGCGGACATTTTGCCGCGTACTTGGCCGGCCTCCGGATTGGTAAGCATCTGTAAAGCCATACATTTCCTGAGAAAGTAGGCGGTAAGCCTGATTGGCGCTGTGTGCCGATTTATTCCCTTCATGGGCCGCTTTATTGCCGATAATCCGTATTTTATGGTAATGTTCACAAGTGGTCCTGCTTATGCGCCGGTTTTGGTACAGGGCATCAATTGTACTTTTCAAATCGCCATTGTTGGGGATATTGTCGCGTTCCGCCAACAGTTTTACCATAAATTCCAATGTTTGACGTGCCTTCATCATGGCGCCGTTATAATCTTTTTGCCCGATCAGCCGTTCTGTATCTTTGACTCCTACCTGTATTCGCCTCCAACGGTTGTTGTCCCCAGTACTCACTATTGCCTCCTCCTTTGTGTGCTGTCAAAAACAGTTCCCGGTATTTATCAATATTATACTACACAACGTCAAATTCTGCACGAAAAAATTTGTAGCGCCCTGCCAAGGCCAAGTGCCTCGCCCTTTGGTAAAGAAACCCTTGCAAACCATTTCGGGCTCTGGTAAAATACAAATAAATTTTAACCATTTCGGGAGGGTTGACAACATGCGATTACGCCATATTCCTGGCTCTGAAGAAGCCATTGCCTCCAGCCCCTATGTAATCAGCCAACCGGAACAATACAAAGGGCGTTTTCGGGAACTTTTTGGCAACGGGCATCCCCTCGAGGTAGAAATTGGCATGGGCAAAGGAAAATTTATTATGGAATTAGCCGAACGCTGCCCCCGGATCAATTTCATCGGGATTGAACGTTATCCCAGCGTACTGTTACATGCTATCAAAAAAAGGGAAAAAATGGATTTGGCAAACATCCATTTTCTCTGCCTTGATGCAAAATCCTTAACAGAAATATTTTCACCGGGGGAAGTAAACCGCATTTACCTGAATTTTTCCGACCCCTGGCCGAAAGACCGCCATGCCAAAAGGCGCCTGACTTCTCCGGAATTTATGAAAATTTACGGACAAATTTTGGCAAAAGACGGTACCCTGGAATTTAAAACCGACAACCAGGGGCTTTTTGCCTATTCGCTGCTTTCTATCCCGGAATCCGGATGGAAAATCGCCGCTTACACGAAAGACCTCCATCACAGCCCTATGGCCGAAGGCAATGTGATGACCGAGTACGAAACAAAATTTTCCTCTTTGGGCAATCCCATCTGCAAGCTAATAGCAAGCCGATAATCCGCATATACTAAGGAAAAGGCTCAATTGTGGGAAGCAAAATGGATTTTAAAACAAAAATCACACAGAATTTACGCAGTTCTACCAGTGATAAGGAAGCATTAAACCGGCAAATACTAAAATGGCATAAAAGTTTGAAAGAAGTAGAAAAAATAATAAATAAAGCGAAAAAAAAGTAGCAAAAAAGGAATAAACCAAAAAGAAAGGAGAATAATCTTAATGGAAAAAATATTTACAACCGAAAATTTCGAAATGGAGGTATTAAAATCGGATAAGCCAGTCCTGGTAGATTTCTATGCAGATTGGTGCGGTCCTTGTAAAATGATGGCCCCGCTAATCGAAAAAATGGCAGAAGAATTTTCGGATTCTGCCGTCATTGGCAAGTTAAATGTTGACGACAATGAAGAAATCGCAATGAAATATCAGGTGATGAACATCCCGACTTTAATTTTATTTAAAAACGGTGCTGCCGTGAACCGTCTGGTTGGCGTCCAGTCCCGTGAAATACTGGAAAAATTATTACGGTAAACAGTTGCCAGATATTGTGAATAACCTGGATGCCCTTTCCCCCTGCCCGGCTAAAAACTGCCTCAGGGAGGAAAGCGCGCCAGAATTTGAAGGCTCCGGGCCGGCTTTTGCCTTTCTTGATTTCCTCGTAAAAGTGCAACAAAAATAGCATAATCTATATTTGAAATATTTTGCAATATTTTGTAGAAATAGGGGTTGACTTTTCTCTCTCCTTGCGATAAAATATTTCGTGTCGTAAGGAAATATTCAAGATTGTATATGCGCCCTTAGCTCAGTTGGTAGAGCAGTAGACTCTTAATCTATTTGTCCAGGGTTCGAGTCCCTGAGGGCGCATTTAAAGTTCTGATTTTGCGGGCTGCGAACCGTGGGGTCGGGGCTTTTT
>JAAVZD010000096.1 GCA_022791475.1 Clostridia bacterium | reverse complement strand
GTATGTCAATGAATCCCTGGATGCTTACTCCTGTCCAGTCCCGGTTGTAAAACATCCCGTTTTTCAGACGGCCAAACAGCCCTCCGCAGGCGGAATTGTCAGGGGGGCATCCCTTTTTGGACATGGAACGCCCCAATCCAGCCTTCCCCATGCGGCTTATCCAGCCAGGCCAGCGGTAGTGGCATCCCCTGCCAGAATGGACGACGGGATGCTCCGCTACCCCTAACTGTGAGATTGCGCCATCCAGCATGCCATTCACCAGGGCAGCATCCGGTGCCGTGCTGGCCGTCCAGTATGGCAGCATCCCATCAAAACAATCCACAATCGGGGAAAGATAGACCTTTCCGGCAGGGATGGCGAATTCCGTGATGTCGGTAAGCCATTTCTCATTCGGCTTTTCCGCATGGAAGTACCTGTTTACCGCATTTGGCACAGAAGGCGGGATTCCCCCTTGATAGGAGCTATATTTCCGCCTGCCCTTGCCCCTGACCGCAAGCCCATCTTCCGTCATGATCCTGCGCACCGCCTTCCTGGAGATGGCGGTCCCCCCCCGCGGCTGGCCAGGGCGTGTATCCCGCGATACCCATAACGCCCGTTGTTTTCATGGAAGAGGACGGGGATCCTTTTACGTATGTTGGAATACTTGCCCTGTTTTTTGAGGGCAGTTTCCTGATAATAATAGCTGCTTTTTGGCAGTTTGAGCCGTTCTAGCAGCAATGGAAGCGGGTATTCCCCTTTCAAGGCATCCACAACCGCTGCCTTCCTCCTGTTTTTGAGGGTTTCCGTGTTGATGCCGGAGCCTTTTTAATACATTGATGGTTTCTTTAATATGCCGATTTCCATCCGCATGCCATCCATCCGGGCAAGCAGATGCTGCATTTCAGCATTAGGGGGATCCTGCGTGCCTTCCACAAGGGTGCCAGGTTTTATGTTTTTGTCATTCATCAGTCAGACATAGATGCTTGCCCGGCTGTAGCCAATCTCCTCTGACACATATCTTATACCTTCCCTAAGCTCAAAGCAACGGTGGACTGCATCCATTTTGACTTCGGCGGGAGGGTTACGGGGATGTGCCGCGGTATTGGTGTTATCCAATACCTTTCGCGGCGTCTTTTAGATACCCCCGTTTTCAATTCAAGTATAGGGCGCCCTTCTGGTTGGATAGCCCAGCATGCGCATGGTGTTAGTTACAGAACCGCAGTGGTGATAAACCTGTAATGCGATGTTGATTTTGTCCTGAAAATACATAGTGGTCCAGCTCCTTTCTGAGTCCGTGGAAGTCCAGTTTTTTGTCCGCACCCCCTGCTTATATGAAACTCAATCACATCTCCGACCTGTACATTTGATTTATCATAGTTGCTTGTGGTTGCGCTTATTCCATAAACAGTTCCTTCCTGAGATGGGCTGTCATTTATCTGGAAATATTTCCAAAGTTCGTTTAACATCTACCCAGGAAAGCGTTTCATATTTATATTTACCAGAATAATTTTTTCCACAAGATCATTTGACATCATTGCTGTTGCCATTCGGTCGAACATCCAGCCTGGACTTTGCCATATATACTGTGAAACATAATTGGTACAATCATTTGTTTCTTTTTTAAAATAAAGTATTGTAACAATAGGCATATTTTTGTGCTGCTTTACCAATTGCCTCTCGGTCATAAGTAAGTGTCGTTTTGCGTGGCTGCGTAGAACTATTGCCTATTTTATCACTGGCTCATTGTTGTTTTCGGCAGGTTCCATTAAATTTCTCTCGTAATTCGAATTTATCTCATTCAAAATATCCTGAGACAGAGCATCTTTCGATATTTCAACATTTTTAGATAAATAATTTCTTGTAAGTTTATTTTGCATCATTTCATAGGCATAATCCTGTATCCATAGCTTTAATAACTTATGGCCATCAGCTGTTTTTGCAACGTGAGCCAGAAACCATGTACCGCCGTTTTCATCACCTTGATTAGTGTGGAGTGTTCTTTGTAGGTAAAATAATATTTCATCTACATTATCCGCAACTGGTGTAACCTCAATTATATTTAGGGTACTATCAACAGACTCAACTTTATTGGATTTTGCGAGTGCTGTCTGATATGCAAATGCCTCCACTAATAGTTTGTTTTCTTTTCTTGCATTGCTAGAGAGATCATAATATCTATCCAGATCAGGCATTTCTTTTGTTAGATATACTTCCAAATAGGAATCAATGAAATCTTTTAGGAGTTGGTAGGTGCCTTCCGCAATCGTAACAGTGCGTACATTGGGATTATTAAGAGCCGCTGCCACTTTTTTACTGTTTTCCTCAAAAAGCATTGTAGCATTCTCTGCGGATAGATCGCCTTCAAAAGCGTATTTAGTATCAGGATTGATTGCTGCTTTTGTGCCTACACCTTCTTTATTGATCACAACATGAATCGGAGATTCAATCTCCGCATCACTCATCATGTATAACTTTTCTGACTCTTGTGACTCATCAATTTCCGCAAATACTGATATACTTGGCGTCAACGCAAGCACACCAACAAGTAAAATTCCCATTATTCTCAATACCAAGATAAACCTCCTTTTTTGTCATAGCATAAACTGTTTTAGATACATTGTTTAGTCTTTGGCATAAAAATCATTGAACAGGTTACGGAACGGGGTAAAATCATTATCGCCCTTTGCGCTGTCTATCCCGCCATTGATTGCGATATATCGAACGTCACGCTCTACGAAAAAGATTTTTGTATAGTAATGTATTTGCTGTCATATGTTCATCCCTCCTATAATGAACGCCCGACAAACAGTAATGATAACCCTATTATAGCACTCTTATCCTTGTTTGTCATTGGATGGTTTGACGGTTTCCGATTTTATAAACCGTATCATCTTGCCGCGGAGCCGCTCCGAGCCGCCGCAGGAGGTAGACACTTCATAGTAGGTGCCGCCGATTTTGTAGCAGGCGGTTTCGTCCGTTGGCGTTTTCTTTTCGGATATAAATTCACTGTCCTTGATTTCCAGTTCCCAATCCATTCTTCTCCCTTCCTTTCCGTATTTGCTAAAGTGATAAGTTTCGGGGCAAGCATAGGAAACGGGTAGCCATTTCCGTAGATCTGCCCGTCCGCGCTATGGCTTGCCGGACAGATTTTGCTTATTGGGAAGTATCCCAAACCCTCTGATAAGTCCTCTCACTACCTACAACACCACATAGAGCGGTTTTGACGGAATTTTGAGAGAAATTCTTTAAATAATTTTCCTTGTTTCTTAATACAGGGGAGTTAGGGAAATGCCAAATAAAACCATAAAAATTTACGCCTGTTTCCAATCTATTCAGAACGAAAACAGGCGTATTATTGCGTCCTAATTATTTTTTTGATGTGCGGTCTATCTCCGTCGGTAAAAGTCAATTTTATCGTCCAGTTTTGCCATGTGTTCCTGTAACTGTCTTATCTGCTCATTTAGGGCTTCCCTATGTGCAGTCAGCATTTCCATTCTCTCACACAGAGTGGGGTCTCCCGCCGCCCGCAGTTTTGCATAATGCTGTATCTCCTTAATTGGCATACCCGTATCTTTTAGACGCTTGATAAATTCAATCCATGCAAGGTCTTTATCCGAATAACAGCGGCGGTTGCTGGAATTGCGCCCCGGCGTAATTAAGCCCTCATGCTCATAATAGCGCAGGGTATGTATTCCTAAATTTGTTAGCTTTGAAAATTCGCCTATGGAGTATTCCAAAAAATCACTTCCTATCCTCTTGACATAGAGTTTACTCTACATTGTATGCTTGCATTATATCAAAGACGAGGAGGTTTTGTAAATGGTTCAAAACACAAAAGGATACACGGTCATTACAGGGGCAAGCTCCGGCATAGGGTACGAAACGGCAAAGGTATTTGCAGAGCGCGGAAGTAATCTTATTTTGATTGCCCGCAGGAAAGACAGACTGGAAGCGTTGCGGCAGGAAATTTTAACTTTATATCCAATACTTGATGTTGTGCTGAAAGTAACCGATTTATCTGTTCCCCAAAATGTTTTTGGGGTTTATGAAGATGTAAAATCCTATCCGTTGCAGACATGGATTAACAATGCAGGCTTTGGCAATTATGACAGCGTAAGCCATCAGGACTTGGGGAAAATCAGTCAGATGTTGCACTTGAATGTAGAAGCCCTCACTATCCTTTCGTCCTTATTTGTGCGTGATTTCAAGAATACTGAAAAAGCACAGCTTATCAATGTTTCTTCATGCGGCGGTTATACGATTGTTCCTAATGCGGTGACATATTGTGCGGCAAAATTTTATGTCAGTGCCTTTACAGAGGGGCTTTCATGGGAATTAAAAACTGCTCATGCGAAAATGCAGGCAAAGGTATTGGCACCCGCCGTGACAAAAACAGAGTTTGGAAAAGTTGC
>JAAVZD010000091.1 GCA_022791475.1 Clostridia bacterium | reverse complement strand
GGACATGTCAAGTAGGGCGGACAGATGTTGGCTATATTCTGCCTCTTTCATACTGCTAAAAATTCATTTTCCTGCTCAATATACTTACAGAACACAAAAATACCACATATCATTTCAGGAAGAAAATCATTCATAACTTCTATGTTCCAGCCGCCGGCTAATCCCCGGTGAAAAATTTGAATAACTACTTTGTCAAACTTATCCGATAATATATAGTTTTGGCTGTTCTGCATTATTAGCAAATATTCATTTTTATCAAATACAACCTTTGCATGATCTACTCTTGGCATACGACATAAAGGCCAGCCAACAACCGTTGGGTCATCTCCCTCTGCATAGCCGGGATTTGCGACTGCATATTTGTTGCCATTACCGTCAAACAAGATGTATTGGTGGTGGCGAACATTCCTCGTTTCATTCGGCGGAACCTCTAAGTTCGCTATATTTGTGTGCATAAGTATTGAACCGTTTACAGAATATATTTTTTTTTCCAAACCTGTTAAAGCACCTTTTATTCGGGCTGACACTATATCATTGAAGTATAAAGTCCCTGCTTTCATTATGTACTTCATGTTATACCTCCTTGTATCAAACAATGGAATACAGCAATACGCCGGCTGCCCCTGCCCCTAACATCACATAAATGGGATTTGCTTTCCATTTCCTCAAAACCCAAAAGCCAATTGCAAAAATAATTACAGAAATTATGTTGATTCCACTCAAATCAACAGGCAGAATTCTTTCTCCGTAAAAAGACATGATTACTAACGTAATACCGGCAGAGGCAATCATGGCTACAACAGCAGGGCGAAGACCTGCAAGCACCCCCTGTACCATTTTTAATCCACGAAAACGATAATAAATATAGGCAAGCGTCATTACAATCATACAAGACGGGAGGATACAGCCTACGGTGGCTATAATTGCTCCCGGAATTCCTGCAACTTGAATCCCTACAAAGGTTGCTGAATTGATGGCAATCGGCCCTGGTGTCATTTCCGCAATCGTCATAATATCTGCAAATTGGGTCATAGTCAGCCACGGGTGAACATCGACAACTTGATTTTGGATCAGCGGCATGGCAGCATAGCCGCCGCCGATACTAAACACCCCAATTTGAAAAAAACTCCACAGCAGTTCCAAATAAATCATACCTGCCTCCCTTTCCTGCCAAGATACAAAATATCAGCTGCGCCAATTATGGCACAGACCAGAATAATCAGTATCATGTTGATTTTCATGAAATGGACAGCGAAAAAAGACACAAATAAAACAACAATGGGCAAAATCCGTTTTTTCTGGAAAATGCTTTTTCCAATTGTAATTACTACATCACAGATTACAGCAGCTACTCCTGCAAGCATACCTGCCATAGCCATGTTGACGATCACATTATCGCGAAATGCCGTATAGAAAAAGGAAATGACAGAGATAATGATGAGTGGCGGCAGCACGGTTCCCAATACTGTTATCAAAGCCCCAAACACCCCTGCCACATGATACCCTACAAGGATAGACGCATTGACAGCGATTGCACCGGGTGATGATTGTGCGATTGCTGTCAAGTCCATCATTTCCTGTTCTTCTATCCAGTGTAGCTCATCAACAAATTTTTTCTGCATTAAAGGTATAATTACAAATCCACCACCGAACGTACAGGCACTTAACTGAAATGCAGATAAAAACAGCTTTATAAATGTTTGTTGTTTCAATGTGTTTCCCTCCTTATGTACATAAATATAACACTTGTTTTTTGATAATTAAAATAGTATAATTTTATTTATATAATAAGTAAATACATATAATGGTGGGATAAAATATGACAATACGGCACTTAAAAATATTCTTATCGGTCTGTAAAAATAATTTCAATACAACAAAGGCTGCCGAAGGGCTTCACATGACACAGCCCGCAGTAAGTATTGCTATCAAAGAATTAGAGCAGTATTATGGTGTGGCCCTATTTGACAGAATTGGGAAAAGGCTTAAAATTACAGAAGCAGGGAAACGGTTTTGTGAGTACTCCGCCCATATCGCCTCCATGTTTGACGATATGGAAAAAGGGATGAAAAACTGGGATTCTTTTGGCGTTATAAGAATCGGGGCAAGCATAACGATTGGTTCACAGTTTCTTCCTTACTATGTGAAAGCATTTTATAATCGTTATCCCGGTACAGAGGTAAAAGTAACCATCAGCCCGTCAGAGCAGTTGGAACAGAAAATATGGAACAATGAACTGGATTTTATACTGATTGAGGGTATTTCCCATACATCAACTTTTGTTTCAGAGGAATACATGGAGGATAGCCTGGCTGTTATCTGCCCTGCAAACGGCAGTTTTTACCCGGGGCAGTTGCTTTCTGTGGAAGAATTTCGTCAACAGAATTTTCTTCTTCGTGAGCATGGAAGTGGAACACGAGATACCTTTGAACGGGTAGTGGAAGCAGCGGGATTTTCTGTTTCCCCTATCTGGGAAGCTACAAGTACCACTGCCCTGGTAAATGCTGTTATTAATGGGCTTGGAATTGCCATATTGCCACATCGTATGGTAATTGGGCCAATAGAACGTGGGCTTGTTATTGCTGTCCAAGTGAAAGGGCTTAGTTTCAAACGAAAGTTTCATATCGTCTACCATAAAGAAAAATTTCTTACTTCATCAGCCAAAGCCTTTATTGAATTGTGTCGAAATTATGAAATAGATTATCCGTTACCCAAGTATAATGGGTTGTATTAGAATGAAATTCAAATTCTAATCTTAGCTACATTTCATGCTTTCGCAAAAACATATAGAATAATGGGTATCTGTCAATCAAATTATTGTTTGTTGCTTTACCGCACATGAACATACTTGCGAGGTTTTTTTCTGTGTGGCCTTGGCCATATTGGTTGC
>JAAVZD010000138.1 GCA_022791475.1 Clostridia bacterium | reverse complement strand
TGTTTGGCCGGCTGCGAAATAGTTTGCATAAAATGGGCATACTGTAGGTATTAGTGTTCTCTGATTGGAATGGCTGTAAGAGTATTGGTGATGAAAGGAATGTAGGAATGAAAAGGATACCCAGACATATTGGCATTATCCCTGACGGCAACCGGCGGTGGGCATGCGGCAAAGGGCTTGCAAAGGAAGAGGGCTATGGCCATGGGATTTCACCGGGGATGGAACTTTATCATATATGCCGGGATTTGGGCGTGGAAGAGCTGACCTTTTATGGGTTTACCGCAGATAACACAAAGCGGCCTTCCAGGCAGAGGGCCGCTTTTTCCGATGCCTGTGTGAAAGCGGTAGAGCTCCTTTCGAAAGAAAATGCGGAACTGCTGGTTTTGGGCAATACGAAATCGGCCATGTTCCCGAAAGAGCTGCTTCCCTACACGGCTAGGCAAACCTTTGGCACAGGCGGGATCCGGATCAATTTTCTGGTTAATTACAGTTATGAGTGGGATTTGGGGTTCCATAAAGGGGGCCTGGGGCCGGCTATGGGCTCTGCCGACGTATCCAGGGTAGAACTGGTTATACGCTGGGGAGGCCACAGGAGGCTGTCAGGGTTCTTGCCGGTGCAGTCGGTTTATGCGGACATTTATGTGGTAGAAGATTATTGGCCTGACTTTACCCCCCGCCATGTCCGGGAAGCATTGGAATGGTACGCGAAACAGGACGTTACGTTGGGGGGGTGAGGCCTGCCTCGCAGAGGGAAAGGGGGAGGGGGATGGACCGGAAAAAAAGAGGCATGGCAGCCGGTCCGGCAAAGGAGGCGGCAGGGCGCCTGCATTTGCTGACGTTACGCTTTTTGGCAGGGGCATTGACGGCATTTTTGGTATTGGTGCCGGCCAGTGGAGTTTGGATGGCTACACAGATGGTAAGGTATTCGGTGCTTTTGGACTTTTGGGGATATGCTAGCCATGGATCCGGCATCGGATCCTTGCTTGCCTTTTCCTTGTGCTATTTTGGCCTGTTTTCCACTTTATTTTGGCTCTGCCTGGTGTGCCGGAGGCTGCGGGCCGTAAAACGGGCCGTTGTCTGGAGCATGGCCTGGGTACCGGCCGTCAATTATGGGTTGGCATTTTACGTAAGGAGGCTGGCCAAGCAGGAGATTGACCATATGATCCATAAAATAAGCCTGGACGATGTGAGGGCAGACCGCCAGGTATGTAAGACCCGGTATCCGCTGCTTTTGGTGCATGGGGTAGGGTTCCGTGACTTTCATTATTTTAATTACTGGGGGCGGATCCCCAGGGAGTTGAAGAGGAACGGGGCCCAGGTTTATTATGGGCATCAGGAGGCATGGGGGACGATAGAAGAAAACGCGAAAATACTTCAAGGGAAAATCCGGGAAATCTGCAAAGAGACAGGTGCACCAAAAGTAAATATTATTGCCCATTCCAAGGGAGGGCTGGACTCCCGTTATTTGATCTGTGGGCTTTCCATGGCCCCGTATGTGGCATCTTTGACTACAATCAACACACCCCACCGGGGGTCGGCTTTGGTGGATTTTTTAATGAAGCTGCCAGACGGGGTTTACCGCCGGGCCTGCCGCGGGATCGACCGGTATTTTGGTGTGCTGGGGGATAAAACCCCCAACGCCTATGTGGCAAGCCGCCAGCTTTCCTGTGGCTATGCTGCGGAATTTAACAAAAAATACCCGGATGACAAGAGGGTTTATTATCAGAG
>JAAVZD010000137.1 GCA_022791475.1 Clostridia bacterium | reverse complement strand
TGCTGTGTTCCAGATCCATATGTTCGGGGAATTGTTCCCGCCCATTACGCAGCATATCACACTGACTGGTTCCCATAATACGAAATACTGATAGAAATGTTGTTGACATTCTACCACCCGTTGCGTATATAATGGAAACACCGCGAAAGGAGTCCAATATTATGAAAAAGAACGATACACACACCGACAAGAAGAAATTTGCCATTATCAGCGGATTATCCGCATTGTGCATAGCCGTCCTTGCAGGCGCTTACTTCCTGACAAGGGAGCCGGAAAGGGATTTTACTCCTGCTTCCGCAGATCGCGCCGATGTGACAGATACCTGGGAGGAAAATTCCGACAGGGATACGCCCCTTCCTTCTGCCACTCCTGAGAGTACACAGACAGCAGGCACACCTTCCGACAACACCCAGACCGTTCTCTCTGAAGATGAGACCGGCTCAACCTCCAGCCTTTCCGACAGCAGCACGAAAGAGGATACGAGTCAGGAGAAACCGGAAACGCCTCCCGAAACGAATGACGATCTCTCTGATCCCGACAAGCAGCCGGAATATGAACCGTCTGTACCTCAGCCGACACCTACTCCGCAGCCGGGGCAGAACGCACCTGCAGGCGGTGGCGGCACGGATGACAGCCATCCCGGTCAGGTTTACGATCCGGTATTCGGATGGGTAACGCCAAGCAACGTACAGCAGGACAATGTTGACAGCGACGGTGACATCAACAAACAGATTGGCACTATGGGCGGCAACTAAATAATATCAGGCTTAAAAAGGCATGGAAACCCCATGTCTTTTCTTTATGCCAAAAGGAGGATTCAATCCACATGAAACAACTGAAAAGACGTATTTTTACGCTTGTTCTGTCCGTGTCCCTGCTTCTACTATCAGTCATGACCGCCTTTGCATCCGGAGAGGGAAACATAGATGGCGGCGGAGGAGGCATGGGCAGCGGCACCGCAACGGATGTCTGGCACGGACAGGACGGCGTTCGTGTCACAGTGGCCACTGCTGACGGCAGCGTGGCATCCACACCATTTGACCTGAGCAACGCAAATGTTGCGAATAATGTCCTGAACTTCGGCAAGGTATGCAAGCTCCAGTACAGCTCAGGGGCTTCCCTGTCGCCAAACGGCAGTTACAGCTACTCCAAACCGGGCATTGCCCTCCCGCGTATCATCAGCGGAACCAGTTCCCACGCAAGCATTGAGGCGATCCGGCGCTATTTCTGCTCTGAGTATGCCGCACAGCTTGTCGCTGACAAAGCCGGCATCCCTTTTGAGGAACTGATCTCCGGTTCCTACAAGCTGGTGATTGAACCAATTGCCTACTTTACCCACGGCGGCCGCAATTACGCCATGACCGCCACGGAAGCGACGCTCTACAACCAGAAGTCCGGCGGAACGCTGCGCAGCAAGATGCCCAGCCTGACGCACCAGAACCTGCCGCTGTCCATCTTTCTGGAAACGCCCGACTTAGGCTACCCCGCCTGGGGCGGCACCACCAGCGGGAAGGTATCTGACACCGACATCCTCTCGGCCCTCGGCATTGGCATCGTAAGCTATAAGGACGTGCCGGAGGAGGAACTGCAGGCACCCGACTATACCTA
>JAAVZD010000101.1 GCA_022791475.1 Clostridia bacterium | reverse complement strand
GAATCGAACCCACGTCATCAGCTTGGAAGGCTGAGGTTCTACCATTGAACTACACCTGCAAAATTATCCTCCTAACAATTATAAATTATAAAGGTTTTTCGTTTTTTTGTCAAGGGTTTTTTTAAATTTTCTCATCATTTTTATTCCTAATTCAGAGAAAGTCTTAAAATTCTTTGTTTCATTAAAAACAAACATTGGAACAACAGAAGCGTTTAAAATATTACTCTAGTTCAAGCTCCTCCTCATTTTCTTTATCTTGCTCCTTTAAATTTTCTATAGAGGTTATGATTTGTTTCTCATAGTTTTGCATATTTGTAAAATCCGTCATTGTACCACCTATATAGCTATCATAGTATTCTGATTTTTGTATCATTTGCGAAATTTGAGTTGTAATCTCTTCCACTGCCCTTCCCTTTTCAAGTTGTGCTTCCGCATACTCTACTAAAAATCCGCCAATATTATTTTGAAATGTTATCTCTTCATCTATCTCTTCAAATATTTCTACATAATGCAACATATCTGAATTATCAATATATTGGATTGGTTCTTTTATGCCTTGTTCAGACATCTTAGCAAGTATCTTTAATGTCATACCATTATTAATAATATCTTTCCATGATAATCCCAATGTTTCTTTGAATTCTCTAAAAGTTTCTTTTTCTATGGAATAGCCTGAAGAACAAATTTCAGTATAATTTAACGCTGCTTCTGCTAGACAATCTGCTTTTCCTTCTTCTATGCCATCTCCTATCATTATATTGTCTATCTTATTTACTACTCCATTTTCTTTTCTATCCAATACACTAATAATTGCTTTTGTTCTAAAATAGATATTTTCTCCTTCTTCTACAATCACCTCTGTAGTAGCATGTCCTAGTGCTTCATGTAAAAATACAATTTTGGTAATATTCTCTGAATTAACTGCAACTTCTCCTGTAAATTGGTCAAAATACGCCCTAGCCACTAAATTTTGTGCCTCAGTCTTTATTTCTTCTGGTGTTTTTTCTAAAATTTTCATTCTTTGAATGTTATATAACAATACACTAAAATCAACACCATCAAATTCTTTGTTTTGTGATAGATTGGTAATCGCTTCTTTAAGCCATTCTTCATATCTTCCTGTTATGTTTTCATTATTTGTTATGGCATTTAATAAATCATCATATGATGTTGTCCCTTCTATTCCTACACTCTCTTTAAATTCATTTACGTCTTTACAAATTTTATAAGTTTTATCTCCTATTTTCGCTTTCTTTAATGCATAAATTCCATTTTCTATTTTATCAACCTGACGTCCATAATGTTCTAGTATTTCCTCATCTGTCATGCTTTCTTCTGATGTCACTATTCTTCCTTCCTTTTTTGTTTCTTTTTTTGTTTCTTGTTCTGCTAGTTTGTCTACAAGATTTGTCATATTATCGTTACTGCTTTGAGATTTACATCCACATAACATTAAAGCAACAGACAAAGATACTAGTCCTGTTTTTGTAATTATTTTAGGAATAAATTTGACTTTCTTTCTATCTGATAATTTTAAATCTTTTTGGTCAGTAAAACACATTATTTTCTTTATGTTATTCATTCCAAACATTTTATTTAAGCTTTCGAATTCTTCTAGTGTTGGATAAACTAGGTTTACTACCTCTTCCTTTTCAATGATTTTCAAATAAAATTTTCTATATTTATTGTCTTTATAGATATTAAATTTGTTACCTTGAAAATTTATTCTTCCTAACCATTTGTATTCTATGCACTTTTCCATTTCGTTCCACATCCTTTATCTTTAATATTACTATATTAGGATACCATGTTTTACATAATATGTCAACTTCTTTCTTATCAAAAAAAACAACCTATAAACTTTCTAGTTCATAAGTTGCTATTAACTCAGAGCAAGTAATGAAAATCGAATCCACGACTGATATTTTTTCTATCAATTCCCCTCACTTTTCGCTAAATTCTTATCTTCTAAATCATTCGTACCATACAAGCTTTTACTAATCCAACAAACAATGGTGCTGGCTTATTTGGTCTTGACTTTAATTCTGGATGAAATTGACCAGCAATAAAATAAGG
>JAAVZD010000060.1 GCA_022791475.1 Clostridia bacterium | reverse complement strand
ATCACTCTTGTATCTAACTGGCTGCAATACGGGCACTTCATCTTGCATTGTTTTCCTTTCTCTCATCTTGGTAAACCTAGTATACAACGCAATAATATAAGAAGTCAAACTGTATTTTAGTTATTCTCACTTTTTCACAACTACCCTTATCCCGTCAGCCACATTTTCAAGAATAACCTTCATTCCATGAAGTTTTGCAATCTTCTTTACCAGAAATAGCCCAATCCCCATATGATTCCCCTTCTTCCCCCTACTCTTATCTCCTGTAAAGAACAAGTCAAAGGCATGAAGAAGTTCGTCTTCCTCCATCTGCTTTCCGGTATTCTCAATCACACACTGTCCCGCTTCTGTTCTGACCAGTATCCTGCCATCCAACACATTATAATCCACCGCATTAGAAATCAGATTAAAGACCGCTTTCTCCAGATATTCCCTGTCACCTTCCACCAGAAAATCAGCTTTCTCCTCGTATTGAACTTGGATATTCTTTTCATCAATCATCGGCGCAAACCGCTCCATCTCCTCCCTGACCAGCGCCCCAAAAGAGATTGTCTCCTTCTTAAGCGCCAATTCTTCGGAGTCCAGCTTCGATATCTCGATCATTTCCGCCACCAGACGATCCATCTCCTCCGTCTGACCGATAATCTGAGTAAGGTAATAGTCCCTCTTTTCTTCCATATTGCGCTCAATCAGATTCTCCGCAAAATTCCGGATGATTCCAAGAGGCGTCTTAAGCTCATGAGCCATGGCATTGGTAAAATCCCGCCTGGTTTCTTCCAGCGCCATCTGATGGGAATAAATTCGGTTAAACGCATCTATAACCAGAAACATACACGCAAGCGTCAGCGCCAGCCCTGCCACGTAGAGTTGTTTCATATAATTAATCGCATTGACCCAGGTTCTCTCCTCCATCCGGATTAATATATAAGCGGATGGACCGTCCATATACCCAATCTTCAGTTGATGTCCGACTTTGAACTCCCATCCTCCCTCAGAATAAATACCCGGATACTCCATTTGTCCATCCCATGAGAAGCTGCCTTCCTGCGGGAAATCATGCAGGAATTTACTGCTGCTCCATCTGTGCCACCTCTCATAAGAAGTCATATAAGGAAATACAACATCAGGGTCGCGAATCTCTCCGCTTTTCCTCTTTTCTTCACTGATTTTTAAATTGGTCCACTCCCAAACCACCTCACTGTCCGTCATATAGAAAATCTTTTCTTCCCCATATTCTTCTCCGGTGGCATAATCCGTCATCAAACCAAGACTGTAGCTGGAAATCTCCCCTGTAAGCGGATTTTTATACTGCTTTTCTTCCCCTCCTTCCTGCCAGGTCATCTCCTGGACATAGATATTGTATAATTCCTCGCCGTCAGGAGACGTCCGTATTAAAATCCCATATTTCTGCGGCAATGTATAATCATCTTCAATCTGCTTCTCCTTCCAATAATATTCGGCTAACTCCTCCTTCTGTTCAAACGTAAGATAATCATCCAGCACATAAGCCCCATATCTTGCCTGGGTTGTATCCGCCGAATACATCGTATCCCCGATTGCATCGTAGCTTTTTGCCAGCAGCTTTTGTTCTTTGTCATAAACGGCAACTGAAATATTCAACTGCGGATCCGTCTCACTCCAGAAATACTCATTCACCAAGCGCTTATAATATTCTTCCCTTTGACAATTATTCTCAAAATTTTCCTCCTGCTCCGTCGCTTTTCTGTATATAGACATCGCCACCTGATTAAACATGCGGATGTAATCATCCTCAAATTTCTCCTTTACCAACAGCGTTACAAGCCCCATCGTCGCCAGATACATTGCGAGAAATCCTGCTGCAACCGGTTTCCATAACCTTTTCTTTTTCTTTCTCAATGCGCCTTTCATCGTACCACCTCCAACTTTACTACGGATAAACGATATCCGAATTTACGAACAGTATCTATGGTACATCCGCAGGAACCAAGAGCCTTACGCAGTTTTTTGATATGATTGTCAACCACTCTTTCATTTCCTTCAAAATCATAGCCCCAAAAGCGAATCAACAGCTGCTCACGGCTGAAGACCCGCCCTGGATTTTCCATCAGAAATAAAAGTATCTCGTATTCTTTTGGCGGCAGCGGAAGGATTTCCCCATATTTTTGAACCTCACGTCTTCTCGTATCCACCTTAAGACCGCCCAGTTCCACAAAAATATTGAGTCCCTGAATCCGTCCCGTCAGCGCCATGGCCTTGGCATATAATACCGGCAGGGAAAAGGGCTTCGTCACATAGTCGTCGGCGCCCAGGGCGTAACCATTCAACTTGTCCTCCTCCAGCACACGGGCAGTAATAAAAATAATCGGCACATCACAGCTTTTGCGAATCTGGCGGCATACGGCAAAGCCATCCCGCCCTGGTATCATCACATCTAATAGTACCAGATGGTAACGTTTCACCTCCAGCAGTTCCAAGGCCTGTATCCCATCCCCAGTCGTCTCCACATGCCATCCCTTACCTGTAAAATAGTCCGAGGTAGCCTCTGCAATCAAACGGTCATCCTCCACAATCAACAATCTCAGTTCCATATACGTTCTCCATATTCAATCTGTGTATCGCTTACAGAAAATGTCCGGACATCTTTTCTGCTTGATGGTATAATATCATCTAAATATATCCTTTCTGTATCCTTTTGTAAAGAAACATGTAAAAGAAAAGAGCTGTCGCGTTTCATGCAACAGCCTTCAAAATCACCATTTACTATATTCAAATTTCTTTACATTGGAATACTCAAAAAGAAACCGTAAGCTGCATCTTAAACCGTTCTTCTCCAAATACGGCATGGGGGATATCCTTGGGCATAATCAATGTCTCACCTTCTTCGAGAATAAAAACCTCTCCGCCAACCGTAAACCTTCCTTTGCCTTCCAGCACAGTAACCATGGCGTCACCGCCGGATGCATGGGTTGAAATCTCTTCCCCCTTATCAAAAGAAAAAATTGTCATACTGACGGAAGAATTCTGAACCAAGGTCCTGCTGACTACCTGGCCTGGCTGGTAGTCTACCATATCTTTAAGCTTCAGATTCTTTTGCTTCTCAATATTCTTATACATCTTATTCCTCCTGAATCATTAGTCTATACTTTAGTATAGCACAGAGAGGGAGTTTTACAAGCTACTCTACCCCAATTTTAATTCCCTTATATTCTGCAGGGTTTCCCCATATGGTTTACTCTTTCCAAACAGCAATGTCGTCCCTAATACAAAACCATCCACATTCTTCGGTGCAAAATTTCGGATCTTATCTTCGCTGCAGGCCCCGTCCCAGTATACTTTAAAGTTCATTTCTTCTTTTAAGGGCAGCAGACGCTATATACGCCATATCGTTAAGAGACATGGCAAAATTCGGCGCATAACGCCCGTCCATGATTTCTATATGAAAAGAATCAATGCCTCCGGCCTCTAATTCCCTCACTTCCTTTTCCAGCTTTCCATAATTTGCACACATCATTGACGCCATAGGTTCAAACTTCATCATTCATTTTCCTTCCTATTCCCTGCCTGCAATACTTCTCCTACAACAATATTATTCCATCCCTCTATGGCATACATATCTATCGCTTTCCATTTCGTATCGCAGTAATTATAATCCGGATACAATGCTGTTTTTTCACAGTTTGCATACTTTAGTATATCACAGAGTCCGCTCCGGATTCCGATAAAAGTACCTGCATACTCTACGACTGACTGTAATTCTGAAATCCGCGGGCTTATTGCCTCTGTACCGTCCAGGGGCAGTTCATCTCCCGCTACATTTGTAAGACATTGATATCCCTTTTTCTTATAATTTCGGACAATTTCATCCCAAAAAGCCTTTGGCAACGTGGTGATGGACTTTGCATAAGGCGAAAAGACAACTGCGCCTCCTTTATTAATATTACATAGTTTAGGATACGTCCTCATCCCTGTCGGCATGATTGGCCTGATATTTTCCGACAGGCCAAACACTCCACAGCGATATATTTTCTCTAAGGGAATACATTTTATATACAAGGCTTTGTGAAGATTTACCACGTACGGCCTGTCCTGATGGGCAATAAAAAAATGAGAATCCTGTGTATAAAGGCAAGCCTGCACCAACTCGTCCATATCCTTCTGGTCATATTTCTCTGCCAAAACTCCCTCAAATAAAGTCACTGCTTCTGCACAGGCATGTCCTGTAACACAAACAATATATCTTTCTATCTTTCTTTTTTTCAGGAAATACGGCAGGTATGACATGGTAAAAAAGACGTCTCCCAATGCCGAAAAAGGACATAATATTTTGAAATACTCCGGATACTTTTTTTCCAATTTTTGTTTCACTGTAATACCGCGCTTTATACGCTGCGCTTTTCTTCTGATTGTATCCTCTGTAAGAGAATATTCTGCATATGAGTTGTAATCCACCAGCTTTTCTATACGTCCTGTAAACCCAAAGGTTTTTAGTTGTTTTGCCATGGACGAATAACCCCTTGCCGCAATGAGAACTATCGTATGCTCTGTATTTGCTTCCAATATGGTATCTGGCGGCAGTATAGGAATATTTCTGTAGCTTGTTCCGTGCTTTGATATATTATTGTCCAAAATGCCATGGATTTTATAACCCCGTTCTATGAGCAAATCAATCAAAGCCTCCGTTGCATTACAGTGCCCAAACAAATATATGGCTTTGTCTTTCAACAAAGCCTCTTTTTCCAGATCATCCAAATTCCTGACCATTTCTTCATAGTGCATCTTATCCATGAATTGTTATCCCTCTAACTAAGCAAGGCCTGCCATGCTTCCTGAAGCGTCAGCAGACCTGTTTCTACATAATTGAAAATATTGGGGAAAGATGT
>JAAVZD010000015.1 GCA_022791475.1 Clostridia bacterium | reverse complement strand
TAATCTAAAACAACTTTTTCTCTAAAGTCATTATCATATTCCATAAATTTTTGACCTTTTTTTGCCATAAAAAATACACCTCCATTTAGTATTTTAACATAGGTTCTTTTTTCTATGTCTACTAAATGGGGTGCATTTCACGTCCCAATTCTTTTATTTTTGGTTTTTGTGTTATATAAATCACAAAATTTGTTGACTTTTACAGAAATAAAGTATATACTGGGATAGCAATAAAATACCTTTAAAAGGAGAGGAAATATTTTATGAAATTACTAAAAAATGTACTAATAGTTTTAACAATGGTTATAGCATTTTTATTAATAACAAATAGCATAATATTTGCTAAAACTGTAACAGTAAATACAGATACACTAAAGCTAAGAAAAGAAGCATCAACAGATTCTATAACACTAGAATTATTAAATAATGGAGATAAATTAGAATATATAGAAGAAACTGGAGATTGGTATAAAGTAAAAGTAAAAGGGATGACAGGGTATGTTCATAAAGACTATGTGAAATTAGAACAAACTCAAGAAGCACCTACAGAAGAAAAAAAGGGTGAAGAACATACAACAAAACCAGAAACTGAATCACCAACAACACAGGAAATAGAACAAACACAGAAGCCTAATAATGAAGAATTACCAGCTAACGAACAAATGAAAGTCTTAAACGATACTAATATATACATATTACCATTAATAAATGCAACAACAATTCAAAATATTAAAAAGGACTCAGAAGTTACAATCATAGCTAAAACAAATGGGTGGTATTATGTAGAAACCAGTGAAGTTATGGGATGGATTAGAGAAAAACTTTTAATAGATTCTTCAGTAGTTCCAGATGATATAACATCAGAAGAAGGTAACAATTTAAATAATACAACTACTGCAGAAACAGAAACACCTGCTTCTTCTGATACAAAAATAACAAATAAAATAATGTATGTAAATACATCTTCAATATATGTAAGAAAAGGACCAAGCACTGATACAGAAGTTATAGACTCATTAATACTAAATGCAACAGTGAAAGTTACAGCAGAAAATGGAGATTGGTACAAAGTAGAAGTAGATGGAAAGACAGGATATATTGCAAAAAGACTATTATCTGACAAACAAGTAAATACAACATCAAGGGGAGAAGCAGTAAGGGAAGAAGATAAAAACGTAAATCAAGCAAATAATACTCAAAATAATACACAAGTGCAAACATCAAAAGGAAATCAAATAGTAGAATATGCAAAAAAATATTTAGGTTGTAAATATGTATATGGAGCTTCTGGCCCAAACAAATTTGACTGTTCAGGTTTCACAATGTATGTATTTAAAAATTTTGGTGTAAAATTAAGTCATTCAGCGACAGCACAGTCAAAAGTAGGAACATACGTAGCAAAAGAAAATTTACAGCTAGGAGACTTAGTGTTTTTCACAGACTATGAAACTGGAAATGGAATAGGACATTGTGGAATATATATAGGAGATGGAAACTTCATACATGCATCATCAGGAACAGGCTACTGCGTAAAAATATCAACACTAACATCAGGAAGCTATTTAAAAAGATATGAAACAGCAAGAAGATTAGCGCAATAGTAGCATTGGGGACGGTTCCTAATCGGAAACAAGATAGAGAAGAAATATCAGTAAAAAAATAAAATAATCTGGATAGATTAGGAACTGTCCCCAATGCGGAAGCTAAGAATAAAAAAGGAGAAAAGTATGTCAATATTTATGATAATGATTGCATATATATTAGGGATAATATGGGGGCTATATATTAAAAATATAGTCTCCTTGTTTTTAATAATAATTGCAATACTATTAATTAAAAAAATAATAAATTTTAAAAATATGAAACAATATAAAAAATTTAGAAAATTAAAAAATCTAAACAAATACATAAAAATATTAATTCCAAATAAAAGATTAATTCTAATATTAATAACATTTACAATAAGTTTCACATATATTTGTATTCTTGAAAAATCCTTTAAAACAAAATATAAAAACATACCAGAAAAAATAAAAATAGAAGCAATAGTTATAAGTAATGTAAAACAAAAAGAATATAAAGATGAATATATAATAAAAATAAACGCTATAGATTCAAATAGAAAATACAATAGAACACATTTAAAACTATCAATAAACAACAAAAAAAATAAATTAGAATATGGTGATAAAATTATATTTACAGGAGAATTTAAAGAACCAGAAGCACAAAGAAATTATGGAGGATTTGATTACAAACAGTATTTAAAAACCCAAAAAATATATGGTATAGTTACAACTAATAAAATAGAAAAAATAGAAAAGGGAAAGTATAATAAATTGCTAATTCTTATTAACAAAATAAATCAAAAAATAGTAGATAATTCAAATGAAATTTTAGAAAAAGAAGAAGCAAGCCTTCTTACTGGAATATTAATAGGCAATAAAGAAAATTTAAGTAAAGATATGCAAGAAAGTTTTAGAAACAGCAATCTGTCACATATTTTGGCGGTTTCAGGAGCACATGTAACATATGTAATTTTAGGAATAACCTTCCTCTTAAAAAAAAGTAAAACAAATAAAAAAATTTCTAAAATAATAACTATATTTTTATTAATTATATTTATTTACTTAACTGGAGAAACACCATCTGTTATAAGAGCATGTATAATGGCAATATATATAATTGTTCGGTAGTTTAATATATAAAAAAACAAATATAATATCAAGTATAAGTGTTTCTATACTTATAATATTATTAATAAATCCATATAAAATTTTAGATATAGGAATGCAACTTTCATATGGAGGAACTATTGGAATTATATTATTAACTAAAATATTAGAACAAAAAGTAAAGTTACCCAAGAGAAAAAATAAAATAATAGATAAATTTATAGCTACTATCAAAGAAATGATGATAGTAAGTATATCAGCAAATTTAATAATATTTCCAATTGTAGCATATCACTATAATACAGTATCATTAACATTTTTTATATCAAACATATTAGCAGGTCCAATTCTAGGTTTAATCATAATGTTAGGTTTTATAACAATTTTTATATCATTTATATCAATTCAAATATCAAAAATACCAGCAATAATATTATCTATATTTATAAAAATACTAATTTTAATAGCAAACTTTAGTAAAAGTTTACCACTATCAAAAATATATGTAAAAACGCCAAACATACTCACAATTATTATATATTATGCTATTTTAGCTATAGTGATATATGTAATAAGATGTAGGAGAAGGGCTGGCCTCTGCCCTATAAGAAAAGGGCGAAGATTTCAAAAAAATTTTCTAAACAAATTAAAAAACAAGAAAACTAAAAAAAGAATAATAGTAATAACATTAATAATAATATTAATTTTTCAAATTATAAAAATAGTACCAACAAATTTAAAAATATATTTTATAGATGTAGGACAAGGAGATTCTACATTAATTATTACACCTAATCATAAAAACATATTAATAGATGGTGGAGGAAACGAAACAAGTAAAAGTTATGATATAGGAAAAAATACTTTATTGCCATATTTACTAGATAGAGGAATAACAAGACTAGACTACATATTCATATCTCATTTTGACTCCGATCACGTGCGGACGGATTACTCACAATAATTGAAGAGTTAAAAGTTAAAAATGTTATTATATCAAAACAAGTAAAAGAATCAGAAAATTATAAAAAGTTTTTAAAACTTGTAAAAGAAAAAGATATAAAAGTACATATAGTAAAAATAGGTGACAAAATTAAAATAGAAAAAAATGTAAACATAGAAATTCTATGGCCTGAGAAAAAATTAATAGAAAGTAATATACTAAACAATAATTCAATAGTAATGAAACTAAAATATAACAATTTTACCATGCTATTTACAGGAGATATAGAAAAAATAGCAGAAGAAGAAATTACAAACAAATATATAGAAACAAATAAATTAAAAAGTATAATATTAAAAATAGCACATCATGGCTCGAAAACTTCAAGTATGCAAGAATTTCTAAATTTAGTGAAACCACAAATTACTCTAATAGGAGTAGGAAAAAATAACAATTTTGGGCATCCAAATGATGAAGTACTAAAAAGATTAGAAGATCTACGGGTGCAAGATATATAGAACAGACAATACAGGAGAAGTTTCAATAATTGTAGATAGTAAAGGCAAAATGAAAGTTAAAACATTTATAAAATAAGAGAAAAAGTATATATAGTAGATATTAAAAAGTATGTTACATATAGAAATAAAATATAACAAAAAACAATGTAATTTATTGACTTTTTATGGAAATTATAGTACAATTTAATTGTTATGTACACTATGTGATTGTAAAATGAAAGAGGGGAAATTAATTTATGAAAGTAAAAAAAATAATTACAGGAATGTTGTTAATTGCAATTTTTATGACACAAATTAATATCATTCCATTTAGCGATTTTGTATATGCACAAGCAACAGAAAATGTAAATAGTACAAAGTTTCATTATCAACAATTAAATGATACAGCAAAGAAAGTATATGATGGAATTTATGAAATGTATGAGCAAGGAATACTAAAAACAGGAACAGAAAGTTTTGACCTTGCTAAAGATGACAAATATGTAACACAAGAACAACTTGAAAATTACATGAAAGGAAATACAGAATTAAAAGATGCAATGAATGCAGCAAGATATGCATTTTATGCAGATTACCCAGAAGTTTTCTATGTTGAATTTCAAAAAATTAAACTTAGAGTAACAAAAGATGCACAAAATAGATATCATGCTAATATGGGTTCTGGAAATTTGAAAGATTACTATGTAGAAGGATTTACAAGTAAAGAACAAGTTGAAGAAGAGATAATAAAATTTAATAATATAGTAGATGAAATTGCAGAAGGAGCAAGAAATCTAGAAATACAACAAGGACAAACACTTGTAATAGAACAAATAAAATATGTACATAATCAAATTATAAATAACACATCTTACAGAGTAGAAAGTGACTGCACAGTAGGAAATGAAAGCTTTATAGGAACTCCTTATGGAGCACTTGTAAGAAAACAAGCAGTATGTGAAGGATATGCAAGATCATTAAAAACAGTTTTAGATAAAATAGGAATTAATTGTATATTAGTACAAGGAATTCATCAATCAGAAGGAGCAGCAGCAGTACCACATATGTGGAATTATGTAGAAGTAGAAAAAAGAACAGCTGCAAGGTCAAATGAGAAAGTTTGGTATGCAGTAGATGCAACACTTGATGACCCATTTTTACGTAAAACACCACTTACTCCAGATGCATTTCCAAATCCAGGAGATGACATTGTAGAAGGATTTGAAAATACAAGATGGTGTATGGTAGGTAAAGAAAGCATGAATAGAGAACATGTTGCGCTAGAAAAAGTTGAAGCAGCAGGAAACTATACATTTAAGTATCCAGAATTAGAAGAAGATGACTATGGTCTTGATTACATAACAAACAATAATGGATTACTAATAAAGTTCAAACAAGATGGAACTGAAACAGCAGAATATAGAGCTGGTGACTTTTATATCAGTTATAATAATAAAGGTTATGCAGAAAACGTAAAAGATAAAAAATATATATTAATGAAATATCATGAATATAAACCAGGAGATGATATATGGCGCGAAGGTAACTGGGGATATATGAATCCAGATTTATATGTACCTGGAGCGTTTAGAGATAATGGAAATCATATTTATATATCAGTTCCAAATTCAGAGTATGTTGAGTTTGCAGTAACAACACGAGCACCATCAGGTACACCTTTAGAGCAATATACATACCAAGGAGATGGAAGTGACTTTGTAGCACAATCAGGAAAGTTATATAATCCAAATGGAACTTATAAAGCACCGCCTTATATTAAAACACAATCACCAGCAGCAACAGCATCACTTTCAGTAGGACCAACATATCATGTTGATGTTACTTATGATGATGATTTAGTATTAGCAGAAGGACAAACACAAGCAGGTTATAGATTAGAATCAACAGGACCAACAGGGGCAGACCATGCTGAAATTACAAACTTTACATTTGATGGAAAACGTAGAGTAACATTTGATTTAAAATTTAGTAAAATGTGGGCAGACGATGGAGCAGGCTATAGTATCTATATAACTGGAATAGTTGGAAAGAATAGTGGTAAAGCTCCAATGGAAATAAGTTATGGAGCAGTAAACATAATAGCATGTTCATTTAGTATGAATAAATATAAAAATTGGGAAGTATATGGAACACCAACACTTCTTGAAAACGAAGACCTTTCAATGAATGAATGGGAAACAAGTGATGGAGAACCAGTGTCAGAAAAACTAAAAAGTAGAATAGCATTAGTAACAACAAGAACAACATCAGCAGAGAAGGATGCAATTAATGAATTAATGGAAGAAGAATTAGGCGACCAAAAATTAGTTACAAGTGAAACTTACAATATTTCATTAAATGTATGTAAAAAATATGTTGTTAAAACAGGACACAGATTAAGAATATCTTTAGGATTTCCAGCTGGATATGGTCCAGAGGATGCAGGCGTTACATTTAAAGCATATCATTTTATGAGAGATAAAGAAGGTAACGTTACAGGTGTTGAAGAAATTCCATGTGTAGTAACACAATATGGTTTAATTATAACATGTGATTCTTTTAGTCCATTTGCCATTGCTATGGTAGAAACTGACGAAGAAGTAGTAATAAAAGAAAAAGCTGTAATAGTATCAGCAGAAGAAGGCGGAAATATAGCAGGAGCAAATAGAGAAGAAGGAAATATTATTACTCTTAAAGAAAATGAAACAGAAACTCTTAATATTAAAGCTAATGAAGGATATGAAATAGAATCAATTACTATTTGTGGTCAAGAAAAAGATATGGCACAAATAGAAAACAAAGAAGAAACAACAGTTACAGTAAGCTATGATGATGTTAAAGATGGAAACTGTATAGTTAATGTTAAATTTGTTGCTAAAACAGTACTTCAAGAAGAAGATAATAAAGGAGAAGTAGTAGCAGAGCCAGTTGCAGTACCAGTAACAGCTACAATACCAGAAGAAAAAACAGTAAGCTTAAATACAACATTAACAATTAATAGTAATGTAGAAGAAGCAGAAGGAATATGTACATATCAATGGTATAAAGATGGAACAAAATTAGAAGGAAAAACAAACAAAGTATTAACAATTGAAAATGTAAAAGAAACAGATGGTGGAGAATATATACTAAAAGTTACTAATACATTAGGTACATTAAGTGAAGAAACAAGTAGCAATACTTGTACAGTAACAGTTAGAGGATTTGTAACATCTATAACATCTGCAAATGAAAATGTAGATATACAAAAAATAGAGCCAGGTCAAGAATTTGAATTAAACTTTAATATAGATAATTTCAAAAATATAGGAAAAGGATTAATTTCATTAACTGGTCAATTAGAGTATGATACTAATATTTTAGAAAAGATTAGTATCACAGGACAAAATGGTTGGGACTTAGACAAAAATTCATTTAATGAAGAAAACTTTAAACTTGTAATAGACAATGAGGACTTTGTAACAGAAGGAAGCACAATGTTTACAGTAAAATTTAAGGTAAAAGATACAATAACACAAAACACAAAAACAATAGTAAAAATAAAAGAAGTTACAGCAAGTGGTGGATATGGTGCAATTTTAGCAAATGACTCAGAGCTAGAAATAGGAATAGAAATTCCAGAAATAGAAAATATTACATCTGAAAAATATGATATAAATGAAGAAGAGAAAAGTATTTCAAAAATAGCACCAGAAACAACAGTTGCACAATTTAAACAAAATATAACAACAAAACAAGAAATGGTATTTACTGATAAAGAAGGCAATACATTAAATGATGAAAGTGTTCTTGGAACAGGAATGACAGTAAAAGTTGGAGAAACTTTAGAATACACAATTATTGTAACAGGAGACATTGATGGAGATGCTGAAATTACAGTTAATGACCTTGCAAAAATAAAACTACATATAATTGAAAAGGAATTACTAAGTGGAATTAGTCTAAAAGCTGCAGATGTTGATGAAGATGAAAAAATTACAATTAATGATGTAGCAATAATAAAATTAATATTAATTAGTTTATCTGAAACAGAATAAAGCGAGGAGAATTTATGAAGAAAATAGCAAAATTTAGTATAATAATGTTATTAATGATAATTGGATTAAAAGTAAATGTATATGCAAAACCTAATTGTAATGTAAATATTCAAATTAATAAAACAGAAATTAATAAGAATGAAGAGTTTACAGTAGAAGTAAAAATATCAAATATACAATCTGAAAGAGGAATTATAGCATTAGAAGGAATATTAGAATATGATAAAGAAAGTATTACATTAATAAAAATGGAAGGTCAAAATGACTGGAGTACACCCATAAAAGATTTATCTTATAATGAGTCAAATGGAAAGCTGGTAATAGATAAAAAAGGATTAGCTAAAGGTGATGAAACAATTCTTAAACTTGTTTTTAAAGCAAATGAAACAAGTAAGAAAAATAATATAATAATTTTAAAAGATATTACTATTGCAGATGGAACTTTACCAAGTACAGTAGTAAATACCTACAAATATATAACAATAAAAGAAGGAACAGAAAATCCAATTCCAAATCCACCAGTTGATCAGAAACCAGACCCAAAACCAGAACCAGACAAAAATACAAATAAAGTTTCTAATGATACTAATATTTCTAATAAAGATAACATTGTAGGTGGAAAGCTACCACAAACAGGAAGTAACAATATAATTCTGATAACAAGTATAATAATATTTATGACTATAGGAATAGTTATGTATGTAAAAATTAGAAATGTTGATAGAAAATCATTAATTAAATAAAAATACTTAATTGTTATAAAATATAAGTAATAATAAAAATAACTAGAATTAGTAAAAACTAATTTCTAGTTATTTTTATTATTAAAAAAAGTTGCAATTAACATAAAAATGTGATATACTAAATTTAGTAATGTTAATATAAATCTCGTTTGTTTTAATTAAAGAAAGGAGAATAGATATGCGGAAAATTACTATTAATGAATTAGCAGATAAAATAAAAAACAGCATAAGTTCAGGAGAAATAACAACCTACTACATCAAGGATAACCCTTTTTGTGTATATGAGGGAAAAAGAAGGGAAAAAAGAGAAATTCTTGATGTGCAGGAGCAAAACCAATATGATACTATATACGAAAAACTGAAGGAAAGCCTTTGGAATAGCAAAAAGTTAATTTTCTGGAATACCGACGGTAACAGAACCTACAGCGGAAAGCTAATTATTGACTCTACAGTAATAGTGGAATTCCAATATGGTTCACTTGAAGGTCAGAGCTGGCTGTATAAAAAGTATAAGGAGGAATAATGAAAAAAGCACCAAAATTGGTGCTTTTTTTATTATAATTGTATAAAATTAACAAAAAAATATCATACTATAACAAAATGTGAAAGAGGTAGTAGTATGAGAAAGTATTATATAATAAGTATAATTGGAATTATAATATTTGCAATATTAATTACAATAGGAGTTTCAATATATAAAAATACAAATTCAAATTTACAACAACAAGGAGAGGCAAAAAATGTTGTAGAAAAAAATGAAATGCAAAACAATTTAGTAAATAGTAATATAGAATTAGTAACAACAGCAAGTGAAGAAGAAAAAACTTCTCCAAATTGTTTATTTATATTTAAGACATATTATAAAAAATGCGAACACATAAAAGTAGAAAGAGAAAAAATAACAGAAACAATGGTAAATAAAACAAGAGAAGATTTAGAAACTATATATAAAAACTGGAATATAGTAACTTTTAGAAATAATGAAGTATTATTTTACAAAGAAGAAGAAGGAAGCTGTGGCGAACACTATTTATTAAAAGAACTAGAAGGAAAAATTGCAATATATAATATAGATGAACAAAATAATTTGAATTTATATGAAGAAACAGAAATATTAACTAATTATTTACCAGAAGAGGATATAAATAGGTTAAAACAAGGGATAAGAGTAGAAGGAAAAGATAAGTTAAACCAAGCTTTAGAAGATTATGAATAAAAATAAAAGATTTAGGACGCGTCCTAAATCTTTTGTTTTTTATTCTTCTACTTTTTCTTCTATTTTCAAATTCTCCTTTTTCAAATAACCTTGCTTATAAAATGTTATATAATACATTACTAAAGAAAAGACTGTTGATGCTAAAGCTAAATAATAAATGTAAATATCAAAATTAGGAAGGAAGCCAAATGTGTCTTCTGGAAGCAAGCAAGTAGCATTTACATATTTTATAATAAAAGAAGATACAATTGCTAAATAAAAAAGTACAGTTGAAAGTTTTCCATACCATTTGCTAGATACTACAAGTTCCTTACCATAAAGGAAAGAAGCACCAGCTATCATAACAAATTCTTTAATAAAAACTATCATTAAAATCCACATAGGAATAATATTTTTTAAAGCTAAAGTAACTAATATTGATACTTGAGTTGTCTTATCAGCCAAGGGGTCTATTAATTTTCCAAAGTTAGTTATAAAATCAAATTTTCTAGCAATAAATCCATCAAGTATATCTGTTAAACCAGATAAAGTAAGAATTATAAAAGCCTCCATATAGTTATTTTTTACTATATTAACTATAATAAATGGTATTAATATAAACCTTAAAATAGTTAATGCATTTGGTATATGTCTGCACCAGTTTTTTATTTTTTTCATAAGTTCCTCCTACTAGATATTAAATAAATATCTGTTTTACAATTATTATTATGTTTGAATTTTACAGTACTAATTAATATTATTTGCCATTGTAGGGACGATTAGTAATCGCCCATGCCTCCAACAAAATTACTAAAAATAAATTTTATAGACAACCTTCGAAGAGCGGACAATTAGTAATCGCCCCTACATACAATAAATTGATGTAGTTGTCTTTATTTCACAATAAAATTTAAATTGTCTTCTGTAACATTAATTTCAACAATTTCACCATTCTTCAGTTCTTGTTTCAAAATCATATCAGAAAGTTCATCTTCAATATATCTTTGAATTGCTCTTCTTAAAGGTCTGGCTCCAAATTTTAAATCAGTTCCTTGCTTTAGTAAGTATTTCTTTGCTTCTTCAGAAATATGCATAGAAATATTTTTATCTACTAAAGCCTTAATAGTATCATTAAGCATTAAATCAACAATTTGTATCAATTCATTTTCATTTAATGAATTAAATACAACAATTTCATCAACTCTATTTAAAAATTCAGGTCTAAAAGTATCTTTCAAAGCATCTAATATTTTATTTCTGTTTGCAATAGATGTTCCGCCAAAACCAATAGAATTTGTATTTAAGTTTGAACCAGCATTTGATGTCATAATAATAATTGTATTTTCAAAACTTATGGTATTTCCTTGGTTATCAGTTAATCTTCCATCATCTAAAACTTGAAGCAATATATTAAACACATCAGGGTGAGCCTTTTCAATTTCATCTAAAAGTACAATAGAATAAGGGTGACGTTTAACCTTTTCTGTAAGTTGACCTGCATCATCATAACCAACATATCCTGGAGGAGAGCCAATTAATTTAGAAGTAGAATGACTTTCCATATATTCACTCATATCAACTCTAATAATAGAATTTTCATCTCCAAACATTTCATATGCTAAACTTTTAGCAAGTTCAGTTTTACCAACACCAGTAGGACCAACAAATATAAATGATGGTGGCCTTTTTGTACTCTTAAGACCAGCTCTATTTCTTCTAATAGCACGTGAAACAGATTGTACAGCCTCTTCTTGGCCAATTACTCTTTTATGAAGATTTTGCTCTAAATTTAATAATTTGAAAGTTTCTTCTTCAGTAATTTTCTTAACAGGAATTTTAGTCCAGTTCTCGATTACTTCTGCGATATCTTGAACAGTAATTTCTTTTAGCTTTAAGTTTGCATTTATCTTATCTATCTGTTCTATTAAACTACATTCACGAGCTTTAAGTTCAGCAGCCTTTTGGTAATCTTCAGTAGAATCGGCAGAAGCTGCTTCTTCCTTTTCTTCCTGAACTTTTGCAAGTTCATTTTTTAAAACTTCTAAAGTATATAAATCTTTGTTATTCAAGTTAATTCTTGAACAAGCTTCATCTAATATATCAATTGCTTTATCAGGTAAAAATCTATCATGAATATACTTTTCAGACATTATTACAGCCTGCCTAATTACATCAGTAGAAATTTTTACTTTATGAAAATCCTCATAATATTTTTTTATACCATCTAATATATCAATTGAATCTGTAATAGAAGGTTCTTCAACAATAACTGGTTGAAATCTTCTTTCTAAGGCACTATCTTTTTCAATATATTTTCTATATTCTTTTAAAGTAGTAGTACCAATTAATTGAATTTCTCCATTAGAAAGAGAAGGTTTTAAAATATTTGCAGCATTCATAGAATGTTCTCCATCGCCTGCACCAATAATATTATGAATTTCATCAATAACTAAGATGATATTACCTAAAGATTTACATTCATCAATAATAGATTTCATTCTTGCCTCAAATTGACCTCTAAACTGTGTACCTGCAATAACAGCAGTCATATCAAGTAAATAAACTTCTTTATTTAAAAGTTTAGCAGGAACATGTCCGCTCGGCTATCTTTATTGCTAAGCCTTGTGCAATCGCAGTTTTACCAACGCCAGGTTCACCAATTAAACAAGGGTTATTTTTAGAACGTCTATTTAATATTTGAACAATTCTTTGAATTTCTCCATTTCTACCAACTACATTATCAAGTTCATTATTTCTTGCTTTAAAAGTTAAATTAGTTCCAAAAGTATCTAAAGCCTTCTTCTTTTTCTCTTTAGGTTTTTTTTCTACTTTTACTTTTTTCTTATCAGAAGAAGTTTGCCCTTCTGAATTATTTTTCATACCAAACATATTTGAAAAAATTGAACCTAGCGGGATTGCACCCATAGGGCTATCACTTTCATCAAAGTTTTCACCATCTGTTTCCATTCCCATAATAGAATCCATATCAATATTTTCAGACATATCCTTAAACATATTTTCTATTTGAGTTGCCATATCTTTAACATCATCTTCAGATAAATTAGCTTGCTTAGAAAGTGCATCTAATGGGTTAATACCTTTTTTCTTAGCACATTCATAACATAAACCTTCAGTAGCAAAGCTTTTATCTGGAAGTTGCTTGTTAACAAATATAACAGCAGTATTTTTGTTACAAATTGAACATAACATATATGCATACTCCTTTAATTAAAATTTAACAAGTATATAATACACTAAAAGAGCCAAATAGTCAATCAAAAGTTACAGCTTACATCTAAATATATTTTTATGATATGAGTGCAGTTCCATGCTATAACAGAATCACTTAAATAAATATTTATTGACTAAAATTCTTGAAAACGAAAAATACTAATGGTATAATGTGATAAAATACAAATAAAGGAGCAAATTTATGAAAAAAAGAAAAATAATGTATATTGTAATTACAATTATTTGTATAATAGCAATTATATTAGGAGTATATTATCAAATATTTGCAGATAAAGTAGTAACAGAAGATATGAAAAATGCAGTAGAAAATACTGAAGTAAATAATTTTGCAGATAATCCAGAAGATTTAATTAAAGAATTTAATAATTTATTTAATAATACATTTAATAAACAAGGTTATGATACAAGCAATATAAAAAGATTTCAAAGTTTAGAAAATGAAGATATTGTATATAAAGCATATGATATTAAGCAAGAAGAAGACGGAAAATATTCTATAGATATAAAATTACCAGCATTTAATATAGATAACCAAGAAATTCCTGCTGGTTATAATTCAAAAACACAATCTATATTTGCAAACAAAGTAACAAGTATAGTAACAGGTGCTAACCAGTATACAATATATAATATAGACTATGTAGCATATATAAATGATGGAATATTATCAGTAGTGATTAAATCAACATTAAAAGAAGGAAATAGCCCACAAAGAAATATAGTTCTATCATACAATTACAACATAGAAACAGGAGAAAGTGTAACCTTAGATGAAGTATTAGAAAAATACGAGATATCTAAAAATGAAGTAAATAAAAAAATAAATACACAAATAAAAGAAGCAAGCAAACAAGCAGAAAAAATATCAGAAGCAACAGGCCAAAATATGTATAAAAGAGACTTATCAAACGCAATGTATTTAACGGAAAACGTAAGCAATTTCCTACTAGGAAAAGACGGAAGTATATACATTATATATGCATATGGAAACAACAGCCTAACCTCAGAAATGGATATAATAAAAATAAACTAAAAAATGAAAAAGGATATGTTATATATGTAGGGATCGACGCTAACGGCGACCTAATGAATTAAAAAGCAAAGGATGTAAAAATATGCCAAAAAAATTATTAATTACAGAAAAGCCATCAGTAGCTATGCAATTTAGTAAAGCACTTAAATTAAATACTACTAGAAAAGATGGATATTTAGAATCACAAGAATGGATAATAACTTGGTGTGTTGGTCACTTAGTAACAATGTCATACCCTGAAAAGTATGATGAAAATTTAAAACTTTGGAGGCTAGACACTCTTCCTTTTATGCCTAAAGAATGGAAGTATGAAATTATACCAGCAGTTGAAAAACAATTTAACATAGTAAAAAGTCTTTTGCAAAGAGAAGACGTAGCCGAAATTTATAATGCGGGTGACTCTGGGCGTGAAGGGGAATACATACAAAGGCTTGTGTTTATGATGGCTAAGCCAAATCCAAATGCAAAAATAAAAAGAGTATGGATAGATTCCCAAACAGAAGAAGAAATATTAAGAGGTATAAAAGAAGCAAAGGATTCCTCAGAATATGATAGTTTATCAGATTCAGCATATTTAAGAGCAAAAGAAGATTACTTAATAGGAATTAATTTTTCAAGATTGCTTTCTATAATATATGGAAGAAACATTGCAAAAAAAATAAATGAAGAAAGGGCTTCGATCTCAGTAGGCCGCGTAATGACATGTGTACTTGGAATGGTTGTAGTGCGTGAAAGAGAAATTAGAAACTTTGTAAAAACACCATTTTATAAAATAGTAGGAGAATTTGGAGAAGAAAAAAATACATTTAAGGCAGAGTGGAAAGTAAGTGAAACTTCAAAAATGTATGAAAGCCTTAAATTATATAATGAAACAGGTTTCAAAAAAGAAGCGGACGCAAAAGAATTTATAATATCACTTCAAGGTAAAAAGGCAGTTATAGAAGAAATAAAAAAATCAAAACAAAAAGAAAATGCACCTTTACTATTTAACTTAGCAGAACTTCAAAATGAATGTAGTAAAAGGTTTAAAATAAAGCCAGACGAAACATTAGAAATTATACAAAATTTATATGAACAAAAGCTAGTTACATACCCAAGAACAGATGCAAGGGTACTTTCAACAGCAGTGGCAAAGGAAATAAAGAAAAATCTAAATGGCTTAGCAAAAAGTTTTAAAGATGAAGAAATACAAGGCTTCATAAATAAAATGGTAGAGCAAAAATATTCTACAAATTTAGAAAAAACAAAATACGTAAATGATAGCAAAATAACAGACCATTATGCAATAATTCCAACAGGGCAAGGTTTTGAAAGTTACGAAAAACTAAAAGACCTACACAAACAAATATATAAACTAATAGTAAAAAGGTTTTTGGCAATATTTTATCCACCAGCAGAATATAACAAAATATCAGTAAGTATCGATGTAGAAAAAGAAAAATTTGGTGTTAGTGGAAAAGTATGTACAAACTTAGGATATTTAGAAATATTAAAACCAATAAAGAAAGAAAATGAAACAAAGAAATCCACAAATGAAGAAGAAAATGTGGACAATAGCAAACAAGAAAACAAAGAACAAGAAAATAATTTACAAGTTTTAATAAACTTAAAAAAAGGACAAGAAATAGGAGTTCAAAATTATGAAATAAAAGAATCAGAAACTACTCCACCAACCAGATACAACTCAGGCTCAATAATACTAGCAATGGAAAATGCAGGAAAGCTAATAGAAGATGAAGAACTAAGGGAACAAATAAAAGGAGCAGGAATAGGAACAAGTGCAACAAGAGGGGAAATAATAAAAAAACTAGAAAAAATAAACTACATAGCCATAAATACAAAAACACAAATAGTAACCCCAACAATAAAAGGAGAAGCAATTTATGACGTAGTATACTCATCAATGCCAGATATGCTAAACCCAAAACTAACTGCAAGTTGGGAAAAGGGTTTGGAAATGGTAGCAAATAAAGAAATAAAATCAGAAGAATTTATGGGTAAATTGGAAAAATATATAAATAGTAAGTTTGATAAATTAGTAGTGAAATATTAATTAAAATTAGTTGACATATAGTATCATTTATGCTATTATGAATATAATAATTAAGAACATTATTGTTTTTAATAAATGTGTTTGTCGCTACCTCTTTGGCGAGTTATAAATGAGAGAGTGAATAAATGTGTTTGTCGCTGCCTCTTTAGCGAGTTATAAATGAGAGAGTGAATAAATTTTAATGGGGCTTACCTTTTTTAGGTAAGCCCTAAATTATATATAAGGAGAAAAAATATGGAAATAAAAGAAGGATATTTTTATTTTATAAAAGATAATTTTTTTAATAGCATAGATGATTCCGAATTAATGAAGAATAAGGAAAATGGAATCAAAAGGCCATGTTATTATTGCTTTAAGAGTAAGGAGAATGACAAAATAATATGGTTTATTCCAGTTAGTACAAAAATTAATAAATATAAAAAAATATATGATAATAAAATTCAAAAGCAAATTAAATTAGGAAAAACACCATCAATAGATACAATAGTTTTTGGATATGTTGCAAATACATATAGCACATTTTTAATACAAAATATGTTCCCAGTAACAGAAGAATATATAGATAGCCAATATATTAAAAATAAAGTTGCAATTACTTTATCAAACAGGTTAAAGAATGAAATAGTAAGTAAAGCTAATAAGGTATTAAATTTATATAATCATGGTATGAAAAATATTATTTTTCCGGATATTGATAACATATTGAGACAATTATTAAGATAAGAATTATTGTGAAAAATTAAAAAATACTATTACAATTCCAAATAAAAATGTTATAATACTATCGAGAGTTGCTTTTTACTTTATAAATATAGTAGTAAATTATTCAATTTTAGTTACTACATATGTTGGATACTACTACTTTATGTAAAACGAAAAAATAATAAAAGACTTAAAGGAAGGAAATAATATGCAAAAATTAGATAATAATTTATACTCAAAACATGAATTAAAATTTGATGAAAAAGGTAATTTTAAAATACTAATGCTATCAGATATTCAAGAAACATTAGATTATGATATAAGAACATTAGAAGGAATAAATAAAATAATAGACTTTACAAATCCGAACTTAGTGGTATTGGGAGGCGACAATTGTGATGGAACAGTTCTAAAAACACAAGATGAATTAAAAAAATATTTAAGTATTTTTTCAGAGCCTATGGAAAAAAGAAAAATTCCATGGATGCATGTCTTTGGAAACCATGACCATGATATAGAGATAAATGACATAGATAAAACTAAAATATATGAGCAGTATGAATACTGTATTTCAAAGCATACAGAAAATATTTATGGTACAACAAATTATGTTTTACCAATTAAATATCATAATAAAAATCAAATAGCATTTAACATTTGGGCATTAGATACAAATAATCTAATAGAAAATAGTGATATTAATATAGATAAAAATATGAATATTTTAAATAAACCTTCTATGTCTTGCAGATGGGACATAATACATTTTGACCAACAAATGTGGTATTGGAATACTTCAAAAGAAATAGAGAAATACTGTAATAAAAATATTGATGGTATATTGTTTATGCATATACCACCATATGAATTCCAATATATTGTAGATAACCCTGAACATACAAAAGCAAAAGGCAGTATGGAAGAAGTTATGAAAATAGGGATGTTTAATTCAGGCATTTTTTCAACAATATTACAGAGAAAAGATATTAAATGCATTGCTTGTGGACATAGCCATAATGACTGTTTTCAAGGAGAATTCTGCGGAATAAAAATGTGCTTAGATGCTTGTGCAGGGTACAGTCCATATGGAACAGATGAACTAAGAGGTGGGAGAATTTTCGAAATTAATGAAAAAGATACAAGCAATATTAATACTTATATGATACATTATAAAGATATATAAGAAATAAAAGTATAAAAAAGGAAAGGTTTGGGAAGTTTTTAACGTCTCCCAAATCTTTCTTTTTTAGACCATAGTTCCACCATTTACATGAATAATCTGACCAGTAACATACCTAGAGTCATCACTTGCTAAATATAAATAAGCAGGCGCAAGTTCAAAAGGCTGACCAGCTCTTTTTAAAGGCACATCAGTACCAAATACTTCTACTTCACTAGCAGAAAAACTAGCAGGAATTAGTGGTGTCCAAATAGGACCGAGGTGCAACAGCATTTACACGTATTTTTTGGTCTGCAAGCGAAAGTGCTAAAGATTTAGTAAATACTGTAATAGCGCCTTTTGTACTAGAGTAATCAATTAATGTTTTATGACCTTCAAAAGCAGTTACAGAAGTAGTATTAATAATGCTACTATTTGGTTTTAAATGAGGAAGAACAGCTTTAGTAAGGTAGAAAAAAGAAAATATATTAGTTTCAAAAGTAGTTTTTAATTGCTCAGCAGTAATATCTAAAATACTGTTTTGTGGGTATTGAACGCCAGCATTGTTCACCAAAATGTCAATCTTACCAAAAGTTTTAATTGTATTTTCAGCAATAAATTTTGAAAATTCTTCTTTCTTTAAATCTCCCTCCATTAAAATACAACGTCTACCAAGGTTTTCAATATAGTTTTTAGTATACTCAGCATCTTTCTTTTCATTTAAATATACAATAACAATATCTGCACCTTCTTTAGCAAATAAAACAGAAACAGCCCTACCAATTCCGCTATCACCGCCAGTAATAATAGCAACTTTTCCATATAACTTGTTACTAGGAACATAAGAAGGGTCTTCAAAAATAGGAAGCGGGTTCATTTCATATTCCATTCCAGGTTGTACATTTTGGTGTTGATTAGGAAAAGTAAGAGGTGTTCTAACATTTTCATCTTTATAACCAATATATGGGTATTCTGGGTACATATAATCTCTCCTTTTTTATCTTCTTAGTAAAGTCATCTACGTAAGTAGGTGACTTTACTAAGAAGATGGTTATGCAAGAATTAGATTTTCTTACGTGGATTTGCCACTTAGAAAATTTTATACTTGTTTTTAATAAATTAATAATAGTAGTATATGAAAAAAGTTTTAAAAAATACTATTACAATTCTAAATAAAAATGTTATAATAAGTAAAAATAAAAAAAGTAGGTGTAAAAAATGAAATTGGGTTTAGCTTTAGCAGGTGGAGGAGTAAAAGGTGCAGCGCATATTGGTGTTATTAAAGCATTAGAAGAAAATGGAATAAAAATAGATGCAATATCAGGAACAAGTATTGGAAGTATTGTAGCTTCTTTATATGCAATGGGATATTCAACAGAAAAAATGCTTGAAATATTTAAGTTTTTCTCAAAAGAAATAATGAAAACAGATGCTAGACATTTTGCAGGAAATTTAAGAACTTCTAAAAGGCTATTAGGTTATGGAATTCTTTCTGGAGAAAACACAGAAATAGCAGTAAGAGAATGTGCAAAAGAAAAAGGAATTAAAGACTTAAAAGATATAAAACTTCCAATAGCAATTCCAACTGTTGATATAGTAAAAAGTAAAAAATATGTATTTACAAATAAAGAACAAGAAGGAGAATATTATATTACAGATGCACAAATAGCTAAAGTAGTAAGAGCAAGCTCAAGTTATCCACGGAGTATTTGCACCTTGTGAATATTTAGGACACAAATTTGTAGATGGCGGAATATTAGACAATGTACCATCAGGAGAAGTACGAAAACTAGGAGTAGACAAAGTATTAACAATAAAATTTTCAGCAGGGCTAAATTATGAACCTAAGAATATATATGAAGTAGCTTTTAAGTCAATAGATATTCTATTTGAAGGAAGGTCAGAAGAAGCTGTAAAAGAAAGTGACTATGTAATAGACTTAGACTTATCAGAAGCAAGTGTATTTAATACAAAGAAAATAGATTATTGTTATAATGTGGGATATATTACAGCACTAACTAAGATAAATGAAATTAAGAAAATATTAGAAAAATAATCACAGATAGCTTTTGTGGTTATTTTTTCACTCTTTTTATAAATTAAACATAAAATATACCAAACTATCAAAAACACTAAAAATAGATATATATTAAAATAGAAAGGGTGAAAAAAATGCGGGAGCTACATAATAGAAGGAGGAAGAAGGCTAGAAGGAACAGTATCTATTTCTGGATCTAAAAATGCATCTCTTCCTATTATTGCTGGAAGTATATTAAGTGGAAAAGTAACAAGGCTATATAATGTACCAAATATTCACGATACGCAAATAACTTTAAAAATTTTACAGCTTTTAGGTTGCAAAGTGAAGAAGAGTAATGGTAAAATAGAAATTAACTCAAAAGGAATGCATGAAACAGAGATACCAGAAGATTTAATGAGACAAATGCGTTCAACAGTAATAATGGCAGGAGCAATAATAGGAAGATTTAAAGAAGCAACCTTCACATACCCAGGAGGATGTGAAATAGGAGCAAGACCAATTGATCTACATTTAAAAGCTTTTAAAAAATTAGGAATAAATATTGAAGAAAACTCTGGATTTATTAGGTGTACTTGTGATAAAATAATAGGGGCAGATATAAACCTAGACTTTCCAAGTGTAGGTGCAACTGAAAATGTTATACTTGCAACTGTACTAGCAGAAGGGGTTACAACAATTTCGAATGCAGCAATGGAACCAGAAATAGAAGATTTAGCAAAATTCTTAAACAAAATGGGAGCAAAAATTCAAGGGGCTGGTACAAACTTTATAAAAATAACAGGAGTAAAGGGCTTAAGAGATGTAGGCTATAAAATAATGCCAGACAGAATAGAAACAGGAACATTTTTATGTATGGCAGGAGCAACTAATGGAAAAATAGAAATAATCAATACTAATTCAGAACATGTAACGCCAATAATTCATAAACTACAAGAATGTGGTTGTGAATTAGAAGTAGAAAAAAATATAATAAAAATAGATGCACGAAAAAAATTAAAAGCAGTAGATATAAAAACACTTCCTTATCCAGGTTTTCCAACAGATATGCAATCTGTATTTGGAAGTATGCTTACAACAGCAAAAGGAACCTCAATAATTGTAGAAAATATATTTGAGAATAGATATAAATATATAAATGAATTACAAAGAATGGGAGCAAAAATAACAATAGAAGGAAAAACAGCAATAATAAAAGGAGTAAGAAGGCTAAATGGAGCAGTTGTAAGTAGTTCAGACTTAAGAGGAGGAGCAGCATTAGTTACAGCAGGCTTAGGAGCAAAAGGAAAAACAACAGTAGAAAATATAGAATATATATTAAGAGGATATGAAAAATTAGATTCTAAACTACAAGAATTAGGAGCAAATATAAGAATAATCTAAAGAAGAAGGTGAAAAAGTGGTGAAAAGAGTAAAAGAGCAAAAGTCAAACTTATATAATTTTAATGCAGAAGATGAAGAAAGCAAAAAAGTAACACAAAAAAAGAAGAAAAATAATTCAAAAAAGAAAACAAACAACAACAAAACCAATAAAAATGAGAAAGAACAATTATTTAATTTTAATAATGAAATAGTAATAGGAATTCCAAAACAAGAAGAAGTGAAAAAAAATACTAAAAAGAAAGTAAACAGTCAAAAGAAAAATTCTAAAAAGAAACAAAATAAAGAGAAAACTAATAATATAAAAAATAAAAAAACTATTTCAAAAAAAGAAGAACAAATTAAAAAGCAAAAAAGAATAAAAAAATTTAGAATTGTAAAATATACATTTTTACTAATATTAGCGCTTGTAGCAATAATTGCTACAATGACTTCACCACTTTTTAATATAAAAAAGATAACAGTAACAGGAAATAATAAAATAACAAATGAAGAAATAATAAGTCTATCACAAATTAATATAGAAGAAAATACATATAAAACAAATATGAAAAAAGCAAAATCAAAAATATTAGAAAATCCATATATAAAAAGTGTAGAAATAAAAAGGAAACTACCTTCAAGTGTTGAAATAATAATTGAAGAAAGAAAAACAACATTTATGATAGAATATGGAAGTAGCTATGTATATATAAATAACCAAGGTTATATATTAGAAGCCTCTTCAGAAAAGTTAGAAGTTCCAATATTACAAGGAACAGAAACTATGATAGAAGACTTTATACCAGGAAACAGAATGTGCGCAGAAGACCTAGAAAAAATGTCAACAGTAATAAAAATAATGGAAATAGCTGCAAATAATGAAATCTCAAGTTTAATTACTAGAATAGATATACAAAGCAAACAAAATTATAAAATAGTATTTGAAACAGAACAAAAAGTAGCATATATAGGTGATGAAACCGATTTAAATACAAAAATATTAAATATAAAATCTATATTAGAAAAGGAAAGTGGCATAAGAGGAGAAATATTTGTAAATATGGATTTAAAAACAAATGATGCAACATTTAGGCAAACAGTATAAAACACTTCTTATAATAATAGAAAGGAGCAATATTATATATATGAATAAAAACAAAATAGCAATTACATTAGGAATGGTATGTTTATTATTAACAATAGCAATAATAGTACAAATAAATACTATGAAAGGGACAAGCTCAACAGTTTCAAAAAACTTTTCAGAAGATAACTTAAGAGATGAAGTATTAAAATGGAAAGAAAGATATGACCAAGAAACTATAGCTCTAGACAATGCAGAAAAAACATTATCAAAAATAAGAGAAGAATCTACAAAAAATGATGTGTCAGCATCTTCTAAAGAAGAAGAAATTACAAAAAACAATAATTTGTTAGGAATTACAGATGTTGAAGGAAAGGGAATAGAAATTACAGTAAAAGATAACCCAAATATAACAACTGAAAATATAGGTTTACTTGACATTTCAGATTACATAGTACATGATAATGACTTAAGAAATATAGTAAATGAATTAAAAAATGCTGGAGCAGAGGCAATTAGTATAAATGGGCAAAGAATAGTTAGTACCACAGCAATTACATGTATAGGAAATGTAGTAAAAATAAATGATGAAAAGGTAACATCACCATTTGTAATAAGAGCAATAGGTTTTCCAGAAAGGTTTGAAACTTTAAGTAGAAGCGGGGGAATTCTAGATAGGCTAGATGATTATATAGAAATTTCAACAAAAAAATTAGATAATATAAAAATTACAAAATATACAGGAGTAATACCTTCTAAATATATGAAATAGAGGTGAAAAATTTTGAAAAATGAAAAAATGGTAATGAGTATAACCATAGGAATATTATGCGTATTATTAGTATCAGTAATGTTTGCTCAATTTAGAACAATAGAAGAAACAGACATAACAGGAATAGAAAATGCAAGAGAAGAAGAACTAAGAACAATGATTGCAAGTTGGAAAGCAAAGTATGAAGAAACAGTTCAAAAAGTTGAAGAGACTAATGGGAAAATAAATGAATATAAAAATAAAGCAGAGTCAGTAGAAGAAACAGCTAAAATATTAGATGAAGAGTTAAGACAAACTAATATGTTAGTTGGAAAAACAGATGTTACAGGAGAAGGTGTAATAATACATTTATCAGATAATGACAACAGACAAATAGAAGCAGATGATTTATTATACTTAATAAATGAACTAAAACTAGCAGGAGCAGAAGCAATATCTATTAATGATAAAAGAGTAGTAAACATGACAGAAATTGTAGATGTAAATGATATAATACTAATAAATACAGAAAGAATAACATCGCCATATACTGTAAAAGCAATAGGAAATCAAAAATATTTATCAAGTGCACTTAGTTTAAAAAATAGTGGATATATAGATAGATATACAAGTTTAGGAAAAACTATAAACATGTCTGCAGAAAAAAGTATAAAAATATTAGCATATAATAGTGGCAATAATCTTATGGAATTTAAATATGCAAAGGAGGTAGAAGAATGATTTTTATAGCAATAATAATAGGTTGTATAATAGGTGCAATAATAGGAATTAATATTCCAACAATTCCATATACATACTCAGGATATTTGGCAATTGCTATAGTAGCAGCATTAGATTCAGTATTTGGAGGTATAACATCTACCTTAAAGAAAAACTTTGATATGAAAATATTTATTTCAGGTTTTTTCGTAAATGCAATATTAGCAATGGCACTTACATATTTAGGAGAAAAGCTAAACGTAGACATATACTTAGCAGCCGTAGTAGTATTTGTAGGAAGAATGTTCAACAACTTAGGAACAATACGTAGGTACTACGTAGAAAAAATAACAACAAGAAAAATAATAGCCAAAGCAGAAGCAACAATAAAGCAGGCTAATAATGAAATCAAAAAATAATTATAGGGGTTTCCACCATCGGCGATTTGCTTTTCGAAGAAATTGCCTAAAATAATCCGCATTTTGCATTTATATATATAAAAATAAAAATCAATAGAAAAAGTTATATTAATTTACATAAGAAAACAAAATAAAACAGCATTACAAAAATATTACAAGAATATTACAAAAATATAACATTTTCTATTGACTTTTTTTGTAAAATATTATATTCTATGTAATAAATAAAAACATAATAAAAAAGATGGGGGAATTACTTTGGCTATAGGTGATATTATTGTAGGTATTGACATCGGTACTTCTAAAGTAAGTTTAGTAGTAGGAGAAGTCAATAACTTTAATCAAATTGAAGTAATTTGCAATACCGAGTACAAATGTAATGGAATCAAGAAAACAAAAATAGTAGACGAAGACGAAGTAGCACTTTCGATTTCAAAAGCATTAGAAGAAGCTGAAACAGAAACAGAATTAAAAATAAATTCTGCATATGTAACAGTCCCTGGAAAATATGTAACAATTGTACAAAACAGTATTGTAAAGGAAGCAAAAGATAAATACGCAGGAATATCAGTAAAAGACGTTTCATCTGGAATTATGCAAATAAAGGATGTAGAAATACCAGAAGGAAAAGTTATGATAGATATTGTAACTGACAAATTTATATTAGAAGATGGGAAAATAGTTTCAGACCCAGTAGGAAACTTAAGTTCAAACTTCACATTAAATGCACAAGTTATATTAGCAGAAAAAGACTATATAAAACAAGTTTCAAACATATTTAGAAAAGCAGGCATAGAAATAGATGGTTTTGTGCCAGTAACACTTGCAGAAAGAAACTTAATGTTAGATAGCAATGAACTATCAGATAATATAATGTTACTAGATATTGGAGCAGGGAATACAGAAATAGGTGTATTTGAAGCTAACGGTTTTGTTTATACAAATACAATTCCTTTAGGAGGAAAAAACATAACCTCAGATATTTCATTAGTGTTAAATATTTCAGAAGAAGAAGCAGAAAAACTTAAAAAACAATATGGATTAGCAATGAAATCATATATCGATAACGATAATGAAATTATATTAAATTCATATAAAGGCGATAGTAAAACAAAAGCAATAAAAAGTTCAGAATTAATAGAAATTATTGAAGCAAGAATTGAAGAAATATTTGCACTAGTAAATAAAGATATAGTGGCACAAGGACTAAAACAAAAAATAAACAATGTAATAATAACAGGTCAAGGAATAGCAAATATAAATAAAAGTGATGTAGCAGGAAAAGTTATATTAAATATTCCTGTAAAAGTAGCAACAGGAAGGTTAATAAGTACAGCAAGGCCAGATTACAGAACAGCATATGCACTAGTAAGGTATATAGCAGCAAGACCATTTGCAAAATCAGTATCAAGTAATGTAGACTCAAACACAAAAGAGAATATATTACAAACAATATTTGAAAGAATTAAAGAGTTCTTTTATTCATAAAAATAAATATAAAAATCAGGAGAATACTAAAGCTATTTGAACACTAATTCACAAGGGAAGGGGACATTCCTTCTGCCCAAGTGTGAGTACCAAAAGGTAGGAAGTAGTCCCCTGACCAATATAAAAAGGAGGAAAATATAATGTACGTAGATGGGGCAGAAGAAAATACAATGTTAGATGGAACAGCAACAATAAAAGTAATAGGTGTAGGTGGAGCAGGAAACAATGCTGTAAATAGAATGGTAGACTCTGGAATAAAAGGAGTAGAATTTATAGCAGTAAATACTGATAGACAAGCTCTATTATTATCAAAAGCAGGTTCAAAAATTCAAATAGGAGAAAAAATAACAAGAGGTTTAGGAGCAGGAGCAAACCCTGATATTGGAGCACAAGCAGCAGAAGAAAGCAAAGCAGAAATACAAGAAGCATTACGTGGAGCAGATATGGTATTTGTTACAGCCGGAATGGGTGGAGGAACAGGAACAGGTGCAGCACCAATAGTAGCAGCATGTGCAAAAGAGATGGGAATATTAACAATAGGTGTTGTTACAAAACCATTCACATTCGAAGGTAAAAAACGTTTATCACAAGCAGACCGTGGAGTAGAAAGCCTAAAAGGAAAAGTTGATACATTAGTAGTAATTCCAAACGATAAACTATTACAAATAATAGATAGAAAAACATCAATAGTAGAAGCTTTCAAAATGGCAGATGATGTATTAAGACAAGGTGTACAAGGTATATCAGACCTAATTGCAGTGCCAGGTTTAGTAAACTTAGACTTTGCAGATGTTAAAACAATAATGCTAAATACAGGAATAGCACACATGGGAATAGGTAGAGCATCAGGAGAAAGCAGAGCAGAAGATGCAGCAAAACAAGCAGTACAAAACCCACTACTAGAAAGCTCAATAGAAGGAGCAAGAGGAGTTATCATCAACATTACAGGTGGAGCAAACTTAGGATTACATGAAGTAAACACAGCAGCAGAATTAGTACAAAGAAGTGTAGATCCAGAAGCAAATATAATCTTTGGTGCAGTAATAGATGAAAGCTTAGATGATGATATAGTAATAACAGTAATAGCAACAGGATTTGAAAAAGAATCAGGAACAGTAGCATCAAATGTAAGTAGCATAGTAGATAGAGCATGGGGAGAAAAAATAAACTCAATACCAGCTCCAATAGATAACACAAATTCTGCAAACGACTTAGACATTCCTTCTTTTTTAAGAAATAAAAATAAAGGTATAAAATAATAACGAAAAATATAAAAATATAAAATAAAAAATAAAAAACAAAAAGAAATAATCTAAAAATGTAGATTATTTCTTTTTTTCGTGCCCAAGAAATGACAGAAAATTTAAAAAAGAAGAGCTATAATTTTAAGCAATGTAAAGAAATTATTGTAGGGGTTAAATCAGTAAGGAATACTACTTAAGGAATACCCAATTTTGCCCAAGCTAACACTAAAATAGCACAAGTACAATTAAAATTTTACCAAACACATCAATAAAAGTTTGGAAGCTAGAAGTCAGAAATGAAAAAACATAAAAAAATAGAAAAAGAGAATTGTAGGGGTCGCCACCTTCGGCGACCCGCCCTCCGAAGAAATTACCTAAAGGTCCAACCTCCAACTTCTAACTTCCAACCTCCAAAATAAAGGAGCCATAAATGACTATTTACCTAGATGTTGTATTAATAGAAAACCTAATAATGAACTACATCATACTATTTGCAACAGGTTACATATTAAAAATAAAATTAAACCATATAAGGTTAATTGTATCAGCTTTATTAGGTGGAATATATTCTATACTCGCATATATGGAAATATTACCAATATACACAAACTTTTTTATGAAAATACTACTTTCAGTTGTAATGGTATATTTAGCATATAATGCAAAGAATATTAAACTATTATTAAAACAAATCACAATTTTTTATTTAACATCATTTGTATTTGGAGGTTGTAGTTTTGCATTATTATATTTTGTAAAACCACAAGAAATACTAATGAGAAATGGAATGCTAATAGGTACATATCCATTAAAAATTGCTATGCTAGGTGGAATAGTTGGATTCACTATAAGTGTTATAGCATTTAAAGTAGTTAAACGTAGGTTAAATAAAAAAGATATGTTTTGTGAAATTACCGTTTTTGTCGGAGAAAAGAACATAAAAACAAAAGCAATGATAGATACGGGCAATATGTTAAAAGACCCAATAACAAGAATGCCAGTAATAGTAATAGAAAAAGATATTTTATATGAAATAATCCCATGTAAAATATTAGATAATTTAGAAAAAATAATAGGAGGTGAAATATCAAATGAAATATATGAAGAGGAAGTAATTAAATACATATCAAAATTTAGAGTAATACCGTTTACATCACTAGGGAAAGAAAATGGTATGTTATTAGGATTAAAAGTAAAAAAAGTAATAGTAGAAATAGACTTTAATGAAGAAGAAATAAAAGATGTAATTATTGGAATATATAATAAAAAGTTAAGTAAAAAAAATAAATATAATGCTTTAATAGGATTAGATATAATAGAAAGGAGTGGAGAAAGTGAATATATTACAAGCATTAGTAAGTAGTATAAATACAATATATGCAAAATTCATAAATGAAGATGAAATAGAAAATATGCCAATATATTATATAGGAGGAAACGCAAACCTTCCACCACCATTAACATCAGAAGAAGAGGAGACTTTACTTAATGAACTACAAGAAGGAAAATTAGAAACAAGGCAAAAATTAGTAGAGCGAAACTTAAGATTAGTAGTATACATAGCAAAAAAATTTGAAAATACAGGAGTAGGGCTAGAAGATTTAATATCAATAGGAACAATAGGGCTAATGAAAGGAGTAAATACATTTAATACTGGGAAAAACATAAAACTTGCCACATATGCATCAAGATGTATTGAAAATGAAATATTAATGTATTTAAGAAGAAGTAATAGAATAAAAGGAGAAATTTCTATAGATGAGCCATTAAATCAAGATGGAGATGGAAATGAACTTTTATTATCAGACATATTAGGAACAGAACCAGACATAACCTCAAGAAGAATAGAAGACGAAGTAGATAAACAACTTCTAAAAGCATCAATAGAAAAACTAAATAGCCGAGAAAGAAATATAATGGAATTAAGATTTGGCTTTATAAGTGGAGACGAAAAAACCCAAAAAGAAGTAGCAGACATGCTTCGGAATATCACAAAGTTACATATCAAGGTTAGAAAAGAAAATAATATCAAAAATGAAAAAAGATATAATGAGCAAGACAGGATAGGTATTTATGCTATGGATTTTCACTACTTTATAATAAGGAATATATATTATAATTTAAAATTCTATAAAAGAATAGACAAAAATATAAAAACATGCTATAATAGCATTATGTTAATAATTTGAACCGAAAAATATAATTATAGGAGGTTAAAACATGGCACGAACATATACACAATTGCAACAGGAAAAGGGTTTTGAAGAATTAAAAGAATTTGAAATAGAGGTATTGGAGCGGTATGCTACAAGTGACTATGTGGTATCACAGAAAGATGTAGCAAGAGATAACAATATAACATTAAGTTGTTTTAAAAGAATTAAGGAAGACGCTATAATACATGCATACATTTCCAGAGAAATGGTTGAAGCAATTAGAAACAAAGCGATTACCAAATCTGAAATGCGAACTCAGCAATCGTCTGGCAAATGTGTTCTTTATTATGATAGATTACTAAAACAACGTGAAGAATTTTTAGTAACTGGAATATCAAAAGTTCAAATAAAATGTATAGCAGAAGATGTAGCGAATAACCCTTTTAAGCCTATCAAATATTTTAAAAAGAAATATAATTTGGAATCAGACCGTTTAGTAAGGTTGATTTTGAAGATTGCAATTGTTGAAAACATAGTATCAGATGAAACTATGGAACTAATCATAAAAAGAAGTTTAGACTGTTGGTTACACGGAAGAGTAAAATATAAAGTAAAAAAAGTCTTTGATGAATTTCGTAAAGAAAGAGAAACAAATAAAAGCTCTCAGTAATACAGAGAGCTTTTATTGTTGAATATAGTCGAACAATAATTGAATAGAAAAACCATTCTTTGGAAATAATCAAATTACAAGATATTTCTTAAAGGAGGTTTTTTCTTTGATAAGAAAAGTAGAAATATGTGGAGTAGACACATCAAAACTACCAGTACTATCATCTGAAGAAAAAAATGAACTATTAATCAAAATAAAAAGTGGAAATGAAGAAGCAAGAGATATATTTATAAATGGTAACTTAAGATTAGTACTAAGTGTAATTAAAAGATTTTATGGAAGAGGAGAAAATGTAGACGACTTATTTCAAGTAGGATGCATTCGGTTTAATAAAAGCAATGGATAACTTCGACTTAAGTCAAAACGTACAATTTTCAACCTATGCAGTACCAATGATAATAGGAGAAATACGAAGATACTTAAGAGACAATAACCCAATAAGAGTAAGCAGGTCAATAAGAGACTTAGCATATAAAACGCTAGCAGTAAAAGAAAGAATAATAAAAGAAACTCAAAGGGAACCAACAATAGAAGAAATAGCAAAAGAACTAGGAGTAGATAAAGAAGAAATAGCATTTAGTTTAGATGCAATACAAGAACCAATATCACTTCAAGAGCCAGTATATGGAGATGGAACAGAAAAACTATATATATTAGACCAAGTAAGCGACACAAAAAATACAGACGAAAACTGGGCTGAAAACATAACAATATTAGAAGCAATGAAAAAGCTAAACGAAAAAGAAAAGTCAATAATAAATAAACGTTTCTTTGAAGGGAGAACACAAATAGAAGTAGCAGACGAAATAGGAATATCACAAGCACAAGTATCACGTCTAGAAAAAAGTGCTATTGAGCATATAAAAAGAATATATAAATAAAATATAAAGGAGGCAATATGCATATGAGGGAGCGAAAGGTATAAAACTTGAACATTTGGAAGCTTACATTATAGGAATAAAATAATCAAAAAGACTAATATAAATATAATTTTATTTATATTAGTCTTTTTATAATGAAATTAAAATATTATTTATTAATAAATAATATTTATAAAAAAAGAGAAAGTTTTTCATTATTATATAATATAATAGTATAAAGGAGAAAATGTTATGGGGCAAAAAGGATTAGATTTTAAACATAAAGAAGTAATTAATATAAAAGATGGGAAAAGGCTTCGGATATGTTCAAGATGTATGTGCAGATTTAGAAAACGGAAATATAACCTCTATAATAGTTCCAGGAAGCAATAAAATATTAAGTGTATTTTCAAGTAGTAATGATATAGTAATTCCTTGGCAGAATATAAAGTGTATAGGGGATGATGTTATATTAGTAGAAATATAAAATAATTACTTTTTAAATGACTGCTTTAAAGTCCGCTCTCAGGAGGTAATATATTTTATTTTTTTCATTTTGCCTCCAAGCTCATAAATATTCTCTCGCCTCAAAGGGCAGTTAGTCTTTATTACAAAGATAAAATATATTACTTCCTTCACGTTGGTTGCTACTATGTTGCAATGCAAACAGTAAAATGAAACAAAGACATCCAGAAATTACCACAAAAAAACACTTGCAATAATATAAAAATTATGTTAATATTATAAATGTAGCACGAAGATAAAGACACTAAATAAAAAACGACAAAATATTTTAAAATTTTTTAAAATATTTCAAAAAATGTATTGACTTTATAATTTATTCATGGTATTATAAAAAAGTACCTAACAAACAGATGAAAATAAATTATAAATTAGTAAAAAAACTTAGGCAAAAATATAGAACAAAAATATAGAAAAAGCTAACTTACTAGTTTATTATTTTGCACAAAAATACAAATAAAAAACTTTTTAAAAAGTTTTGAAAAAAGTATTGACATTCTGTTTCAAAAGTAGTAAAATACAAAACGTTACACACCAAAGTGAGTAACAAAAAGTACATTGAAAAGTAAACAATAAACAAACCTTTGAAAAAACCAAGCGGTAGTAATTAG
>JAAVZD010000136.1 GCA_022791475.1 Clostridia bacterium | reverse complement strand
GCAGGTCAGCATCATGCGTGCAATGGCGATGATCGCCCGTTTATGGCCACGGCGTTTTTTGATACGGTCATATTTGTATTTGAAGTAAGGATTCTTTTTATCCTTAATTGCTGCGTTTGCGCATTGAACCAGCAAGGGTTTTAAATAAACCCCGGCCCTTGAGATATGGACACTCTTCTTTTTACCGGCACTTTCATTATTTTGAGGAGTGAGCCCAGCCCAGGAGCATAAACGCTTTGAGGATTTGAATACCGCCATATCCACCCCAATTTCAGCGATAAGAAAAGAAGCAGATTTTTCTGTAATTCCCGGAATTGTGGTAGCAAATTCAATAAATTTGTGGCAAGGTTGAGACAGGTCTGAGATTGCTTCTTCCAGGGTGCTGATACACTCATTGATGTGATCGAAGTGTTTTCTGCAGACCTTCATCTTAAGCGATTGGTCACCACGCAGTTCATAACCGATAATGGACTTTACCACGTCATCCGCTTTATGCTTCGCTTTTTTCAGAAGCAGGGATTTGCAGTATTCCGGATCAAATACGTCACAGGTAAGGATATAATCAACAATGGCGGTTGCTGATTTACCAAAAGTATCTGTAAGTACGGAAGAAAGCGCGATGTTGGAAAAGGTAAGGGAGTTTTGGAAACGGTTTTTCTCGCTGCTGCGGTGTCCAATCAGCTTCTGCCGGTATCGGAACAGCTCCCTCAAGGCGCGGATTTCCTTACAGGGAATGTAACTGGAAGGAACGATGTCAAATTTAAAAAGGTCAGCAATCCAGGCAGAATCCTTATCATCAGTTTTCTGGCCTTTGATGGCGCGGACGTATTTGGGATTGGCGACAACGACATGACAGGAATCTTCCAGGACATTAAAAACGGGAATCCAGTATTTGCCGGTGGATTCCATACAGACCTCAGTGCAGTTGTGGTCAAGGAGCCATTTTTTAAGAGCTTTGAGGTCAGAATTGAAAGTGGCAAACCTCTTTTGGATATAAGAAGTAACGCCGCGATAGTCTGTAACAGCGATGGTAGCGACCACAAATTTTTTATGGACGTCTATGCCGCAGCAGACAAAGTGTTTGACAGATAACATAAAACAAACCTCCTT
>JAAVZD010000014.1 GCA_022791475.1 Clostridia bacterium | reverse complement strand
ATTTATTGTTCCTCCGTTTAACTCATATTCTATGTTATATGTGTTTCTTGTATAATATAAGTGTAATACTAAGCTTCCATCTCCTGCTATTATTCCTTCTTTTACTGTTCTTGTATCTGATTCATTTTTTGTAAAGCCTTCTCTTTCTTTATATTGTGCTGTTACTTGAGTTCCTGTTGTTCCCGTTTTTGCTTCTTCTTCATTTATAAATCCTTCTGATTCTAAGTCTAAATTTCTAAAATGATGTATTATTTTGTATGGAGTATCTGTTTTTGCTGTCCAATTTGCTTCTAATTGTTTGTCTCCATCATCTGTTGGTGTTATTTTTTCTATTTCGTTTCCTTCTTCATCATACCATCCATCAAAATTATATCCTGGTCTTATTGGATCTGGCAATTCTTTTTCTTCCCCATATATATATTCTATTATTTGGCTTCCTTCTGGTAATGTACCTTCACTTGGATTTAAAGTTATTGTGTATGTGTTTCTGTTATATTTTACTATTACTACTGTTGTTCCATTTCCACTTATTGTTTTTTGTTCTATTGGTTGTGCTGTGAAGCCTGTATATGTTTTTGCAATAGCTGCTGTTTGTGTGTTTGTTGTTCCTGTTCTATTTTCTGTTGCCATAGCATCTTTTTCATAAGCTGTTTTTGATAAGTTTTGCAAATGGTGTTCTACTGTATAAGCTGTATTTGTTTTAGCTATCCATATTGCATTTACTGTTATGTCTGTTGTTACATTTGTGAAAGTTTTATCCCATGTTAGTGTATAACCTGGTTTTGTCCAATTTGGAGCTGTTGCATTTTCTCCACTATTTACAGTTTGTACATTTGTTCTTTCAGTTCCATCTTTGAAGGTTACTGTAAATGTGTTTCTTTCCCATTTTGCATAAAATGTTTTATCTCCTGTTGCTGTACTTGGTATTGATGTTACTGGACTTCCTGTTAATCCTTCATTATCATACCATCCTGCAAAATTATATCCTTCTTTTGTTACATCTTCTGGTAAAGTTACTTCTTCACCTTCTGTATATTGTGTTACTTCTCCTGAATTTATTTCTCCCCCATTTGTTTCTAGTGTAACTTTATATTTAGGAATTGGTCTTTCTTTGTATAAAGTCTTTGAAGTAGTAGGCAATTCCGTATATCCTATTCCATAATCATCATACATTATATATGGTAATCGATACTCCCCATATTCTAAAATTGATTTTGGTGTTACTAATATGTCAAAATTACATCCTTCGAACATATTGGCTCCACCTATTCCAATTATTTCTAAGTTGCTTATATCTAACATCTCAATTTTACTACAATTTTTAAACATATCGTCGTAATCATTAGAAATACTATTACTCCACTTACTAATATCAATATTTACTAACGAATAACAATCTAAGAACATACTTCCTATAGTTTGTACTTTGGAAACATCCCAATCTTTTATATTTATATCAGTTAAATTCGTGCATCCAGCAAACATTGAGTCTGTCCATGTTACTTTAGAAGTATTCCAACTATTTAGATCTATACTATTAAGTTTCCTACAGTATGCAAACATTCCTTGCATCCAATATACATTTGAAGTATCCCAAGAATCTATGTCAATGTTTGTTAAGGATGAACATTCATAAAATAAATAATCCATTTTTTCAACTCTTGAAGTATTCCAATTACCTATATTAATACTTTTTAAAGCTGAACATCTAGAAAACATATAGCTCATATTAATAACTCTAGATGTATTAAAGTGATTTAAATTTAATGTAGTTAATTTACTACAATTTACAAACATACCGCTCATATCTGTTACTTTATCTGTTATAAAATTATCTAAATTTAATTGAGTCAATTCACTACAACCATTAAACATGTAACTCATATCTGTTACTTTTGATGTGTTAAATTTACTTATGTCTATATTTATTAGTTTTTCACACCCATCAAACATATGGCTCATATTTGTTACATTTGAAGCTGTGAAATTACCGAATTCCAAAGTATTAAATGTATTGGTTAGTTCTATGCAGTTTTCAAACATATATGAAATATCAGTTACTCTTTCAAAATTTGCATTTTCAAATTCTACTACTACTAAATTTGAGCATCCTGAAAACATTCCTTTAAACGATGTATTTGAACTATCTATATAATTTGTATTTCCAAAATAAACACTTGTTAAATTTTTATAGTTTTTAAAAAGGTACTCTGCATTACCTTTCCATTTTACTTCTTCACCACGAAAATATAAAGATGATAATGTTGTTGGAAAAAGTGATCCTTCTCCATTTGATTCAATTATTGTTGAATATGTTATATCATCTAATTTATATTGGCCAAATACATTTAATTCTTTGTCTGTGCTCATTTGTGAACTGTCAAATTTAGTTATCGTTATTGTTTTATTGACATCATCTGTTGTATAAGTACAATTATTTAAATCTGTTGCAGTTCCTATTGTCCTTCCAGTATATGGTTCAAATTTAATTGTTTTCCTCATTAGATTGTTTTTTATTAATGGCGTTGTAATTAATAATAAACATATAGTAAAAACTATGTAAAAAATAATATTTCTTGTTAATTTATTCATATTCAATCTCCTTCTATAATATATTAAACAACAACTTTAGGTTAATTGCAATAGCAATATTTGGCAGTTTTTATGAATATTACAAAAGTTTTTTAAAGGTGCTTACGGAAGGCGTTTTCGTGGGTTTTTGATTTGTTTTTTTACATTTTTATTACATTTTTGTAATATTGTGTTTAATGAATAAAAAAATAGATTTTGTCTTAAATTTGAGACAAAATCTATCTTTTATTTTTTAATATAAATAATTTTGTGGGTTTTGCGCTACACCGTTTACTCTTATTTCTAGGTGTAGGTGGTTTCCTGTTGAATTTCCTGTGTTTCCTACTGTTGCTATTGGTTGACCTTGTGTTACATATGTTCCTGCACTTACTAATAGGCTTGTGCAATGGCCATATAATGTTTGAACTCCGTTTCCGTGTGATATCATTATATAGTTTCCATACCCTCCACCGTAACCATATTGCGATACTGTTACTGTTCCAGATGCTGCTGCATATATTGTTGTTCCTTTAGGTGCTCCTATATCAATTCCTTTATGACCTCTTCCCCATCTTGCTCCAAAACGTGATGTTACTACTCCTGATACTGGCCTTATTAACGATATTCCTAAGTTTACTACTTTACTTGTTGTATTTGTTCCTGTTGCTGCAACTGCTGCATTACCTGTTACTACTTTTTTTACTACTTTCTTTTCGTATAAATCTGATACTACTTTTTCTACATTTGCATACTCTGCTTGCTCTGTTGCGTATTTTTCTATTATTCCTAGTTTGTCTTTGTTGTTGCTGTTCTTTTCTTTTAGTTTGTTTATTGCTTCTTCTGCTTCTGTAAATGTTGCTACATTTAGTTTTTCTGTGTTGTCTACTGTAATTGCATAATATTTGTAGTAACTAACTCCTTTTTCTGCTATAGTTTTAAATATTTCGTCATCATTTGTTGTTATATTTCTTTTTAATAAACATAGCTTATATTGTGGTAGGTCGTTAATGTCTACAAATGCTACGTTTTCTCCATCGCCGTTTTCTATATATTCATTTATTCTTTTTTGTAGTTCACTTTTATTTTCACTATATCCTATTAGTTCACCATTTAATGTTACAGCATATATTGGTTTGTAGAATGATGATACTATTCCTAGTATTAGCATAGTTGATATTGCAATTATTATTATAAATTTAGTACATTTTCTTATTTGGATTATTGCTTTTTTTATACTACTAATTTTAAACAACTCCTTTTTTTGTTTCTTCCATATTATATTATATTAAAATTAATTTTTTTTCAATACTTATTTTAAAAATTTTGTAATATTTTTGTAATATTTTTTCCATGGAACAAAATGCATGGTGCCCCATACCCCTATGTAGAAAATTAAATAACGATTTTTCCTATACTATGACAAAAAGAGGCAAATTTGCCTCTTTTGCTTATGGTTTTACGTATTGTATATTTGCTTTGTTTAATAGGATATTAGAGTTAGACCATTTTACATGGTATGGTAGTGATTGTGTTGAACTTTCTGTGTATGCTAATATTTCTGTTATTTCTGCTTTGTCAGATGTATTTAGTCTTCCGTCCATATCAATATCTAGCGCTCGTAAACTTAATGGATTTGTTACATATTCTCTATCTCCTGCTATATATTTTGTTAATGCATTTTTATCTCCTGTGTTTACTCTTCCTGCTTTTTTCTCGTTTGGAGCTTTATATCCATCACCTTTTACTACTATATCAAATGTTAATTGTTGGTCATCTAGTGTAGACCTTAATATCATTCCTGTTGCTACTATATCTCTTGGCCCTAGTTCATTTCCATTTTGATCTAGTACTACCATATGTCCGTTTGATTCTAAGTTTCCTATGAATTCTTCTACAAATACATTTTTATTTTCATATTTTGCTATTTTGGTATCTATAAATGGTTTATCTATTGTGTATGCTACTGGTGTTAATTTTTTTCCTTTCATTCTTCCATTGTCTCCATATACACCATAGAAATAGTCTAATACTTGATATATATCTTCATTTTCTTCATATATTGGGTATTTTTCATTTATTCTACCTAAATATTCATCATAAAATATATAGTCATTATTTTTATATTTTCTAGATACTACATATAATTTTTCTTTTTCTACTTCTTCTTTTTCATTTGTAATATCTATTTTTATATTTCCTTCTTGTGTTTTTTGTGTTGTAGCTACACTACTTCCCATAATTATTTGTGACTCTATAACTACTACTTTTCCTTCTACTTCATTGAAACTTAATTTTATGATAATTGTTTCTGAAGTTAATTTGTACCCTTCTGGTGCTACTTTTTCTTTTATTATAAATGTATAACTTTCTCCTACATTTCCTGGTAAAATTTCATTTATTGAAATTGTGCCACTTGTTGTAGCATATTCTTTTATAGTTCCGTTTGGATCTACTATTGTAAATATTGCTGAGCCTTGTGTAATTAGTTCTTTTGTAACTGAGTCTAATTTGTTTATTTCTATAGAATATTTTTGCTTTTGTGGTTCTACTTCTATTTTATCATTTGTTATTATAAGGCTTACTATATTTTTATCAGTACTTGTACCTTTAGTTACATCTTCTCCTGTAACAGTATAATTGTTAACTACTATTTTTTCATTCTCATCTTTTGTAAATGTAATAGTTACTTGTGCTGACTCTGTATTTGCTTTGTAACCATCTGGTGCTTTTATTTGTTCTAATTCATAATTAATAGTTCCTTCTACTTTTGGTAGTTGTAGTTCAATTTCTCCATCTTTTATTTGAACCTCTTTATACTCATAAGTTCCTGCCTCTTTATTTGTTAATTTAATTATTGTTGTTCCATTTTCTATTTGATTATTTTCTCTATCTACTCCCGATATTTTTATAGTATAATTTTCTGGTGTTATTGGTTCTTTTTGTGTTTCTACATTTAATGTTGCTATTTTAATGTCTTCTCCCCCAGTTACTTCTACTCCATTATTTCCACTTACTAGTACTATTTTCCCATCTATTTCTTCAAATGTTAATTTTAATACTATATCGTTTCCTTTTATATATCCCGCTGGTGTTTTCGTTTCTGTTAAAACATATACATATGTTCCTGCTTTTTCTGGTACTGGTAATATTTTGTCTGCTCCTGTTGTACTATATTCTTTTTGTTCTCCATTTGGCAATGTTACTGTATATTTAGTTTCAGCAGTTATAGGTTCTCCTTCTGGAGTTACTTTGTTTATTTGTAATTCAAAGTCTTGTGGTACTGATGGTATTACTTCTGGTTCTTTTTCATTTATTACTCTAACATTTACTTCACTTGTAGTATTGTTTATTTTTTCTATTTTAGTTCCACTTATTTCATATGTATTAATAGTTCCATCATTATTAAATGTTATTGTTATAGTTTTTTGTGTTTCATCTAATACATATCCATTTGGTGCTTTTACTTCTTTTATTGTGTATATATATTCTTGACTTTGTGCAATTTCTTTATTTGTTTTTGAAAATTCATATGTTGCTTTTCCTAATTGATTTGTTTTTACATATTGTGTTTTTCCGTTTTCTGTTATTTCAAATATAGCAGTGTCTTCTGTTATATTTGTTTTAAATGTATCATTTTTAGCTTTATCAATATTTACCCTATAATTATATGTTACTAGTTCTTTTTCATTTTTTATATTTACTCTTGCAGTTCTTACATCTCCACTTTCAATTGTTATAGCTTCGTTATTGTATGAAACTACTTTTCCACTTGCTAACACTATTTTATTTTCTTGTTTTTCATATGTAAATTCTACTATTATATTACTTTCTTCTACCATATAGCCTTCTGGTGCTTTTGTTTCTTTTATTAAATATGTATATGTTCCTGCTTCTTCTGGCGCTAAAATAGCTATATTTTGCGTTTTTCCCTCTGAATTAGTTGTATAGTTTTCTTTGGTTCCATCTGGCATTGTTAGTGCAAATTCTGCTGGAGATGTTGTTATGCTATTATTTTCTTCATCTACTTTATTTATTACTAAATTAAATACTTCTTTTTCTACTTCTGGTTCTTGTGCTGTATTTAATACTTTTAAGTCTATTGTATTGTTTTGACCTATAACACTTGCTATTCCATTTTCACTTGAAAGTAATGTTTGTATATTTCCAGCATCATCAAATGTTACTGTTAATTGTATAGGGTTTTCACTTTTTATATATCCTGTTGGTGCTAGTATTTCTTCTATTGTATATATGTATGGTGCTTCTGTAGTTGGTTTTTCTAAGTTTGTTAGTGTTATAATTCCATTTTCATCTGTTTCCCTATATACTACTTGTCCATCTAATTTTGTAATTTTAAATAGTGCACTATTTTCTGTTATTGCATTTGAACTTGCATCTGTTTTTGTTATTTGTAAATTGTGTTTTAATTCTGGGTTTAATGTTAATGTTATTTCTGGTATGTTTACGGCACCGTCTTCTTGTAAACAACTAACATCATTACCTGTTACTTGTGCTGCTATTATACTAATAGTTGTTTGTGTATTTAATGGTGCTTCTAATGCTTTAAATTTCATTCTTAATATAGCATCATTAAGCTTGAATTTTTTTGTAGCATCATTATTTGCAACTACTTGAAAGCTTACACCACTTGCACTACCTGAATTTATACAATTTACAAATTCAAACTCTTGAAATTCTAATAATTTATCTTCATATCTTATTTTTCCGAAAAAATCCGTTACATCAGAAATTGAAAGTATATTTACTTCTGATATTTCAACATCTATAAATATGTCGTCTCCTGTATTATATTCCCTTTTTTCAGAATCTAATGCTAATATTGCATATTGAGAAGATGAATCAAACCCTTCTGCTGCATTTACTATTACTGTAAAATAGTTCATTAACATCATTAATATTAATATAATTGCATATGTTTTTTTTATTATCTTTTTCATATTTTTCCTCCCTTACAATAACGATTCTTGTGTCAAAACTACTTTTAATGGTTCTCACACAAGAGTCGTTATTATAACTTCTCTTGTGTTTTTATTATTTCATTTTTCTTACTTGATTTTGGTATCTTGCATAAGATATTCCTGTTAATACTAATCCTAAAATACCAAATACTATTAACATGTAAGGTTCACCTGTTTGTGGTATTTTCCCTGTTGTTGCAGTTGTTTTATCATTCTTTCCACCTGTATTTGAACCACTTGGTTTTTGAGAATCTCCTGCTGGGTCTTTTACTGGATCTTTTGTTGGATCATCTGTTGGGTCTTTTGTTGGGTCATCTGTTGGGTCATCTGTTGGGTCTTTTGTTGGATCATCTGTTGGGTCATCTGTTGGGTCTTTTATTGGATCTTTTGCTGTTACTTTAAATTGTACAACTGGAGCATTTACATTTTCATCTTCTTCTAGTACAGTAACTTCATCTGAAGACGCTGAAATTTGATCTAGTTTAATTTCAGTATTATTTACTTCACTTAAAACTTCAAATTTAAATACTGCCATTTCTCCTGAACTTACTCCATTTGTATTTGATAAAGAAATTTTAGCTGCATCTAAATCTACACGCCAACCATTTTTTGTCTCTACTCCTATATATTTAAATATTGCTGAGTCATAATTTTTGCGTGCAAGAAATTCTTTAAGTCCTGTAAATCCGTTTAAGCTTCCTATTGAAAGTGTTACTTCTACTGTATCCCCTACTTTTACATTTGTATTTGCAGTGCTTAAGTTAAATACTGCTGTTAGATCTTCTTCTACTGCATTTACAATAGTGCTAAAGCTTGTTAGTATCATTGCAATTAATAATAAAATTGCTATACTTGCTTTTTTCATAACTTTCTCCTCTCTTTATATATATTTATATTTTAGTTATTATTTAGGCTATATAAATAGCCTAAATAATAACTTTTTATATACTAATTTTGTTGATTTTCATATTCTTCTTTTGTTACATATTGTATATGTTTTTTATCTGATAGTATATTTGAGTTTGACCAAGTTTCGTAATATGGTAATGGTGTTCTTTCTGCATCATATGCTATTATTTCTGTTATTTCCCTTTTATCAGATGTGTTTAATCTTCCGTCCATGTCTATGTCTAATGCTCTTAGTTGTAGTGGATCTGTTACATATGTTGTATCTCCCGCAATATATTTTATTAGTGCATTTTTATCTCCTGTATTTACTCTTCCTGGTTTTTTCTCATTAGAAGCTTTGTATCCATCGCCTTTTACTACTATATCAAATGTTAGCTCTTGATCATCTAGTGTTGACCTTAATATCATTCCTGTTGCTACTATATCCTTTGGTCCTAGTTCATTTCCATTCTGGTCTAGTACTACCATATGTCCATTTGATTCTAAGTTTCCTATAAATTCTTCTACTAAAACTGTTTTATTATCACCTTTTGCTATTTTTGTGTCTATGAATGGCTTATCTATTGTATATGCTGGTGTTAATGCTTGTCCTTTCTTGTTTCCTTTATCTGCATATACTCCATAGAAGTAGTCTAATATTTCGTATACATCTTCACCTTCATCATATATTGGTGACTTATTATTATATCCTTCTAAAAGTTCATCATAGAATTTATAATCTTTATTATACTTCTTAGAAATTACATATAGTTTTTGTTTATTTTCTTTCTCATTTAGAATATTTACTTCTACATATTGGTCTGAACATTTATCTTGTAGTATTTCAATATTCTTATTGTTTGCATCTGCTAATTTGATATCAGATATTACCATATTCTCTCCGTAACCAGTAAATGTTACTTTTACGTTCTTTGGTTCATTATCTACTATATACCCACTTGGGGTTGTTATTTCTTTTATAACTAGTTCGTATTCTCCTAGCTCTGCTGGCATAAATACGTCTTCTATTCTTAACTGTCCATTATCATTTGTTTTACCTTTTACTATTTCGCCGTTTGCTAGCATTACTTCAAATTCTACGTTTTGGCTTATAATTTCTTTTGTTACTAAATCTACTTTATTTAAAACAAATGTGTATCTCTTATCATTTGTATTACCTGTTCCAGCGCCACCTTTTTCATTTGCTATTTTAATAATTATTGTTGTGTCTGGCAAGTTTCCTTCCTCTGGTGCCTCATATTCTATGTTGTTTCCTTGAACTTGTACATCTTTTAAATATATTTTTCCTTCTTCATCTTTAGCAAATTCTAGTTCTAGCATAATATCATTTACATTTAGTACATATCCGTTTGGTGCTTTTACTTCATTTAATTTGTAAATGTATTTTCCTTCTTCTTCTGGCATTTTGAATGTAGGTATTTCTAATTTTCCTTGTTCATTTGTTTCATAGTAGTTTACTTCATTTGTTTGTATATTAGTTAATTTAAATACTGCTGTATCTGTAGTTATTGCATTGTTTTCATTATCTACTTTTACTATATTAAATTTGTATTCTCCATCTTGTGTTACATCTTTTTCATTTGTATTTAATATAATTAAGTTTAGTAATTGTTCTTTTTGCTTAGCTATTTTTATATTGTCATTTCCTTTAACAACTTCTACATTTGTTATAATTAATTCGTCTGATTCATCTTTTGCAAACGTAATATCTAATTCTATATCTTCAGCAAGTTGTACATATCCTTCTGGTGCTTTTGTTTCTTTTATTACATATCTATAGGTTCCTTCTTCTGGTGCTAGTAAATTATTTACTACAAGTATTCCTTTTTCGTCAGTTGATTCTTTTACTATAATTTGTTTTATTTCTTGAGTTTCACTATCGTATACAATTTCTCCTGTTTCTTCATTTTCTACTGGCGTTAATGTTTCATATTTTTCTATTCTAGTTATTTCAAACTCTGCTTGATTATCTCCAATTAGTATATTACTATTTTTATCTATTTTATTAAGTATCATACTATATGTATTAGTTGCTATTTCATTTACTGGTTTTAATATAACTTGTGTTTGATCATCGCTAAATTCATAACCTATATTTTCTGGATCTAATGATACAAATTCTAGTTTGTGTGTTTCTCTATCTCTTGTAAATTTTAGTGTTTTTGTTTGTATATCTAGTTTAAATCCATCTATTGTTGCTATTTCTCTTATTTTTACTGTTATATTTCCATATCCATTAAAGTATTGGCTTTTAATTATACCATGTTCATCTGTAGTATCTACCCATTTTGTTTCTGCTTTCCCGTATTCTTGTAAAACTGATATTTCAAAGGTTACACCTGGTATAAAATATGGATATTCTTCATCATCTATATGGTGTTTTTCTATTATTACTTGATACTCATCTGGTATATTTGCAGATTCTTGTGTATTGAATACATCCAATTGTAATATTTTTGTGCCTATTCCTGTTGGGATATCATAAGTAACATAGTCTACTTCTACAATTCCTGGTACATCTGATGCTCCAAGTATACGTTTAGTTTCTTGCATTTTAGCATCGCCATCTACTCTTATTTTTGCATCATTTCCATCACTTAATATTTCATGGTACATTATATTTCCTTTTGTATCATATTGTACAAGAATTACAATGTCATCCATTTGGTTATAATAGTCTAGTTTATTTTCTTTAAGTGTATAAATCATTGTTCTACCAGCTTGTATTATTCCACCATTTAATGTTGTATGTCCATTTTCATCTGTTTTTACAGATTTTTCATTTAATGTTGTATCTACAGTTGTAGCTGTTGTTTGTACTACTGAAGTTACTGTAAATTCAGCTCCACTTAATTTTTGTTTTGTTTTTCCATCGAATTTTGTAATATCAAATTTAAGTTCTGGATCATTTTTAACTTTTATTATTATTTCTCTGTTTGTGTTATCTACTGATACTTCAAAGCCACCATCATCCTTTTTACTTAATGTTACATCTTTTTCAAGTTCTGAAGCTGATACTGTAAACTCTGCATTTGCTATTACATTTCCTGCAACTTTATTTGTTTTACCAAATACATATCCTGTTGCTGTTTCTACTTGGTTTAATGAAATTGTAATGTCACCTTCTGCTTGTATTCCTGTTACTTTCATTACACCTCTTTCAGATATGAATGTTTTATTGTTTATTGTTTTTGATACATCTCTTGTTGTCCCTGTTACTTCTTTTTTATAAATATCTTCTGCACTATTTGTTACTTCTACTTGGAATACTGAACCATTTATTCTCATTCCTGTTTGTGAATCTACTGATACTATTTTTACTGTATATTGTGGATTAACTGTTCCATTTGATATATTAAATATCATGTTATGAGATTTTCCTGTATTTGATTCTAGATAACATTGTGCTCTAAATGAGTCATCTACAATTTCAGTTATTCTTCCATATGCGTCGAATTTAACTGTTACAGTAATTGGTACTATTTCTGTATATCCTTCTGGTGTTACTACTTCTGTTAAAGTATACTTAATTATTTTGTTTTGATAAGCAAGTCCTAAATCTAAGTAAAATCTACCATTATAGTCTGTTTTTTCATTTTCATCAATTTGATATCTTTCACTTGTTGTTCCATTATCATTTGTTGTATTAACTAATTTAGTATTTGTAATTGCTTTTAATGTGTTTTCAACTGTATTTCCGTTATTGTCAATTTCTTCTGATGTAATTGCAAATATTGCTCCTTCTAATGGTGTTCCTGTATTAATATCATCTTTTGCAAGATTTAATTCTAGTTTTGTTTCATTTTTGAAGATTACTGTTACTGTTCCATAGTCTTCATCTACTACTACTTCTGCATATGTTGGGTTACTGTTTCCATTTACAGGGTCTAATGCTAATGAATATACTTGTTCTCCTTTTTTAAGTACTATTGTTGTTTCATTATTAGGTTCTGGTCTATACCCTTCTCCTACATTTCTTTCTGTAACTTTTATTGTAATTTCGCCTTTTTCAGTTCTATTTATTGACCTTGTATAACCATTTGCGTCTGTAGGTTCTAAATTAGTTTCTATACCATTTATTGTTACATCATATTTTGTCCCTTCTATTCCAAGACCTTCATAATTTCTATCTTCATTTTTTATTATTAAGTCATATGCATTATCATTTGGAATTTCAAGTTTAATATGTACTGGTATTCCATCTAAGAATTTGATTTGTTTTTTAGTTGCTACTTGAACCCTTACATTACTTTCATTACTTAATATTTCATATGCGAACATACTTCCGTCTTGGTTATATGTTACTTGAATTACAACATTTTGTATTTTTCTATATGTGTTTGGTACTTCTATTTCTGAAATAGTATATTTAACTACTTTGTATGAGCTTGATTCTTCAAATGTATCTATTTTTCCTACTACATTACCTTTATCGTTTGTAGTTATAAGTGTATCTTTAGCTACCTTTCCTGGAACTTCAGCTTTTACATTGAATTTTATAGTATCCATTGCTTCGCCTGTAAGTTTATCGTACTTATGTACTCCAATTTTTATATCTTTTGGCATGTTTGTCATAGCTAAATGTATACTTTTTGTATTTACAAATTTGTTTGGATCTATAGTAACTACATCTTGTCCATTAATTAATGAATAACTTTCTATTTTTCCACTTTCATTAAATTTAACTTTAAATTTAACAATTGAATTATTTGGATAATATCCATTTACTTCTTTTGTTTGTACTATAGTATATTCAACTTCTTCTGCTGGATAAATTGGTCCTATATATGTTTCTAAGTAACCATTTCTATCTGTTTTAACTTCTCCTTGTGCAACATCACCTTTATTGTTTGTCATTGTGAAAGTTGCACCTTCTAGTTTTAATTCTGGATAAATTTTATCACTTAAATCAATACTTATATTAAAGCGTGGTTTATTTTTAATGTTTGCTTCTAAATCAGTTTTATTTACTCTGTTAATATCATTATCTGCTGGCGCTGATTTTACAAATTGGTAAAAGTCACTTGTGCTAGATGCATTTCTTACTGTTCCATCATTATTAAATGTTACATAAAAATCTAAATTATTTACTGGTATATATCCATATGGTGCTGTTGTTTCTGATAGTGTGTATCTTACTGTTTTTCCTGCGTATACCTTACCTATTGTATTTATACTATTTGCTGCTACACTTACTTCTGCATTTTCTGAGGTTACTACTTTAAATACTGCACCTAATTTTGTATTACTATCATAGTAATCTACCTTATTTAATTTTACATTAAATCTTCTACTATATGGTATTGTTACTTTAATATCATTATTTTCCCAACTAATATCTATTGCATTAGTATCTCCATATTGGTCTGTACTTCTTGGTGTTACTCCTGATACCCTACCATTTTCGTCATATGCTACATCTAATATTATTTTGCCTGGGTCTAAGTATCCATTGTATCCTGTTCCAACTGTATAGCTGTCCATTTCATATCTAACTTGTCCACCATTTACGCTTGCTCCCCAATATGTCCAACCTGTAACTCCATTTGAACCTGTTGTGTAATATGATTGTGTTCTAAACTCATAAGATTTATTTGTTACTTCTGTATTATTTATATATGGTGCTATTCTTATTCCACTTAAACCTTTTCCACTTATTTCGTCTACAACAGTTGTTGTAATTGTTGTAATTGGTGAATATTTTACTGTTATTTGAATTGTATATTCATTTACTTTTGCTTCTACTAATGTAAAGAAATTATCTTTTATGTTGTTGTGTGATTTTGTTTCTAATACTTCTGTTTTTTCAATTTGTCCTAATTCATCGTAATATACTTTTATTGTTGCTATTAATTTTTCAACTGGGTGCCCTAATTTTCTAGGTCTATATTTTTGATATTGTATTGGACTAGTTGGCTCTTGTTCTTCATATACATATATTACTCTTTCTCTTGTATCTATATTATATGTTGGATCATTATCTGCTTCTGTTGGTGATACTTCTTTTCGTACTGCCCCATATAATTCCCCTGCCTTAGTTTCATCTTTAGTATTTAATGTTGCATCTGTTGTATAACTCATGTTATATGTTCTACCACGATATTCGTGAGGTTTTTCATCGTCTTTATAATCTTCTTCCCTTACATAGTATGGATCTATGTATCCTGATCTTACTATTCCTGAAAGAGCACTTCCATATAAATTAGTTGCTACAGTATATCTTGCACTTAATGCATCTCCTGTGTACATATCTTGAGTTATCATTTGTACTTGAAGCATTGGATAATATTTTATTGTTACGTTTATTGTATTTCTTGTATTTGATACTTCTATATATCTTCCGCCTGCTATATATCCTATTTGCTTTGTATCTCCTCTAGGGTTATATATACTTGCATTTAATACTGATCCTTCATCATTAAAGCTTACATTTACAAGTAATGCATATGGTATTGATTGATATATAGATTCATACTTATCATTTCCTAAATAATATTGATTTGGCGTTTTCTTTTGTTCTAATCTTAATATTCTGCTTCCTGTACCTTCTTTGTATACTCCTATACTTTCTGTATCTTCTCCATGTGCTATACCTTTTCCGGTACTATCTTCTACACTTCCAGATTCTAAATATGTTCTATATTTGTTATCTGGTGTATATGAAATTCCATTTGTTGTATCTACTAGGTATGCATCAAACTCTGCTGTTTCTAGTTTTTTACGAGAGTCATATGCGTCTTCTACAGTTAAATGAATTTTTACTTCTTTACTTGCTTTATTTGTAATTGTAGTTGTTACTGCATAATTATTAATATCAAAACTATCAATATTAATATCACCTGATACTACTTCTATTGGATTATTAGCAATCATTTTACCTGTTTCATCATATGTTACTTTTATAATTATTGGTTCGTCTGGCCAATCATAGCCTTCGGCTTTTCTAATTTCTTTTATTGTATATTCAATTGTTTTGCTTGCAAGTGTTTTGTCTACGTATGCTACTGCTTGACCAAGTTTATTTGTTGTTGCTACTGTCCTATCTATTCTTACTAGGCTCTTTAATTTTGCAAGCTCTTCATTTACCATATCTTGTGTAAATAAATTACATTTAATTAATTCATCTATTATATTTTTATTTGTAACTTTATCTATGTTGTTATTAATATCTTCTCTTGTAACTTTTCCTGTTTCTACAAGTATATTTATTCTATCTGTTGTGTTTACTGCATTTGCAAATCTGTTTATTTCATCATCAGTTAGATTAGTTAATTCATTATATGTATTATATACTGCAATATCTCTTTTACTATTTTGTATGGTTTCTGGATTTATTTTTAGTCTATCAAATAATTGTGATAAGTACTCTTCTTCAGTTATTTCAGCTGAATCTAATATAATTTTATTTCTTATTTCTTCTGTAAAATTAGCTAGATTTTCTTTTTCTATTCTTGCTGTTATTTCAAAATCAACTTTTTCTAATGGTTGGTTTGATTCTTCGTCAATTTTATTAATTGTTATTGCAAGTTTAGGATTGCTTAATATTTTTATATCAACTTTAAATTTATCTTCTTGTGCATTTTGAGTTGGTATTGAAGCTAATACTATATCGTTTAATTTTGTAACTCTTGGTGTATTTATTATAAACCCATTTTCATCAAAATCTACTTCTATAACTGCATCTGCTAGCATTGTTTGATATCTTGGTGATGGATTTAATTCCTTTATTGTATATTCTACTGTTGTATTAAATGCTCCTCTATCTAAGTGTGCTACTGCAGTTCCTGTTTCATCTACCATTGCTCCATCTTCTTTTGTTGGAATTGTAGATGTTACTTCATATATTGCTCCATATAATACTGTAGTTTTATCTTGTTTATCCAAATTTTGGATATTAAATTGTACCTCTGGATAGTTCTTAACTTGTATATTTACTATTCCATTTGGATTTCCTCTATATCCTACATCTGTTGTTGTTGATGGTTGTATTGTACTTGCTATTGCAAATACTACATTATCGTTTACATTTCCTTCTATTTGTGCATTTGTTATATTCCTATTTTCATCATAAGTTACTTTTACTCTAAATTCAGGAACTAAAGCATAGCCTTCATGTGCTGAAACTTGTTTTATTATATATGTTATTTCTTCATTGTTTCCAAATTTTCCAACATAACTTATTGCATTTCCCTGTGGATTTGTAATAGATGTTTTACTTGCTACATTTTCTAATGTTATTTCAAATTTAGAATTTGCTAATAAGTTATCTCCAAAATATGATTTATTTGTAATTACAAATGGTACTTCTGGTTCTATTTGAATTTTTATAGTTATTTCTTTTCCACTGTATGAAACTATTGACATACCTTCTGATGATGTTTCTGGTGGAATTTGTGTAGAAATATCTCCATTTTCATCATATGTTATTTTGAAAGCTTTATCTGATATTTTCATGTAGTCATTTACAACATTAGTATGTTTTATCGTATATGTATTTGCTCCATTTGGTAATACATATCCTACTTCTATTTTTGTTGTTCCTATTGCTTTTGTTATTGATGGTGTTATTTCGTATTCTGCATTTGTTAATTGTTGTTTACTTAATATATCTTCTGTTATAATATTAACTATTAATTTTTCTTGTGGTTCTACATTTATTACTATATTAATATCATTTTCATTTTCTTTTGATTTTCTTGTAGATTCTATTTCCCATATTGAACCATAACCTGCTAATGACTTATTAGCTTGAAGTGTTGCTTCACTTTTTACTTCTCCATTTAAGTCAAATACTACTTTTACTTCTATTGTTGAAGATAATTTTTTAAAGTACTCTGCTGCTTTTATATTTTCTACTCTATATGTTACAATATAGTCTTCTTCTTCATAGTTTGCTCCAACTAAAGTTGCTGTTTTTCCTTCACTATCTGTTTCTTTAGTAGTTGCTTGTGCTCCTTGGTCTGAAGAAATTGTAAATTTGTATCCTTGTATTGGATTTTTTGTATTAGCTTCTTGCGTTTTTATTCCAAACTTAAATGTGTCTAGTTCATAGTCTGTTAATACTAATTTTGCTTCTGTTTTATATGTTCCATCTTCTAATATTGTTTCTTGTAATGGTTCTAATTTTGCTCTTGGTGTAGAATATCCACTTTTTTCCATTTCAACTTCAATTTGACCAGTTACTGGGTCAACACTTTTAATTGTTAATATTTCAGTATATTCATTTAATTCATATCCTATTGGAGCTTCTACTTCTGTAATTTCTATTCTTGTTCCTGCTGATACAAATATTCCTGTAAATTCTGTTTCATCTGTTATATCTATTCCTTTTCTTACTACTGTTGTTCCATCAGGTCTTGTTACTATAACATCGTATTTTGCTCCATATAATTTGTTTTGGTTTTTACCTATCTTTTCTAAATTTAATGCAAAGTTTCCTACATCATCATAGTTTGTATAGATATCTAAGTATACATTTGACTCATATGCAACACTTGTTTCATATCCACTAAATTCTCTTTTTGTAATTAATCTATTTCCCCATGTTGCTTCAACATTGGTAATTTGTATAATTTCCTTTTCTTTATTGTACCTAAATGTTAATTTTAATGTTATCTTTGTATTTTCTAATACTTTTCCATTAGCATCTACTTCGTACATATATAAGTAGTCTACTCTTTCACCATTGTTTAACTCGGCACCATTTACTTCTATTCCTTCTACTTCAAAATATCCTACATGGTCTTTTGTATCAGTTATTGCAGGATTTAAAGTAAATGTTTTTCCTGATTTAGCTATTCCTGTATAATTAGTTGACTCTGTTATAGCAGATCCTCCAAGTTTTAATGTTTCTGATGTAAGTACAGTTCTTACGTTTCCTACATAATTATTATTAATATCCTTCTTATATACATATAAGTTTAATAATGTATTATTTCCTGTTTTTGGTTTATTTACATCGTGGTAAATAACTGTTTTTCCTGAAATTTCTGCACCTATTTTTTGTGTGGTTCCATCATAATCTTTGTATGGTTCTTGATTATCTATTACATATGCTCCATTTTCTTTTCTAAGATCTATTATTTGCTCTTGGTTATTTATCACATGTCCTTTTATTGTTTCTGTTTCTTTTATTTTTATTGTAATTACATCAGTACCTATAAGTTTTGTTGATAACATTCCATTTTTATCTGTTAGTCTTCCTATTATTTTTCTTACTATATCTCCTGATTCAATTGTAATATCATATTTTGCACCTTCTATTGGTTTGTTTTGGTCATCAACTAGTTTTACTTGTAGGTTATTTGTATTTGCTGAATCTGGTGTTAAACCTATTTTTACTTTAGCTGTATGATATTCAAAATCTTCGCTATCTACTGATATATCAGGTTGGAAAACTTGTACTGAATATGGTGGTAAATCGCTACAATCGTTTATATATTTGTCATCTCCATATTGTATACTTATTCTTCCTAATTTATTTTCTGAATTTATATATCCATATGGTGAGCCATTTGTTAACATTATATCAAATGGGTATTGACCTGCTTCTTTATCATCTACTAAGAAATTTACTATTCCATTTTCATCTGTAATACCTGTATAATTTTTATTTGTTGCTACATCTATTAAAGTAAGTGATACCCCTAAAAGGTTTATGTCTTGTTCATCTTTATCTATCAAATGTATTTGTACTCTATTTTTTCCGGCTCTTTCAACACTTTTAATGTTTACTACTAGTGCATTTGCATCTGAATCTGGTAGTGCATTTATGTTTGTTATACCATCTGGAAGTACTCTGCTTACTTGATCTACTCTTCCTTGAACTCTTGTAAATATTATTGTTTTTTCTTGAGTATCTGCGTGGTAACCTGTTGCTGGTTTAGTTTCTCTTACTTTTAGGCTTAAGTAACCTTTTCCTGGTAGATTAAGTTCTATCTTTCCATTTTCATCTGTTGTTACTCCAAAGATTGTATTTTTTATTTGTTGTCCATTTGAAGCTACTCTTGTTAATTCAAGATCATATACTGCTCCTTCTAATCTTTTTGTATCATTTACTGAATCCATTACATTTATTTCTAATTTGAATGTATCTGAATTTTCTGATTCATTTTTTACTGTTACATTTCCTACATATTCGCTTACCCTTTTAGTTTCTATATTATCGTTATATTTATGTTTGAATCCATTTTCTACTATTTTTCCATTTTCAAATTTTACTATTAATGTAACATTTCCCATAGAATCGTAGCCATCTTGTTCTGTAAGTTGTGAAAGTATATATTCATATGTTCCATCTTTTGTCATTACAGTTGGCCTAAATGTTAATTTTCCTTGTGCATCTGTTGTTCCATATAATGCTTCCATTTCATATTTGCTGTTTAGTTTTGGTTGAATTAATCTATATTCTATGTTTCCTAATTTTACATTTGAGTTATCTCTATCTATTGTATCTATATTTATTGCAAGTGTTTGAACTGTTATTGGAAGTTCAACCAATATATCTCTAGTTGTATTATTAACTACTGGTTCTTTTCCTACATCAGCAGTCGCTGTCAAGCCATTATCTGCTGGTCTATTATGTACTATAATTGTTGTTGCACTAGTATCAGAATATCCTATTTGATTGACCAATGGTTTTATCTCAAATGTAATATCTCCTAAGGTTTTTAAATTATCTACTATTATTTCACCTTTACTATTTGTTTTTAATATTTCATCGAATACTATAGTCCCTTTTACTGGATTTCCTTCTTCGTCATTTGTTCTTTTTCCTATTACTTGTATGTCTAAGTCTGAAACTGGAAGCTTATCACTCTTTTCGCTAACTGCTTTTATTGTTAAGCTATATTTTTTACATATGATATATATAGGTGAATGTTCCATTTCATAATTTATTTTATCACCAGTACAATTATCATAGTCAATTGTCATTTTACTACTAGTATTTAAATCAGTATATATTTTTCTTGAGTCTATTTTGCTATCTTCATTTATTGTTAATGTAAATTGTACTTTTTTAGTTTCTCCTGCTTTAATATCTGCACATTCTAATTCATATCCATCTTCTGTTTTAGTAAATATTACATCTGCAGGATTATTTGTTGCTTTTGTTAATGTGAAATATTCATTTGTTTCTGCAGTAAATATATCTTTTACTTTTACATTTATTATACTGTTATTTATTTTATTATATATAGGAGAAAAACTTTCTATGTCACTTATCATTTGTACGTTTCCGACTGTTTCTGGATTTTGTGTATATTCATTATTAGTAATATCTGTTAGTATAGAATATACATTTATTCCATTATTTACAGTTAGTTGTAATTTTTCTAGTACTGAGTCTGTTGCATCTGAAAATATTATTAGGTATTTCTCATTTTCAGTTGTTGAAAATGTACTTACAGCCTTATCAATTCCATCTGATAAATTTGAGCCTTCACCAGCTACTAAATCATTAATATGACTTGTATAGTTAGTTGTAGTAACTGCTCCTAGTCCTGCTTTTACTTCATGATTATTAGATATAGAAATTCTAACACCATTAACATCAGTTAATAAACCTCTAACAAATTCAATTGCTTTAGGTTTTACTTGTGTTTCTATATCATTAATTTCCATACTACTAGAAGTATCTATTAATACTGCTACTTCTGGGTTAGTACTTCTCGTTTTTAAATTATTAATTGCTACTTCGTAAGTTAAATTTTTTGTATTTTCTGATACTATTTTTTTAGTTACGCTTGAATCTGAATTTTGAGCTATATTTTCTGAGCCATTATCTTTCACTTCAACTACATAGTCTTGATTACTTGTTGCATATGTAATTATGCTTATTAACAATATTGATATTAATAATATTGTTAATGCAATTACTAATTTATTTTTGTTATTTACAACTAAATTTTTGATTTTTCCCTTGTCCATATTCTTTTTTCTCCTTCTAAAAATATATTCATGGTAACTCTACTATAAAAAAAAAAAAGTTTTAAGTCAATCGACAAAAACTTCCATTTTTTAAATATTACAAAGTATTTCAAAAGTATTTTTCTAGGGAAATAAAGGTTTTTTGCATTTTTTTTAGCAAAATTTGCTAATATTTTTGTTTTGTTATATTTTCTTTACAAAAACAAATTAAATATTATCTTTTATATGGGAATCAAGGAATTGCGGATTTAGCATTTCAAAATTTAACCTATATGTAAAACAGAATTTAACAACACAAATTAAGAATTTGTAAATAACAAATTCTTAATTTGTGAAATTATTTATTCTTTCTTTTTTATAATTTTATTGTAATTCATTTTTTACTGTTTGAATTTCTGTAACAGTTGCCTGTGCTGCTGGCTTATAATAACCTTTTGCCCCAGCTACTTTAAATAGTTCATATTGAAAACTTTCATCATTATTTCTAATTTGTTGAATAGTTTGCCTTAACTGTATATTTTCAGCTTCTGAAATAACTCCTTGATATGTTGTAAGGCTAGCTTTTAAGCCACTTAAAATATCATTTACCATCGTTTTTTCATCCATAACATTTTCTCCTTTTCACCCGTTAATTTTCCATTGTATTACTCTATTTAGAACGTTTCCTTTTAAGTAATTGGTTCGTAATAAATACATATACAATTTACTTTAAAAAGGGTGCCCCAAAATTGTCCCATTTTTCTCAATTGGGGACTGTCCCTAATTGTGCCATTTATATTCTAATTGTTTAGAAATGACATTAATTTTTGTTTTGTATTTAGTGCGTCTTGTGCTGATTTTGTGAACATTTGCTTTATTTGTGGGTCTACTGCCTGCGAAGCATAAGTATTTAATTTTTGATATGAAGTTTCGTGTGCTCCTATTAAGTGCCTTAAATTTTGTAATTCTACTTGTGTTAAATTTGCCATATTTATCCTTCCTTTCTCCACATATATATTTTTATTATTAACGTATTTGTTTTAACTTATACAAAAAAATAGTGGTTTCCCACTATTTTAGTAATATTTTTTCTATATCCCTCCACCCATTTACACGAATGACTCCATTTTCTTTTAATTCTTCCTCTGTTATATTTTTATTGTGATATGCTGTAAATAGCATTTTGGTTTGGGCATTTCCGCTTAGGTTTGAAAGTTTATCGTCTATTTTTATATCACAATTTATTATTTCTTTATTAGTTGTAAAAATGTAATTGTTGGGTGATATAAATGGTAAATTTTCGAATAACCACTCAAATTTATTTTTTAAGTTATTAGCTGAATATTCTTCGTTATCTCTGAATATATATGCTGTTACTATGTATAGTTCATATTTTTTAGATAGTTTTTCCATTACTTCATAAGTATTTGGTAGAAATTCTACATAGTTATATAAATTTTTTGTGTTAAAAAATTTTGACCATTCTTTGTATTGTTCTTTTGGTATTAGGTCTTGCATATAGTAACCTCTTACGTCTTCTGTAGTATAATTAGATTTTAAAAATTGATTTATTAAGCTTAGAAATCCACCATCACATATTACATCATCCATGTCTATCATTATTTTTTTCATATATTACTCCTTTAATGTTTGTTATATTTTTAGCTATTTCTTCGAAGAATTGGTCGCCAAAGGCTACGTCCCCTACATCAAACCGAAAGTTTATATTATTCACTATTCATTAATACTCTATAATATCTCTAACCCTGCGAATTTTGCCATTAGGCGTTTGTGCCCTGCTTTGTCGAAGGTTATATCTACTTTTAAGTCTTCTCCTTCTTGCTCTACATAGTTTATGGTTCCTTCTCCAAATTTTTTGTGGTAAACTCTTTGTCCTGCTTTATATTTTGCCATATTTATATTCTCTTGTGGTTTATTTAATGAATTTAGGAAACTTTCTGCTGTTCTGAATGCAAAACCTGAAATAGTATCCACATTTTTTGAGTTATTTGTTGATAATTTACTTTGTGCAACTTCTTTTGCTACGGGTTCTTCAAATTTATATGTTTTTACTTTGCCTGAATAGTTTGTTCCATAGCTCCATCCATAGTTTGAATCTTCAAAGCTTTCTTCTTTACTTGAGCTTATTTCTTTATATCCTTCTAACAATTCCTCTGGTATTTCCCCTACGAACCTTGAAATTGAATTATAACTTGTTGAACCAAATATTGTTCTGTGCTTTGCACATGTTAAATGTAAGTATTCTTTTGCTCTTGTTATTCCTACATAGAATAGTCGTCTTTCTTCTTCTAATTCTTTTGGTTCTCCTATTGATTTATAACCTGGAAATATTCCTTCTTCCATTCCTACTAAGAAGACAGCTGGAAACTCTAACCCTTTGGCACTATGAAGTGTCATTAGTGTTACCATATCGTCTGTTTCTTCTAAATTGTCTATATCACTAGATAGTGTTATTCCTTCTAAGAAATTATTTAGTGAGTTTTCTGCTTCTTGTTCTTCAAATTCTATTGCAACTGTCATAAGTTCTTCTAAGTTTTGAATTCTACTTTCCGCTTCTATTGTATTTTCAAGTTCTAATGCTTTTGTGTATCCTGATTTTCTAAGCACTTCTTTTAATAATTCTGATATTGTTAATTCTTCTTTTTTTGCAGATAATTCTTCTATTAAGTTTATAAATTCCCTTGAGTTTGCAAATACTCTATTTAAGCCATATTGGTCTGCATTTTTTATTATTTCATACATCGATTTTCCTGTTTGCTCTGATAACTGCCCAATATTGTCTAAGCTTGTTTTTCCTATGCCGCGTTTTGGCTCATTTATTACTCTTCTTAATGATATGTTATCTGATGGGTTTGCTATTAGCCTTAAATAGCTAAGTGCATCTTTTATTTCTTTTCTTTCATAGAATTTTAAGCCACCTATTACTTTGTAAGGTATCTGCTCCCTATTTAAAATATCTTCTATTGCTCTTGATTGAGAGTTCATTCTATATAGAATTGAAAAATCTGAATATTTATAATATTCTTCTGTTTTTAAATGATTTATTCTATCTACTATGTATCTTGCTTCATCATATTCATCGTCTCCCTGATATATGCATGGCAACTTTCCTTCATCATTTTCTGTCCATAGTTTTTTATCATATTTATTCTCATTATGTTTTATAACTGAATTTGCTGCTTTTAAAATATTTCCTGTACAACGATAATTTTGTTCTAGTTTTATTATTGTTGTTCCTGGGAAATCTTTTTCAAAGTTTAGAATATTTGTAATGTCTGCGCCTCGAAAACTATAAATCCCCTGGTCATTATCACCGACCACTGTAATATTACCATAGTATGAAGCTAGAATACTAACTAGTGTGAATTGAGCTTTGTTTGTATCTTGGTATTCATCTACTAAAACATATTTGAATTTTTGAGAATAGTATTCTAATACGTCTGGATTTTCTGTTAATACTTTTATAGTGTAGTTTATAATATCATCAAAATCTATTGCGTTATTTTCTTTTAAACGTTTTTGATATAATTCATATATTTCGCCTATTTTCTCTCTTCTAAAGTCTCCTTGGTATTTAATTTTATAGCTTGAAGGCTCTAACATTTCGTTTTTACCATTACTAATTTCTGCTAATACACTTCTATCTGTATACATTTTATCATCTATATTTAATGATTTTAAGCATTCTTTTATTAATGTTCTTTGATCTTGAGTATCAAAAATTATAAATGAAGAGTCAAAGCCGATTCTATCTATAAATTTTCTTAGTATACGTACACAAATAGAGTGGAATGTTCCTATCCACATATCTTTTGACTTATCACCAACTAAGCCTTCTATTCTCTGTTTCATTTCATTTGCTGCTTTATTAGTAAATGTTATTGCAAGTATATTCCATGGAAGTACCTTTTTTTCACTTATTAAATATGCTATTTTATGTGTTAATACTTTTGTTTTTCCGCTTCCTGCACCTGCTATTACTAAACATGGTCCTTCTGTTTTAAGTACCGCTTCTTTTTGTTTATCATTTAATCCTTCTATCAATTCTTGCACTTTTATTTCCTCATTTCTATTGACATTTCTGTTTTTTTTCTTTATAATAAATATAGAAAATGAGAAACCACAAACGTGGTTTACCTTTATAGTATGTAAAAAACACATCTACAATGGGCAAATTACAGATGTGTTTTTTGTTTTTTATTTGCTTTTGCTAAGATTTACAGCTAATGCTACAATCAAGGCAAAGGCAACGATAGTTATTCCTATAAGTCCATAAAATAATATGTATATTATATTTAGTAATTGTGTTTCTATCATACGCCTCACCTCCTTTATTGGAGGCAAACCACATCTATTTATTCTCATTCTCTATGTTTTATAGTCTATAACATTTTTTATTTCTTGTCTAGCGAACACCCTCAAATATTTTAATAAATTTTATAATTTTTAATTACATATAAATTCACTTTTTTGGATAAAATAATATTACTAATCGTTATTTATGTAATGTATTTGTCGAATTTTGTAATATTTTGTTCGTGTTTTGTGAAGTTTATTAATTGTTAATCTATATTTGTGAATATACTGCTAATAAATTCACATTATGTGAAAAAATAGTTGTGGTGATAGTATGGAGTTATACGAAAAAATCAGAAATATTAGAGAGGATAAAGATATAAAACAAAAAGATATGGCTGCATTTTTACACATGCAAGCCAATACTTATAATGCTTATGAAAAAGGCAAAAGAACTATTACTGCGGATTTACTTAAAAATATTTGTGTTTTTCTAAATATAAGTGCTGATGAATTATTAGAATTAGATATACAAAATCCTTATAATGGATTAGATAAAGAAAATATTAAACTTATAGAAAAAATAAAAAAAGGATTGATTCTTTTGCAAAATAAAAAGTGAGATTTTTGGGTACGTCCCAAAAATCTCATTTTCTTATTCTTCTTCACCTTTTAAACGTTCTGCTCTGTCTGCTGCTATTAGGTTATCTATCATTTCGTCTAAGTTTCCATTTAGGAAGTCTTCGAATTGGTATACGTTCATTCCTATTCTATGGTCTGTTATACGACCTTGTGGGTAGTTGTATGTACGTATTTTTTCGCTTCTGTCTCCTGAACCTACTTGGCTTTTTCTTTCGTTTGCTATTTGGCTATCACGTTTTTGTTTTTCTATTTCGTATAGTCTTGAACGAAGTAAACGCATTGCGTATTCTCTGTTTTGTACTTGTGAACGTTCTGTTTGGCATTCTGCTACTATTCCTGTTGGAACGTGTATTAACCTTACGGCTGATGATGTTTTGTTTACGTGTTGCCCACCTGCACCTGATGCTCTATATACTTCTAATTTTATATCTGCTGGGTTTATATCTATTTCTACATCTGCTACTTCTGGAAGTACCGCTACTGTTGCTGTTGATGTATGTATTCTCCCACTACTTTCTGTATCTGGTACACGTTGAACTCTGTGTACTCCACTTTCAAATTTTAGTCTACTGTATGCACCTTTTCCTGTAATCATAAATGATACTTCTTTATAACCACCAAGGCCTGTTTCATTTTCATTTACTACTTCTAGTTTCCAATGTTTCTTTTCTGCATACATTGTGTACATTCTAAATAGAGTTCCTGCAAATAAAGCTGCTTCTTCTCCTCCAGCTCCTCCACGTATTTCACATATAACGTTTTTATCATCATCTGGATCTTTTGGTATTAGTAATATTTTTAGTTCTTCTTCTAATTTTGGCATAAGTTCTTTATTAGTTAGCATTTCTTCTTCTGCTAAGTCTTTCATTTCTGGGTCATTCATCATTTCTTTTGCTTCTTCAAAGCTTTCTTTCGCCTTTTTATATTCTCTATATTTTTGTACAATTGGTTCTATTTCTGCGTGTTCCTTCATGTACTCTCTCCACTCATTATTTCTTGAAATTACTTCTGGATCACTTATTTTTTGCGTTAATTCCTCATATCTCTTCTCTACTGTTTCTAACTTATCAAACATAAAAATTCTCCTTTTTCTATTTTACTTTGGTATTATACTATATTTTTTTGATTTATTCAAGTAAAAACTCACTCTTTCATATATGAAAAAGTGAGTCTTCCTATTTTTTTAGGGTTTTCTCATAATAAAAATGCAATAAATATCTTCATAATATTTTGAAATAATTCCGTCAAATGGAACAATCTCTTTTGAAAATTCCCCTAACAAAACTCCTTTAATCTCACGCAAATATTCTGCTATTGCAAAACCAGCATCCATATTACTCATATTGCTAATATCTTCTGCTGTTAAATTATTTACTCTGCTCTTTAATACAGTAATCCATTGCTTTCTCCGAGTTTCTGTTTCAGTCATTTTCTCAGAGAAATAAATTCCTGCACTGAACAAATCAATATCTGAAATAAATTTATCTCGTACTGCTTCAAACTTTTCAATCTGTTTTTGTGTTAATTTCATATTATCTTCCTCCTATTTAGAGTGCAAGATTTATAGTTACTATTTAATTCTTAATTATTATAACATAATTGTCAACAAAAGACTAAATTTCAATTTATACATTCTTCATACATAAAAATATTATCAGTTAATATTTATTATAGAGTAGTAAAAATCCCTGTTTATTAATATTTTTTTAAAGTTCAATATTCCTATATTCCAATTTCAATTTTTCTAATATTTCTCTTTCCCTATTTGTACAAGTAAATATTATTATTTGACGATTTTTAAATTCTTCACTCATATACTTTAGTATATTTGTTAGCCTTTCTTCGTCGTAGTATGCAAAGGCTTCGTCTAGTATTATTGGCATGGTTTCTTCTGATAGTTCTTTTATTGCGCCTAGCCTTAGTGATATGTATAGTTGGTCTATTGTTCCGTATGCTTAGCTTTTCGCTTGATATGTATTCGCCATTTTCTTTTTCTACTATTATTCCTTCTTGGTCATTTATTCTAACGTGTTTGTATTTTCCATTTGATATTTGTTGTATATTTTTTGATAGATTTTTAGTGAATTTTGGTGTTACATTTTCTTTCATTTTTGTGTATGCAACTTCTAGTATTTGTTTTGCAAGCTCCATAGAATTATTTAGTTTTAATAAGTTTTTTTCTTTTTCATTTAGTTCTTGCAATTCTTCTTCCATTTGAGCTAACTTTTCTAGCTTTGGTAAAATGTTATTTTTATCTAATTCTAATGTATGAATTTCTAGTTTATTTTTATTTATGCTGTTTTGTACTTTTTCTAATTCATATGATACATTATTTAAGTTGATTTCTTCTATATTGTAATTGATTTTTATGTTGTTTATTTCTTTTTCTATTTGCATTTTTAATAATTCTTGCGCATTTTCTACTACTTTTGCTTGTTCGTCACTGTTTTTTACTAATAAATCTATTTGTGTATTTATCTTATCTATATTTGCTTGTATTTCTTGCTTTTGGCCATTTGCTTTATTTATTTGCCTTTCTATATTTTCATTTTGTTTTGCTATTTTTATTATACTAATAATCTTAGATATAATAAGAACTAATGCCCCTATTGCAAATATTGTAGTTGTAGTAATTAATGCAATAGTATTATTTTTAAATATTGGCATTAATATAATAGATATTAGCATTATTACTATATTTATAATGTTTTGTGGCTTTATTATTTTTCTATTTTCTCTATTTGGCAATTTTATCTTATTTATTTCATTTTCTAATTCTTTTTTATTTAATTTTAAGTTTTCTATTTTTTCATTATTTTCATTTAATATATTTTCGTTTAATGCTATTTTTTGTTTTTCTATTTTTTCTGTATCTTCTAGTGCTTTTAGCTCTTTTATTAATTTTAGTTTTTCTTCATCTTGTTTTATTTTTTCTTCTAACTGTTGTTTTAATTCTTCTATTTCATATTGTTTTTCTTTGTATTCTTCTAGTTCCCCTATTGAATCTTGAAGTTTAAATTGCTCTTCTTTTACAATATTTATTGGCCTTCCTTGACTTCTTAATGTTCCTATTTCTTCTATTTGCCTTTTATTTATTTTTTCCATTGCTTTTTTATATGAAACATTATCTTCCCCTGTTCCTGCTAGGTTTGCTAGTTTTTGAAGTAAAGTATTTTGCTCTTGTTTTCCTAGTTTTACTTCTTGTTGCATTGATACTAAGGTTGATAGAAATGTGTCTTCATCTATTTTTGTTTGTTCTGTAAAGAATTGATTTCCATATGTTTTATCTATTGTAAATTCCTTTGATATATCATTTAATTCTTCATCATATATTTTAGGATTTTTTTTGTTAAAATCTCTGAATACTTCATATTTTTTTCCGTTATCTAATGTGTACGTTAATTTGCCAGAAAATTCTTCGGTTTTCCATGGCTTATATCTGTCATAATCTGAAAATTCTTTTCCCCTTTTATTTTTAGAAATTCCATACAAACTATCCACAATAAATTTAAGACACGTAGATTTTCCTGCCTCATTTTTCCCATATATTATGTTTATATTTTTTGAAAGTTCTATTTCTTTATTTTCTAAGTTTCCAAATGCATTTATTTGTAATTTGTTTATTTTCATTTTTTTACCTTTCTATTATATGCACCACCTCACTTTCTATGTAGAATTAAGGTGGAAACCACTATTAACACTTCTTCAAATTTTAAATTTATTATATATGGTATAATAGAAAAAGTCAACTTATTTTTAAACATTTGTTTGAAATAATAGTTGGCTTAATCCATCTAGTAATTTGTATATAAAATAAAAAGAGCATTAATTAAAATACTCTTTTTATTTTATTCAATTGTTATTCACTATAATAAATAGTATGAGACCAGTTGACACATCCTTTTCTATCTAACCTATCAGGACATGCTGTAGAACATGTTTTACAATTATTACCTAACAACTTAATAAATTCTTCTGTCATTGTTTTAATCTCTTAATCCTTATCTTCATTAAAACTGTAGTGCATAATGACATCATCATAAGTCTCGGTTGTGTATACTTTCAATTTATATATATTTTTTTTCGACGTATAATAACTAGGAAATTGGCAGCCTTCTTCATCATAGTGAATTCCTTCACTATCTATTGTATAACTACCTCTTTTTTGAGGGTTGTTGTAATCATATATATATATATCTGTACTTTTATTGTTATACTTTAAAAGATACCTGAATTTATTATATCCCATTTCTTCATTGCTCATTATTCGTGTTGATCTTTCACGCAAGCAACTAAATTTTATCTGCCTTTGCATTTCTTTGTATTCTGCTTCGGTTACATTGCAAACCAACATTGAAACTCCATTCCGATATTGATTACTAATGAAATCATATAAAGACATATCAATTTCTATATCTTCTTTTTGAAACATAACAATTATTCTTTTCATCTTTTTCCTCCTTGTCAATTGACGTACTTCATAGTTAATAGTTGCTGTATTATTTGGAAAATTATAACTTTTCACATATTTTATCATATTCTTATATTTTTTTCAAGTATTTTTAGCAATTTTATGTTAATTCTTTTTTTTGCATTGTCTTTTGGTGTTTTTCATTATTCTGTGAATTGCATTTTTTATCGTTTACGATATTCTTTATTATTTGTTTCTATGGTAATTTCTCCTACAATTTTATTTAAAATCTGTTTGATAATTTCTAACTTCCAACTTCTTTTACGATAGTGCTTCTATTCCTATTTCTATTGATTTTTCTATTATTTCTTTATCTATATTCTCATTATTTAATTGGTTTAGCATTTCTTGTGCAAATATTCCTTTTAGGGTTATATTATTTGCTATTTTGTTTAGGTCGTAAGCTATTTTTGTTTTATCTTTTATTTTTATAATATTTTTTGTTTCTATTTGTTTATATAGCTTATATGCGTTTATTTCAAAGTTTCTGTTTCCTATTAATATTATTTTGTATAGGTCTTTTTCGTTTAATTCTAATGTTTGTATTTTTTCTAATAATTCTTCTGGTTGATTTATGTTTGTAATGTCTAGTTTTAGCTCTTTGAATTCTTTATCGTCTAGTTTTATAAATTCTACTTGTATTTTTTCTTTTTCTATATTTCCTACTATCATTCCATGTTCATCTAGTTCGTCAAAACCTAGGGAAATAGTAGAACCTGGGTAAATAATATTTTTATTTTCGTTAGATAAATTTATTTTATGTATATGTCCTAAGGCAACATAATTGAATTCCAAGTTCCTTAACTTACTACTTGATATTGTGTTATATTGCCTCTGGTCATCATATCCACCATCTAGGCTTGCATGTGTTATGAGTATGTTTAATTTCTCTTTATTTTCTATATTGATTTCTTCTATTTTTGAATCTTTTAAATAGAAATCTTCGAAGCCATACCCATATAAATCAAAATCTTTTGTTTCTATTTTTTCTATTTTTGAAGTAAATATTTTTACATTTTCATTCCAGTTATATTTTGCATAATATGAATTTTTTAAGTATGGGTCATGGTTTCCCGGAGTTATAAATACAATAGTATTTGGAATTTGTTTGAAGCAATCATTTATAAAGTCTATTGTACTTTGCCTTACGTATTCGTGATCATATAGGTCTCCTGCTATAAACAAATATGGTATTTCATTTATCTTTATATATTCTATCATTTTTTTAAATGCTTTTCTTTGATCTAGCCTTCTTACTTCTCCTAGGTTTGCTCTGTCACTTAGTAAAGTAAAAGGTGTATCAAAGTGCATATCTGCTATATGTACAAATTTCATTTATTTTCCTCTTTTCTATATCTATTTAATCTAAAATTTACCTTAATTTCTTTACTTATTATATAAAGTGCTCTAAAAAAAGTCAACACTTTCAAAACATTTGTTTTAAAAGTGTTGTTGTTTTAATTGTATAAATCTATCCACAGTTTAGAAATTTTTAAATTCGTCTTTAAAATTTCTGTTTTATTCTATTGGTCCAAATAATTCGTCGAATTTGGCTTCTAGTTCTTTTTGTAAGTCTTCTGTGAAGGTATCTTCTGAAGCCTTTTCTTTAGGCATTTCTGGGGCTTCAAATTCTTCGAAATCGAATAAGTCGTCACTTATATTTTGTTCTTCTTTATTTTCTTTATTCTCTGGTATTTCTCCTGCAAGTAAATCGTCTAATGACTCTATTCCTAAGTTTATATCTCCTTTATTGTTATTTGTATCTTCTTTTACTTCTGGTTTTGTATCTTCTATTTCTTCATCAAATAAGTCATCTAATGATTCTACTTTTAAACTTTCTTGCTTTCCACCTGGTGTATCTGGCACATATGGGTTGTATGGGTTATACTTTCTCCAAGTTCCTCTTATCCCTGCATCAAAGTGGTTGTGATCTAGTGTGTCTTTTTGTAAGTCTCTATATAGCTTTTCTTGTTTAAAATAGTAGTATTTGTCTGCCTTTACTGGTTTTATTCCTTTTTCGTATATAATACATAAGTCGTTATCCATTCTTCTTAGTTCATCTGGTGTCATTAAGGCCCTTGCCATTATTTGCTCTGAATAGTTGTAGCCTTGTTTATGGTAGTGTTTATCTTTATTTGTTCCTTTACTTTCCCTTGATATTGTTTTTTCTCCTAATGCTTTTGAGAAGTATTCTACTGTTTTAAATGAGTTACTTCCTAAGAATACGTGTGTATCACAGTTACCCATTATTGTTTCATAGCTTTTTTCATATACCGCTTCTAATTGGTCTAAGTTTTGCAAAATAACACTAAATTGTATTCCTCTACTTCTTGAGGTTGATATTTTTTTGTCGAAATCTGGTATTCTTCCTATATTCGCAAACTCATCTAATATGAAAAATACTGGTACTTTTAGTCTTCCTCCATTTAAGTCTGCATAGTTATATAATTGTTGTATCATTTGTGAGAAGAATATTGTAAGTAAGAAGTCATATGCTGTGTGTGTATCTGATGATATTACATATACAGCTGTTTTTTTGTTTCCTATATCTTCAAAATTTATTGTGTCTGTTGATGTTACTTCTGCTATTTCTTTTGAGTCGAATTTTCCTAATTTTGATTGAAGTGAACTTAGTATTGAACCATATGTTTTTTCTGGTGCTATTTCTATTGATTTATAATACATTCTTGCTGGGTGGTCATATGGTAATTGGTTTATTAGCTCTGTAAGTAAGTTACTTCCTCCATTATTATTTGCTGCTCTTACCATTTCTGAACAACTTGCTAAGTTCTGCTCTTCTTCTGGTCTTGTTGCTATTAGGTAATATATTAATGCTTTTAATAACATTTCTGCCATATCATCCCAGTATGGGTCACTTTTTCCTTCTGATGCTTGCCCTTTTACTACTGTGTTTGCTATAACGTCTACATCTAGTTCACTTGCTACGTGCATTAATGGGTTATAGCCATCACTGTTTTGTGGATTTACTAAATTTAATACTTTTATATCATATCCATGTGCTTTTAAGTATCCTGCTGTTTTATCGTATAATTCTCCTTTAGGATCTGTAAATACATATGAGCCTAGCATTTGAGCTGCATTTGGTATTGAGTATGATGCAGATTTACCAGAACCTGAACCTCCGACTATTAGTGTATTTATATTTCCTCTTTTATCTACTGGTAAGTAATTATCTTTTGCAAGTATAATTCCTTTATTTTCATTTAATACTTTATATTGCTCACCATTAGTACTCCAATCACTTGAACCATGCTCAATGTCATGATATTTTCCTTTTGGTTTTGTTCTCCAATATCCTCTGGCTGTAAATATTAAAAATGCAATAGTATATGGTATTAAACATTTTAAAAATACTAATATTGCACCTTTTGTTGCAAACATTCTAAAAAATGCTGTGAAACTTGCTGTTTCTTTAACAAAATTCATTACAAAATTTGTTAAGAAATCGCTTTCACCATTTGGAGCGGTTGCCCATGCAACTGCTATAGGCGCAACAAGTAGTATGGCTAATACTAACCATACTACTGCTATAATTATCAAAAATTTTTTTCCTTGTTTAATTGAACTTTTAAATTTATCTATTTGTCCCATGGTATTTCACCCTTTTCTTTTGTTTTATCTTGCTTCTTCTGTTTTAGTGGTTTGTTTTGCAGGCCTTCCTCTTCTTTTTGCTTCTACTATTTCTTCATAGTTAACTACTATTCCTTTTTCTTCTTTATTTTTTCTGTGTTGTTTTACTTTTTCAAATGCTTTTTCTTCAAATTTTATTATATTTCCATTTTTCGTTTTTAGTGTGTTATTGCTTCTTAATTCACTATCTTCTGCTATTATTGTCATGCCTTCATCAAATATAGAGTTTTTTGATGCTCCTTGTATTACATTAAAACCTCTTTCTATTTTTTTATTTAATGATATAAATGCCATTTCTTCATTAAAATTTCTTGCATTTGAACCTTCAATTGTTGGTTTCATATTTTACTTTCTCCTTTCTAGACGTCCTCTCTTCTTTCACGCATTTCAAACGCGAAATAAGGTTTATTTGGTTTTAATTTACATTTCCCTTTTAATTCATTTGTATTCTTGTCCAAATATACTGTTGGCTTAACTTCTTCTGTTGTTTCTGGATCTATTATAGATATTGGCCTTTTTAAATTTGGCGTATATTTAAACTCTTTATATACTCCTTCTTCAGAGTAAAGAGTATCAAACTTAACTGGTACAGGTTTTTTAGAAATACGTACTTTATTATCTTCTAAAATTCCCATATTAACAACTACCTTTTCTCCTGCAAAAGATAGTATTATTAGATGTTCTTCATAGTTTGGTTCATCAATAAAAAATGTCTTTTTCTTTAAATTTCCTTGAAATTCCTCTGCTGATACAAGTCTTTCAACTGTATATTTAGGATATTTATTTAAATATTCTTTTTCAGTCTTATTTACTCTATATATTACTGTTTTTACACCTTGTGGGTCTGTAATACTAAAGTGTTTTCCTTGTATACTTTCCATATTTTTCTCCTTTTCTATGAACCAATATGTCATAGTTTCTCTTTAGTTTTCGAACTATACATAATTATACTATTTTTTTCTCATATTGTCAACTTATGTATTAGTTTTATTGGTTTCTTGGTTCAAAATTTGATATTTCTTTTAATTTTTCATAAATTTTTGTTTCTTCTTCAGATAACTGTTTAGGTACTACTATTTTTACTTCTGCTACTAAATCTCCTCTTCCACCTTTTCCATCTTTATAACCTTTTCCTGGAATTTTTACTATCTCTCCTGTTGTTATTCCTCTTGGTACAAATATATTTGCACTATCATCTATTGTTTCTACTTGTACTCTTGTTCCTAATGCTGCTTCCCAAGGTGTTAAAAGTAAATCTGTATATATATCATAACCTTTTAATTTATATTTTTTATTATTATCTATATTTATTTTTATGAATAAATCTCCATTTTTGGCACCATTTTGCCCTGGTTTTCCTTCTCCTATTAACCTAACTTTTTCTCCGTTTCTAATTCCTGCTGGTATTTTTATACTAAAGTTTTTCATCTTTCCTTCAACAGTTCTTAAAGATATTTTTTTGTCTAACCCATAGTAGGCTTCTTCTATTGATATATCTATACTTGTTTCTATGTTTTCGCCTTTTACTGGTATTTTCTTTTTGTTTTCTATTATATCTTTTTTTATATTTGATTTTTCACCAAATAGTATTCCTAAAAAGTCTGTTTTTGTTTCTCTTTCATTTTGATTTTTTTGCCTTTCTATTCTTTTCCCTACATGTGAATACCAAATCCTATCATATTTTCTTTTTTGTGCATTACTAGAAAGAACTCTATATGCTTCATTTATATCTTTAAAACGTTCTTCTGAAAATCTATTAGAGTTTACATCTGGGTGATATTTCTTAGCTTGCTCTCTAAATGCTACTTTTATTTCATCTATATTTACTTTGTTTGTTTCTAAACCTAATATTTTATAATAATCTTTAAAAATCATTTAACATCCTCCCAAATTCATGGTGACTACATTATATCATATTGTTTGAAATAGCGAAAGAGAAATAAGTAATTTTTTTGTTATTTTTACTGTATTTTTTATATTTTATATTTTTATGTTAAATGTGCTATTATTCTTTTGTAACAATAAACTTGTTTTTATTGAAAGGAGACATTTTATAATGAAAATGCCTAAACAATATATTTTTAAAACAGAATCAAATTATCCTATGACTATTAAGGAAACCTGTAATGCAAATTTAAAAGATGGATATAAATTAGTTGATATTTTCCCTTGTAAATCTCTTAATAAAATGACATTAATATTTGTTAAAGATTCTACTATGGATAATCTTCCTAAAAACTATGAAGTTTTGGAAGCTGTAGATATTCCTAATAATATTGAAAATTTCTGTAATATAGAATTAAAAGATAATTCCATTTTAATTACTTCTTTTGCTTCTTTAGAATATGGAATTATTAACTTAGTTTTTGCACAATATTAAAAAATAAGCCAGATTAGTAAAATTTGTTAATCTGGCTTATTTTTTCTATTTTTTTATTCCTATTTTACTTCCTTGTAATGCAAGGATATTTTGATCATATGAAAATACTAATTTTTCTCTTTCTCTTTTTCTTTTTAATGCTATATCTACTAATTCGTCTATTTCTTTTTCGAAAGTTTTTTCAGTTGCTTCCCATAAATAGTATGAAAGTGCTCCTGGTATTGTGTTTATTTCATTTACATATATGTCGTTTGTATCATTATCTACTAAAAAGTCTATTCTTGATACTCCACTACACCCTAATACTTTAAATGTTTTAATTGCTAGTTCTTGAATTTCACTCTTCATTTCATTTGAAATTTCAGCTGGTAATTTTCTTTGTAGAGTAGCCATTCCTTTTGAACCACCTGCTACTTCGCCTGTTTTTGTTTTTCCTCCTGATACATATTTATCTTGATAGCTTAATATTTCGTCTGACCCTAATGGCTCTTCACATTCTGATGCTGCTGCATTTGATGTATCCCCTATTACTGAGCAATTTACTTCTTTTAAATTTACAATTGCATTTTCTACCATTACCCTATCTGAAAATTGCATTGAGTATTCTATTGCCTCTTTTAATTCACTATTTGTTTTTGCTTTTTTTATTCCTACACTAGAACCTAAATTTCCGGCTTTTACTATTAATGGATATCTTAATTTTTCTTCTATTTTATTTATAATTTTTTCTTCTTCTTTTATATAATCTGTAGAGTAAAATGCTACATAGTCTAATGATGGTATATTTGCTTCTTTTAATACTCTTCTCATCATTATTTTATCCATTCCTATGCTTGCAGATAACATATCACAACCTATATATGGTACTTGTAACATTTCTAAGTATCCTGCTATTGTTCCGTCTTCTCCGTTAGTTCCATGCATTGTTGGAAATGCAATATCTATTGTGTTTATTATATTATTTCCAAACTTTTTCATCGGATATCTTACTATATTTATATTTTTACCATCATTTACTATAGTTATTGGCGTTAGTTCTTTTAATAGACTTTCTAAATCTCTAAAAGACTCTAACTTTAATAATTTTTCACCTGTATACATTAGACCTGCTTTACTTATATATATTGGAACAATTTCATATTTTTCTATATTTATATTTGTTATTGCTTGGTTCCCTGTAATTATTGAAATTTCATGTTCGACTGACCTTCCTCCAAATATAACTCCTATTTTTATTTTCATATACATCCTTCTTTCTATTATTAATTTTTATAAATAATTATCTGGTAAATCATTTTCTAATAAAACTACAGTTTCATTTGCTTTAAATTTATTCCACTCAGTAATTGCTTCTTGCAAATCTTTTGCTATAAATATTTTTTCTTTTGGATAATTTTCGGCTATTATCCCTTCATAAATTGGTTTCGCTTGCTTTTCTCCTACCAATATTATATAGTCTGCACAACTTGCCGCTTTTTTCCCTAATTCTTTGTTGTATTTTTGCGTATATTCACCTAAATCAACTATTCCTGGTGTTACTAATACTCTATTTCTATTCTTAAATAGTTTTAAAGTTTCTAATGCTTTTTTTGCACCACTTATATTTGAATTATAGGCATCATCTATTATTATAAGTCCATTAGGATTTTTCCTTAATTCTAACCTATGTGGTACTGGTTTTAAAAATCTTATACCTGCTTTAATTTGTTCATCTGTTAAATTCAACTCTTTTGCTACGGCTATAGCAGATACAATATTTACTATATTATGCTCTCCGAGTAATTTTGTTTTTATATTTTCTATTTCTCCACTCTTTGTATGTACACTAAATACTGAACCCTCTTCAGTTATATTTATATTATATGCATATGTATCACATTCTTTGGTTAGCCCATATTTTATATTTTCTTTTTCTACTTTTGTATTTCTTATATTTTCGTCTTCATAGTTTATAAAAGCTTTGTTTGTTATTGCATTAACTAATTCCATTTTTGTTTTTCTTACATTTTCTAGAGTTTTAAATGTTTCTAGGTGTTGTGGGCCTATTGCTGTTAGAACTCCATATTCTGGATTAACTAAATCACAAATTTCTTTTATATCTCCTATATTTTTTGCTCCCATTTCACATACAAATATTTGATGTGTAGCATTTAATTTTTCGTTAATTGTTCGTACCACTCCTAATGTGGTGTTAAAACTTTCTGGTGTCATTAATACATTATATTTTTGTTCTAATATTGTTGTTAATACGTACTTTGTACTTGTTTTTCCATAACTTCCTGTAATTCCAATAACCTTAAGATTTTTGCATTCATCAAGTTTTCTTTTTGCATTATTATAGAATGATTTATTTATACTATTTTCAATTGGTGCATTTATTTTATTAACTAAAATTGTTATATAAATTGAGAAAATAATTAATAAATTTATTATTAACATGCTTATAAATAGTATATAACTATTATTTAGATATATAGATATATTAGTAATTATAGCAAAAATTATATATATTATGGTTGATGTTAAGTATAATCTTTTTACTCTTTTAGTTTTTACTAATGGTTTCTTCTCTTTATAAATATCTCTTGCAAAATATAATATTAAAGTAATTATTATTGCTAAAATAAATGATACTATTTTATTAATAAATAATAATATTATTGGTATTATAAGTAACAATTCTCTTAATTTTATTACTTGATTTTTGTTTTCGTTTATCCATCTTCTATATCTTTCATTTCTATATGATTCTAATTGTAGAATATGAAAACCTCTTTTCATTTTATACAAATAATAAACATATAGTAATATAAAAAATAAATTAATTAATATGTAATTCATTAAATCTCCTTCTTATCATTTTTTAAAAATTCATCTAATACTAATAAGCAATTAGATAGTTTATCTAAATATGAAAAATGGCCTGCTCCTTCATATACTACAAGACCACTATCTGGAATTAATTTTTCCATTGTTTTTGCATCTTTTAATGGTGTAGCTGTATCTTTGTCACCCCATATTAATAATGTAGGGACTTTTATATTTGGCATTAAATGCTTTTGGTCTTCATTTAATATTATTGACATTGTTCTTTTTAAAACTTCTGGTGAATTTTTATAATCACTAGAACCAAATTTAGATAATGCTCTTTCTTTTATATTATTAAACATTTGTGTTTTTGGTAATATTTTAAATATATTTTTTAATAATTTAAAGGTGTACATTTTAATATAATATTTTGGTTTTCTTTTTGGTACAATTCCTGCACTATCTATTAAAACTATTTTATTAATTTTTCCTAAGTTTCTTCCTGCATAATTTAAAATGGTTCTTCCACCATTTGAATGACCTATTAATATTGGATTTTCAATTTCTAATTTGTCTATAAATTGTTTTAGAAAATTTCCAAAGTCATTAGTATTTAATGGTTTATCTGGTAAATCACTTTTTCCAAATCCTATTATATCTACTGAGTACACTTTGAAATTTCTAGCTAAACTTTTGGCAAGTGGTGCCATTGTTTCTAATGATGCAAGCCAACCATGAAGTAATATAACTGGCTTTCCCTCACCTTGTACTTCATAATTTATATTTTTGTTATTTATTTGTACCTTCAACTTTATTACTCCTTATTAATGTTCTATGCCTTATTTTATACTATATGTAGGTACAAATCAATATATATCTTAAAATTTTACTTAACGATTTTTAAATAATGGAATGAATTATTTTTATATTTACTTCTATTATTAAAAATTTTTCCATAATTATAGTAAAAACATGAGCAGTATTTTTTCTGCTCATGTTTTTTACTATTCTACACTTCTATTTGCTATTTCTATTGCTTTTGATATTATATTTCCGCAAGTTTTAGATGATACATTTCCCCATCCTCCATCTTGTTTTACTTGTTCATATACTCCTAGCTCTTTTGCTATTTCTTCTTTTAAATTTTCAGACATAACTGAGCTTCTATTTCTAGACATTTTAGTTACCTCCTAGAATTATAATTTTTTTAGAAAAACATATTTTAATTTTTATTTGCGTTTGTAATTAATAAAATTACACTTACAACTTTTTTTGTTTTTCTAATTATATTATTAGTTTTTTTATTTTTTATATACTGTGATAAATTTCCCAAAATAAGCAAAATGACGCAATTTGCTTTGTGCGTCATTTTTATTTTTCTATTTGAATTTCATTTTCTTTTCTATATTCTTGTTTTTCTACTTCTATTTTTTCTTTTAATTGTTCTGAACAATTTTCTGTTGTTTTATATATTCTTCCTTCACTATCTATTCCGCCAATATATCTTAATTCATTTATATTTAGTTTTTCTTTTTGAATATCTGATAATAATTTTAAAACATATTCATATTTATCATTTTTTAACATTTCTTCCATTTTTTGCCCAGTTGTAAATAATATTGGAAATCCTTGTGGAGTATCTTCAAGTGTCGCCATTTCATCTTCTTGCTCTTGTTCTTCTACGTCCTCATTTATATATGCAGAATATAAATTATTTTCATCCTCTTCATATGCACATTTTAATTTGCTTAGTTTTATTATTCTTCCTGTATTTATATTTATACCTTTATAATCTGTATATATATTATCTCCAATTTTATATCTTAATTGTTCTTCTAGTAATGGTTTTTCTTTTCTTTTTTCTCTTTCTTTTCTATCTTGCTCAATTTTTTTTACTGCTGACTCTGATATATTTTTTACAAATTTTATTCTTTTTGCAAACAAATTATCACTTTGACCTATTTTATCATTCATATTTTCATCTATGTAACTTAAAACCTCTACTGTTGGATTAAAAATTTCATACCTTCCATCTTCCAACCTATTTATAAAGCCTATATGATTATATAAATTACCTTTTAATTTGTCTAACCTTCCAATTCTATCTAATACTTCAAATACTTCCTTTTCAGCAAGTTCTTGCAAACTTATATCTTCTGGTATTTCAAAGCATACATATTTAGCAGTATTTGGTGTTATTGTATGTCCTTGTTCATAATTTTCATATATTTGTGATTTTATTAAATTAGTTCTTATATCTCCATGTTTAAAAGTACAATAATGTACAAAACCAAATATCAACTTTGAATTTGTTTTCCCTTTTATTTCATAACTTATTAAATCTTCTGTACCTTTATGAGATTTATTGTTAAATAAACCCATTATTTTTCCTCCCATTATTACTAATAATTTTATTATTAATAAAGTGAGATGTCAAGGTAAAATTCTTACATTTTCGCCAAATTTTTACAAAACTATAAATAATTAATTTATAATAAAAAGATAAAGCAGAAAACTATAGAAGTTTTCTGCCTTAACCAATTCAATCACTCATCAAGCTTTAAAGAAAATTTAAGCCATGTTCCGCCTGCACCATCATCAGTAGTCTTTGCCTCAATATCATATTCGTTTGCAATATCTATTGCCTTAGAAACTACCTTGTAATCATATGATGATTTCTTTCTGCCTTCCAAACCATCAATATTAGATGTATAGTACCAACACCCAATATTACTGTTGAAATCAACATAAAGAAGCGAATTAAGCGGATAAGTTTTGGCAATTTCTCTGAATTTCGGAATTAAGAATTCCTCAATCATTACTTTTGCTTCAGCCTCTAAGTCCCGCTCTGTTTCACTCTGCTTTGCTTTTGCCTGTTTCAATTGCTCTTTGAGCTCTTCTTTAATAGTCATAATTTCTACCTCCTTAAATTTTCTTGGAGGCTTTGAAACCTCCAAGTGTTATACTTATTGGTTTCAAAAGATAAACTACTAACTAAATTGTACTATATTTTACATAAAATTACAAGTTTTTTCTGTAATTTTTCATACATTATTTACTTTCTTATTTTTGGAGCTTTGGGTGGTATATTTTAGTACTATTTCTATTACGTTAAGAATTCTAGAATATTTGCATTTACATTGTTAATGTTCCATTTGGTGTATCTTTTATTACTAATATATCTTCTTCTTTTCCGTGTTTTTGCATTTATATATACTAAGAATTCTGAGCCATCTACTTTTCCTTTAAATTCCCAGCATAGTAGTTCTGTTTGAAATTGTGTTGGTATAATTGCTAGACCTTCAGACATTATTTCTAAATCTTTATTTAGTATTTCTTTTGCTTTTTCCTTACTGATTTGTACTTCTCCTATATTTCTTTCATAATGGCAATTTAGGTATCCTGTAGTTTCAATTCCTAAAACTTCTCCATTATCTAGGGCTATTTTTAATTTTATTAAATCTGGATATACTATAACATCTCCATAGTTTGATTTTTGGTTATATGCATAATTTATTGTTATTATTCCTTCTTGTTTTAGATAGTATGTTTCTTTCATATTGTTAAATCCATGATTTTTTAAAAATTCTTTTCCTATTTGGGTAGCTCTTTCTTCTGATACTGTTTGTGCTTCTACATTTCTATTATAATTCATAAATACTATGTGTCCACCCTTCTCAGTTATAGAAATGCTTGCATAATTATTTTTTTCTTTGTCTTCATTTAAAACTATATTAAAATCAAAAGTTGGCATATTTGTATTTTCTGATCGTCCATTTGAATTTACTTCTTTTATTTTGCTATTATCAAAGAAACTTGTTGCTATTTGTTTTGCTTTTTCTTCATCAATATTTTCTCCTGTAAGCCCTTTTTTCTCTGATGATGTTAAATGTTCTGAAAAGGCTCCATCATAAATTAAACCTGCATATTCATGAAAGTTTTCTTCTAAGTTACTAAAACTATCTTTTGAAATGTTACTTACTTGTGTTGCAAATACACTACTTCCTTTTTTTGTTAGTTCTCCCCATTTTATTCTTCCATCATTCATATCTGCTGAGAGTTGATTTAAAGTATTTTCAAGTTCTATACTATAATTGTGTAAGTCTTTTAAATTGTTTAAATCATCTTGAGTTAAAGCTTCATTGTTTATATTTTTTCTAGAAAGTGTATAACTATAATCACTTACTTGATTTAAAAATTTAGAGGTATTACTAAGCTCATTTGATCCTATTGGAAGCATTGCAAGGTATGCTTGTGCCAAATTTGCTTCTCTCCATACATGTGTTAAAACTTCTGCACCATGTTCAGGTGTTTTTGATATTAATGACTTAGCAAGATATGTTTCAACATTTTGTACATAATCTACAAGTTCAAAAAATGCCATATTATAATCATTTTCAGTGGCTTGCCTAAAAGTTCTTTCTCTTTTATAAGTGTATAACCCAAGTACTGCTATTACAGTAACTAGTGTTACTACTAATGTAAGCATATGTCTATCTTTTAATCTATTTTTCCAATCGTATACTTTTTCTTTAATATTCATATTAAAATTCTTCCTTTCTAACTACAAAATCTATGTTTTCCAATAGTTTTTATAAGTGGTCTTGACCATATCCATTTGTTTGTCGCTGTTGCAGGGTTAAAGTAGTATATTGCTCCTCCTGTTGGATCCCAACCATTCATTGCATCTTGTGCCGCCTTTAGTACTGTTGAGCCTTCTGCTATTGCTACATTTATTTGACCATCTGCTACTGCTGTAAATGCTCCACTTTGGTAAATTACCCCTGCTATTGTATTTGGAAATTTGGAACTTTTTACTCTATTTAGTATAACAGCGCCTACTGCAACTTGCCCTTCATATGGTTCTCCCCTTGCTTCTCCATTTATTGCTCTTGCCATTAGTTGTAAATCTGATGTTGTAGATGCACTTGACTTTGCATATACAGATATGTTTTCCACATTATTTACATTTATGTTTATAACTATAAATAAAAATGCACATAATATTAAAAAAATTATTAACCATTTTTTCTTTATCATTTTTTTAATTTTCCTTTCGTTTTTGCGTTATTTACCTTTATTTTTCCTTTTTTTTTGGTTTTTATTCTCAAAATTTTATATTTTTGTAATTATATAAATCCTTTATTTTTCAACGCTTCAGAAGATTATATTATAAATCTTAAAAATTTTTTGAAAAAACTTTTAAAAAAGTATTGCATTATGTTTACTGTTGTGCTATAATAAATTTAGTTTCCAAAAGGAACATGTAAATTGAAAATAAAAAATCCATAAGGAGGTAAACGGCCATGAGAGGACATCCTACAAGCTGTTTAAAACACTTTAATTTGTAAGATCCGGCGGCTGGTGTTCGGCACCGTTGTAACTCGTTAACCCATGTTTCCATCGGAAGGAGGAAAACTTATGATACGAGGTAGACCCAAAGCAACTATTACATTTTATTTTGCATAAATAAACCTGTGGCGACCGGAGCGCGAAGCGCGAGGAGGAGACATGTCTCGGACAAGTGGATTTGTTTAGCGGGCTTAGCCCGCAAAGAAAAAAAACTTAATATGAAAAACAAAATTGCGGCTAAAGCGGAGCGTTTATTAACGCCCCGCTCTTCCATTTGTATTTTTTTTATTTTTATGGTATTATATTTAAAATACAAAATAATAATATTTATGCTACTTTAAATTTTTTAGGAGTTTTAGTTTTATAAATTTATAATTGGAGATTATTTATGAAAAAAATTTTAATTTTTTATGCCTCTTATGGAGGTGGTCATTATTCTGCTGCTAGTTCTATTAAGCATTATATTGATAATAATTATACAGATGTTCAAACATATATGATAGATTGTGTTAAATATATTAATAAAGCTTTCGAAAAAGTTACTACAACTGCATATAAGGAAATGGCTAAGAAAGCCCCTTGGACGTGGGGGAAGGTTTATTATAAATCTGAAGATGGTATTATAGCAAAAGTAAGCTCTACATCTAATAAAATAATGGCTGTAAAAATGGCTAAATTATTTAGGGAAATTAAACCTGATATTGTTATTTCTACACATGCTTTTGGCTCACAAATGACTAGTTACTTAAAAAAGAAAGGGAAAACTAACTGCTACTTAGCTACTATTATGACTGACTTTGCTCCTCATAATCAATGGTTAATTGGTAGTGAATTTGTAGATTATTATTTTGTATCAAATGATAATATGAAGGATTCAATTGTTAAAAATAATAATATTAGTAGTGATAAAATATATGTGACTGGTATTCCTATTTCTGAGCGCTTTCTACAAAAATATAATAGAAATGAAATTTTAAAAGAATTTGGACTATCTAGTAATAAAAAAACTATTTTATTTTTTCGGTGGTGGTGAATATGGAATTGGAAAAAGTAGAACTATTAATATTTTAAATACTATTGCTAAAAGTAATTATGATATTCAAGTTATTGCTGTTGCTGGTAAAAATGAAAAATTAAAAGAGTCTTTTGAAAATATTGCAATAGAAAATAATAAGCAAAATTCTATTAAGGTTTTACCTTTTACAAATAAAGTACCTGAACTTATGAGTATTTCTAATTTGGTTATTACTAAACCAGGTGGGCTAACAACTAGCGAAAGTTTAGCAAGCTCACTTCCCATGGTTGTTATTAACCCAATACCTGGTCAAGAAGAGCAAAACGCTGAATTTTTAGAAAATAATGGTGCGGCAATTTGGATAAAAAAAGATTCAAATGCTGAAGATATTATAAATAGTATTTTAAGTGATGAAAATAAATTAAATAATATGAAAGAAAATTCTATAAAATTGGGAAAAGTAAATTCTACTAAAGATATATGTAAAATTTGTTTAGAAGGAAAGGAGAATAAAAATGACAAGTAAAGAACGTGCTTATTTAAGAGGTTTAGCAAATAATATAGATGCAATTTTTCAAATTGGAAAAGGTGGTATTTCTGATAATTTAATTTCTCAACTTTCTGATGCATTAGAAGCTAGAGAATTAATTAAAGTTTCAGTTTTAGAAACAGCACCTGCAAATGCTAAATTATTAGGAAATGAAATTGCAGAAGCAACTAATTCTATTTTGGTACAGACTGTTGGAAATAAAATTACTTTATATAGAGCTAGAAAAAAAGATTCAAAAATAGTTTTACCTAGATAATTTTATAAGATAATTAAAAAATAGAAACAATTTTACAAATTTTTCAAAAAATTGTTTCTATTTTATTGACTTTTATTTAAAATAATGGTAATATTATTATTGCAATTGATTTTTGGTTCAGTAGCTCAGTTGGATAGAGCAACGGATTTCTAATCCGTGGGTCGGGGGTTCGAATCCCTCCTGGATCACCACAGCAAAAAATCGCTAAACATTAGTATTTATAATGTTTTAGCGATTTTATTTTGTATTTTTCAATTTAATTTTATGTGTCATATTAGTCATTTTTGTCATACTTATATATACTTTACGGGGTCAGTACGGGGTCAATTTTTATTAATAAAATTAAAGTAATCCTGCATTCCTTTTCTATATATATCTACAAATAATTTCTTATTTCTATTTACTATAATTCTCTCCCACCAATTGCATTTTTTCAAAATTTCCTCAATAATTTCATTTTCTTTTTTCATAAAATACCTCTCTTTCTAACTTTTTGTCATTTTTTTCAGTTTCATTTCTGACAAAATTTGACAAATCTGTTTTTAGAGTGTATATTATATTTGTATATTTGTACTGAATAATATACACTCAGAGAGTGCTTTAATTGCAACTTAAAGCCTCTCAACCTTTTTATATAAGTATTTTATTTTATTATTAAAATCTTGTCAAACATTTTAGTTTGGGTTTCGACAAGAATTATGTCGATTTTTGGGTAAAAAAATCGTGTAACACTTGATAATGCTACACAAAAATTTTTTAAAAAATTTTAATATTTATTTCTCTATTTATTTTTACTCTTAAATAATTCCAATCAAGCATAGATATATATTTCATTGATTCAGAGCATAAAAGACCGTATTCTTTAGCATATTTATTCCACTCTTCTGCGCTTGGAAATTTTTCTTTTTCTATTGTTAGTTCTTTTAACTTATCATAAGAAATTCTATAATATGAAAACATTTCACTTCCTGTTGGATATTGTCTCTCTTTTATTGTTGCATAATAATAATTTATATATGCATCTATTTTCTCGCTTAATTCAATTGTTTTTTTATCACTTAAACCATATTTTTCTATATTCTTATTTAATTTATTTTGTAATACTCTTATCTCACTATATACATTTCTATTATTCATTTGTTTTCACCATAACAATTATATATATAGTAGTTAATAAAAGCAATGGTAAAAGTTCCCAGTCTCAAATTGCGAATTTTTTCCTTAAATCTTCCCACTTTTCTGCGTCCTCATGCGCCATTATTGTTATTGAACTAAAAAAACCATTTTCGTGAGCATAGTCATTCCATTCGTGATAAGTTATATTCTTGTTTTTCTTTAATATTCTTTTAAATTCTTTTCTTGTTTTTTTATAAAAATTCTTCATATTTTTATATTTTACAGTTTTCTATTTTTTATACTAGCTCTTTCATTTTTCTTACTATGTATTTATCTAAAAACTGACTTTCTTTCACTATTTCTTCATAGTCTGCATTTTCTTCTAACATACTTTCTAATTTTCTTTTGTGATAGTTTATAATTATATCTAACATATGTACCACCTCTTAAGTATATTATAACATTATGTAGAGGCGAAGTCTGTCGAAGTGTGTCATGTACATAAAATTTACCTTTGAGTGAAAATAGCTAAAAAATGTCTTGCGACATTGCATTTTAAGACGTTTTTATTTTTGTTTAGTATACTTTTATGTCTTGACTTTTATTTATTTATCATCTATTATATATGTGTTAGAAAGAAGGGTTTATGAAAGAGTTATTTGATGAATTAAAAGAAAAATTATTAAATAAAGAAATTACATTATTAGAATTAGATAATATTATAAATGAATATGTTAAAAAAATTTATAATCAGAATACTGTAAGTCTTTTTAAAAAAGATAGATGTTATCAAGCTGTAGATTTAGATGCTATGGAAGGATACTATCCTTATCCTATTTATGATAAATGTTATTATAAATATTTGAGGGTATTTTTTAAAATAATAAAAAATATAAAAGAAGAACCACCTGAAAAATTACTAATTAAAGTATATGACTTAGATTTACTTGTTGATAAGATTGATGATGAAGATATAGATAATGAAGGAGATTAGCAGAGTAAATTAATACTCTGCTATTATTTTATATTAATTTCTTATTAACTATTTTTTGAATAGCATTGTAGTCGTAACCTGCATTTTGTAATTTTTCTTTCCTTGAAGGATTGTTACCCCACTTGCCTGCAATTACTTCGTCTGCTATTTGCTCGTTAGTTTTTCTAAATACTGTAGTTTCCTTGCTTAATAGTATTTCATTTACTCTATTTTGAACTTCATTATAATTATATCCTGATTGCTCTAATAATTGTTTTCTACGAGGCTGAACATCCCATTTATTGTTTATTACTTCTTGTGCTATTTCGTCTATAGATTTTTTAATTTGAGCTGTTTCGTTTTTTTCAACAGTTGCATTTATTATTTCTTCAAGTGGGAAATTAGCACCAGGACAAGATGTGTTTAATATCTCTCTATGTCCTTTTATCCACTTGATATTGTATCTTAATTTAATATCTGCAATTAATTCTATAATAGCTTGTTTTTGAATTTCTGACATTGTTTCTTCATTAAAGTTACCTTCAGCACATATACCAATACTTATACTATTAGCACCAGGACAATGCGCTCCTGCATATTTTTCTGAACGTCCTTCATATATAGTACCATCTTTTCTTACATAGTATTGATATCCTATTCCTGCCCATCCATTATGGTTTTTGTGATAATTGTGTATTACTTCTATACTTTGTAAAACAGATACTCCACTATTATGTAATAATATTCCTTCTACTGTACCCATTTTTGTCATATTTGAATTAAATTGTAAACTAGATTTTATTATTTCCATCTACTTTTCCTCCTTTTCTGGTTTAGTAAAGTAATATGTAATTATTGCACTTGCTATTGCCATAAATGCTTCTACACTTACTATATTTTTAAATGTTAATATGCATACTGTTATTATTACTGCTAAACTTAATATTGTTTTTACTTTAAATAAGTTTGCTATATTAGTTAATAATATTTCTACTGATTTTTTCATATCTTTTACTCCTTCCTTAATTATGAGATTTTGTTATTATATAGTTTTCTATATCATTTATAGCTTGCGTCACTGGACCATTACAACCTTGTTCTTTAAGCCCTTTTAAACAAGCTAGTTGTGCTTTAAGTAAAATTAATCGTTCCTTTTTACTATCCTGAACTTCTGTTTCAAGTACAGCTACTTTATGTTTTAATTCTTTAATATCTTGCTTATTTTTATCAATCTCATCTAACATGATTTTTTTAATAAATTTATATATACTAAAAAAGAAGCCCACTAGAACTGTTAAAGTTCCAATAGCTCCTACAATTTGACCTATCGTTATATTTTCCATATTATTTTCTCCTTTTGTATTTGCTCTACTTCTACTAGTTTTGTTAAGTATTCTTTTTCCATAACTTTAATTTCCTTTCTTTTAATTTTTATATCCTATTATTTCTGTAATTTGAACTGTACTACTATATGCCCCATTTTTAAATAGATAGGTTGGTGTAAATTGAATGGTTTTATTTTCATTATTTATATTATTAATATAAAAGAATAGTTCATAACGAGAATATGTTGAATTTTCTACTAAGCTTCTTCCTGCTACTGCACTTCCCCCAGTTAGTGCTGGAACTATAGCATTATATTCGGAGCTAGTTTTAACTAAAAAATATTTATAATTAAGAGGATTATCACTTAAAGTTATTATCTCTGCAAATGAACTTCCTGTCCACAGCGAAATTCCTTCATTTTTTTCTTTCTTCATAAACTCTTCATATACATTGTTATCATTTAATATGTATGTTTTAGATTCTATGTATTCTTCATATTCTGTTGCTGTTGAGCCTTGTTCTATTTGCATAGTATCTAGTTGTGTTAATAAGATGCTATATCTAAAATAAAATGCACTTTCAGGTACAACAATACTATTACTTGAATTTAATACTGTATTACCACTTATATATTTTTTATCTTTATCATAAAAAATAAAACCGCGGATTTTGAGCTGAAGGATAAATTTCTGCTGAAATTACTATTTCAGCAAAATTCTTTACATATATATAATCACTATAAGAATATCCTTCACTTACTGTTGCTGTTCCTGTATCTTTATGTAAAAAATATCCTTTTGTTACATTATTCTTATCAAATAAATTCTTCCCCTTCTGTATCCAAACCTTTCGTCTGTCTGCCATTGGCTCTGTTGGGCTTACTATTATTCCTTCTTGTTCTATATTAGTAAGTTGTGTGTTTACTTCGTTTATTTGTGTATTTACTTCTTCTTGATATGTATCTATTTGTTCTAATATTTCACTATAATCTACATCTTGCCCTGCATTTATCCAATCTGTTCCATTCCAAATATATGTATTTGAGTTTTCTTTACATTTATATGTATCTCCAATATTTCTATCTTCAATTACACTTAAATCATTTACTGTATTTACAGTTCCTTTAAACCTATATAATGTTTGCATACTATCAATTTTTTTCTTATATCCATCTGTAAAATCATTAGTAGATAAGTCTTTCCCGTGGTACTTTCTCAACCTTATTTCCTAGTTTATCATCTACAATTTTATTGTTTGTATTCGCTACTTCTACGTCATAATTTTCGCTCTCTTTTGGAAGTATTAAATTAAGATTTTTTGTATAATTTGGCATTTATATGCACCTCCTCCATATTCCATTTATATTTATCCAAGCAACAGCCCTTTTCCATGTTCCGTTTACATTTATCCAAATTTTACCTCGTTTCCAAGTACTATTTACATTGTTTTTTACTGTTTTTTGGTTACCTCTTAAAGTAATAGTACAAGTTTTAGAATTAGTATAACTACCAGCAGTAGTCAAAACAAAAGTAGCAGTAAGAGAATTACTACTACCATATAATTTATATATATTATCTAGCTCACTGTCATTAAAACTTACTGTATTGCTCCCCACTGATACTGACTTACTTTGTATTTGACTATTACCTATTTTCATAACTAAATTTAAGCTACTTCCAGAAGGATTAGTAATATTTATTGTTGTACTGTCTCCATGATTAAAATTATTAGCACTTGATATTTTACCTATATCTTTAGTTGTTCCAGTTATCTCAGAACTCTCAGTCCATAACTGACTGTCTGTCCTTCTTACTCTTGTCTTTATTTTATAAGAAGTATTCGGGCTAAGCCCTACTATTGTATATGTAGTTCCACTAGTACCTATCCAACTTCCACTATTTAAAGAATATTGAACTGCGTCACAGTTACTATCAGCACTCCAGTTAACTGTTATAGTATCTAAGCTAGTACTACTAATATTGTGACTTGTAATTTTTGCATAACGAGGAATAGTATCTAAGCTCCAACTATGTTCTTTATTTATATTATCTGTACGAGAATAAATCCCACCATGCATTTTTACAGTAAGAGTTTGAAAGTTACTTTGATTAATAGTCAACGTACCACTTGCTAACACATCATTTGTATAAACTTGATGAGAGTCACTACCTGTATATACTCTAATTCCATTTATTTCAACAGTCTCATTATGATGATAATAAAAAGATGAACTACCACCAACAGCAGTAACGCTATATGTTATTGTTCTCGTGTTATTTGTACTATTTATACTTTGTGTACTCCAATCAAATCTTAAAACACGCCCTTGATATCCTCCACTATCTATGCTTCCACTTGTTGCCATCTATTACACCTCCTTAGAAATATTGAATATAAATATCTCCATCAGTTCCCCCACTCGGAGTTGCTGTTCCTTTATTTATATTTTTTTGTTTAGCATCTATTTGCCTTTTTAATTCTTTCCCTTGTGCAGCACTTAATGCTTCTGTTGTGCTTGTACTTGTTAATGTATTATTTATGATTGTTTTATTTGCACCAGTTGCTATTCCATCAAGTTTTTGTTTGTATTCATCTGAAAAATTGTTTTCACTTGTTCCTCCTATAGAATCTTTAAAAATACCCTCTATTGCTACATTTTCTTGGTCTTTTCTTACTAAATTTTCTGTTACTGTATCTATGTATTCTTGAAATTGTTCATATAGCTCTTTGCCATCTACACTAATTAATGAATTTACAATACCACACAAATTTTTATCTAATCTTTTATCTACTATATCTGTAGTAGTAATATTGCTTGTGCTTTTTACTGTTATTTCTGCAATACATATTTCATAAATATTATTATCTCTTTGTAAACTCGCAGGTGTTGTTCCATTTCCTTCTTTAATATATAGTTGTGTTTCTCTTGTTGCTAGTGTATCATCTACTTTTATAACTACTCTATCTTTTCTTTCTCCACTTGCTGGTCTTTCTAATATAAATAGTGTATCATTTTCCAGTTCATAATCTGCTCCATTTATTATTCCACTACCTTTATTTACTTTTATTGTAACTCCACTGTCTAAACTTACTTTCATTCCATTTTCGCCATAATTATTATAATGACCAAAATAAACTCCATTACTTAAAAATTTAGCGAAATATTTTCTAAATACTTTTGCTTCGTATAATCTGTCATCTTCCATTTGTCCACTCTCTTCATTTAAAACTTTCATTGAATCAAATGGAAAACTTTTTAATGTTATTGCTGACATATATTTTCCTTTCCGTAAAAATAAGACCTAACTAATAGGCCTTGTAATTACTCTTTTAATTTCTTCGCCAAGTGTCGGAACTTTGTCTCCAAAACCTAGCTCAACTGTTTTATTATTTTTTTCATATATTTCTTTTGCTTGAATAATACGTTTATCTTCGTAAATTCCGTCGCTCTCTAATGTTACTAAATCCCCTAAAAAGAAATCTTTTTCATATTCCATATTTGGTATTTGATATACTTTTCCTTCTATTGATTGTATCATTTTATATGTATCAAGTTTCTTTTGTCCTTCTTGTTTTAATTCAAGTGGGTCTTCTATGTTATTTAAGTCTATTAGAACTTCTCTTCTATCAAAACCTGTTGCTGTTCCTAGTACAGTTATAAGTCTATCTTCATTTTCTCCTTTACCTGCTACATATCCTACATTTTTGTAATTAGTATTGTCATCTGTTGTTTTTCCTTCTAAAAGGTTTTTCTTTTTTTCTGAAAAAATAATATAAGGGTGCTTTATTGTTCCTTTTAATTGTTCGTGTGTATATTGTTGTAGTTCTTCGTGTGTAATTGTACTTAAAAATTGATGTGTATTAGGATTTTCTATTTGATTTACTGTTCTGTCTGTTCCCTTTATACTATCAAAATAAATGCATTTTTCACTTCTATCCAAATAACCTTTCCAACCTAGTCCAGTATCTTCACTAATATGCTTTAATTCATCATGTAAATTAGTTAATCTAGCTTGCCATACTGTTTTTATTCCTCTATTTTGACTAGATGCTATTTTTATCCATAAAATATCCCTTTCGGGTGTTCTGATATCATCATAGTAGCTTTCTACTAAGTGTTTTCTTAAATAATGTTTTTGTATGTTTTCTGCATAATTCTCTGTTACTCTATCATATCCATTTGTTGCTATTATACGTCTTTTTGTTATACCCTTTATACAAGTTCCTGTTACTTTTAAAGTTTTACTGTTTTTAGTTGTTGTTGTAACTACTTTGTCTATTAGAAGTATTTTATCGTCTTGCTTATTTACTATAATCATATTGTCTTTTTTTAGCTTATTGGTATTTGCTTTATTTTTATTTATAGTCAATTCAAATGTTCCACATTCATAGTAGTTCCACGTACATATAAGGCTTTCATAATTAGTAATAATACCGTAAAAGTTCAAAATTAGTATTTATTATTTCTATACAATTCATTTATACACCTACATACTTATTTGTATAGTCTTTTATAATTACTTTGTCTTTAGCTCCCTCTATATCTGAACTATACTTAATTAAGTTCTTTCCTACTATTAGTTTGAAAAATGTACTTTTTAAATCTATATTGCTATATACATCTTTAATTTCGTGAGGTGTTATTAAATTTACTGTTTCTTTTCCTTCTCTTGTATCTATTACTAATCTTTCGTTTTCGTCTATTTCCATATTAACTTGTATATATTCTCCTGTGGTTTCATTTGTAACTTTAGGATTTTTAGCAGGTCCAATATATTCTATTTGAACTGGTGCTTCAACATCTCCCTTATTATCTATCTCCTTGTAAAAAGAAACTGTAGAAAATTTATTAGGTAATGTTAATCCAAATTTTAATCCGCCTTGTACAGATTTAATGTCAATATCAATTCCCTCTTCATCTAACCAATATGGGTCAGAGCAATAAAAAGAGATAGTAGTTTTGTCATGATTATTTTTTCTATCATTGAACTCTGCACTATCTTCTACTTTTCCATATATTCTATATTTTTTATAATCATTAGTATAATATATTAATAATTCTCCACGTTTTCCTGTTGCTTGATTATATGTCTTAGGGTTTATTATTCTAAATATTTTACGTCTTAGCTCATATAGCTTTTTTCTATTTTGTGTTCTTATTGTTGTTTGCAACTTAATTACACGAGGGTCTAGTAAACTATCTTCACTATTACAACCATCTTGATTTACTCCTTGACTTTTTTGAGAAGTTGCACCAGGATGTCCTAAGCCTTCTATATGGCTTAATAATATGTCTTCATTTGGATTTCCTACACTACTAAATACTATACTTTCATTTAAAGCTAAGTTAATTATTTCTAGTTTTTGCATTTTATCACCTACATTCCTGCAAATTCTTCTGCTAGTTTTTGACTTACATTGTTTAGTTTTCTATAAGTTTCGCTTGGCATTTCTGGATTTTGTTCTATATAATTATTTTGCGTTACGTTTACACTTGTTGTTTGAGGTTTGTTACTTCCCACTTCATACTTGTATACTGATGATGCTATTTTAGCTATTTGAGCCTCTATTCCTGCATCTATACTATTTTGTATTCTAGCTATTATATTTTCTATTTTAGAAGCTATTCCTTCGTTTATTCCTTGTGCTAGTTTTTCTCCTAGACTTTGTCCTGTTATTTCATAAGCATTGCCATATGATTTTAATAAATTAAGTATTTTATCTTGATTTGTTTCTACATTTAATAACATACTTTCTGCTGTTTCTTGTGCCATGTCTATTTGTTTATTATAATATTCTTCTAAGTCTGTTAGTTGTTTATCATATACTTCTTTTTGTTTTTCTACTTCGTCTTCTACTGCTTGTACTTTACTATCTTGTTCTTCTTGTAATAAGTCTTTTTGTGCATTTAATGCTTCTTTTTTATCTTCTAATGCTCTACTATCTAAAGTTTTTTGATATTCTGCTATTAATTTATCCAATTCCTTTTGATAATTAACTTTTGTAGTTGCATCGTGTTCAAAGTCAATTAAATCCTCTAATCGTTTCTTTTTCTTTTCATACTCTGAATCTTCTTCATCGCGTGATTTTTGTTGTTCTGCTTTATCTAATGCTTCTAACTCTTTGTTTATTGCTTCTATTTTTGCGTCATATTCAGCATTTATAGCATTTATTCTAATTTCTTTTAGTTTCTCTACTTCTTCTATCTGCTTATCTATAAACTCTTTATCTTTTTCTTGCATTTCTTCTAATTGCTTTGTGATAGCATTTGTTAATTGAGATACTGTATTATCTATTTGCTCTACTCTTAAATCACGTTTTTGTTGTTCATAATCTCTAATTGTTTGTAATTCTTCTCTATATATTTGCTTTCTTTCGTCAAGTGATAAACGTTCATCTTTCATTATTTGATTTAAGTAATTTTTATGCATTTGAATAATCTTATTATAATCTCTTGTTTGCTCTGTCACATCATAAGCTGAACCTCTTAAATTCTTTTGCTGTTGTATATATGTTTCGTAATCTTCTGTTTGTTGTTCTAGCATTTCTTTTTCTTTATTAGCTAATTCTTTATTTAGTTCGTATATTTTTTCTCTTAAATCTCGTTTTTCATCTGTTGTTTTTGCGTAGCTTCTTAATGCTGTTTCATACATACTTATTTCTTGTTGTAAACTTAATTGATCTAGTGCCTTTTTATGTGCTATTTCTTTTTTGTAGTTATCTAGTCGTTTGTTTGAGTAACTAGATGAGCCACCATAGCTTTTTCTTGATACCGATGTTGGGGTTATGTTTGGAACTTGTGTTGGAGAATAACCTCCCATTGTTTGCAATATATTTAAAACACTTGTTAGTGTAGGAATTATATTTTGATATGAAATTCCTATTTTATTTGCTAATTCTGTTTGTTTTTGTGTATCATTTTCAGCAGCTCTTGCCATTTCTATATATGTATTAATTACTGCTATATTTCCATTAATAGTTTCTTGAGAAGTATTCCAAGCTTGATCAGCCTTTGCTTGTTCTGCATTTATATAGTCTTGAGCTTTATCTATAATTACACCTTCCGCATTTGCTGCTTCTGGATATGCTTTAGTTAATTCTTTTACAGCATTTTGATATTCAGTAGTAGATTTATCTCCTTTTTTTATAACATTTAAGTAATTTTGCATATTTTGCGCATTTACTTTTAATTGTGCTGCCTCTTTTTGTTGCGTTTTCGTATTTTCTATTTCTAAAACTTTTCTTATTTTTTGTGAAGCATTAGATTCTTCAATTCCCTTTTTGTTTATTTTTAACTTGCTGTTTAATTCGTCGACACTATCTCCAAAATTTCCATTTGCTTTTGTGTTATTTTCATATTCTTTTTTTAATCTTTTTAATTCGTCAATTTGCTGTTTTGTACCATCAAATTTTGGATTTAATGGATTACTAGAGCCATTTTTAATTTTCTCCTCTAGTTCATTTATTTTTTGCTTTAACTCTAATTGTTTTTCTATGTTTTGCTTTTCTTGTTCTAATTCATTTGTACTATTATTAGTATAATTATATGTTCCTTCTTTTATTTGATTGTATTTTTCAGTTACTTGATTAAGTTTTTCTTGTGCATCTGCTGTTTCTTGTGCTTTTGTACAATATACGCTATAAGCTGTAACAATCGCTGCAATACCAGTAGCAATTAAAAAAATTGGATTCGACATTAATGCTGCTGTAAAACCTTTTGTTGCTACTGTTGCTGCAAAAGTAGAAGCTGTATAAGCATCTTTTGCTTTTTTTACTGCTATTATTGCAACTGTAACTGCAGTCAATGTTATTGCAAATGTTGTCATTCCACTTGCAACAGTTGGATTAGCTGATATTAGTGAATTTAATATGTTTAATAATCCTGTTCCACCTTCTAACATTTTTGTCATCATAGGTTCTAACGCTTCTGCATAAGCAACTTGTGTTTCTCTTATTGCCTGACTATATTCTCCTTGTTTTCCTGCTAGACTATCTAAATAATTTTCCATTGCACCTGCAAAAGGTTCTGCGGCATACATAGTCCTATTTAAATATGCTTGATTCTTTTCTGCCTCTGTTAATTGGCTTGCGGTTTTACCTATTGATTTTGCATAATTATCTAGCATTACACTTAAATTTTCTGTAACACCTGCACTATCTGATAATGTAGATAAACCTTGTCTATAACCTTCTGACGCTACTCTTACTGCTTCTGATACTGTATAATTAGCATTTCTATTACGTATAGCACTATTTGTTAATGCTTCTATCATTTTATCAGTTTGTTCTATAGTAAATCCCATTAAAGAAAAATTCTTTATTGTAGTTGCTATATCTGATTTGTTCATAATTGAAGAATATTTGTCCATTATTTTAGCCATATCTGACATATTTTGATTTGTATAATCTGCTACATTAGATAATGAGTCCATAGCTTGAGTATATGCTTTATATTCTTCTGTGGCTTCCTTTATAATTCCTACTATTTTCCCTATTGCTAATACTGCTGTTGCAGACATTGCTAAATAACTCGCATCTAAATTTCTATTACTATTTTCTATTTTTCTGTTTTCTTGTTCTAAAGTTTGCAATTTTTTTCTAGCTGTTTCAAGACCTTTCTCAAGACCTTCTAACTTCATTTTTAAGTTAATTGATAATTCTCCTACCGTTGTTTCAGTTGCCATCTTTTCACTTCCTTTGCATAATAAAAAACACCTACTTTTTGGGTTCAGTACATTGTAAGTGTTTTATTTATTATAATTTTATTTCTCCTTTTCCTTGTATGTTATTTTTAAATTCTTCTATATAGTTATATATACCTTTTAACGCTTTTAAGTCTTCTTTCATATCAAAGCTTATACATTGTTCTTTGTTTTCCTTATTTTTATATATAATTATAAAAAATCTATGAAATTCTGTAGAACTTCCGCCTAAGAAAGCTCCTATTGGCCCTAATAATATTGCACCTCCAACTGCTCCACTAATAGAGTTTTGAACTTCTTTAGATGTTTTTATATTCATATCTATTATTCTACTTTTTTGTAGTTTAAAAATACTTCTTGTACTTTCAATTACAATTTGTTTATTAGATAAATGTATTACACATTCTGAATTTTCTGATAATGGTAATCCACATATATGTTTTATTTTAGTAGAATACTCTGTATTGTATTCTTTTCCTTTTTCATTAATATTATTCTCCTCTTCCTTCTTCTTTTGACTTTCTTTCACATTGTAATTAATCCCCCATATTAAATATGAAATAATTACAATAAAAAACAAAATGAAAAACCACATATTATCCCCTCCTAATAAGAGGATAACATATATTAAATGTCGAAGTCTGTCGAAGTGTGCGACTATTACAAAATATTTATATATTTTATATTTTTCGACATTTTTTTCATTCTATAGTTGTTATAATGTATTTGAAAGTGAGGTGAAATTATGTGTAAAATTATGTTTGAACTTCTTAGTTCTTTAAGCATTTCAGATTGGATAGAAATATTTGGTATTATAGTAGGATTTATCACTTCTATTGTTGCTATTATTATTTCTGTAAAAACATTAAAGCAAAATAGTAAGATGATTGAAGAATCGACTAGACCTTATATAACTATTTCTAAGCAAGTTATTGCAATTAGCACTCCTAAAGAATATCTTGTTTTAAAAAACTATGGTCCTTCTGGTGCTGAAATAATAGATATAAATTGTAATATTCCTATAACTACCATGATATCTAAGGATGTATTTAAAAGAGACCCTTTTGGTTATTTAATTGGTACTTTCATTGCTCCTGGTCAAGCATTTTGCCCAGTCTTTTCTAGTAAAAATATTGAAGAAGAAAATATTATTTTTACTATAAAATATAAAAGTGAAAATAAAACTTATACTACTGTCTCTAATATTAAAACCAAGCAAGATCATGGCATTTTATATACTAAAAATACTTCAAAAGGGCAAGAGCTAGATACTATATCTAGAACATTACAAGAAATGATAGTTAGAGATTTTTAACTATACAAACTTCATCTAGTTTTTCTATACTTCTTTCTAGTATGAATTTGGCTATTCCGTAATTTTTTTGACTCTCTTCAAGGCTGTTTATTATCTTTTTAACAGCCTTGTCTATTTCTTCTTTCTTTACAATTTTTCCTCCTATTTCATATTCAACATATTCCATAGTAAAAGCCTCCTTTTAAAAATCTTCTGCTCCGACTTCTTCTTCGTCTTTGCTTTCTACTTTGTTTAATTCTGCATATTCTTGCATTATTATTGGTATTTCATCTATGTAATAATCTTCCAAAAATTCTTTTTTACTTATTCCGATTTTAACACAGATGGCAATTGTTCTTTGAAGCCAATTAGGGTTGTAATCTTGCTCAATATTGGCTTCATTTGAACGAAAAAACTTTCTAATTCATTCATCTTCCAAAATTCTTGTATTATATCTAGCACTTGTTTTGGTGTAAGTTCATTTCTTAATATATCTTCATCTACGTCTATTAACACAGATAAAAATCTAAATGTAAAGTCTGGTAATATAATTAATAGTTTTGTTACTAAGTTCATTATATTTTCTACTGTAAACATTTCTGATAATTTAAATTCTTGCTTATTGTCAGACAACTCTTTTATGAAGTCTTCTGGCAAATCCTTTAAAGTTTGCAGAGCTTCAAAATACTTGCCACAAGGCATCTTTCTAACCTCTACACCATGTATTTTTTTAGCTTTATTTAAGCTTATGTTTTCACTAGTTTTTGTTGTCATTTTGTTTCCCTCCTAATATAAATTTAAGGAGAGTATTTCTACTCTCCTGGTACTGTTGGTATTGTATCTAGCCATGTTAAATCAGCATTTGTTTCTGTGTCTTTAATATCATAAAATAGTCCATCGCAACTTCTGTTTAAGAATTTCCCTGATATTTCTACTCCACCTTTATTTCCACTACCTTTTGTTTCTAAGTCCATTTTTATTTTTGATACTTTAAACCTATATTGTTTCCACATTCTATAAGTTCCATCTGCTAGTAATCCTCTATAAGAGCATGCAAGCTCAGGAGCAACATCTCCTTTTTTAAAGCTATATACTTTTGTTTCTTCATCATATGTTCCACCACGAAGTTTTGCTCTTAACTCATTTGATAGTTCTGCTAGTGTTATTGTTACATCTTCACCAGTTACATCTGAGTCTGTATCCCATACTTCATCATCTGCAAGTATTTCATCTTCTTCTGCTTGCTCTTCTTTTGATAATTTTTGTGCAGAAATTACAGGTATTCTTTCTCCTACTTTATAGCTTGTTTCTGTATTTTCTAATATTGGAAATACACTAAATTTGCTAAATCCTTTTAAATATTTTCTCATTTAAAATTCCTCCTCGTTTAAAATTTCTTCTTTTTCAAAACGCATTGTTTTATGTTTTTGTTTACTATTTAAATCTATTACATCTAAATAAAGTGTTCTTTTATAGCCTAATTCTTTCATTTTTGCAACTACTTGCATTGCTAATTTAGACGCTTCACTAGATGACATTCCCCAAGCATCAGCTTTTATTGCTAATGCACTTGAATATTCTTCATCATCAGCACTTTCTGCCTCTGAATTATCTAATTCATAATAAGTTACACATGGTATTTTTGACCAATCTTGCGAACCTTCTTCACATACTTGTTTTGCTTTACCTTCTGTCTCTAATTCACTTAACTTTTTATATACTATTGTTTTTTGATTAATCATTATTTACCACTTCCTAACTTTCTAATATCTGATTGTATTGATTTAATTACTTCTTGTTCTACTTCACTTGTATTTTTTGCATGTAAATATGCAGGAGTTAAAAATGGTTGTGCAGGTATTCCTTTCCAATCTGCTTTATATGATATTCCGTTCAGGTCTATCCATATTGCTTTCTCTTCCTCGTTCTCCTGTTCCAAATTCTTGATATGGAGCATGTCCACAGTTTGTATAGACTTTACAATCTATTTCATCTCCATGTATTTCTCCATTTTCTTTTATAGAATTTCTTAACTCTCCATCTTTAACAGGTGCTAAGTATCTGGCATTCTTTTGAACTTTCTTCATGCCTCGTCTGCCACCCTTTAAGCAAGATTGTTTAATATCTCCACCCAAACCGTGATAAAGCAGCAAGTAATTCGTCTAACCCCTCTACACTAGACATTTTCATCACTTCCATTCACAAGTAATGTTGTATGACTATCTGGAATAATTTTACTTTTAATTGTATAGTTATTATCATTATATACAAGTATATCTCCAATTTTTGCAATTGTTTTGTCGCAAGTAACTATTGCATTAGCTTCTATTTCTTTGCCATATTCTTGTTGTATATACTCTCTAGTGTTAAATTGAAAATTTCCTTTGAAACTATCTATTTTTTCTACCTTTCCATTTCCAATTGCTGCTCCCTCATCATCTTTTATAGTTCCAGATGACCATATTTCGATACTTTTATCATAGAAAGTATCTTTTATTATTTGTTTAAATTCATTTGGTAACTTCATTTCGCCACCTCATTTTTCTATATTTAACTAAAGTAGCCATATTCCTATCAAGAAACTCATCTATATTCTTTGACATAGAACTTACTCCGCCTACTACTTGAAAGTTTACAGACTGTCCATTGTCAGAAGCACTAGAAACTTGTTTTTTGCCCTCTCCAATACCTTCCTTATTAAGATTATATTGCTCAATTAAAAACTCTTGTATAAGCGAATTTAATCGTTCAGGGATAGTTTCTATGTTGCATCTATCTAATATCTTATCTGTTATGTTCTTTTCGCAGAACTCTAAGTAACTATCTAATTCACTATCAATTATATTTAATATTTCTTTTACTTTGTTTACATTATCTGACATAGTTAATACCTCAAAAGAAGCTAACTATTTGTCAGCTTCTTCTTTCTTTTCTTCTACTTCTTTAATTAAAGCTACAAGAACTTCTTTTGTTACGTTATCAGGTACTTCTATACCTTTTTCAGATGCAACTACTAAAAGTTCATCTTTCTTCATTTTAGAAATATCTTTTGTTTCTTCTTTCTTTTCTTTTATTTCTTCATAAGGAACATATCCTTGTTCTTTATAAACCACATTATAAGCCTTTTCAGTAGCATTTATAATATGTTTATCTTTTATATATTGATTCATATTATTCACCCGCCTTTGGTACTACAGCACAGAAAGCTTCGTCTTTAATTGGTAAATATGCCAATCTCATAGTAGCTTTTATACCAATTAAATCTTGTTCTGCTAATGATATTGGTTTTCCATCTTCATCCACTGTTCCTTCTAGAGTTGCTTCCTTTAATATTTCATATTCTAAGCTATCTCTAATACCTACTAAAGATTTATCCCAGTCTGCTCCAATTAACTCTGCTTTTGTTTTATCCCATGCACCGTTCCTTGAAAATTCAATTGGTTGTGAATAAAATTCTTTTCCATTAACTCCATCAACAAATAGTTGATTTCCATTAGTATCTCTTAGCTTTCTTAATGAATTTTTAACACCAATTCTACCAATAAATCCATTTACATCATATCCATCTTCCTCTACTGTTGCCATAGCATCTGATACATCTAAATCTAATGTAGCATTAGTTCCTATCTCAATTTTATTTCCTGATGTTTCAATACAATTCATTATATTTTTTGCAAATGGTGATTGTGTTCCAAATATTGCAGCTGCGTCTATTGCTTTATAAAATGCCTCTGCAATACTTTCTTTTAACTCATTAAATACATCTATTGTTGTATCTTTTAATTTTTCTTTTGTTACAGGTATAATTACTGCTAACTTTTTAGCTTTTAGTTCTGGATAAATCCAACCAGCTTTAGTTGTTTTTATTCTTTCTCCTTCTCCTACCCAGTATGCTCCTGCTCCTTCTGTCATAACTGGTATTTTCTTTGTATCACTTTCCATTTGCGATACTTTTGAAAGTCTTAATATGCTAGACCCTCTTGCTACATCTTTCATAATTTCTGTTGCTTGTTCAATAGGTACAAATCCTGTTAATTCATCTTTCAAATAACCCATTTTACATTCCTCCTTTTAATTTTGGGTAAAATAAAAAGACGTTTGAAACGCCTTAAATTTTTCTTGCTTGATTTTCTTTAATTATTCCAACAAAATCTGTTGCTCCAGTATTATTATTTTGATTACCACCTGCTGGAGTATAATGGTATGGTTGTTGCTGCCCATCTTGTTCTATACTTCCAAATAAATCTTTATAAGTTTCCTTATTTGTTTTTATTTGGTCTTCTATTCCAGAAACTACTTTTTCGCCTTTTTCATCTAATAATATTTTAGATAAATCAAACTTACCTAATAATAATTCTGGATGTTTTGCTTTTTCATTGTATAATGCATCTTTAATTGCACTTTCTTTTATCAACTTTTCAGTTGTTTCTTTGTGCGCTTTTTCAAGATTAGCTTTTTCACTTTCGTAATTAGCAATCTTTGTTTGTAAATCTGCATTATCTCCGTTATTTTTCTTTAAATCTGCTATTGTTGTATTTGCAGTATTTAAAGATATTTTAGTATTTTCTAAATCATTTTCTAGTTGTGAATATTTGGCTTTCGTTACATATTCATCTCCATTAACATTAGCAATACTAATTCGTTTGTCCTTATCGGCTTTCTCGTTATAAGAACTTACCTTTGTTTTAACTTGTTCATACAAGTCTTCTCCTAAAATTTCTTTTAAGAACTCCATATCTTTTCTCCTTTCGGGTGCATTTCTGCAATATTTTGATTTCCTTTATTCATGCTAACTAGGATAAAACGCATAAAAATAAGAGCTACGTCTAGCTCTTTAATTTATAATTATAAAATTTTAATAACTTATTAATCATCATAATCAGGGTGTTTATCCCAAAAACTTGTATCATATTCTTTCTTAGTTCTAATGCATTTGTTTATTTCTTTTATTAATTCTTTTTTTGTCCCTTCAAATTGTGCAAGGGGAAAGCCCTCTGGAAATATTGATTCATATTCATCTAATTTTTGTTCTACTTCTTTATCTAATACATCATAATACATTACAACAACCTCCTAATAATATTATCAAACTCTTTAAAAGTATTTGGTAGATACTTTTGGAATAATTCTAATTGTTTTATATCATTATTTCCAGCCATTGTAAACATTTGTGCAAATATTTCTTTTTCCAGCTTTCCTGTCTTTTTCCAATATTTCTTTTCATGTTTATACCTACCTACTACTTTATTATTAGTCATACCTCCAATTATATCGCTTAGTTCTCTATAATCGCTATTATCTTTTATCATTTTTTTGTATATATCTTGATATTTTAAAACATTATTCTTATCTAATTGTATTGATTTTATGAAAGTATTACTAGAAGATAGCCATTTATTATTATAATCAACTGTATGTCCTATTTCGTGAATTAATGTTCTATCATCATAATTTGCTTTTAAAACTATGTTTCCACTTCTATGATATGCTTTATTACCACCTATTCTAATTGATTTTATATCTGTATTTAAAGCAATATTTTTTATATTATCATTTTTAAATGCTTGATTAATAATGTTAGTCTTTTGTTTAGTAATATCTTTATATTGCACTTTCTGATTTTTATTAAATAAATTATCTATTATTCCTTCTTCTTTATCTACATATTTGTTATACCACTCTTGATAATTCATATCTTGTGGAATTGATATTGATTTTCCATTTTCATCTCTTGCCCTTCTTTGAAGTCCTTCTGTTACTTCTTCATCAAATTCTGCTACTGTTGTACAACGGTCATTTGGGTGTAAAGGTGGATAATTCTTGCCGTGGATTTTTATCTTTTACATTAAATACTTTATTATCTAACTCTACACAATGCTTACAAGTCACATTATCAAGTGTTGCTATAAATCTATACTTTTCAATATCTAGTTCTTCATAAGCTAACATTTCACTTTCGTTTGCAAAGTGATTTACTTCTGTTCTAACTAATGTAGTAGCACTATATAAACCAACTTGCATATATTCTGACAATTCACTTGCTATTTTATTTATTGATTTTCCTGACATTATATCTGCCGTTAATTGTGTTTTTAAATAATTCCCTAATTTCTCGCTATTATTCCATATTCTTTGAGAAAAATTCGAATTATTAGTCCAATTTTCATTTAAAAGTAGATTTATAGTTTTATTATCTATTTTTGAAAAATTAAATCCTAATCCAGTACCTTTTTGAATATCATATATATTATGATAATACCCTTCTTTTATTGTATCAATATATCTTATTTCTGTTATTTGTTGTTCTATGTTAGCAAGTTTTTTTAATTCTATGTTTATATTATCTTGTAAAGCTTGGTATCTACTAATACGATAAGAATATGCAGGAGCATTGTATTTAGCTAACATTTTCTTTTTTATATCTTCATCTTTTATATTATTATTGATTACTTTTAATAAGTTATTATAATGTATTTGTGTTTCTTTTTTATTGAGCATTTGTTTTAGTGTTTCTTTAGTTAATATATCATCTTTTGCATAATTCTTAAATATATTGCTTATTTCCTTGTTTATATTCTTAGTTGCTTGTTCATAAGCTTCTATTAATGAATTGATTGTATTTTCTGTGCCTTTTTCTAGTCTTTTCATTAATTCTGTTTGTCTTTTTTCCCAATAACCTTTTGGTGTTCTAGCCATAAAGATAACACCTCCTACTCGTTGGTGTTATCATTATTATTATGAGTTTCAAATCCTCCAGCATTACCAAATATCTCTTGTTGTCTTTTTTGTGCTTCTTCTTTTTGTTTTTTTAATTTTTTCATTTCTTCTTCTGGATTTTCTACCCAAGGATGATTTCTGACTATTGTTTCATCTGATATCGTATCTTTGCTTTCATTTGCTATTTGTGCATTTTCTAAATCATTGCTTATCATATTTCTTGTCCAAGTCTGAGTTATTTGTTTTGTTTTCCAATCTGATATATTTAAAAATTTCATTATTGCTCTTATTAGTTTATTAAATCCTTTTTCAAACTCAATTTGCGTAAGTCCTGCTTTTAGTTCTAACTTTCTGTAAAAGAATTTTAATGCCACTCCACTTGCATTTCCAAAATTTTCATTGTCTTGTTGTAATGCTTGTCCGCTTTCATATATTTGTTTTTTTAGTATTTCTAATATACTATTTCTTGCTTCAACAGGTATTTCAATAGATAGTGTCTTTAAACCTCCATTCGTTCTACCATCTGCTCCTGTTTCTGTTTTTACTGTTTTATATCTTTTTAGTTCTCCCAGAAACTCTTTTAAATCTTCTCCACCATAATTTTCTAAAATATAAATAAGCTGTTGTATATCTTCTAAATCATTAGCATATCCAGACATTACTTTATCATATATATCTATTAAATCTTTATACTTCTTTAAGTCGCTTATCATATTTCTGTTATTTTTAAATTCAATAAATGGTACTTCACCTAATTCATGTTCAAATGTTTCAAATTCTTCTGGCATGTATGTAAGTCCTGTTCCACTTAAATTACCCTTAAATTTGTATTTTTCACAATGCTTATTGTCCCAAAATTCAAACATTACATATTCTTTAGTATTACATCTTTCATCTTCTTCTACTATTTCATAATATCTATAAAATCCGATTAGTTTCTTCTTTAATCTTCCATCAAATACAGGTTTACATTGTTCCGTTTCTACTACTGCATATTGGAAAGTTTTATCATTACTGTCTATCCAATAATGTAGCCAAGCTACTTTATTGTTAGTAGCATTTGTACATAAGTAAGCACTTTCACTTTTAAAGTCGTCTCCTAATGTTTCTGTTATTTGTTTGTTTATATCCTTATCTAAAACGTCAAATAGCACTGGATTTGTAAACATATATGCTACCTTTTCATCTGTAATTAGTTGATGAAAATTATGTGATACTCTATTGTCTGCATTCCTTAATGGATCTGTATCTGCTGGTAATACTCCTGTTGTTTTTATCATATTATCATTTTCATAGTATTTCTTTTCTATTACTATTTGTCTTCTTCTTTCATAATCGCTTTGTATTATTCTTTTTATTTTGTTTATATCCATATTACACCTCTATTTTAATATTGATAATCCACCTTGTCTTGGTTCATATAAAGAAAGGACTAATGCATCTCCGTCTATCTGGAGAAGTTAGTCCTCGTTTTTTCATTTCTTCTTTTCTTTCTAATTCTATTTTCCCATCTGAGTTAATTTTATATTTTCTATTACTTAATTGAGTTATTTGTTTATCATCATATATAAGTTCTATTTCATTTTGTCTTAATTTTTCTCTTAATAATCCCCACATTAATCCTGTACTATTACTAAACTCTACTGGCTCTTCTTTTTTATTTTTACCACCTACTCCACCAAAATGGCATTCATATAATTTTACAGTCACCCAATTTTTTTGTTGTTTTATTTCTTTTAGTCTGTCGTGCACCCCAACTCCTAATCCATCACAGTCTATTTTTATATGTATTGGTATTCCTATATGTTTTACTCTTAGTTGTTCTACTATTTGTACTATCCTTCCTGTTACTTGCATTGTGTCATTGTGATGCAATATATTTAATGGTTGCTGATATTTTTTATCAAATAATGTGTTTATAATCGTCTCATCATCTCCATATCTTGCGACATCAACGCCTATATCTATTCTATTTGTTGGGTAGTTTTTTGCAGATATTTTTTTACTACAGTTCTCCACCCAATCTAATTGAATAAAACTATCTGGCATTGCTTTTGGAAATTCTCCTGCAACACGAACTCTATAAACATCACTTTCTAAACCATACATATCTATAATCATTTGTATATAATCTTTAGATACTCTTCTGGAGTTTTCTCCAGATACTTTAAATGTTTTATAGATACTTCTATTTTTGTTATGGCTATCAAAAAAGAAACCACTTAATTGAGTTGGGTTCCCGCACATAATTAATTTTGCATCTGGTGTAGTTAATGAACCTAATACTGGCTCAAATGTTATATCTTTAACTCCGTGACGCTTCGTCTATAATATATAATATATGTTCTGCGTGAAATCCTTGTAACGCATCTGGTTGTGTTGCTGTTCTTGGTACTGCAAACCAATTCTCTGGATTAGATTTCATATATAACTTTTCTTGTGTCCATTCTATTTCAGTCTTTAACGTAGGATTAAGCCACTTTGCAACTTCTGCCCACAAAATGTCATGTAATTGGTGCTTTGTAGGTGCTGTACAAGGTATCTTTGGAAATGGTCTTGTACACATAAACCAAATAATAAGCCAACTTTGTAAGGCTGACTTTCCTATACCATGTCCAGAACGAACACTTGTTAACTGATTATTTGCTACGCTATTTAATATTTCCGATTGTATTTCATCTGGCGTTGCTCCTATTATATCTTTTACAAACTCTACTGGTCTATCTTTATAATATAATATTGCTTCTGTAGATAACATTATTTATCACCTACTTTATTGTTATAGGCTTTCTGTATTGCTTCTGCAAGTGACATTCTATTGTTCGATACATCGATATCTTGTTTGTCCTTCCACTTATTTGGTTTTCTATTTTTTAACCAAAATATTTGAGCTGTTGTATTACCTTCTAGTGCATTTTTTAATAAAGCATTTTCTACTTGATAATCAACTACTTCCTTTCCTTTTTTTAGGAGTTCGGAAAGTTCGGAATGCTCATTTAATATTTTATAAAATGTTGTTTTACTTATTCCTAAATTACTGGCAATTTGCTCATTAGTTAATCCATCTCTTGCCCAACCTTCTATTAATATTAATTTATCTTTTACTTGTTCCCATTTTGATTTTGCCACCTCGCTCACCTACTTTTATTTATTTTATGTTATTAAGCTGTTACTTATTTTAATTTTCCGACACTTTTCGACAGACTTTGCATTTTATTTGTTATATACTTTCGAACAATTCGCTAGAAAGGAGAATTAGGATGTTGAATATTACAAATAACGAAAATTATGGAGAAAAGATTGGTACTATATCTGTTTCTATCTTCAAAGATATTGAAACTGGCTTCGCTGCATTCAGTATTAACACAGATGAAGATGTAGAACACTTTTCTTATGCTATTGAAGATATTATGAAAAAGTTTTAGGCTAGGTTTACTTAGTCTTTTTCTATGCTTCTTTTCTTTTTATATTTTCTAGTATTTCTATATTAAAATAGTCTGACAACTCATTTAAATACATATATAAATCATATTTATCTATTTGACCTATTTTCTTAATTAATTGTGGGACTTCTATTTTTATTGGTGGTTCTATTCTTAAATATGATTTCTCTCTTAATCCTACATCATACCAGTTCTTTATTTCCTTTTTTCTTATTCCATTATCTTGTGTTGTTATTTTTAACCCTAAATAGTCATTGCTTTTTTCTATAATAAAACCGTGTCCATCATCTATGATTAAACACGGTCTTTGTTCTAGTTCCACACTTATATTATGCTTATTGTTAGTTTTTATTTTAGGATTTAATACTATCCATATATCTCCAATATTTGCTTTCTTCATTATTTTAACATACACCTTTCTTTTATTCTATAAGCACAATATACTTTTTGCTTCTCTAAATTTATTATTCGAAATATATTGCATTTTTGACATTCTTCTGGAAGTTCCTTCTTCAGCTTTTCTAAATTCTCTTTATCTATCCACTTTTGTTCATCTTCTATCATTTGTACTGTTCTCCTACAATCATTTAATTTACAGACTTTACATCTTCTGTTTTGTTCTGAACATACTTTATTATCTATTAAACATTGCTCCATATCTTTTGTTTCCTTTGTATTTTTATAAAACTCTATGAAATATATAAGTTATAGATAATTGCAATCTAGAATAAAACAGCATTATTTCGATATTACTTCGATTAATATCTACTTTCGCTGTTCTGCTATCTATGTTTATATACTTCATACAGTTTTATAAAAAAAGACTTAACTAGAATTGTCTTTTATTCTTCTACATACAATATTTTTTTGAAAGGAGGTCATACTATCAATATCAACCTTATTTATATTAATTTATCTAGTATCATTAATAAGCATTATAAAAGAGCTAGCTATAATAAATATAACTAACTCTTAATTGTAGTTTTTCACTTTTCTTATAGTTTTTAACGTAAGAAAAGTATCGACCACTACTGGTACTGGTAAGAGACTGTTAAGTACAATCTCTATGAAACTTTTTTCATGCAACTGTTGATAAACTTTTTATAATTTGCACCTGGACTATGAGCCATTTCTGACTGTGCTAGTAATAAAATTCATAACATAAAAGAAAGAATAAGGAACCTTGCCTTTCTTTTATATTTATTCTATTGTAATTATATATAATAGTATAGGAACTTGTCTATACATTTTTAAGGAAGCTTTGAGGAAGTTTTTATACATTCACAATTTTTAGCACGTTTTGTATTGCTTTATCTCTTATTGTTCTTAATTGTCTATCTGTTAATGTCTTCTTTTTATATTTTTCGTTATATTCGTCAACTACCTTATTCCAGTCTTTTCCTTTATTATTTATATAAAATTCCTTTAGTACAAATTCTTCTTTTTCATTGATTTTATCTAACCAGTTTTTTACCCTTACTATTTTTTTATTTAATATGTTTTTTTCTTCATTTAGTCTTACTATTTCATTCTCTAAAAAGGTCCTATCTTCTTTGTTTATATGATATTGTTCTTTTTCGTAATTTAGAGCTGTATTTGCTACTTTATCAGATATTTTATTTGTATTACTATGTATTGAGTCATAAGGTTGCCCTGCAAGTTGCATATTTTCTATTACTTCTTTCTCTGTATCTTCATACACAGTTCCTGCATAATCTAATCTATTTTGATACTCATCTATTTTTAATTCTATTTCAAATAGCTTACCCTCATTTTGTTTATGCTCTTTTAACATATTTTCTATATCTTCTTTTATGTATTGCATTCTTTTGTACCTCCTACTTATTTGCTTCTTTCTATTCCTCTAACTTAGATAACTCTTTTTTGCATCTATCACATGTATATTTACTTTGGCTTTTATCAAATTTATTTTGACTTACTAACATATTATCACTCTTGCATTATGGTTTATTCTTTATTTTATTTTCTTTAAATATTAGCTTAACTATTTTAGCAAATTTCATATAGCTTTGTTCTATGTATATTTCTCCTTTTTCTGCTTTTCTTATATCATCTTTATCAATTTCTATTTGATAATTATTAAATTTAAACAACATGGCTTTTACTAAGTTTTCAAATTCTTTAACTATTTCTCTATATTGAAGATTAGTTTTCTCTTTTTCATCTATTTTACTTTGCAATCTTACATTTTCTAGTCTTATTTCTATTATTTGTTGTTCTATTTCTTCAAATGTTTTTTTATCTTTTCCTAATATCATATTATCATCTTCTTTCTTATGTATTTACTTTTTCTACTAAATCTGCTTTGATTAAATCGTATAATATTTCATAATCGTCTATATCTAACGTTAAAACTCTGCAGTTAGCATGTGTTTTATATGCTTTTAATTCTCTTGTGAAAGGTTTTATGAACCAAAATTCCTTAAAGTCTCTATGTAATTTATCATAATTCCAGTTTTCATCTTTAGTTATTGTCGCTGACTTCCTTCTTCTTTCCCTTTCTCCTAAATAATAACCATTTATTCTATATAGTTCTATCAATTTTCCTGTATCTTTGTCATATTCAGGTTTAAATCCATATTCTTTAATCAATATATTTAAATCTACATCATCTTTTATTTTTAACATATTATTTTCCCTCCAGTAATTCATGTAAAACTTTTTTTGTTTCAATTTTTTGTGTCATACTTCTATGTATTGCTATCTTCCAACTTTCAGCTTTAACTTTATTATGATTTTCCATATCTCTTTTAATTCCTTTATTTAATTCTTCTATCTTCTCTTCTATTGCTTCTTTAGATATAAAATCTTTTGATAATGTTTGTTTTATCAAGTCGTGTACTTTCATTTCTCCATATTTGCCAATTATTCTACTCTTTTTTTCTTGTTTTAACATTTCATTTTCTTCTTTTATCTTGTTATATTCTTCTTTAGATATAGAATTGTCTATGTAGTTTAATACTGAATGTAACATTTTTAGCAATAATTCGTTTTGCTCAATGTCATCTTTGTAATAATCTTCTGCGTTATATAAATAATTTTGTTGTTTTTCTAAATTGTCTATATATTTTTTAAAGCTTTGTATTGATTTTTTTATAGTATCTGCCTTACTCATATTTCCTCCTCTACTTTCTCAAAACTTGTATAATCACATATATTTTCTATCACTTCGTTTATATCATCGTCACTTCCTAAGTAGTTTCCGTCTAACATATAGTGTGTTGTTGTGCTTGTCTCACAACCGTCTAATAAGCAGTCTAAACATACTATTTCATTTGTATATTTATCTTTGAAATATTCTTCTGCATAATCGCTTTCGCATCTATCACATTTCATTCTTTTTCTCCTTTCAATGGACACCATTTTTTACTTGTTTTTAACTTTAAAGGGCTTTCTATTGTCGTATCTCCAAAACCTATAAAATTATATAATGGATATCCTTTTTCATCTTTCATTTTATAAACTTTGGGATTTTTACAATAATATGTTTTTCTTCCTAATCTTGCTTTTTGACTTTGTTGCCTTCCTATTTGTTTACAATATTTACATTCTATACATTTCATTGCTTTTCTCCTTTACTATTTAAATTAAGTGTTTCATTGTTAAATATTTGTTTTCCTCCTACATTAACAGTTGTAAATGTTTTCATACCTTGCCCACTACAAGGACATTCTGGTACAAATGGTGCTAATACTCTTTTACATATAGGACATTGCCAACCTTGTTGTGCTCTTACTTGATAAAAATTCATATTATAGTTTTGTGGTTCTCCACCTGTTGTTTTTGGATATTCCATATTATTTTTCTCCTTTCTTGCGTTACGTTATAATTCTTTTTTACATATTTTTTACTCTCAATTCATGCGTTACGTTATACTTCTTTTAATGTCTAATTTCTATTTTTATTTTATGCGTTACGGTATAACTCTTTTTTTTACATATTTTTTTATTTATTTTTTATCTTGATTTATGCGTTACGTTGTAGTATAATATTATTTAATTTTAAGGAGGAATATTATGCCTGTCAAAAACAAACATTACGACGGTGTTAAACTGTATAAAAAATTAAATAATAAAAAACTTTTCTCATCTTTTACTTTAAATGTTAGTTCTAGTGAAGCTCAAAAACTTAACTTTGTTGATAATGATAACTGTTCTTTTGCTCTTCAGAAAACAATTGTTGATAACAAACTAGTAATTTCTCGTGTTAATTCTGATGAAACAGAAATTAATACTGTTAAACTTTCTAAAAAGAAAGATGGTCGTGGTAGAATCACATCATATAATTTAAGTATTAGTATTAAAGAAGCTTGTTCTTGCAATCTAATTAATGAACAAAATGATTCTTACATTGTTAATAAAGAAATTATTGATGATAAGTTAGTTATTTCTCGTGCTTTTCCGCAAGATGCTTACGATTTATTAGGTTTTATAGAAAAAGACTTAATAGGAAAGCATTTATCTAAAAGAACGTTACTAGAGTTTTTGCATTCTGTTGAAGGTGATAGTGTTAGTTATTTTAATCAACTTCATAAAATTGAAAATAGTATTGAAGCTTTTAAAACTTTAATATGCTATAAACGGTCAATTTAAACATTTTGCATTTAGAGTAAAAATTGATAAAAATAGAGTTATAAGAAGTTATTATTGTCTTGGCACTACTAATTTTGACTTCTTTTAGAAATGCTTATACATTTCTTTTTTCTTCCTCTGTCATAAGTTATTTCTCCTCTAGATTTTCTAATATTTCTATAAATGCTCCAGGTGCATTTGTGTATATAATACAATCTATAAAAGCATCTATTATATGTTTTTTTTCAATATTATTTTCGTTATCTAATCCTTTCGTTCCTAGCCACGTTCTTATTGTACATTCACTAAATGTAGCTTTAGAATAAGCATTTGCACATTTATATATTTCTTTTTTTATTTTTTCTGGTACTTTCATAGCTTGTCCTCCTTATTTGTAATATAATAAATAAATTTATTTATTTACTATTTCTAAATTTTTGTAATAATTATCTCTTGTATTTCCATTTTTATGTATAACTCTTTCGTTTTTATTTACTTTTCTTATAAACATTTCTGCTACTAATCTTGATATTGTTATAGTCCACGATTTACTATTGTTCCATAAAATTACTTGCATTCCATATTTATTGAATTTAAGTTGTTTTAATTTTTTAGTATTAGTATTTTTTATTCTTCCATAATTACTAACTTTGTAATTTAAATTTCCTACTTTTTTCCATTCTTCATTTTTAAAATCTTTTTCATAAAAGTAATTAAAATTGAAATTATCTTTTTTTAGTTCATACACTGGAAATTTTCTTATACTTTCTATTAAATCTATTTTATTAAATTCATTTATTAATTCTTTAAATGCTTTATCATTATTTTTTCTTGATAAATTCATATATTTTTTCAGTATGTACATATCTGTTTTATTTTCTAACTTTTCCCATTCTTCGTCTGAAATATTTTTATATATTGTATCTAAACCTGTTTCTTTTAGTTCTTCTAATATTTTATTTATGTTCTTTTGTGTAGTTCTCATATCTTCAGCAATTTGTCCTATTGTTAAAATGTCTTTATATTTTGCTATGTATATTTTATCGAACTCTTTCATATATATCACTCTGCCTCAAACTATCTTCTAACACAAAATTGTCATAACTTTGCTCATATATGTTTAGTTTTGTTTCTATGTTTTGTATGTAATTATCTTTATCATCTATTTTTGCATATATAATCATAAGTGCTACAAGTGTTAATATTATTATCCTGCAACTTTCTATATATCTTTTTTTGTAATCTATTTTTATTTTATTTTGTTTTGCTATAACAATATTTATTAACGCTATTATTATTGTTATAGTTGCTAATGTGTAAAATAATATATTTAACATTTTAAATTTCTCCTCTCTTTTTCATGTCTAAATATGTAATTCCTACAGCATATGCTTGCCATATATCTGCTTTAAATCCATAAAACCAACCGCGGATTTTTCTTTGTTCCTACTTCACCAAATCTATCTATTAGAGCTTGTCTTATATTACTATCTTTTGCTTTCATTGAATGACATATATTCATTTTTTCGTCTTTACGATATATATATTCAACTGTAATATCATTCTCTATTGCTTTTTGCTTAAACTGTCCTATCCAAACACAAGTATCAAATACTGTAGCACCTACAGCCATTCCGATAACTTGCTACCATTTCTATTATTACTTTGCTATACTGTAAGCTGTTCGCTTGCATAAATCCAAGCAATTTATTATTTTCTATTTTTGAAAATGCTTCTACCTTGTATGTTTCACTGTCTATTATGCAAAATGCACTTTCTATATTTCCGTGGGTCTATTGCTAGTATTTTCATCTTTTGCCCTTTCTGCTAATGTATCAAAACTTATTTGACCATTTGCTAATATCCCTTTTAATCTATCTAAACTTATTTTATAATATTCTGGGTCTATTTCTATTCCTATGAATTGTCGCTCTAATTCTTTAGATGCTACACATGTTGTTCCACTTCCGACTAAAACAATCTAAGACTATATCTCCTTTATTAGTTGAATTTATTATTAGATTTTTTATTATTTTTAGCGGTTTTATCGTAGGATGTTTATATTTCTTTTTATCTTGTACATTTATTGGCAATTCGTAGTGAGTAGTAGCTGTTTCATATGATGTATTCATTTTTATTCCTTCTCTAAAATATAAACAATACTCAGTATCTATCAAATAACTTCCTCCACACAATGGCATTGCATTTGTTTTATGCCAAGTTATTAAATCAAATTTTAATTTATGTTTATTTACAAAAAAATCTATTAATTTTGGAATTAATGTTTTATTACACCATATGTATATATTAGGCTTTTTCATAATTCGTAATAGTTCTGTGAATATTTCTTCATTTATCCCTTTATCTAATTCTTTTTGCTTTAATTCATTAAACATATTTTTTATATTTTTATGAGTCAAACAGCCTCCTCCTGACATTTGCTTTATTTCATAAGGTGGATCTATAATAACTAAATCTATACTTTTATCTGGAATATTTTTTATTAATTCATAACTATTACCTAATGTTATTGTATTTAACATATCTTCGTATTTCATTTTTTTAATTCCTCTCTGTACCTTTCGTACCAATTCTTTTCTTTTGCCTCAAATCCTGAACAACGATATGTGTCTTCAAAATTTTCATCTTCTAATCTTGCACAATCTCCTATACAGTATCTACAAAGTCCTTTCATTTCTTCTAATTGTTTCATAAGCTATTCCTCTGGCATATAATAGACACTTCTTAATGCTCCGTGAAAATTACTATCATGAATAGCTATTTGTAGATTGTCCATCAAGTTTGCTAAACTTATATTTTCTATCATCTGTATAATTTCTTGTAATACTTCTTTTGCTCTTTTTTCTGTTTTATAATCTCCTAATGTGTCATATAAACTATCTACAGTTTCACGTCTTATTTCGTATTCTGTTCCATCTTCGTCAGTAGTTATATATATTTGTGTTAAATTGTTAAAATTAAATATTTTATCTTTATCTTGACTTACTATTATCATAATTACCTCCTAATCAATTCTCGGAATGTTTCTACTATATTCAATAAAATAGTTTTCTTCTTCTTTTCTTCTAATGTTTTCCACATTTTGTACTTTAAGCTGTGGATTTTCTTCTATTACTTTTCTTCTCGCACGTGTAATTGCTTCGAAACTTATTCCTTTATATTTCATTCCTTGCAAGACTTTCGAAAATGCTGTACCTTCATTGCAAGGTAACATTTGCTGTAATACTTGCATTATTAAATAACAGTCATCTTCTCTTGCATATGTATCTTCTTGTAGTGTTTGTTTAACTACTCTTTTTATATTTTTATTCATTTGTTTATCACCTCTACTTAATTTTCATTAATTCATTAAATAAATTATTTTGTTCTTCTAAATCTAACTGCATATATTCTTTTGAATTTTTACACTCATTTATTAATTTGATTTTTTCGCCAAAACTTCGACCAGAAATTTTCGCCTTATATATATTAAATAAATAATAAATATTCTTTACATTCTTGTTTGTGTTACTTTGTTGTTCTTCTGTTGTTATTTTGTTGTTGTCTTCTTGTTTTTTATCTTGATAATCTTCCCATTTTTCAATAGTTACAATTGAAAATTTGTTGTTACTATTTATACTAATCATCTGTAATTTTTCTAAAAGTTTTATGTATTTATAAATTGTACTTTCTGTCATTTTTAATTCTTCAGATGCTTTATTTCTTCCAAATATAAATTGACCTTTTTCTAAATGTACTATTTGTTGTCCTACTAACTGTTCTCGTTCAATATGCGTTGCTTTTAACAAACACCATATCCAAATTTTCAATGCTTTTTCATTTTCAAAAATGGGAGACTTCAAAAGTTTTCTATACAATTTTAGCCATGTATTATCTTCCAAAAATCTCCCACCTTTCTATAAATAACTTTTTCCTATAATTTTTATAAATTCTTCTCTTGTATGAGTTTTTTCATATTGCTTTTGTGTATCTATTCTTAATTGATTTACTATCCTTTCATTAGAATGACATTTCGGACATATTAACTTAACAAATTTATGTTTAATACTTCTTTGTCTGTTACTTCCTCCAAATACCTCATGAGGGTCTAATCTTTTACTATAATTGCCACAATACTCACATATTCCCTCTTTAGTTAAGTTTTTATCTCTTTGTCTTTCTAACTTTGCTAATTTACTGCTTTTCTGTTTTATCTTTGTTGTTTCTTTCTTCTTTTCTGCTTTTATTTTTGGCACTGGGTTAAAACTACTTGATAAGTCTTTTACTATCATAATTCATACCTAATAGCTTCTATTTTCTTTTTTAAGGCATTTTGTTTGCTATCTATACTTTCATATGCCTTTTTAAATCTAAATAGCCTAGCCCCTAATTCTGCTAATTTTTTACTATCTTCTTTTACATATTCCTTAGCCATAGCTTCAAAATAACTCATAGCTGGTGGCTTTTCTTTTTGTGTTTCTTGCCATTGTTTTCTTTGCATGTATACTTGCTTATTTTCAGATATTGAAATATCTGTTTTCAATGTATCGTATTGTTGCTGTATTCTTGCTATCATTTCGCCTAACAAATAATTCATATTTGCATATATTTCTATGTTTTTTGCTATTTGAAAGCCTGTGTCTGGGTTATCTATTAATTCACTTTGTAATTTGCTATATGTATCAGCTATCTTTTCACTATCTGCATTTTGAATTGTAAAAGGATTAAACATATATAATTTTTCAAATTCCATATTATAACCTCTTTACATTTATTCTTATTTCATCTCTTGCTTGTACTATATATTCATTTTTATGAATAATTTTTCTTTCAAAAATATATTTATTACTTAAAACTTTTGGTCTTTCTCCAACAACTTTTTTTATTTGCTCATTAACTTCTGAATATTCTTTATAATACTTTGAAAGTTCTTGTTTTTTATCTACTAATTCGTCTAACTCTCCTGTGGTATCTATGTCTGTTTCTATTCTTTTAATATTTGCTGTGCAAACATGTGCTAAATCACAGTATTCACATACACTAATATCTTCACAACTTGCTGGCAATTCTTCTTTTTCTATACATTTATAAATTCTTTCTGCTTTTTGTAATATTTTTTCTGCATATTCATAATCAAAAGGAACTTCTATAAGTTTTATTTCTCCTGTTAGCTTATTGCATAATGCAAAATAACCTTTTTCTTTTGCAAACTGATACATGTAAATGTATAATTGTGCTGGATAAGCTCTTACATAATATTTTTTACTATTTAAAAAATCTTGTACTGAATTTAACTTATCCCATTCTTGAGGGCTTAATCCTTTTACTTCTACTGGATAAAATTGTCCATCTTCTAATTTAATTCTTAAATCTTCTCTTCCAGTTATAAGTGGCTTTTCTACTTTCCAAGCTCTAACTGTAGGTGTTATTACTTCAAATCCTGCATCTTTTAATGTTTGTATTACATATTCCTCTATCTTATTTCCTAAATCAAAAATACATTGTGTTGTTTCGTTATGCAATTTTTTATCTTCCCAATTTTTAATTGATAAATATAAATATCTTTCACAAGGATGTCCTACATTTGATGCTCTTAAATTATTACAAGGATATAACTTAATTTTGCTTTGTTTGTTCTCCTTGATTTTGCTGTTCATTTCCTGTATTTCCATTTAGTTCCCCTTTCTTTGCAAGTTCTTGACATTTCATACATAGTTCTTTTCCATATTGAGATTTACTATAACTTGCTACTTTTGAAGATATATCTCCTTTACAATGTTCACATTTAAAATCTCCATTTACTGTTGTAGATGCATTTTTACTATTACCTTTAAATCCATATCCTTGCATTTTATTGCAATCTAATCCTGCATTTTTCATATCTTCTGCTGTTAAATTTCTTAATCCTGGTAATATTCTTTTAATACCATTATTAATACAATTTGTATAAGCTGACATTTTAACATCTCTTTTATCAATGTCTTGTGGTGCCTTAGGATTTGTTTTGCCAGTAAAGAACTCGTCTTTACTACTTCTACTTCCTGTTGCCTCTATACTTGTACCACCCATGAAGAATTTTCCTTTATATGTATAAGTAAAGTGTCCATCACTTTCAGTTTCTAGTGTTGGATTTTCAATACTCCAACCTATTCCAAATAATCTTGCTACTTTAGTTGCTCCACTTTCTTGTAAATAAGGTGTTCCTGCTATTAATATCCAATCTTTTTCATTTGTTATTTTTAATGATGCACTCATAATTCTATTAATTGCATCTATTCTTCTTTCTGCTTGCTCTGCCATTGCTAGTAAATTATCATTACTAAGCATACTTATTTCTGTATCTAATTCATTTGTATTTACTTCTATTAAATCTTGATTACTCATCTAAGTTATCCTCCCACATTCTATCTTCAACTTCTGCCAGATGCTCATAATAGCTATCCCAGTTAGTTGATTTACTATAATAATTGTTATAACAATATTCGTTATAATTATCTGTTACGTCCATTTGACTTTCCTTTCCATCTCGTGCTATAATAAGTACAAGAGTATATTTTTATGTACTAAATCTAGCTAGTTTTCTGATTGCGAGTCGTAAGCTAGCTCTTTTATTTTGTTTAAAATTACTTTTTCATTGTTGTATGTATTGCTTGTTGCTAAGTTAATTATTTCATTTATAATGTATCGCTGTTCTTCATTTTCAAATCTTAAGTCTCTGTTTTCTTCATAAAGTGCTTTGTTTTCTTGTGTTAATTCTTCTACTTTGTTTTCTGCTATTCTTAAACGTTTTGTTCTAGCTTGTAATAAACTTTGTTTTTCTTTATTCCACATATTTTCACTCTCCTTTCTACATAAATTTTATATATCCATAAGTAATAAACATTACTACCCATACGCTCATTGCTGTTATGCTTAATAGCATTTCTATTGCACCTTTTCTGTGTGCTTGTCTCTCTTTTTTAGTCATTTGTGTTCCCTCCTTTACTGGTTATACATTTTTTGTATAAATTCTTCTGCTCCTTCTTCATCTATTCGTATTGTTTTTCCAATATATTTCATTGGAAAACCTTCTGAATGAATAATATTAGTAGCATGTCCATGACTTATATTGTATTTTTCTTTAAACTGTTTTACTGTAATATATCTAGTATGTTTTCTTGATAAAATATTTGTTGCCATTCTTTCCTCCTTCCTTGTCAAAATTGTCATCATTGTCATTTTTTAATATCTTATACTTATTTTTTTTGTTTTTATAAAAACGTAGTTTTTATTTGTCAAGTGTTTTTATTAAATTAATTTATTACGATATTTTCGTAATATCATGGTAAAAAAATAATATCTTTATATTCTATCCCATAGACTTCTTCTATATTTTTTATTATTGGAACGTCTGGATATGTAATCCCTCTTTCATAATTACTTAAAGTATCTGTGCTCACTCCAATAAGTCTTGATGCTTCATCTTGACTTAATCCTTTATTAATTCTTAAAGCTTTTAATGTAAATTTCATTTTACACCTCCTTGATTAATTTCTGAAATTATAATACTACGATATTTTCGTAATGTCAATACTTTTTTATATTTTTTTCGTAATTTTTTTATTTTTATATTGATTTTTTTACGAATAAGTCGTATAATACTACTAGGAGGCAAATATGAGCGATTTAGGAAATAAAGAAATTTTTTCAAAAAATTTAAAATATTATATGACAATTAATAAAAAAACAAGAAATGATATATGTAAAGATTTAAATTTTAAATATACTACATTTACAGATTGGTATAATGGTAATATATATCCTAGAATAGATAAGATAGAAATGTTAGCTAATTATTTTAGAATAGAAAAATCAGATTTAATAGAAGATAGTTCAAAAAATAGAAATCTTAAAATAGACAATAAACAAGCATTCCCTCTTTTAGGAATTGTTAAAGGTGGTTATGATTATTTATCTTTTGAAAATATTATTGGTCATATATCAATAGATAATCCTTTATCAGATATTGAAAATTGTTATGCATTAAAAGTAACAGGAGATAGTATGTATCCTTTAATGGGAGAAGGAGATATTATTATTGTTCATAAACAAGATGACTTTGAAAATGGGCAAACTTGTATTATTTTAATAAATGGCGATGAAGCTACTGTTAAAAATGTATATAAGACTGAGCAAGGTATTAAATTAGTAGCTCTAAATCCTTATGTACCACCTAAAGAATTTAATTTTGAAGAGATGAAGAATACTCCAGTAAAGATAATTGGAGTTGTAAAAGAAGTTAGAAATAGAAGTAGTTTTAAATAAAAAAATAGATAATGTATCCCTCGCCAAAGTTTTACATTATCTAATAAATACTATTACTCTTGGAAAAAGTAATCTATTTGTATATCTAGTATACAACAAATAATTACTCTTTTCAAGTTATGAAAGGAGATTTTTTATGCCAAAAACCAAATATAAAAAAAGAGCTGATGGAAGATATAGAGGCTCTGTTGTAGTTGGTAAAACTAAAGAAGGTAAAGAAATTAGAAAATATGCTTATGGTCATACTATTCCAGAACTAGAAAATAACTTATCAGAATTAAGAGTTTTATATAATAAAGGGATTGTAATAAGAGATGAAGGACTAACATTAGCTGAATGGTCTGATATTTGGTTAAAAACATATAAATGCAATGTAGAAGATAATACTAAAAAAATGTATGAAGATTGCATAAGACTTTATATAAATCCTGAAATTGGTCATTTAAAGTTAAAAAATATTAAGGAAAATAATATATCATCTTTACTTGAAAAAATGCAAAATAGAGGTATTGGTAGAAGAACTGAAATGACTCTCTTGACAATAAAACAAATATTAAAAAAAGCTGTAAAAAACGATTATATTTCTAAAAATGTTGCTGAAGATATAAAATTAAATAAGAGAGTAATAGAAGAAAAACATCCTCTTTCCACAGAAGAACTACAACTTGTGGAAAAGGTTGCAAGAAATCACAAGTATGGAACTTTTATTATGACTATTATATATACTGGTATGCGTAGAGAAGAAATTGTCCCATTAACTTTTAAAGACATTGACTTAAAAAATCATTTTATTAGTATAAACAAGGCTGTTTACTTTGAAAAAAGTAAAGTAAAAAAAATTAAAACTACAAAAAATAAACGTACTAGAACAGTTCCTATCCTAAATAATATATATCCGCTTCTTAGTGAACTAAAAAGTAAAGCTCATAGTGATAATGAACTGGTATTTCCTAAAAAAGATGGACAAATTAGAAGTGAAAGTTCGTTAAAAAGAACATTAGAAAGTTTTTTACTAGCCGTAAATAAAGAATATGAAAAACAACAAAAAGAACTTAATAAAAATTTTATACTTACAGATGAAAATAAAATACATTTTTCATATCATCCATTAAGACATACTTTTGCTTGTATTCTATATAAAGCTAATGTTCCTCTAAAAGATGCACAAGAATTAATGGGACATCAAGATATTAAAATTCTTTTAAATATATATACACACTTAGATAAACAAGATAAAGAAAATGCTAGAAACAAATTAAATGAATTTATAAATTCTAAAAATAAAGTCAAAAAATTTACGGGGTCAAAGCGGGGTCAAAAGAAAAATTATAAACCTTAAGGCTAGCTAATATCAGTCATCTTAACAAATTAGCTTATATGTTTTCTAATCCGTGGGTCGGGGGTTCGAATCCCTCCTGGATCACCAAGTAAAAACCGCCATTTCAATACTTATGGCGGTTTTTATATTTTATTTTTTACTATTTATTTCTTTATTAACTCTTAACCTTATATATTTCCACTCAACTTTAGTTATATATTTCATAGATTCTGTTGATAATAAATAATTTTCCTTTGCATATTTGTTCCATTCTTCTAGTTCAGGAAATTTACCATTTTTTATTGTCATTTTTATTAATTCTTTATAACTTGCATCATAAAATGCTTTCATTTTACTATTCATTGGAAATTCTCTTGATTGCATTGATAATAGATAGTAATGATTTATTAATTTATCTATTTCATTACTTAGTTCTATTATTTGTTTATTATTTAGTTTGTTTTGTATTATTCCATTATTTAATTTATTTTGTAATTTTCTTATTTCATTATTTAACTCCCTTTTCATTTTAATCACCACACATCCATAATTATTAGATATATGCCTTACTAAAATAGCCTTAACGTTTTTATTATACTATTTTGTCCTTTTATATATTATACCATTTTACGTTGACATAAAGTGTAAAATACTGTCGATTACGTTAAGAAACTTTATCTTAAATTAAAATATTTTACTATAACATAAGGCACGGTGCCCCGTGTCCTTACAGTAAAAATTAAATAATGATTTTTTCTATTCAATAAAAAAGAGCTTAATTCGGTAAATTCTTTTAGGTATTCCTAACCGATTAAGCTCCTATAATTTTAATTTGAATTTTCATACTTTTTTAATTTTCCAAAAATGCTTTATAACCTTTATATGCTTCATAAATATCAAATTTACTTGTTACTTCATATGGTGCATGCATTGAAAGTACTGGTACACCACAATCTATTACATCTACACCTTTATTTGCTAATATATAGGCTATAGTTCCTCCTCCGCCAATATCTATTCTTCCTAACTCAGCAAATTCATATTTTACATTGTTTTCTTCAAATATTCCTCTTACTTGTGCTACAAATTCCGCATTAGCATCTGATGCTCCTGATTTTCCTCTTGCTCCTGTATATTTATTAAGTCCTAATCCTCTTCCTATATACCCTGCATTATTTTTTTCATATGCTGAAGCAAATGTTGGGTCATATGCTGCATCTACATCTGCTGATAGCATTTTTGAATTTATAAAAACTTTATCTAATAAGTTAGGTTTATTTATTCCTAATCTGTTTAATATTTCTGATATAAATGTATCAAATACATGAGATTCCATTCCTGTATTTCCCATGCTACCTATTTCTTCTTTATCTGATATAATACATACAGCTGTTGTTCTAGGTTTTTGTATTTCTATTAATGCTTTTACTGATGTATACACACAAACCTTATCATCTTGGCCATACCCTGCTACCATACTTCTATCTAATCCCATTGTTTTACTGTTAAATGCTGGCACTAATTCTATTTCTGAGCTTACAAAGTCTACTTCTGTTATTCCATATTTATCATTTAATATTTTTAATATATTTAATTTAACTGCTTCTGACACATTTTCACCATTATATGGAATACTTCCTACAAGTAAATTTAACTCTTCTCCTTTTATTCCTTCTTTTAGCTTTCTTTCCATTTGTTCTGAAGCTAAATGTGGTAAAAGGTCTGTTATTGTAAATATTGGGTCATTTTCATCTTCTCCAATATTTATTTCTACTTTTTCTCCATTTGCTTTTACTATTACTCCATGTATACTAAGCGGAATTGTTGTCCATTGATATTTTTTTATACCTCCATAATAGTGTGTTTTTAAGAATGCTAAACCAGAATCTTCGTATAATGGATTTGGTTTTAAGTCTAACCTTGGTGAATCTGCATGTGCTCCTATTATATTTATTCCGTTTTCTATAGCTTCTTCACCTATTATTGCAAGATACATACTTTTATCTCTATTTATATAATAAACTTTATCTCCTGATTTTAAGCTTTGAAATTCACGAATATTTTTAAAGCCATTACTTTCCGCTATTTCCTTTACACTTTTAATAATTTCTCTTTCTGTTTTTGATTTGTTTAAAAATTCAATATATCCATCACAAAATTTAAATATATTCTCTTTTATTCCTTCTTCTATTCCTTCCCAGCCTGTTTTTATTTTTCTAAATAAACTATCTTTTAGTTTTTCTGTTTCTGTCATCTTATTTTCCTTCCTTTCTTTTGTAATATCCTCTATATATTTTTTCTACTTTTTTTTATTATTTCCTTTTTTTAATAATTATATTATTTTTTAATATAATTAATTTAAATAGTATTTACAAATTTATTATTTTGTTGTTTAATTTATTTGTAGAAATTTAATAAATGAGGTAGAATTATGTCAGAAGTAAAAGAGGGTTTAAAAGTAAATGAAATTTCTGAAGAAGAAATTGAAAAAGAAAATAAAACAGAAGAAGTTTTAACTACAGTAATTGAGAAAGAAGATATAGCAGCTGATTCAGTAAGTAATATTAAAGAGCAAGACCAAATTACATTAGAAGAAGTTTCAGAAGAAAAAGAATTACAAATTAAGGAAGAAACTACAGAAAAAATTATAAAAGAAAAAAAAGATTATAATAAAAAACTTATAATACCTTTAGTTATAGTTGGTATTATTATACTTTTATTATTTTCAACTATTTTTGCAATAGCAAACTTAAATAATAATAAAATAATTTATGGTATATCTATAAAAGGTATTGACGTTTCTGGCCTTACTAAAGAGGAAGCACTTGAAAAGCTTTCAAATGTTGTAAAGAAAAAATTAACAACACCTTTTGAACTAATACACAATGATTCAGTAACTACCATAATTCCTGAACAATTAGGAGCTAGTTTTGATATTGAAGCTAGTATAAATACTGCTTATAATATAGGTAGAGAAGATAATATTTTTAAAAATAATTTTAAAATTTTATCATCTTATATTTTCAAATTAAATATATGTCCTAGTTTTTCTTATAATGAGGAAACTATTGACACTTTAATTACAGAAATTGGAGCTAATTTACCAGATAGACTTATTGAGCCTAATTATTATATAGATGGTTCTAATTTAGTTATAACAAAAGGTATTGATGGAATAGTAATAGAACCTGAAGCTTTAAAATTAAAGGTAATTTCTAATATTAATAATTTTACTGCTGAAAATGAAAATATAGAAATTCCTATTACTAATTGTACAGCTAGAGATATAGACTTAGATTCTATTTATACTAAAATACATACAGAGCCTAAAGATGCTACTTACACTAAGGAACCCTTTACAGTAATTCCTCACGTTAATGGTGTAGATTTTGGAATAAGCATGGATGAGGCAAAAGCACTTATATTAGAAGATAAAGAAAGTTATATAATTCCTTTAAAAATAACGGTCCCTTCTATTACTATTAATAATATAGGTTCAGAAGCTTTTCCCAATTTGTTAGCAACATACTCTACTAATTTTAGTGCAAGAAATGTTAATAGAACAACAAATATAAAACTTTCCTCTAACAAGATAAATGGTACTGTTTTAATGCCTGGTGATACTTTTTCTTACAATACAACTGTTGGTCAAAGAACTGCTGCTGCTGGATTTAAAAGTGCAGCCGTATATGCGGGTGGCCAAGTGACAACTGGCATTGGTGGAGGAATTTGCCAAGTTTCTTCTACATTATATAATTCTGTTCTTCTTTCAAACTTAGAAATAGTTGAAAGATATAATCATGGATTTAACCCTGGATATGTACCTGCAGGACGTGATGCGACTGTTTCTTGGGGAGGGCCTGATTTTAAATTTAAAAACAGTAGAAAATATCCAATAAAAATCATTAGTACAGTTTCTGGTGGAACTATTACTACTAAAATATTTGGAGTAAAAGAAGAAAATGAATATGAAGTTGAAATTCAGTCTTATATAACAGGTTATATACAATATAAAACAATTAATCAAAATGATGCTAACCTTAATGTGGGTCAAACAAAAGTAATTGAAAGTGGCTCAAATGGTTGTAAGTCAGTATGTTATAGAATTTTAAAACAAAATGGTGGGGTAGTTTCTAAAAAGTTACTTTCTAATGATACATATAACCCTCATAATAGGGTTGTTGCTGTAGGAACTAAAGTTCAAGCACCAATAGAAAAACCTGTACAAAAACCTAGCGAGACTCCTACAGAGAAACCTGAAACAAAACCTGAAGAAAAACCTACTGAAAAGCCAGAAAATAAACCTAGCCAGACTCCAGAAGATGGTGAAAAACCAGTAGAGAGTAAACCTACACAAGCAAATTAAGGCTTAAATAAAATATCCAATATTCGAATATTTAAATATAAAATGAACCTAAATTATTAGATAAAAAGTTTAATAATTTGGGTTCACTTCATAATTATATTTTATTTTAAATTAAACTGTACGAACGATTAGCAATCGCCCTTGTGTCGAAACTAGTTTTTTATTTATATTTTAACTATTTTGTAAGCGCTAAAGCTAAGTAAAACAAACCTATTACTACTCCTAATCCTATTAAAATTTTAATAATAATTCCAATAAATCCATCTTTATATTTCATATTAACCTCCTAATTATTCACCCCCATTAAATTTATTATTTCTATATAGAATATGTTTTTTCCGCGAATTTTTGGTAAATTCGTTGTATATTCTTAAATTATAACAATTTTTTTATATGACGTATATAATTTTTATAAAATATCTTTGACGCCATTTAAGTTTTATACTATAATCTAAACAACAATTAGAAAAGTTAATAATAGAAGATGCAACTTTTGAGAAAATAGTTAAGCAAAGTAAAATACTTGATAATTATATTATAAATAATATATATAAGTGAATGATGGGGGAAATCGGCATGAAAAAAGATGATATTAAACTAGAAAATAAAAAGAAACTTTGGATTATAATAGTGTTATTATTAATTTTTTGTATTATTATAATAGGTATAATAACTGCTATTTCAAATAATAATAAGGTAAACAAATTCAAATCAGATTTAGACAAGCAAACGGAAGAAATATATAAATTATATGGTGGCAAGGAAAATTATGAAAAGGAACAGATATTTAAGCAAATAGAAAATGAATTGTCTGAAAACCAGAAATTATATGATATAAAATTTGAAGATAATTCATATAATGTTACTTTTATAATAGTACAAGAAAAGAATCCTAATAGAATTTATAATTGGTTAGAAGCTGGTATTCCAGAAGGACAAACTTATATACTAGATAGGGATACAAGAAATAGGCTTACTAATTTATATGGGCCAGAATATATATATACTGATAAAGTTGAATATTATATTTATAATCGTTTTACTAATGCAATTCAAAATTGTACTTTAAGCTTAGAAGAAACAATTAATTCTAGTAAGTGGGAAGGTTTTAGATATAATTATAATAAAAATATTAATACTGTAAATCCAGAGATTAATTCTACAAGTAATATTCTTAATGATATAACTAATTCAAACGAGAATCTCTCTTCAAATAGTAAATCAAATATCTTACTAAATACTGATAATCCTTCCTCAAATATAAATAATAGTAGTTATTCTTCAGATAATACAGTAAACAATAATAATTCTTTAAGCAATAATGATAATTCATATTCAAAAGATAATTCTGAAGAAATAGCAAGACTAAACTCATTTATACAATATTATGAAGAAGAAAAGAAAGCAGCAGAAGTAAATCATAACGAATACTTAATTGAAATTGATAAAGAAATAAACAAATATAAGGCAATTATAAGTGACTTAAAAATTGCATTACAAAAAAATGAAAGTGGATATCAAGGTGACTTTATTGATGTTCCTATTCTTAAAGAAGGAAGGATATCAAATCATCATACTGAAATTAGTAATCAAATATCATATAATACTAGTGATTTAAGAAGCTTTGAAAATCAAAAATCAACAGCAATAGAAAATCATAATGATTATATAAAACGCCTTAATAAAGAAATTAATAAAGTTCAAGAGGAAATAAATAGGTTAAAATAATAGTAAAAGGGAGAATCTTCAAATTCTCCCTTTACTATTATTTTTATATTATCTTAATTTAATTTTGACTTTAAATCTTCTAATGTTCTTCCAAATTTGTAATTGAACATATCATTTTCTTTCATTTTTATTCCAACATATACTTGTCCGTTGTCTTCTCTATCTAACATTGTACTACCTGCTCTATTTAAAGGGTTATAACTGTAAGTACATTTAAATAAATACCATTCTCCTGATTTACTATCTAAAACAGCATTTTTGCTTGTTATTTTTCCTATTGAATAAGAAGAATTTAAATAATATTTGTTTTCAACTGTAATAACTTGTAAAGCTGCTGACTTTGCATCATTTTCTATTGAAGTAGTTTTGCTATTATTACTATTATTGTCTCCAATTACTCCTATATTTTTGAAAAATATAAAACCTACTATCAAACAAATTATTACAAATATAATAATAAGTGCATTTCTATCTTTTGGAACCATATTATTTGTATTATTTTGTGAAGGAGTATTATTTTCTTTATTTATAGTTTCTTGTTCTATTTTATTGCCACAATAAGAACAAAAAGCACTTCCTTTTTTTATTTCTTTGCCACAATTACTGCAAAATGTATAGTCTTTATTGTTATTTTTTGTTTCATTATTTTCTGATATATCGTTTTCATTATTATTACTTTCTCCTCCAACAACATGAAAATTCCTTACAGTTCCATCCCATATGCATTCAACAACTATTTCTTCGTCGGCAACATTAATATTTAAAATTTTAGTTTTTTGTACTCCTACTTTATATTGTACAGTATGTACACCTTTAGACAATTTCTTTGCCAAATTATTTTTGAAGTCAATTTTACCAATATATTCATTATCAACGAATACACTCCATTTAGTATTTACGGCAAATCCTACTTTTGTTACTTCGAATATTACATTTGTTTCTTCCATTTTAAATTTCTCCCCTTAATAGATAATTTTTTTTAATATTTTCTATTATAAGTATAATAGAAGCCCTGTGAAAAATCAACTTAATAATACATTTTTTTACTTATTATTTTTTATAAATTTTATTTTATGGCATAAAAAAACTACTTTACTAAATAAAGTAGTTAAATATTTCTTATATTTGTATTATCTAAAACTTTTAAAATTTGATGTTAATTATATTAGAAAAAAATAAAAGCACCTTAACAAGTAAGTGCTTAAAAACCTGAAATGGTGTACCCGACCAAAAAGGCTAATTTTACTATATATTCAGTATATTTTTAATATATATATACTACCTTTATATTATATATAAAATTCATACTATGCCTTCATTATACATTCAATAATTTTATATTATATATTAATTATATATTTGTATTGCATTACTTATTGCATACTTATTGCATACTTATTGCATTATTTTTATACCCTACCTGCCCCTATATATGAAATATGCTATACGGTGCTTGGATGAAGGGCTCTATGAGATATTATTATAAAAAGGGATTATAAAAGAGGCTTGAAAAATTAGTTATATTTTGGTATAATTTGGTAGATTATTTTAAGGAGTGCCATATGAATAAAGAATTAATAAAATTAAATCAAAAAATTTCATCTATTTCAAAAGAATGTAGAAAGAATGCTAAACTCGAAAATTGTGTTTGCTGTAATAAAAAAGTTTCAAGTTTTTGCAATTCTCACTCTATTCCTAAATTTATTTTAAAAAATATTGAAAAACAAGGTTTAGTATATACATCAAATTACTTTTTTGAATTACCAGCAATTAAAGAAGAAGAAGGAATTATGGAAGCAGGAACATTTCATATAATATGTAATGAATGTGACAATTTAATTTTTAAAGATTATGAAGATGAAATTAATCTAACAGAATATCCTACAAATAAAATGTTGGCTGAAATTACTTTAAAAAATATTCTTGTAACTTGGGATAAAAGATTATTTGAAATTCAACTATATAATAAAATGAAGGAGATTTCCCCATGCAATTCGGAAGCTTTCAATTATAAAAATGAAATAAATTATATAGATTTAGAAGAAGAAAAGTGGGAATATAAAAGAGCAAAAAAAATAATAGACAAAAATCTAAAAAGTGGTTATAGATTGATATTCTCTAAAAAATTAGATTATATTGTTCCTATAGCTTTTCAAGGACATATATGTTTATATGGAGATTTAGATGGGAATATTATAAATGATATATATAATAATAACTCTGATATTAAAATGAAATATATTAACATATGTGTATTTCCTTTAAAAGATAGCAGTATAATATATATGTTTTATCACAAAGATGATAGGAATTATTATAAATTTGAAAAACAATTTAACAGATTAACTATTGATGAGAAGTTACAATTAATAAGTTTTATTATAATAAATTATTCAGAAGAATTTTATATGTCAAAAAATATATCTAATGAAATTACTTGTAATGATTTTGTAAAAGAAGCGTCAAATAATACAACGGATTTTTGGGCATATTTTCCAGGAGAAGCACTTATTCATCATGCTGAAAAATTAGTAGAATTATTAAAGTATAAATCTTTTCCTAACATATTAGATAGAAAGTATTCAATAATAAATATCAAATAAAGATTAAAAAGTTTAGAAATCAAAAGACATACGATAAGGGAAATTCATAATAAAAGAAGCGGAATAGAGAAAATCCAGCCCGCTTCTTTTTAGATAATTTATTAATTATATATAATTACTTGTCTTCTTCTAAATTTTCTAATGCTATTTTAACCGCTTCTACAACAAAAGCTGTAAAAGTACAACTTGTTCCCTTTATTGCTTTTTCTACATTTTCTATAATATCATTTGGAAAACGTATAGATTTATTTGTTGTTGGTGGAACTGACGGAATTTTAAATTTCTTCATATAATCACCTCGTATTACAATTATAAATATTTTTTTATATATTGTATGTAATACAAATGTGCAACAAAAGTATTGCAAAGTAATCTTTTATATGTTATTCTACTATTATAAAAAATAAAAGGAGGAGAATACTATGAAAACTGTTAAAGCAATATTGGGTGTAATTGTGATTTTATTTATTTTTGTTACTATAAGTGCAATTATGAATAGTCCTATGAAAAAATGGTCTAATTTTAAAGAGGAACCACTTAAAAGTAATATAACTGTAGTTTTTCAAACATTAAATATGGATACTTCTAAAATCGTTAAAATAGGTAAAGATAAAGAATGGAGCAATGGTCCAAGGTATAAAATACTTTATAAGGAAAATGAAAATATATTCTACTATGTATATGCATATGAAGATGGACAAATTACATCTATAAGCGATGGAACAAAAGATATTTATACAAATGATAATATAAAAATTGAAAATTCTAATAGTGCAGATATAACTCTAAAATATAATGAGCTTGGAGAATATGGTAAATATGTAACTTTTGATGGAGCACAATATATTAAATATGTTATTCCAGCGGGAGAATATGAAGTATCTGCATTAGTAAAAAATTCTATGTTTTTTATTGAAAAATCAAAAGTTTATAAAAATTCATTTGGACACGATGAAACAGAAACAGTATCTACAGTTCAGCTTTCAGAAATAGGTTCAAAGGAAACTATAACATTAAAATCAGATGAATGTATAAGTTTAGTTATCAATGCTGCAATTTCATTAAAAAAACTAAATTAAAAATTTTAATAAAAATACTATTTATGAAAAATATAATATACTTACATTATAAATCCGAACATCGTAAAAAAGATATATTATTAAAGTAATATAAAAAATAATTAGTAATTTCCGGACATCATAAAAAAAGAAGTATTTTGCATAGAATATGGACATTATAAAAAAGGGAAGTACAGACATTATAAAAAAAGGTTATAATCACTATTTGACTATAACTTTTTTTGTTTATTTACAATTATGTTCTTTCTTATATTGCTTTTGCCTTGAGCAATGCATACAATAATCTCTTGTTCTTCTAGTTGGAATAAAAATATTTTTACAATCTTTAAAATTACATTTTTTAGCTGTCTGTATTTTATAAGATGATGCAATTATGGCTAATTGATACATTGCTAATGATATTATTGTTTCCATACAACCTTCAAAACGAGATAATTGATTTTGCTTCAATATATTATCCAAATTAATAATAGCTTTATCGCTTATACTTGAAAGGGCTCTCCTTATATAAGAACTTCTATCTACTTCATCATAGTTATTTTCATCAAAATATAATTCTTCTAAAACTTCCATTTTATCTGCATAACTTAAAAATAAAATAAAAGTATGAAAAATAATATTAAGCGAAATAAGAAAACTCCCTAATCTACACACACACGCTTTATTTTTATAACATGTGTAAATATCATTTTTAAATCCATAACTAAAAGGTGGTATGCCTATAATCATATGATTATCAATGTATTTATCTCCAAGAAATGGCATTCCATAAATCTTTAGCCATTTTATAATTTCTTTTCTATTATTATTAGATAAATTTTCTTCTAATTCAATTAATTCTTTGTCACTTATAGTATTTTCGTTAATATCATAAGGATAGTCTAATCTTTGTCTTAAACTAAGTAAACTATCTAATATGCTCCAACCTTTATACATAATATCCTTTTCATAAGTCATAAAATCCCTTTCAAAGACAGATTTTATAATATCAGAGATATTTTCATTTGAAAACTTACTCCTATTTTCAACTTCATTTGTATTAAGCATAAATCCTTCTTTTTTGTCGTAATTATAACCTATAATATATGTTTCTTCTCCATTTAACTTTGAAATATAATAATGTTTTCGCTTAAAAGACTTATACTTCATATTAGATAAATATTTTTGGTTCCAATTTTTCTTTTTATGTGGGTTCTCCAAAAAAAATTCCTCCTTTTAAAAAAGATACGCTTACACTAAAAAAATAGTATGTAACTATTTTATATTTTGAGTATAATTAAGTCAAGCTAAAAAATATTTTTTCGAAAAAATGTAAAAGCCAAAAATAAAAAAGGAGGTAAAAAATGAAAGAAAAAAAAGATGAAGCCAACATAGAATGGCAACTTCCAAAAGATTTGGAAGAAAAAGAATTAATGACATTTCCAATAGAATGTTTTCCAACTACACTTAGAAATTATACATTAGAATTAGCAGAAGAGTTACAAGTAAGTGTAGATATGGTAGCAAGTGCAATATTAGGAATACTAAGTGTATGTAATCAGAAAAAATATAATGTAGAGGGTAAAGCTGGCTGGATAGAACCAATAAACTTATACATATTAGTAATAGCACCACCAGCAGAAAGAAAAAGCCCACTCTATAATAAGATTACAAAGCCTTTATATGATTATGAAGATGTAATAAATGCAAAATTGAAACCACTTATTATTTCAAGTAAAAATCAGAAAGATATTATACAAGATAGAATATCAAGTATAAAAGTAAAATTAAAAAAAAATGCAAAAGGGATTAGTAAAGAAGATTTATTGAAAGATTTAGAAAAATCTGAATTAGAATTGTTAAATTTTCAGGAAATTAAAAAAGTTCAATTAATAGCAGACGATATAACTCCTGAAGCAATAGTTAATACTATGAAAGACAATGAAGGTAAACTTTCTATATTTTCATCAGAGGGACGGAATATTTGCTACTTTAAATGGAAGATATAATAATAACATTCCAAATATTGAAACATTGCTTAAAGCTTATTCTCACGATAATTTGAGGGTTAATAGAAAAGGCAATGATGGAGAAATGATAGTAATAAATAATCCATCATTAACAGTTTTAATTTTTGCACAACCAGTAGTTTTAGAAAGAATGTTTAATAACATAGAGTTTAAAGAAAAAGGATTATGTGCAAGATTTATATACTGTTATCCTAAATCTAAAATAGGTACAAGAAATGTAGAAAGCGTTTCAGCAAAAAAGGAAACTACATATGCATATAATTTATTAGTAAGAAAATTATTAGAAACAAAAACTAATAAAATACTAACGTTATCTCCAGAAGCTTACAAAATCAATATAGAGTTTGGAAATATGATTGAGAGAAAGTTAGACAATGAGTTGTATGAAATTTCTGACTGGGCTGGAAAATTCCACGGACTAGTTTTAAGAATAGCAGGAAATTTACACATAGCAGAAAATATAGACAACATCGAAAATACTGTAATAAGTGCTCAAACAATGGAAAATGCTATACAAATTGGAACATATTATTTACAACAAACCATGAATATAAATTCTATTGTTGGAAGTAATTTAGAGGCAATAAAATCCAAAAGGATTATAAAAATTTTACAAAGGAAAAAAATTAAAGGGCAAATTAAAAGACATGACTTATTTAGGAGTGTTAGGGGAAGTGAGATTAAAAATATTACTGATATTGAAGAACCTTTAAATTTACTTAAAAGCTTAGGTTATATAAAAGAAATAGAACCTAATTATAATGGAAGTGGGAGAAAACCAGATACTATAATAGTATTAAATCCATTAGTTTTTAAATAAATATACCAATTATACCTTTTACACCAATATAGAAAAATAATTGAAAACAGTAAATGGAATAATATATGTAATTAATGGTTTAATTGGCTTAAATATAAAATAAGGAGGCCAATTATGACAGAAAAACAAAAAGCAGTAGTAGAAAATGAATTAATACTACTTAATATAAATGACGTTGCTGAATTGACAGGATGGTGCACAAAAATTGTTAGAGATATTTTTACGCAAGATGCCGAATTTCCAACAATTAAAAAAGGCAAAGAATATCAAGTTGAATACTCAGCCTTTAAAAACTATTTATCAAAAAGAAGAACAAACAAGAAAGAAGAATAATTATTTTTCCAACTAAAGGGATATACATTATATCTCTTTAATTGGATTACCATTCTCATCTGTTACTATGAACTTAGCTTCATATTTACAGTCTAAGACTTTCGCAATTTCTTGCAAATCCTTTTCAGTAAAATTATCTCTTGAAAGTTTATTTGTTAAATTTTGAGGCTTAGTTCCTAATAATGTAGCTAGCTTTGTAATTGTTGTATCTTTCTCAATTAATAATTGTTTAATTTTTTTAGACATTGACATTTTAAAAATCTCCTTTTAAAAATTTTATATTATTAAATATAGTATACATGCATTAATGTAGTTTGTCAACTTATAATATATAAAATACACTTAAAAGTGTAGAAATATTACAAAAAGTATTGACAGTTAAAACTAATTAGTGTAAAATTATTATATAGAAATGAAAAAGAAAGGAGAGAGTAAAATGGGAAAAGACAATAAATTACAAGCAAATATAAACAATTTCGTAGAAGAACGAATACAAGAAAGCTATGCAAATCTAGTAAACACAAAAGAATATAATAACTTACTTAAAAATTATTATGATTTATTTAGTAAAATTGAAAAGCTATTAAATAATGAAAAGTTAACAGAACAGTATAAAGAAGCGGAATATGACGTATATATGTTCCAATTAGAAGAAGCATATAAAATAGGATTTTATGACAGTACAATAATATTTAATCAAAAAAATGATAATGTGTAAGCCGCTAAACTAACTACATTATCATTTAAACAAAAATACTATGATAGCATTTGTTATATTTATTATAAATCATTTATAATAAATAATCAAATCTATTTCAAGTAATTTTAATTGAAATGGAGAAGTAATGATATGGAAAGGAAAAATAAACGAACAAAATCCGTTGGAAATGGAGAAGGAACACTATATTATAGTGAAACTTTAGGGTGTTGGGTATTTCAATATTACGATACACTTGGAAAAAGGCAAACTATGAAACAAAGGAAAAAAGAAAGTAAAAAAGATTTTAATGCTAGAGTTACAAAAATAAAAAACGATTTAAATACAGGTACATATATTTGCAAAAGTAGTGAAACAATAGTTAGTATTGCTAAACAATATATTGAAAATAAACATACAGACGGAACAACAAGTGGTAGAAGTTATAAGAGAGAATTAGAAACATTAGAACAAATTAAAAAAACTTGTCCTAAGTTTTGTAATATTCCTATACAGAATGTAACTATAAAACATTTAGAAGATGCAAAAAAGGAAATAAAAAAATATGCTAACAGTGTTATTGATAAAATATGGAGATTATTAGAAAAAACATTCAGTATAGCTTGTTCTCCTTCTAGAAAAATACTAATATATAATTTGATGCAGGACGAGAACTTAAAGAAACCTATATCTGAGCAAAAAACAAAGAAGGTAAAGCCATTAACTAGAACAGAAATTGAAAAGCTAAATAGCATCTTAGATAATGAAGAAAGAAATCATCCATACAGAAACATAGTTAAGATGCAAATTATTTCTGGTATGCGAATAGGAGAAGTATTAGCACGTTCAAAAAAAGATTATATCAAAGAGACACAGGAATTTAACATACATAATACTCTAACACAGGACGAAAATTATCACGTTATATTAGGAGAACATACAAAGACTTATAATAAAAAAACGCAAATAGACGAAGGACAAAGATATTTGCCATTAGATAATAACTTATTTAGTGAATTAGTAGGGATAATAGAAGAACAATGCAACAAAAAGATTATAAATATGTATAACTTATTATTCTGGGACTATGAGAAAAATACATTTATAACACCAAGTGAGGTCAATTCGTGGATAAAACGATTAAATGCAAAATATAAAATATGTAGTTTAGAACTAAGTACGCACAGGCTAAGACATACTGCACTAACTCATTGGAAAGAAATAGGTATAGATTTATCAGCCATACAATATTTAGCAGGACACGTTGAAGGTAGTGATATTACAGAAGAAGTTTACATTGAAACTTCTCTAGAATTTGTAAAAGACCAAGTTGCTAAAATATCATAAATAAAGATTACTGCATTGCTATTGCATTACTTTTGAAAAATAAAAACCCAGAAATGCTTACATATCAAGCTTTCTGGGTTTTAGTTATTTGGTGTACCCGGAGGGATTTGAACCCCCGATCTCAAGGTTCGTAGCCTTGCATTCTATCCAACTAAACTACGGGTACTTATTGTATAAATAAAAAATAACTACTTGCGTAGTTATTTTTTATATGGTCGAGGTGACAGGGATCGAACCTGCGACCTCATGGTCCCAAACCACGCGCGCTACCAACTGCGCTACACCTCGAATTAGTACGTTATTTTTTCTAACGCTTATATATAATAGCATATTTTCAGTTCAATTGCAATACTTTTTGTTAAATTGTTTTTTAGAATTTTTAAAATTTGCATTTTTTATTATTTTATGTTAAACTACTAATATAATTTAACACCAAAGGAGGTAGCATTATGATAAAAGTATATAGAGCTATATATCGGACGGATACTATTTATGCTGAAGGCTATATTGTCATGTATGACGATATAACAATGGAAGGAGTATTTGCGTTAGATTATATTTATATTTATGAGTATGGTAATAATTCTTTTTGTTTTCTTAAAACATTATCATATTTTACTCAAGACCAATTACTTATGAGAGCTATAAAACCTTATGAATTTTATGCATCTAAGCAGATATTTAGTCCACCTGGGAAATATTTTTTCTTTAATAATTCTGATGATGTTTTGAGTTTAGAAATTAATGAAGAAATTACAGACCCAGAAGATATTACTATGATTTTAATGGATATTGCAAAAGTAAGAACCTAAAATACTTTTAAACCCCAATTGTTTATTAGCAATTGGGGTTTTTTTATATTAAATTTATTATAATATATTTATCCTGTCTAAATTTTTTATACTAGGGTCATATATACTTCTTCCATCATAGGTAAACCTAGAGCCATGACATGGGCAGTCCCATGTGTTATCTAAATTATTCCATGAAAGTTCACAACCCAAATGAGTACAATATGGTTTTACTGCGTAAATGTTTCCTTCTTTATCTTTGTATATTCCAACTTTTTTACCTTCCACCTCTAGTATTTTACCTTCTCCTTTATTTATATTTTTTATTAATTCATCTTCTTTTCTTAATTTATTTATAATTAGAGAATAACTTACTTCTTTTAACATATTTCCTAATTCTTTATGATTTTTTAGTGGTTTTAATCTTTTTGAATTAAACACTTCTTCATATTTATTTTCTTTTCCTAAAATTTTATCTGTTATAATATTCGCGGCTACATTTGAAGATGTCATTCCCCATTTTTTATACCCTGTGCCTACATATACATTAGGCATAAAATTAGAGAATTCTCCTATATATGGTATTTTATCAAGAGTTATACAATCCTCAGTATTCCACCTAAATAAGACCTTGCAATCTGGATATAAACTTTTTGCTACTTTTTCTAATTTTTCATAAGATTGTTTTAAATTTATTTTAGCACCTGTTTTATGATTCATTCCTCCTACTAATAAAACCCTTTTTCCATTATATATTGCTGTTCTTAAGGATATAGCTGGTTCTTCTGCATTTATATACATTCCCTCAAATAATTCTTTATTAGTTTCTACTGCAATTAAATATGATGTTTCTTGATACATTTTCATAAAATAAAAACCTGGAAAATTTATTATTGGGTAGTGTGATGCAATAACTACATATTCTGCCCTTACTTTTGAATCTTCTGTTTCAATAACATATATATCATCTTCACCTTTTATATCAATTACCTTTGAATATTCATATATTTCCCCTTTATTTTCTTCAATTTTATTTGCAAGACCTAGAATGTATTTATAACTATTAAATTGAGCTTGATTTGGAAACTTTATAGCAGCTAAAACTTCTTTTGAAATGGTTATATCCTCTTTAGCTTTTCCTACTATTTCTTCTTTTGCTTGCTCTAATTTAATATCTCCCTTTGTCTTTATTGGCACATCTATTTTGGTTGTAAATTCACTATTAAAACCTAACTTTCTTACCGCTTCAACTTCATCTTTTATTTTTTGAACATAATTTTTATCTTGTGTAAATACAAAATTATTCATTCTTTCAAAATCACATTCTATTTTTTCTTCATTTATTATTTTTTCTATATTTGCTATTGCTTTTTCATTTGCTTCTAAATATTGTTTTGCCTTTTCTATTCCAACAGAATTTATTAAATAATCATAAAATAAACCATGCTGGCTTGTAATTTTACCAGTTGTATTTCCTGTAGTGTGATTTCCTATTTTATCTTTTTCTAGCACAATAACACTTTTACCTGCTTTGCTTAAATAATAAGCTGTTGTAAGACCTGTTAAACCTCCTCCAATAATGCATACATCTGCATATTTATCTTCTCCTAAACTTTTATATGTTTTTCTCTCATCATTTGCACTTGCTATCCATAAAGAATTATTCATATTTATTCTTCCTTTCTTTTAACTAAAGGGTTGTCCCTAATTGCCCCATTTTCTCAATTGGGGACTGTCCCCAATTGTCCCATTATTTTGTTCCTAACTTTATTGTTACTTGAACTTCCTTTTTGTTTCTATATATGCTTAAATTTACTTCGTCTCCTGGTGCTTTTGTGTATATATAACATCTTAAATCACACATTTTATTTAATTCTAAATCATCAATTTTAGTTATAATGTCTCCTTCTTTTAATTTTGCTTTTGCGGCTGGTGAATCTAAGGAGATTTGTGCTACATATATTCCTTTTTGTATGTCTATATCACTATTTATATATGGTATTATTTGCTTATCATATGCAAATATTCCAAGAGATGCTTCTTCAAATTTTTCTTCTTTCATATATTTTTCTATAATTGGCTTTACTACATTTATTGGTACTGCAAAACCTATACCTTCTGCTGATGTTATTTTTACACTATTTATTCCTATTATTAATCCATCTGCATTTATTAGTGGTCCTCCGCTGTTTCCTGGGTTTATTGTAGCATCTGTTTGAATTAAATCTTCCATATATGTTGTTTTATTATTTTCGTCTATTCTTACTGTTCTATTTACTGCACTTATAATTCCTGAGGTAACTGTTCTTTGAAATTCGTACCCTATTGGGTTTCCTATTGCATATACGGTTTCCCCTACTCTTACTGTATTTGAATCTCCTAAACTTGCATATGGTAAACCTCTTATATTTATTTTTGATATTGATAAGTCTATTGTACTATCTGACCATACTACATTTGCAGTATATGTTTTTCCATTTTCTAAAGTTATATAGCAATTACTATATTTACTTCCTGTAACATGTTCATTTGATAATATATATCCATTCTCTGATACTATGACACCTGTTCCTAAGCCTAAACTACTTACACCATCTTTTAGAAATATTGTATTACCTGCATTTTTTATTTTTGATATTCCTACTACACAAGAATTTACATTTTCAACTATATCAGCTATTTGCTTACTTTCTTGCTTTACCTCTTCTACTGTTTGTATTGTTCTTGTTGCTGTGGCACCTACATTTTTTTCATAATCATATACATTTATTTGCTCATACATTTTATATAATACTATTGCAAGCACTGTTGTTAAAATTATTATTGTAAATATCATAAATATATTTTTTAACTTACTATTTTTACTTTTTTTATATCTATACATATTTTTCCTCCTTTGCTTGCTTAAATTATTTCCACTTTTTTGATTGTTAAACATTAAACTGTTAGTAGGGATGGAGGTTTTTGACAATTTTTGTGTAAATAAGGACACTACTGCATTCCTATTTACAGTATTGATTTTTTATATAAAACAATATATAATTTAAAAAAATCTTAGAGGAAACATGAATTAGAATGAAAATTAATAAAATTATAGGTAAAATTTTAACTTTATATTTATCAATATACTTGGTACTTTTTATGGCATACTATTGTTTAATGCCTTCTAATTTTAATGCCTATTTTTCTATATTAAATACATTTGCTGGTTCTATTATATTTATCGGTTCATTATTAGCACTTTATAAAAACATTAACACAAAAAATGTAACTAATAAAAACTGTGATAAAGTATACTTTATTTGCACTACCTTTCCAACTATTTTGTATTTATTAAATATTACAACTTCACTTTTTGTTATTGTTATATTTAAAAGTAAAAATGCTATTATTTTCTCATTAATTAATATTTTTGCAATTACTATTTTTTATATTTTTTCAGATTTTTATTATAATAATATTTTAAATTATTCTGAAAAAAATTTACGTGCAAATAGCTTAAATATTTTAAATAAAAAAGTTATACGCATTTCTTTTTATACAAAACTAATATTGAAATTATTGCCTTTACTTATTATACCAATGCTGCTAGTTTTGTGTTTTGCATTTAGTTTTAATACTTCTAATACTATTTTTATAATAAGTATTGTTTTAATATCTATTATTTCAAGCATTTATATGGTATTTCAAATTCGTAATGGTATTAATGAAGAAAGTTATAACAATTGTTTTTATGATTTACAATTTAAAATAAATACTGCAAAACAAATATATAATAATAATATTTTTAAGCTAAACGAACTAAATAGTAAAGAGTTGGAAAAAGAGCATTTAGCTTATATTGAAACTTTAAGACGTATAGTTGATGCTAAAGATACATATACTAGAGGGCATTCTGATAGAGTTTCTCGTTATTCTATTCTTATTGGTGAAAAATTAGGTCTTTCTAGTAAAGATTTAGAAACACTTAGAATAGGTGGACTTTTCCATGATATTGGTAAAATAGGTATTTCTGATAATATTTTACTTAAAACTTCAAAATTAACTGACATTGAATATGATGAAATAAAAAAACACCCTTCTATTGGTGCTCATATATTAGAGAATTCAAAAGCTTTTGAAGATATTATTCCTATTGTACTTCATCATCACGAAAGGTATGATGGTACTGGTTACCCATATAATTTGAAAGGAGAAAATATTCCATATATGGCAAGAATAGTAGCCATTAGCGATACCTTTGATGCTATGACTTCTAAAAGAAGTTATAGAGATTCCCTTTCTATTGATATTGTAAAAGAAGAATTTAAAAGATGCTCACGGAACTCAATTTGACCCATATATAGTAAATGTATTTTTAAATATTTTAGAAAATGAATTTGAAAAAATTGAATATATACAAAATAAAAATAAAGTCTAATAGGCTTTATTGAATAATAAATGATTTTGTATCATAAAATGTTAGTACCACTATTATAAAAAAATGATATTACATTTATTGACTTATGTCGAAATAAGTTATAAAATGTTTTCATAAAATAAAAGGAGGTATTTTTTATGACATCATCAGAATTAAGAAAAAGTGCACGTGAAGCTTTAAATGGTAAATGGGGTAAAGCAGCTTTAATTACTCTTGTTTATACTATAATTACATTTGTTATATCTTTTGTTTTAAACCTTATACCATTTATAGGAAGTATTGCTTTATTTGTAGTTACAGTACCATTATCTTATGGTATATTAGTTTCTTTCATGAAACTAAAAAGAAATGAAGAAGTAACTTATACAGATTTCTTAACTATTGGTTTTTCTTCATTTGCAAAAGTTTGGGCAGTTTTTGGAAATATGGTTTTAAAATTAATAATTCCAGTTGTATTAGTAGTTGTATTTATAATGCTAATGACATTTTCAGGAATTGGAGCTGGTGTAGGTATAGCGTTCAAATCTGCTAGTGCTACTACTGGTTTTGCTGGTCTTGCAATTGTTGGTGCAATTGGATATATTGCTTCTTTAATATATCTAGTTGTAAAATCTTATTACTATTCTTTATCTTACTACATTTTATATGATAATATTGACAAAACAGGTAAAGAAATTGTTGAAAAAAGTGAAGAATTAATGAAAGGCAATAGATGGAAATTCTTCTGGTTAAGCCTTACATTTATCGGTTGGGCAATACTAGCAAGCTTTACATTTGGAATTGGTATGCTTTGGTTAATGCCTTATATAATAGTAACATTTATATGTTTCTATGAAGGTTTAGCAGGAACTAAAGAAAATGTGGAAGCCGAAGTAATTAAAGAAGAAAATTAATAAAATTAGGAGTAAAGATTATTTGTATTAATTCTTTACTTCTTTATTTTTTTGTGTTATAATCTTTTATGTAACTTGTACTATTTATTCTGTATTCATATTGAAGGAGGATATTTTATGGCGAGAACATATAAACCTTATGGAGTTGTTAATATTTTTAATGTTGTTCCTGGTTTTGTCTATGTTGTTCTTGAACGTGATGGGAAATTTTACTTTCCTCATGATGACTATAATAGTTTTAAAATTGAATATTTTTATAAGGTTCCACCATCTGTTATTAAAAATATAAGATCATTTGATGAATTTACCTGTAATCAAAAATTTCCAAAAGAACTTACTTTAAATTCTAATTTTCCTTTTGCATTTCAGGTGAATGAAAAAGAATTACAAATTGGTACATTTAATGATCTTGTTTCTTTCTTTAGTACTTATAAAACAAATAATGAAATTTTAAAGAAAGAAATAACAGAATTTATAATGAATCAAGAAAGCACTTAATTTACTTGAATTTTCATTAGTATTATTATTAATGTAGACTTTACAGTTTGAACTAAAAATAGTATATTATAATATAAAAAATCAAGCTTAAGCTTGATTTTTTATTGTTTTTATTAATTCTTCTAACTTCTCGTTAGCATCTTTAAAAGATGTTCCTTTTACTCCTATATAATATTTTATTTTTGGTTCTGTTCCTGATGGTCTAATACATATCCAACTATCTTCATTTAATTCATAATATAATACATTTGAATTTGGAAGATTTATAGTTTCTTTTTCTGCAGTTTTTACATTTAAAATTTCCCCAATATTGTAATCTCTTATTTTTTCTACTTTGTATTCTCCAAAATTAATTGGTGGTTCACTTCGTAATTTTTGCATTATTTCTCTTATTTTTACTGCACCATCTGCTCCTTCTAGTGTTATACTTATTGTATCTTCTTTATAGTATCCATATTTTTCATACATTTGAACCATTTTATCCCATAAAGTTAAACCGTGCCTTTTATAAAATGCTGCTGCTTCACATAGAAGCATTACTGCTACAATTGCGTCTTTATCTCTTGCGTGGGTTCCTACTAAGCATCCATAACTTTCTTCATAACCGAATTCATAAGTATATTCATTTGAAAGCTCAAATTCTTTTATTTTTTCCCCAATATATTTAAAACCTGTTAATACTTCTATCAGTTTTAAGTTATATTCTTCTGCTATTGGTTTTGCCATTATTGAAGAAACTATACTTTTTATAATTACACCATTTTTTGAAAGTGTGTTTTTTTCCTTTTTTTGAGATAATATATATTCAGCAATTAATAATGCTGACATATTACCTGTAAATGCTTTATATTCTCCACTTTGTGAATCTTTTGCATATACTCCTAATCTATCTGCATCTGGGTCTGTTGCTAAAATTATTTCTGCATTTTTTTCTTTTGCTAATTTTAATGCAAGTTCAAAAGCTTTTTTATCTTCTGGGTTTGGATATTTCACTGTTGGAAAATTTCCATCTGGATTTTCTTGCTCATTTACTACATTAACATTTTCAAAGCCAATTTCTTTTAATATTCTTTTTACTGGTATATTTCCTGTTCCATGTAATGGCGTATATACTATGCTTAAGTTATTTTCTTCTTTTATTACTTCTGGATTTTGTAATTGTTTTTTTAGTTCTTCTATATAACTATTATCAATATTTTCTCCTATCATATTATATAAATTATTTTTAATAGCTTCGTTTTTAGATATCATTTTTATTTCTTCATATTTTTTTATGTTTTTAACTTCGTTTATTATTAATTTATCTTTTGGAGAAGTTATTTGAGCACCATCTTCCCAGTAAACTTTATATCCATTGTATTTTGCTGGATTATGACTTGCTGTTATCATTATTCCTGCTATAGAACCTAATTTTCTAACAGCATATGAAAGTTCTGGAACTGGCCTCAGGCTTTCAAATACATATGTTTTAATTCCATTAGCATTTAAACAAAGTGCTGCTACTTCACTAAATTCTTTAGACATATTTCTTGAATCATAAGAAATTACAACTCCTTTTTCTTGGCCTTTTTCTTTTTTTATAAAATTTGCTAATCCTTGAGTTGCTTTCCCTACTGTATATTTATTCATTCTATTAGTACCGCTTCCAATTACACCTCTTAAGCCAGCAGTTCCAAATTCTAGTTCTTTATAAAATCTATCTTCTATTTCTTTATCATCATTTTCTATTTTTTTCAATTCTTCTTTTGTTTCTTCATCAAAATATGGATTTTCTAACCATTCTTTATATTTTTCTTTGTATTCCATTTTCTTCTCCTTGTAAAATATTTGTACTATTAACAATAATAGTTAAAAATAGTATTAATTATTATCTGTAGAGTAACCTTCTATATTTATATATCTGTAGAAGGTGGCTTATTTTATGTCTATTTATTTAAGTAATTTCTTCGAAGAGTGGGCAATTAATAATCTTCTCTATGTTTTTTTACATTTTTTAGGGCAAAATTCGGTGTTCCTATATGGTATTTCTTACCGATTTAGCCCCTACAAATTAATTTTATCTTTTATTATTTATTTTTATTTTTAAAATTATTATATAACTCTCTTGCTGTCTCTGGGCTATCTACGCCTTCTGCATTTTTTATTGGTGCAAATTCATCTTCTCTTTTTACTCTTAATATTACAATATCATTCATTCTTTCAAAACTATCAAATAAAAAGTTTTCAAATTTATATGCATTTGGTCTTTCTGGTTTTATTAAATTTCCACTTTCATCTATATAATTTGATTTTTTATGTGCTACATGGTATTTAAAATCTTCATTACACATTTTTATAATAGTTTCTATATTAAATAAATTGCATAATATATGAGATTCACTAAATTTAAGCTCTCCATTTTCACATTTTTCTTCTGACATCTCTTTTGAAATTTCAGTATACTCTACTACTGAAGGTTTTCCATTTTTCTTACAAAATACTCCTACTTTTTCTTCTGGACATGCTTTTACTATACTTTTCGTTCCTACTAAAAGTTTCTTTTCTGTTACCATTCCTACTAATAGTGAATCTACCATTTTTGATAAAATATTGTCTACTGCTCCTATATATACCCATTTTATATTCTTTTGTTGCATATCTTTAATAATTCCAGTGTTTAGCATTGTTTTAAATATTCCACCATGCCCATCAGCTGCTTTTCTTACCTTCGATTTTGTTTCTAATAATATTTTTCCTTCTTCATCAAGCATAGGTAATTGTGTTTGAATAAAGAATTTTATATTTTCTTTTCCATATTCAAAATAATGGTTTTTTTCAAAGAATTCTACTGTTTCTTTGTTGTTTTCTTTACTTGTCATTATATACCACTGAATTTTTATTCCATATTTTTTACAATATTCTTTCATTGTATCTGCAAGCAATTCAAATATACTTTTATTTATATCATAACCTACTATATATGTTCCTTTTGGTCCGTTGTGTCCAAGTCTTGTTCCGTTGTCCTCCTGCTAATGTTACTACAGCATATTCATTATTTTTTATGATTTTTTCTCCTATTTTATTATAATATTCTTTGTCTTCCATAGTTAACTTTTCTTTGTCTGTATATTTTATATGTTCTATTACATCTTCTTTAAATTTTTCTTCTATTCTTGTTTCTTTATATAATTTTTCAATTTGCTCAAAATTTATTTCTAATATATCTTCTAATAAATTTTCTTTTTCTTCCTCAGTTAGTTCTTCATAAAATTTTAATAAATGTACTTGTCCATACTTACTTAGCTTTTGTTTTACCAATAAATATTTATCTTCCATACTATTTTCCTTTCTTTTTTCTTATTATATTATTTAATTATTTTTTCGTCAAATATGTAATATTATAAATAGTGAATTCATCACATAAGCAGAATTAAACTTCATTCTCTTACATTTAAAATTGATTTTTCGTATACAAAAAAGGCGTAATTCGGTAAATTCCTTTAGTTATTCTTTACCGATTAAGCCCCTATGGTTTAAATTATTTTTTTACTTGTTTTATAAAAAGATGTATGAACGTCTTTACTTTTTTAACTTATTTTTTCTTTTCTATTATAATCTTCAAATACTTCATTTATTTCTTTTTCACCAGAAGTATTTAATATTTTGTCATGCTCATCTAGAATTTCTATTATACTTCCATTAAATTCGACTATTTCATAACAATCTACTATTTTAATGTTTGTATTTTCAAATTTGTTACTATTTAATTCTAAATAATTTGATATTTGGTCATTAGATTTTCTTATAAAATCTTTGCTTCCATTTACTATAATTAGTATTTCTTTTCCTATTTCATCTTTTACTATATTTTCAATATTTTCACTTTTGTTTTTCCAATTAATTTTTAATATTTTTCTCTCGTTTTTTAAGTTCAATTTTTCTACTAATGTTTTTACGTTATTTTCTATATCTTTTTCTAATACTGTGGCTATTTCTACTTCTTCATTAATTTTCTTGTTTATGTAAGGAAGTAACATTGTAATTAAGTGCCAGTCACTTACATAAAAACTACATAATTTTGAAATTTTATTCTTTTGATTACTCATTTTGGCATAGCCTCCTCTTTTGTTTTAGCAAAATTTACAAAAGTTTTACATTGATTTTCAGAAAAATTCTTAGGGAAATCTTGCTTTTTTGTTTTTGCTTACTGGTAAATTTTACCATTTTATTACAAACATGTCAAGAATATTACAAATAAAGTTTTCGCTATATTTCGACATATTTATAACTTTATACTAAAAGTTTTTATAAATCTTTTCCAAATATGTATATTTATTTTTTAATTGTAAATACTTTTAATAAATATAAAAAATTTGGAGGTTTGTATGAAAACTTTATTAAATATTATATGTTCCAAAAAAGTAAAATATTCCTTAATTTTGATAATTTTATTAAGTATTTATATATTTATATCTGCATTTTTCTATGTAACAGCTGTTTCAAGCGACTTAGAAAACAGTATTTTTAGGCTTCATGTAATAGCAAATAGTGATAGCAAAGAAGATCAAGATTTAAAATACATTGTTAGGGATAATTTAATTGCATATATGAATGATATATCTATTAATGCTAATAATAAAGAAGAAGCAATCCAAATTGCTAAAGCTCATACTGATGAATTTTATAATATAGCTAAAAAAACTATTATAGAAAATGGTTATAATTATGATGTTACTGTTGAAATAGGAAATTTTGATTTTCCTACAAAACATTATGGTGATATTTCTATTCCGGCTGGATATTATGATGCTTTAAGAGTAAAAATAGGAGAGGCCAAGGGTCAAAACTGGTGGTGTGTAATGTTTCCACCTCTATGCTTTGTAAATGTGACCTCTGGTATTGTTCCTGAAGAGTCTAAAGAGCTTTTAGAAAGTGAATTAAATGAAGAAGAATATGATATAATTTCTAATAAAGATTCTTCTGAAATTAAGCTTAAATTTAAATTAATTGAATTACTACAAAATACAAATATATTAACTGCAAAAAAATAGTTGTAAAAATGTATAATTTGTGATATATTATGTAAGAAAATAGAATATTTTTAATATTCTATTTTTTTAGACGAGTATTTTTTTAAGAAGGGCATAATTCAGTAAATACTTTTTGAGTATTTCTTATCGATTAAGCCTATACAATATTTTTTTAATTAGCAGTATAGAATGAATAGTGAATAATTAATAATAAATAATTTTACTTTTGGGGGTAATATATTTGGAAAAATTAGTAATAAAAGGTGGTACAAGACTTTCTGGTGAAGTAGTAATTGGTGGAGCAAAAAATGCAGCTGTTGCAATACTTCCTGCAACATTATTAATAGATGGTATTTGTACAATAAGTAACTTACCATATATTAGTGATGTGAAAATTTCTTGTAAAATATTAGAAGAATTAGGAGCAAAAGTTACATGGAATGGTAATAATGAAGTTACCATAGACTCTAGAAATATTTTAAACTTTAAAACACCTATTGACTTAACTAGCAAATTTAGAGCATCATATTATTTAATTGGAGCTCTTTTAGGTAGATGTAAAGCTGCTGTAGTAGGTCTTCCTGGTGGATGTAACTTGGGTGCAAGACCTATAGATCAACACATTAAAGGTTTTGAAGCCCTTGGAGCAACAGTAGATATTTTAGAAGGTAAAATTAATGCTTCTGCAAAAAAACTTGTAGGTACACATATATATTTAGATAAAGTATCAGTTGGTGCTACAATTAATGTTATGCTTGCTAGTGTTTTAGCTGAAGGTACTACAATAATTGAAAATGTTGCAAAAGAACCTCATGTTGTTGACATTGCAAACTTTTTAAATACTATGGGAGCAGATATTCGTGGTGCTGGTACAGATACAATAAAGATTAATGGCGTAGAAAAACTTTCTGGTAATACTACGTACTCAGTTGTTCCAGATCAAATAGAGGCAGGTACTTTTATGCTTGCTGCTGTTGCAACAAAAGGAGATATTTTAATAAAAAATTGTATTCCTGAACATTTAGATTGTTTAACGGCTAAAATTATTGAAATGGGCGCTAATATAAAAATTCATGATGATTCTATTAGAATATGGATAGATACTATGCCAAATAGTGCAAATATTACAACTATGCCATATCCAGGTTTTCCTACTGACTTACAACCTCAAATAGGTGTGTGTTTAAGCTTAGCAAATGGTACAAGCATAATTAATGAAGGTATTTGGGAATCTAGATTTCAATATACAAACGAATTAAACAAAATGGGTGCTAATATTATAAATCAAGGTAAATCTGCAGTATTTACAGGTGTAGAAAAACTTTATGGTGCTCCAGTTGAGGCAACTGACCTTCGTGCTGGTGCAGCACTTATTATTGCAGGTATTGTAGCAAATGGTGAAACTTCTATAACAAATATTTATCATATAGATAGAGGTTATGAAAATATAGAAGAAAAATTTAAAAATTTAGGTGCAAATATACAAAGAGTTATAGAAGAAGATATATTTTAAAGAAAGCAAAGGACGAAATAAAAGATGTTTAAATTTTGCAGTTTATATAGTGGGAGTAGCGGAAATTCATCACTTATTCAAACAGAAAATACTAAAATATTAGTTGACGTAGGCGAAAGTGCTAAAAAAATAGCAGATGCTTTAAATAGTATAAATATTGAACCTACTCAAATTGATGCCATATTAATAACACATGAACATTCAGACCATACAAAAGGAATTAGTACATTTTCAAAAAAATATAATATTCCAGTATACGCAAATAAGGAAACTTGGAACTCTCTAAAACAACATAAAGAAAAATTAACTGAAGAAAATATTAAATATTTTACTTTTAATAAATTTAATATTGGTGATTTATCAATTGTTCCTTTTAGTATTCCTCATGATGCTGCAAACCCTTGTGGTTTTAATGTTTATCATAAAGATAAAAAAATAAGCATAGCAACAGATATAGGACATATGACAAACGAAATTGTAGAAAATTTAACTAATAGTAATTTTGTTTTGCTTGAATCTAATTACGATTTAAATATTCTTAAATGTTCTAGATATCCATATCCTTTAAAACAAAGAATTTCTGGACCTAATGGACATTTATCTAATGATGTTGCTGGTAAAACTATTTCTTATCTTGCTAAAAATGGTTTAAATACTGTAATGTTAGGACATTTGAGTAAAGAAAATAACTTTCCTGAGCTTGCATATAAAACTGTTGTAGAACATTTAATAGAAAATAATATTAATAATAGTTCTTTTAGATTAAGTGTTGCAGATAGATATAATGTAAGCCCAATAATAGATATTGGTTAGAAAGGTGATTCTATGTTACATATAGATGTGATTTGTGTAGGTAAATTAAAAGAAAAATATTTAAAAGATGCAATAAATGAATATTCTAAAAGGCTTTCTAAATATTGCTCTTTAAATATTATTGAATTATTAGATGAAAAATTGCCTTCAAATGAAAGCGAAAAATTACTTTATGAAGTTAAATGTAAAGAATGTGAGCGTATTTCTTCACATATAAAAAAAGATAGCTACGTGGTTGCTTTAGATTTAACTGGCAAAGAGCTTTCTTCTGAAGAATTTTCTAAAAAAATTGATAATATTTCTTTAATTAATAGTAATATAACAATTATAATTGGTGGAAGCCTTGGTATGACTAATGAATTTTTAAGTACAGTAAATGAAAAGATATGTTTTTCAAAAATGACATTCCCACATCAATTAATTAGAGTATTTTTATTAGAACAATTATTTAGAGCTTTTAAAATATCTAATAATGAAACTTATCATAGGTAATTTATATATAAATTGTAGGAAGAGTAATATATTTTTAGATAGGGGCTTATCATATATATATTTGAAAGAAAGGGGTGGGCTTATTATACTTTCGAAAAGTAAACTTTTTTATCTCTTCCTACAAAAATAATAGCGTAATTTGAAGTTAGAGGTTGGAAGTTAGAAGTTGGATTTTTATTTTTAAATTCCAGCTTGTTTTTTATTCCATCTCTATTTTTATAAAATTTTTATTTCTTATATTTGATTTTTAAGATTAAATTTTAAAATTACTTTTTATTAATTAATTTTAATTATTATTTTATTAAATTAATCTTTTATTATTTATTTGGTTATTTTTTTGAATAAATTTTCCTAAATTAATCTTTTAATTATTTATTGAATTGATTTTATTCTTCATCAATTCAATTTTTTAAATTATTTTACCTGATTATTTTTAATTGTTTTTGAATTAATTCTTGTTTAATAACTTTAAAATTATACTTTTGATTAAAATACTGTGAAATAATTTTTTGTATCTTATGTTAAATATGATAACACGGGTTTTGCATTATGTCAAGAAAAACTTTACGACATTAGTCCCCATAATACTACAGAAAATACCATTCCTACAAAATCTGCTATTAAAGCTGCAGCTAGTACAAATCTTATTTTCTTTATTCCTACACAACTTGTATAAATTGCTATTGTATATAATGTAGTTTCTGTAGAACCCATAATTGTAGCTGCTATTAACCCTATTTTACTATCCACTCCAAAATTAGTCATAATATCTGTTGCAACAGCTGTTGATGCACTACCTGATATTGGTCTTATAAGTGCAAGTGGCATTATTTCACTTGGTATTTTTAACATATTTGTAAGTGGAGAAATAAAATTGATAATTAAATCTAAAATTCCAGAGCTTCTAAGTGCTCCTACTGCTACAAATATTCCTATTAATGTAGGAAAAATATTAAATACTATTTCAATTCCTTCTTTCGCTCCTTCAATAAAAGTATCATATACTTTATTTTTTTCTAATAATCCATATATAATTATTATGAGCATTATAATTGGTATTGCAGCAGATGATATGTAACTAATGAAATTCATTTTTCCCTCCTATTTTATAATTTATATCTGATATCTTTATTAATGTAGGAACTTAATCTATTATGAATACCTATGAAAATTTGTCTAATTACGCCCATTTCACAAATTAAAATTTATATATATATGCTATTAGGGTGTAATTTTAGGTATTCCTAACAGATTAGTCCCCTACATTGAATTCTTTTAACAATATAATATTAATTATTCTATTTTGCTACTTTTTCATTTTAATAAATAATTTTGTTGCTGTTACTCCTGCAATAGCTGCTGCTATCGTGGCTCCCCATACTGGGAATATTATTTTAGTAGGGTCGCTAGAACCTAAAGAAGACCTTATTGCTATTACTGTTGTAGGTATTAATTGGAGTGAAGCTGTGTTTATAACAATAAACATAGCCATCGAATTTGAAATTACATCTTTTTTACTATTTTCTTTTTGCATTGTTTTCATTGCCTTGAGTCCTAATGGTGTAGCAGCATTTCCAAGTCCTAAAATATTTGCAATCATATTCATCGAAATTTCTTCTTTTGCCTTTTCATTATTTTTCATTTCAGGAAATAAAAAATTTATTAAAGGTTTTAATAATGTAGTAAGCCTTGTAACGAATGTGGTTTTTTGCGCTATTTTCATTATTCCTGTCCATAAACATATAGTTCCTAAAAAAGTAATAGATAAACTAACACTACTTGCTGTAGATTCAAATATAGAGTTATTTACACTTTGTACATTACCTGTAAATATTGCATATATAAAAGAAGCAATAATAAAAATTGGCCATATAATATTTAACATCTTTACCCCCTTTAATATCTTTTTAATATTATTCTTTTTTATTTTATTTATTACTTTTTTTAATATAAACCTTCTAAATAAACGAGCACTTTAATTTATATTAGCAATTTACATTTTCTGGAATATTTTTTTGATTTTTTTTCGCTTTTTTATTGTATTTTTAGACAAATTATGATATTATATTTATAGACAATTTGTCGAAAAATGGCGAATAAGGAGGAACTAAGATGAAATCAACTGGAATAATTAGAAAAGTAGATGAATTAGGAAGAGTAGTAATACCAATAGAATTGAGAAACCAATTTCATATATCAGAAAAAGACCCTATTGAAATATTTGTGGATGGTTCTTCTATTGTATTAAAAAAATATGAAAAATCTTGTCTTTTTTGTGGAAACACTAAAAAACTATCTGAATATAAAGGAAAACTTATTTGTAATAAATGTTTAAAACAAATAAAAACTTTAAATAATGATTAAAAAGGATTGATTTATTTCAATCCTTTTCATTTTATATAAATAATTTATATATTTCATTTTTAGTTACATTTCTATCTTTTGCTATTTTCTTTATTATTTCATTTTTTGAAAACCCTTGTTTTTCGTAGTAGCTATAGTGTTGCTCGATAGTCATTGAATTAATTAAATCGTTTTGTAGTTCTTCCTTTTTAATGCTATTCTTTTCTATAATTATTATATGCTCTCCTTTAGGTTCTTTATATTTTTCTAATATTTCGCTTACAGTACCTCTTATGTATTCTTCGTGTATTTTGGTTAATTCCCTTGCTACAACTACTTTTCTATCACCTAATATTTCTTTTAAATCATTTAATGTATTTAATATTTTATGAGGTGATTCATATAATATTATAGTTTTATTTTCATTTCTTATTTCTTCTAATTTTTCTTTCCTTAACTTTTTATTTAATGATAAAAATCCATAAAAACTAAATTCCCTTGCATCAAGTCCTGATGCTATTAATCCATTAATTAGTGCACATGCACCTGGTATTGGTATAACTTCAATATTATTTTTTAATGCTTCTTTTACTACAACTTCTCCAGGGTCTGAAATTATAGGAGTTCCTGCATCAGAAACCAATGCAATATTTTCTCCTTCTTCTAATTTTTCTATTATATTATCTACTTTTATTTCTTCATTATGCCTATGATAGCTAATTAATGGCTTTGATATTTCTAAATGATTTAATAATTTTAATGTTTGCCTTGTATCTTCTGCAAGTATAATATCTACTTCTTTTAATATTCTTATAGCTCTTAATGTAATATCTTCTAAATTTCCTATTGGTGTTGCTACTAAATATAATTTTCCACTCATATTTTCATTCCTCACTACTTTATAAAATTTTTATCTATTTGGTATTCCTATATTGTATTCCTTTTAGATATAAGCCCCTACATCAAATTCTATGAATTTGTACTATTAATTTTTCACTCTTTACTATTTTTTTATCAACTAACTATTTATTATAATTTAAATTTTATTATATATTTTTAATATTTCTTCTGTATAATTACCATCCTCATTATAAACAAATAATGGCTTTTCTACTTTTAAAAATTTATTAGCATTTTTTACTGCTTTTATTAGAACAAGTTTTGGTTCTTTTTCTTTATTTGAATAAACAAATTTTATATTTTTAGGTTCTAATTTATTATTCCTTAATTCATATATAATATCAACTAATCTTTCAGGTCTATGTACCATATAAAAAGCACCTTTATCTTTTAATAATTGTACACTTATTTTTATAAAATCAGATAAATTTGCTGTAGTCTCATGTCTTGAAATATACTTATATTCATTTTCATTTGTTTTTCCTGTACTTTGTTGTTTATATGGCGGGTTTGTTACAATAGCATCAAATGTGTTTATATCAAATATATTTCTTAAGTTTTTAATATCTGTATTTATAATTTCAATTTTATCTTCTAATTTATTTAATATAACACTTCTTTTGGCCATATTTGCAATATCTTTTTGAATTTCTATTGCATATATCTTTTCTAAATTTGTTTTTCCTGATAATAGAATACTTAATATTCCAGTTCCTGTTCCTAAGTCAAGAACATTACTATTATTTTTTATTTCTTTTGCAAAATCTGAAAGTAATACACTATCAATTCCAAAACAAAATCCATTATTTTTTTGAATTATTTTTAATCCTTTAAATTCTAAATCATCTATTCTTTCATTTTTTTCAATTAAATTTTCCATATCTTTTTCCCTTCATTGTTATAATAAATATTGTAACATATTTTTTGTTATTTTTCATCCAATTATAATTATTAAATTTTTAATTTTATTTTTTATTCAATTAATAATATAAATATAATTAAATTAAATCTTTTTTTTATAATTAATTAAATTTTATTATATATTATTTTATGTTTTTTGTACTTTTCATTTTAGATTTTAAATTTTTTATACAAAAAACATATCTATATTTTTATATAACTTTCATTCCTTTATCAATCATTTTATCTTATGTTTACTGTTTTTTGTGTTCTTTGTATTTTTCTTCTTTTCTTTAAGCCGATACATTATATCAATTTTTCATGTTTCATTTTTTGACAAAACTTTCTTTTTTTATCTCGCATTAAAACTAAATTACTTGTTTGAATTTCTCTAACTGTTTTTTGTTACTAACTTACTCATACATTTCTTCTTATTGTACTAAATTTTATTTAAATAATTTTTAAAAAATTAAATTTAATTGTTTTTATTTATATATTTTTTTATTATAATATTAAATAATTACAAAATATTTAATATTATATATTATTTTTTATTTAATATTTTTTAGTATTTATAAAAAACTTATATATAAATTTCTTTTTGTTTTTAATATTAAAAACTTATTTGCTAAAATTATTTTTATTTTTTGTATTAAAATTTATTTATAAAATTATTTTTACTTTTTCGTATTAAAATTTGTTTATAAAATTATTTTCATTTTTTCGTATTAAAATTTATTTATAATTTTTTTTATTTTTTGTATTAAAATTTATTTATAAAAATTATTTTTATTTACAAAATTTTTATTTAAAAATTATATTTTTAATAGTTTCATTTTTTTATTTTATATTTTTAAAATTTAATAATTTATTTTTTATATTTTTTGTTTACATTTAGTATTAATTTTTTGTTTTATTAATTTTAAAATTTTATTTAGTATTTATTGTAGGCTGTACTAATAGTGTTGTATACATATTTTAATATTTATTATATTTTTTATTAAATATTTATTATTTAATTATTTTTTTATTTTTGTTTTATTAATTTTTTAAAAAATTAATAAAATAATTCTTTATAATATAATTTTAAATATTTTATTTTCAATTTTAAAATTATATTTTTATTTTTTAATTTATTTTATAATAACTTTTGTAATTTTTATTTTCAATTTTTAAAGTCAATTTTTATAATTTCTATTTTTTATTTTTAAATTTAATTTCTATATTTTCTATTTTTAAAATTAACTTTTACAATTTTTACTTTTTATTTTTTTAATTAATTTTTATAATTTCTATTTTTTAATTTTTAAAATTAGTTTTTATAATTTCTATTTTTTAATTTTTAAAATTAACTTTTATAATTTCTATTTTTTTAATTTTTAAAATTAATTTTTAATATTTTTATTTCGTTTTTAGTTAATTTTCTAATTTTATTTTTTATTTATTTTTAGTTTTATTTTATAATTTATTTTGACAATTATTTTTAATTTTTTACTTTATTTTATTTGTTTGTTGTTTTTTATATTATCATCTTTTAATATTTTTCTTGGTTACAGGTTACATTTTAATTATTTTATTTTTTTATATTCTCTTTTATATTTATGTATAGTGGTTTTTTCTTTATATATATATTGGTCTTATTCGCTTATCCGATGCTCTTTCCGTATTTTTTATTTGCTATTTTTATTTTCATTTTCTTTTAATTCTATTATTTTTTGTTATTAACTATTAGCACTTTTAATATCTAATTTCATATATTATATTAAGGTGGTTAATAAATGAATATAAATAGTTATAAAAAAAATAATTATTCATATAATAATTTAAATAATAAAAAATATTATAATAATTGTTATAAAAATAATTCTAAAAATTGTTGTAATAATAAATTTGATTTAAATAATTTGTACGAAATTGAAAAATTTTTATGTGATTTAAGAAATACTTTTAAGTGTATTAATTTATATAAATTTTTAAAATAAAAAATAATTTTAATAAATAAAAAAATGGAAAGATCTTATTTTTCCATTTTTTTATTTATTATTCTTTTATAATTTTATTAAATACATTTTTAAAATTAATTTTTCCATCTTTAAATTCTTTATTTTCTTCTCCATTTATTAATATTTTTATTCCATTAATTTCTGTTAATTCTGTTAATGTATTTAATATTGAATTAATCGTTATTTTTTCTTCCTTTTCTCCACCCTTATGATTTTCTATAAATTCTTTTGATAAATCAATTATTAAAATATCATTTTCTTTTTGTATTTTATTTATTTTTGTTTCTTCTGGTATAGTTTTTTCTAAATTATTGTTTTTTGGACCTTCTATTAACATTTTTAATATTTCTTCATATGGATTGTTTAATAATTGTTTTACATCTATTAATCTTGCCTCTGGTACTAATTCTTCGCCTGTTTTAAAATATAATGATACTATGGTTTGCCTCATTTGTTCTTCTGATATTTCTTCTTGTGGAGTATATTCTATTATACCTACTTCCCTTTTTTGAACTAAAAAATAATATACTCCAAAAATAGCTGCAATTATTAAGCATATTATTATTAAAATAATTATTATTCTTTTCATATCTAATATTTTCCTTCCTTTAATTTTCTTTTGTTTAATAATATTTAAGACAAGTCTATTTTAGAACTTAATTTTTAAATAATAAATAAAATAGTATTAATTTTATTTATTTAATATATTTTTAATTTTTCCTTTTGCTTCTATATAACCTAAATTATATAAATAATCTATTTTATTTTTATCTAATAAGTGAATATCTTTTGTTTTTATTTTTATTAAATTATCTGCTCCTTCTAATTCATATGTAGATAATTCATGGCATAATATATCAATTGATTTCGTTATTACATCTATAATATTTACTTCTTGCTTTTTCTTTATTTCATTTTCAAAAACAATTGATATAACCTTATCTACACCACACAACTTTAGCTCTTTCCATGGCACATTTTCACGTATTCCTCCATCTATTAAATATGTTTTTTTATATTCCATAGGTGAAAATACTCCTGGATAACTACAACTTGCCCTAACTGCTTTTCCTATTTCTATATCATCTTCATATATTATTTTATCTGAATATACTTCTCTATTTTTTATTGAAGAAAATACATATATTTTTCCATCACACATATCTACTGAAGGAATTAATAATTTTTTATTAATTTGGCTTATATTTTTTATTCCTTTTTTATTACATTCTTTATATACTAATTTTTCTATTATTTTGCCACTATTTAGCCCTTTAATAATTACTTTTCTTTTTATTAATAAACCTAAAATTAATTTCATAATATTTTTTGTTTCTATATAATTTACTTTATTAATATATTTTTTAAATATATTATATATTTCGTCAGATTTATAACCTATTGCATATAAAGTAGCTACTATACTTCCTGATGAAGTACCTGATATATAATCAAATTCTATATTTTCTTCTTCAAATGCTTTTAATGCACCTATATGAGCTGCCCCTTTTATTCCTCCACCTGCAAAACAAATTCCTAATTTCATAATTAATCACCTATTAATTTATATTAATAATTAAAAAAATAAGAACAACATTTTTTAAGTGGCAAAGTCGCATAATAAAATTTAATTCTTATATAACTATATTCTAAGAAAATTTACATCTGACGAGTATGAATTTCCTAAGAATATAAAAAATATCCCAAATAAGTATTTCTTATTTGAGATATTTTAAATTATTTTATATTTACATTTTTATATCTTATATAAGCTATTATTGATACTATTGCAACCACTGCTATTGCTAGTACTATTCCATATTCTTCTCCTGTTTGTGGTAATTTTGTAGTTGGTGTATTATTTCCATTTACAACTGGTGATTGTGTATTTGTTTTTGGTGGTTGTGTAGTTTGTCCTCCTTGTTGTGTATTAGTTTTATTTGGATCTTCTGGTGTTATTTGAGCTGCTTTGTTAATTTTTATACTTACATCTACAGGATTAATATCTCCTGTTTCCATTCCTCCAGAAAATTCCATATCTTTTACTTCTATTGCTGTAGAATCAACTGTAACTGTTGATTTTACTTTTAATTTTATTTGCATTACATCACTTGCCATATTTACATTATTTCCTCTTAGAGCTGTAAATATATTTTGTTCTGCATTATATCCCATTGGGTTTACAGACCATGAATTTAGTCCTTGAAAAGCTGTTGTATAATTTTGTTCTGTTATTGCTTCAAATATATTCGGATCATATACTAGTTTTCCACTCATGGCATTTACTCCATTTGCTACATCAATATTTGATATTCTTAATGTTACTACAACTGTATCTCCAGCAACTAGCTTAGAACTGCTTTTTAATTCCATTGCAATAGATGCTGCATTTACTGTTCCTGCTATATACATCATTATTATTATTACTGCTAATAATATTTTTATACTCCTTTTCATATTTTCTCCTTCCTTCTCTTATGTTTATATTATTTTAAACATTTTATCTTTTTTTAAACATTTTTAGATAAAATTCTTGCTATTAATATAAATATAACCTTATTGCCTTATTTTGTCAACAAAATAATTAGTTTTAAATATTACTTTTTTGTTACAAACAAATAAACGCAAATTTTTATTTATTATTTGCGTTTACTTGTTTATTATACATTTTATCACATACAAAATAATATAGTATTAAATTAATATTATTTTAATCTTTTAATCTACTTTATTTCTTTATTCTTATTCATTTTTATAAAATTATATATACATACAATTATTGATAAAATAAGTATTATATTAAATTTAAATATATATCCTGTTTGTGGTAATTTTCCCTCTGCTTTTGTATTATCTTTATCTGGAATATCTGGTGTATCTGGAATATCTGGCGTATCTGGTATATCTGGTGTATCTGGTGTATCTGGTATATCTGGCGTATCTGGAATATTTTCTTTTTCATTATATATTATTCCATTTGTATTTTCTTTAAATATTATTGTACCATCTTCTTTAATTGTAAATGTATATATTGTTTCATTTAATATATATCCTTTTGGTGCTATTAATTCTTTATATTGATATGTTCCTGATTCTAATTTAGAAAAATCTACTTGTCCGTTTTCATTTGTTATTTGCTCTTGTAATTTATTTCCATTCATATCAAATAACCCAATTGTTGCACCTGATACTGGTGTTACTGTATTAGTTACATATTTTGTTATTATTATATGATCTGCAGTTATTGCTTCATTATATATTATTTTATTTAAATTATCTGCTAATATTATTGTACCATCGTTATTTACTGTAAAGTGATATTGTGTATTGTTTATTACATACCCTATTGGAGCACTAATTTCTTTATAGTAGTAACTTCCTATTTCTAAACCTGTAAATATTACTTGTCCATTTTCTCCTGTGGTTTTACGTTCTATTTCTTCTCCATCTTTACTAAATATACCAATTACAGCTCCTGGTAATAATGTTTCTGTGCCTGTTCTTTTCTTTGTGATTGTTAAGTCTTCTTCCATTGTTACTCTGTCGTTGTAGATTACTTTTGTTGTTCCGTCTCCTAGTGTTACGCTTCCATCATTATTTACTGTGAAGTGATACTCTGTATTATTTAATATGTATCCTGATGGAGCACTTATTTCTTTATAGTAGTAATTTCCTACTTCTAGTCCTGTGAATGATACTGCTCCGTTTTCTCCTGTTGTTTTTTCAGCTATTTTGTTTCCATCTGTATCAAATAATCCAATTACGGCTCCTGGTAATAATGTTTCTGTGCCTGTTCTTTTCTTTGTGATTGTTATTCCTTCTGTCATTGTTACTCTGTCATTGTAAATTACTTTGGTTGTTCCGTCTCCTAGTGTTAAGCTTCCATCATTATTTACTGTGAAGTGATACTCTGTATTATTTAATATGTACCCTGCTGGAGCACTTATTTCTTTATAGTAGTAACTTCCTACTTCTAGCCCTGTAAATGATACTGCTCCGTTTTCTCCTGTTGTTTTTTCAGCTATTTTGTTTCCGTCTGCATCTAATAATCCAATGACAGCTCCTGGTAATAATGTTTCTGTGACTGTTCTTTTCTTTGTGATTGTT
>JAAVZD010000068.1 GCA_022791475.1 Clostridia bacterium | reverse complement strand
TTGCAGGGTGTGCCCTCTTGTCCACACCGGTTAATATTTTTTGATAAAGGCGGCCACGCAGAAGAGTAAAACTTCCTGCGTGGCCGCCTTGTTATGCCACAGAACCTTATTCATTTTCCCCAATCTCAATTTTTTGATAGGCATCTTTCGGAATCTGCGCCTCATACATAGGCTCCCCGTTTGCCTGATATGCCGATTCTTCATAAACTTTCAAGCGGATCTCATTATCCTGGTACAAGCCCCCGAAGGTATCCACATCCGACTCCCCGTAAGAAAAATCCTGCACCGCCGCCTCATCGTTAATCCCTTTGATAGCGACTTCTGCAAAGTACGCCGCATCCTCCGGGCTGGTACCGTCTTTTACCACCACAACCACATCGACATACCCTTCGTCCAAATGCAGCGAAAAGTCAATAGCTTTCCCCATGGGATAGTCTGTAGGATCCAGATAAATGTCATTGACGTCATTACGAAGCGCTTCTTCATCCAAAACAATGTCGGAATACAAGTTAAAGTCAGGCTCTGCCGGAGTCTCCGGATTCACAATATTACTCTTGGTACACCCGCACAATAACGCAGCGCATCCTACTGCCAATACCATTTTTTTTATCCTCATTTTATAGCCCTCCTGCTCTTTGAAAAATGCCGCCTGCCAATACCGGGCGTTGGCTTCTGGCATACGTCAAACAATTGCCGCATCCGCAAAACGGCCTATACCTGCCAGGCCATGTCCATGCAGCAGTTAGTATTATATACGACAACCGCCCTTTTGGATAGGGATTTAATAAAAAAGTCAGAAAAATTTCACAACTCGCAAACCGGCGTCCCCATATATTGGCACCGGAACAGCTTAAGGATGCCCGGGGCCCTACCTGGCAAACCGGCGCCCCATGCATTGGCGCCGCTGAAAAACCTTGTCATATCTTGCCACAAAATCCGTTATGATTATCGTCCATAAATGCCTTTGGGCAAACCTTACGTTTTTTGCCTAATATTATGAAAATCTATTTAAGGCAAAAGAAATACCCATTGCGCATTTATAGCAAAAGGAGGAAGAATTATGATTACACCAACAGGACAAGCGCCAGCCTTTGAATTTATTGACCGGCACGCCAAACACTATTATGTAATGCCTGACGACATTTTATATGTGGAAGCTGACAACATTTATTCTAAGATTATCTGCAAAAATCAGGTTATCCATGTCTGCCATCCCATATTTCTGATGCAGGAGCTGCTTCCGGATTATTTTATCCGAATCCACCGCAGCTTCCTGGTTAATAGCCACTCGATTACCGCGCTATATCACCATACCTTGATGATGAGCAATGGCACAAGGCTGCCGGTGCCAGGTAAAAAATTCCCCTGGCTGAAAGAATGCCTGGAAACATTAGGTATCCCCATAGGGCCACATTAAATCACATACAAATTTTGTTTTTTCTATATTATAGTAGGCCCTGGCTTGCAGCATAGGTCGCCATACACCCACTGGTTTGAAAATCAAAGGATCTACATCGTTTGTGCCCGGCCCAATGAATTGGCGTTGTGTTTCCATATACAGCCATCATTTGGGCCAAATTTATGTCTAAATATATGTATTAAATCCTTAAGGCATATAAATCATTTCCATTCCTGGCAAAAGCCATAACGGGAAACGCCGCCGCTAACCCGTTATACCTGCCGGCCTTGCGAAATTCCCCGCTTTCCGAGCTTCCAGTTCACATCTTCTTCTAATTCCTTCAAGATTACCCTCTTTTGGTTTGCCCTCCGGACAGCCTCCCAAGCCTGCCTCACCGGAACTGGCAAGGGTTCCTTTGGTTTATCTGCCCATTTATTGCCCATCCTCCCCTTCCCAACCGCCTTTTCCGTAAAGCCCCCCTCCTTTTGGTTCTCCAAAACCGGCCCCATACCCATTGTCCGCATTTGTCCCCATATACACATGCATTCTTCGTAATGCGACTGGAAAAGTTCCTGCTTCTGCCTTAACAAATCCAAAACCAGTCCATATTCCCGGCTACCGCCCGACGCTACCCTTACCAAAGCAGATGCCAGGGAAACCCTCAGGCCGTTATACTCCCGATCCCGGAAATAGTCTTTCAAAAGCAGATTCAAAAGCTTTTCCAATTCATCCAGCAATCCCGCGTCTTTAACCTCCCCAATCACCCGGACCGGATCCGGATTTTCAATCGTTTTGGGTACATGTTTCATCCTCTCCAAATAACGGCGGATCCGTTCCAGTCCAATCCTGTCTTGCATTTTTACTAAGCAGGCATCCCTTAGCATTTCCTGGCCGTTATACCGTTGGGCATAATCATTTACCATTTTCTTTAACCGGGCATCCTTGCTGTCCGCAAACTGTGCTACCGTCCAATAAAACAACTTACCATATAAACCTGACAGCAGCTTCTCACAAGCCTCCCCCACCTCCATAGTCCGGCAGGCGTATTCCACTGCCGTTTGGCGCACCCATGCCTTCCACTGGTTATTTCTGGCTACATTTATCATCATATCTTTGTAATCCCAAATTTCATGGTCAATGCAAAAACGGATATGCCACCACATCTCATCATTTTCCAGTTTTTCATGTTTCAGGTTATGGAACAATGCCATTTGGATTTCTTCCCCTATGGCCGGCGGCTTTCCGTCCGGGCTGTGAAATCCTCCTTTTGTCCCAGGCGTACGGCCCATCATGCTTTTTATCAAGTCTACACGGCTACTGTCTACAATTGGTTTGATATCCGCCCATGTATTGCGGACTGCATTCAATACCATTAAGTAAAAATCCCAAAGAAGCAGCCGTTCGTCATGCGCAAACTCCAGCGGGTTACCCGGCCGCCCTTCTATACCGGAACCGGCCAAAGTACTGTTTCCAAAAGCCGCCACATATTCCCTGGCTTGTTGGACTAATCCATTCAAAAAATCCCCCTCATCCTCTTCCTCTTTCTTTCCTGTTGCATAGTCATAAATGTCTTGTATTGATTCCTGATACTGCAAATATCTATGAAGCCACAACGAATTTAACAACTTTTTTGATTCCCCTTTATGGTTTGAAACAAACACTTTTCCCGTCGCAATCATGTGCTTTTTCAGGGTCTTGATAAACTTGTCAAACATCCTACTGTCTCCGGGAATAAAAATCTGGCATGCCTTATTCCGTTTCGGGTCATAAAAAGCCGCACATACGATCTGCATTATAATAACTATGGCAGTATTTTTCAAAAATTGCTGTTCACCTTTCTTTTTCCTTTTGGGAACATTTTTACTAGTTTCAATCATTTTTTCTCCCTTTCTCTTATGATTTTTTGGCTGTTTTCCCTACAAAAATCCGTTTATTTTTTCAGTATTTTATTAGATCTTCTTAAAATTTTTATTTTATTTAGAATTTTTCCAGTTTTTTTCTTATTATTTTGAGTCCGTTTTCCGCAATTTTGTTTCATTTTCTCAAATTCCTTTCATTAACCCCACCAAATTATAACAGTTTCATAACGGATACTCAAGCCATTCCTCGATAACCATTTGTTTCGAAGAAGTTCCTGCACCAAAAAACACCTTCCTATAAGGGCGGTTATCGGAAGCAGCCAGCTTCCCCATAATGCGCCTTATAGGAAGTGGGGGCGGGCAGTGCCGGGGGCCATGCGCCCCCCGGCGCTGCCCGCAGGTACAAAGGAGGTTACTGCCCCATGAAAAACTATGACCAATACAAACGGGTGGTGCGTTT
>JAAVZD010000048.1 GCA_022791475.1 Clostridia bacterium | reverse complement strand
TTGCAGTCCCTCTTCATTATTTCTTAAATATTCTTCTAATTCTTTTACTTTTTCTAATTCTGCTGATAACATATTCATAAACAAAAGCACCTCACATATACTTGTTTCTAGTCAAAACAAATTATATACTTAGTGCTTTTGTTTTTCTATATTTTTCTTAAAATTTTCTTTCTATTTTTCCCCAGATTATTTAACTCATATTTCAAAATGCAATTTGTCATTTAATATTAAAACAATTAAAGACGAGTCATTACTCGCCTTCTTCTTTGAATATTTCATCTAATCTATTTCCCATTTTTGCTATTAATCCAACTACTAATGCATTTCCCATACAGAAATATCTAAATTTTTCTGGCATTCCTGTATTAGTCCAGTTATCATCAAATCCATTTATTCTTTCTGCTTCTATTGGTGTTAATATTCTTAATTCTTTTTTCTTAGGATCTTCTATAATATGAGAGCTTCTATTTACACTAGATTCGCTTGTTAACATTGTTCTAGCTGGTTTATCTAGTGCATCTGGAAATAGCATCCCACCTTCTGAAAACATATATTTAAATCCTGTTTTACTTGTTCTTTCTATTTTCTTAGCGCCTTTTAAATATTCCCATTTATCTAAATTTCCTACTACATAATATTTTTTATCTGCATCTTCTTCAAGTACCTCTCCAAGCTTAATTGGTTCTATATATTTAGGTTCTACTTTTTCTGTATATATTTTACCATCCTTCATAATTCCTGCATTTTCAAATGCCATCTTAAATGTATCTGATACTTCGTAGATATCTTTATATTTAAAATCTTTTGATATACCTTTTGTATTGTTTTGTATTTTAAATTCTTTTGCAAAGAATCCATCTTTGTGAATTATATCTTCAAAACTTTTATCTTTTATTGAATTATAGTATATAGTATTATTTTTTGTAGCATATATAAATGTTCTTCTTCTTTTTTGAGCAAATCCATAATCTGCTGCATTTATAACTCTCCATTCAACACTATATCCTAATTCATTGAAACATGCTAGTATTACTCCAAAATCTCTTCCTCTTTGTTTTGCTGGAGATTTTAATAATCTATCAACATTTTCCAATAATACAAATTTAGGACTTTTTGTTTCCAGAATATCTCTAATTTGCCACCATAGAACTCCTTTTTTTCCATCAATTCCTTTTGCCCCTGTTCTTGCTACTGAATAATCTTGACAAGGAAATCCTCCTACTAGCAAATTATGTTCTGGTATAATATTCTTATCTATACTTGCAATATCTTCATTTACATGATTTTCGCTTTCTCCAAAGTGTGATACATAGCAATCGAAAGCATATTGATTTTTTTTCCCTGGTTCCCATTGATTAGCCCACACTGTATTCCATTCTGGGTTTTCTTTTTCTAACCCTAATCTAAATCCCCCAACTCCTGCAAATAATTCGCAAACTGTTTTATCTATCATTTATGCATTACTCCTTTTTGTTTTATTGTAATTATTTTATAATATTTTTGTTCTTTTGTAAAGATCGATTTGGAAATTTGTTAAAATAATTATATCAAAACGTTTGTTTGTTGTCAATGTTTTTTCACTTATTTTTTAGCTTTTTTTCTATAAAACTTTTGCTTAGCATAAATGTAGTTTTTGTTGTATCTTTTTTAAAGAAATTATTATATGCATCATCACCTTTTACTCCTTTAGGAGCAATTTCTATTATTTGATTTTTGTATGAATTTGGATAAGGTAATAATGATATATCATTTTTATTTATTGCCTCTTGCGCCATCTCATATCCTTTCTTCAGTGCTTCTAAATCTTCATCTGTGAAAGAAATTGTCTTTATTTCTTTTAATGTTCTATATCCATTTTTTACTGTCTTGTCTTTTGCTTCATAGCAAATTACTAATAATATAACTTCTTCAAAATATTGTTTCCAATCTGATTCTTCCCAATCTTTTTCAAATTCAGATTTTTTTAAATTTCTAAATGACATTCTCTCTACTGGTTCTTCATTTGGAAAGATTGGTAAATTTTTTATTATATATGTTGTTTTCTTAAATAATTCATTTTTATCTTCTAATTCATCATCTTTTCCAATTAATCTGTCTGAAATCATTTTACTAATATTTTTAGGTATTTTGTTTGTATAATTTTCACCTGTTATCATATTATACATTTCAAGTTGTGTCTTTCCTATATAATGTTTTAGTATGTTAAATGCATATTCTTCTATTGTCATGAAAGTTGATATTTCTGTATTTATCTTATTTCCAGATAACAAAATTCTAAAAATACCTGTCATATATGAATTTTTTAAGCAAAAAGCTCTCGGTTTAGCTGGTTCAGTACTATTAGGTTGCTGTGTTCTATCCGCAGATGTAGCTGCTTTTGTACATGCTCCTAAATATGATGTTTGTCCTTCAGATATATTATGAGCTTCACCTTTTATAACCATATCTTTTATTATATAAAAGTCATTTTTTATAATTTCTTCATCTTGTGCTAAATCATATAATTGATAATCTGTTATTTCCATATCTGCATAATGAGTATTTTCTTCATATTTATACCAAATAATAAGAATCTTTTTGTTTTTAAATAATAACTTACTAAATTCAAATTCTTCATTTATTATTTGCATATAATTAATTTTACTTAATGTTAATCTTTCCTTAGCAGCATATGCTCTTTCACCTTTCCCGTGTTTTATTTCTTTTAAATGCTGTAACCTTCAATTCCACACCTAAGTTATCAAAATCAGCTTTTGCATTTGAGTTGTTTGGGTATTTATAAAACTCTGTTTCTATTAGTTTTCCAAGTAGTCCTTTATCTCTTAGACTAGTTACATTTAACATACTATCTTTATCAAATTCTTTAAATTTCTTACCTTTTATATTCTCTGTATAATTTAATAATTCTGATATACTTTGAAATTTCTCCATTTTTATCCCCCATTTTGTGACATTTTTCTATACTATATCACTTTTTAATAAAAATCACAAATAGAATTGAATAAATTCTTTGATTCCCCTCGCTGTTCCCCATTCTTTACTTTGTACAGATTAGCGGCAGGGATGGACTTTATATTTTCGGTATACATCTTTCATTTATTTTTCAATGTTTTCATTAGTTTTCTACCGATTATCACAAAAAAAATAGTAACTACTATACTTATAAAATACCTTTATAAATTTCAAGGACGGATATCAAAAACTTAGCAACAGTTCCCTAGGTAATTTAGAAGGAGCTTTATTTAAATTAGAAGAATTACAAAATCTACTTGTTATATTTTTTTGATAAAGACCATGTGAATTTAAACAATGCCAGTGATTGTATACTTTATGGAGAAATTACAAATATCTCCAAAGTTTATTATTTACAATTAGTCGTTGCTTAAATCTTTATAACTCTGAATTAAGTGAAAGTATTTATAAGGTTTATAACTCTGTAAAGTCTTTAAAATCTTAATCTTTTAATAATGAACAAAAGATAGCCCATATTAATAAAATAGTTGCCTAAGAAGATTCATTGTTGAATCTTTTTTGTCTAGAACCTCTCTCTATTATATAAATCTTCTGCAAAATCTTTATATTCTTCTAATTCCTCATTTATAAAATCTATATCTAATTTTTCTCTTCCTTCATCATTTGGATAATACTCTTCATATCCCCATGTTCCGCCACAATCTTCTGGATATGATCCTGATTTTGCTTTTATACAAATTGGATTTACAAGTTTTTCATTTATTTCTTTTTCTATCACAATATCGTGTACCCAATTATCGCCAAAGTCATATATAAATTTTATTCTTTTATTTTTTTTAAAATATTTATCAATTTTTTCTTTTCCAGAATCCAGTGTTTTCCCTCTTATACTTTCTATGCCATATTCCTCTTCTGCAGGCACGCCTATAAATTGCCCCATCTCATGTAATGTTGCGCCTACTTCAAATTCATATAAATGATATCCACACCATTCAAATGCTATTTCTATTATTGCTGCTAAATCATTAAATGTTATATTTGCTGGTATTCGTAATCTTCTCCATGTTGGCGGATGTGACTCTCTTATTGTTACTTTAATTTCATAATATTTATCCATAACATTTTCTCCTATCTCTTTTTATACAATTATACCATAATCTGTGAATTATTCATATATAATATCGTTAAAACTTGCTCAGTTACGCCAAGCCTCGTCCTAACTGTGACCAAAGTGCGACAATTCTGCCCAAAAACATAACAAAATGCACCTACTAAAATCTAGCAAGTGCTTCTCATTTTTTCGGTTACGTGGGCAGAACTCGAACCCGCAATCTTCGGGTTATGAGCGACGGATGAACGGTTTTTGTAAGTTTGTGAAAATTAGAGTTTTTGTTGGTATTTAGGTGTTTACGAGAGTTTTAGTTTATGGAACATTTGTGCAGTTTTAGGGTATTTTGGGAGAGGATTTTACCCAATTTTTACCCAATGGGTGTGGTACGTTCGTTCTTAGAAATTTGGCTCTTGTAGGTGCTTTTTTGAAAATGAAAAATTTTAATTTTTGGAGGATTTATATTATGAATAATTTAAGAGAAGTTAACGATGATATTTTGAAGGATTGGTTAGAATTTAGAGAGGATACAATTTCTTCTCTTGCTAGCATAGAGGATAAAAAGCACTTTATTTGTTTTGAAGAGATTTCTGATAAAATTTTGAGGAATGTTCCTGAACAGAATAAAAAGTATGTTGAGAAACAGTTAAAACTGCTTGATGATAACTTTTTTGATTATATTTGCTATTGGAATGAGAAGTATTATAGAAATGGTTTTTGTGATGGAGTGCAGTTGATTTGTGGATGTTTTGGAAAATAAAAAAGTACCGGAAGAATTTAATTTTCTTCCGGTTAATTTATAATCATAACAATT
>JAAVZD010000135.1 GCA_022791475.1 Clostridia bacterium | reverse complement strand
GGGACGGGGCCTGCGGTGCAGACAAGATTCTTGAATTTGCACCGAAAGGGGTACGAGGATTTGTCCTTGGAACGACGCTTCTGTTTGGAAAGGGTAAGCCGTATGGCGACACGCTGCAGAGGATCCGGGAACTGCAGTTTTAATATTTGTTTTAATTCCTTATACTTTCCTTATAATCCTGCCTTATACTTGTTTCGTAGTTCAGTAAGAGAACATGAACAAGGAGGAAATAAGGAGGAATCAACATGAATCAAAACATCTTAGAAACAAAACGTCTAACCAAATCTTTTGGAAATCACCATGCTGTTAATCATATTTCTTTGGCAGTACCCAAGCATTGTGTATACGGACTTTTAGGCCCCAACGGCGCAGGAAAATCCACCCTGTTAAAAATGATGACGGGAATCCTGCGCCCCACAGACGGGCAGATTCTCTTTGACGGTCATACATGGAGCAGGAAAGATCTTGGGGATATTGGAGCTCTAATCGAGACGCCGCCAGTGTATGAGAACTTGTCGGCATGGGAGAACCTAAAAGTTCGCGGGCTGATGCTTGGCATACCAGATGAGAGAATCCAGGAAGTATTGGACTTGGTGGATTTGGCAGATACAGGGAAGAAGAAGGCGGGCGCATTTTCCATGGGAATGAAGCAACGGCTTGGAATCGGGATTGCCCTTCTTGCCAATCCAAGGCTTTTAATTCTTGACGAACCCACCAACGGACTTGATCCCATTGGCATCCAGGAACTGCGGCAAATGCTTCGTAATTTCCCCGAAGAAGGAATCACGGTTATTGTCTCAAGCCATATCCTAAGCGAGATTGCAAAGACAGCCGACCATATTGGAATCATTGTAAACGGTGTGCTGGGATACCAGGGTAGTATGCCAGAGGCCGACCGTCTGGAGGAGTTATTTATGAAGACTGCGGCGCAGCAAAGCCATGAGAGTCTGGGAAAAAATCGGAAGGAGGGGAGATAGATGAGAGAATATTTTCTTGCAGAAAAGATGAAGAACCGTCATACCTATCTGCAAAAATTGATGGTGCTCATGCCTGCGGCAGTCGTGTGTCTGTCTGCCTGGCTTGCGACGGATTATTTCATGATTGACAGTTACAATTGGTGGTATATGGTCCTGTTTCCATCAATGGCTGCCCTTGTTGGCGCCTCTGTGGGAAACCGAGATAAGAAGATGGGAAACCGTACAATCCGTGTACTGCCTGTAAAAATGGGGGCAGTCTGGGATGCAAAAGTATTGTACGGTATCCAGTGCGTGGGGATTACCCTGCTGGTTTTTTTGGGTATGACGCTTGCAGTCGGCACAGGGCTTGAACATATACAGCAGGTATTTCCCATTAATCCATCGGTTGGCGAACAGATTCTGGCGGTAGTAGTCTTATTTGTGACGTCTATGTGGCAAATTCCCTTCTGTCTGCTTTTGCAGCAGATTATGGGCGTATTCCCTATGATGCTGCTTCATATGGGGAGTTATACATTGCTTTCAGTCGAGTTATCGCTTCACCCATTTTTTATGGCACTGCCTGGCGGAATTACGGCAAGGCTGATGTGTATCATCTTAAAAATACTGCCTAATGGGCTGGTGGCAGAGCCAGGGAGCGTGACATTTACACAGGAGTTGTTGGAATGGAGAGGGCTGCCTATGGGAATTGCCGCTTCTGCTCTATGGTTCTTGCTGCTTTGGAGGGCAGGCCGTAAGTGGTTTGAGAGGCAGGTGGAAAGATAGAAATGGAAAACTTAAAGAGAAATGTGGAGGAATTGTACCGGAATGTGAGAGGAGAAATGTGGAAAATGCGCCATACTCTGCTTAAATGGCTGCATCTGATGATTCCCCTCCTCGGAATTTTAGTATTCCTTTCCTACTATTCCTTTTCAGGATGGAGTGACCAGGGGAAAGTGTATGGATATATGGAGGTACTTTCCATTGTGCTGCCCCTAATCGTCAGCGTGGTTAGCGCAATGTCTGTGGAGTTGGAGGAGAAGGGGCATTTTCAAGCCCTTTTCACAGTGACGGTGTATAAGAGGTCCCCCCTGATTGCCAAGTGGATGGTATTGTGGAG
>JAAVZD010000080.1 GCA_022791475.1 Clostridia bacterium | reverse complement strand
TCAAAAAATCCAGCTTCTACTTCATATTTAACATCGTCTATCATTGTTTACTTGCCTCCTTATACTTATTTATCCATTTTTAAAATCAAATGTAGGCATTATAATATAACCATTACTATCTTTACTTTCTATTATTTCAGTTATTCTAATATTTATAGATATTCCATATTCACTTTCTACATTGACAATATCTCCTAAATTATAATCTTCTTTATATGTATATCCACAGTTAACTATAACTGTTCCTGTAAAACTTATAGTAGAAATACACTCAGCTAATGCTTCATATCCTTCACTTTTTAAGTTCTCAATATAAACAATATTAAGTAAAATACAGTCTGTAATATCTTTAATGTCTTCGCTATTTTCGTAATATGTGATTATAGCTATATTTTCTCCATTAACTTGATAATATGATTTGCCATCTATTTTTTTTATTGTTCCATTTGGATAATTTTTTATTAATTCATCATAATTAATCGTGCTTGAAACATCTCTTGAATCAACATATAATTCATATCTATCAATTCCTTTACCTTCTCCAACTGTTACTGTTGTTCTATTTGCTCCTTCTCCTTCTCCTGCAACAAAAGCTACATTTTTTACATTTTTGTTATCTTCTAAATATTCTGTAGTTGAAATATTATCATTACTCTCTGTAAATGAAATATAATCACTTAAATCTTTACCTTTGTATAATAAGAAAACAAATTCTTCGTTATTTAGAACTATTTTGTAACCCCATCCATATTGCTTGCAAATTTCTTCTATTTTTTCTCCAACATTGTTATAAGTAGTCTGCTGCTTTATCATCTCCGTAAAACCTTGTTTTTCTCCTAAAATGAAATTATCTATTTTTCTATCTACATCTATAGGATTAATTATTGATTCATTGATTAGTGTTCTTATATAGTCTTCAACAAGTCCATTAAAATTAATTTGTTTTGCAACAATCCTTTGTTTTAAGATCTTTTTCACATCTGTACCATATATAATAAGTTGATCGCCATTCTCAATGTCAGTTTTCATTTCTATTTTTTCAATTTCACAAACCATATCGTCATCATCTCGTACAATATATCTGCTTTCTTTAATCTTTGTTAAATTTTCAAAAGAAGCAGAAATTACTAGTTCACAATCTCCTACAGAATTATATCTCGAAGCCCAAATTACACTTGAATATGTATCAATTATATGTTTTACTTTTCGATTATTATCTAACAAATATAGTTCTTCCATATTCTACTAAACTCCTATATATACTTTGTTATAATTAAAATGAATGTCTACTAAAATGTCATCATTTCCTTCATTAGCTAAAAAACTAAAATTATTTTCTCCAACTCCTAGCTGGAAAAATACTGAGCCTTTCCTTCTATAAGGAATTAAATTATATTCAATTGCATCTCTAGTAAGTGTCACTTTCTTACTTCCTCTGTTGCAGTCTATTAGCAATTTATCGTTTTTTATAAATTCATAATCAATAATGAAGCGTTCTCCTGTGTCTACATTACGAATTTCTAGTTTATTAACTGTTCCCATAAAAGCTACATTTACAATCAAACCTGTTTCACTTTCACTCTCATTTATAACAGGAGTTACTTTTTCAAGTTCTAACTCAGAAAAAGGAATTGGCTCATCAATTTCTATAGAAAATGGAAAAGTAAACTTTTTTATAATTTTGGAAATGCTTTGAACTATTGTCTGCATATCTTTAAAATATGGATTTGGACATAAAATAGAAATTTGAGCAACTTGTTTCTTTACAAATGCTGATACATCGAAAGCTTGTACATATCCTTCTATATAAACATTTCTAGTATCATTTTTATAGTAAATTTTACACCATTCTTTACTTCTAAAATATTTATATAGTCTTTCTCTATTTTTTTGAACTTCTCCATTTATATATACTGTAATAACAATTTCTCTGTTTCCCATTTTTGAACTTTGAAAAGATGAGCCATCACCATTTGCAAACTCTGATGTGATTATATTGGCTTTTGGTGGATCTAATCCCTCTATTTTTACTACTTGGTAATTTTCTTCATTGTTGGTAAGTTCGAGAATTGCTCCTTTTAAATTTTCAATTTTCAATGAATACATTTATTTCCTCCTAACTTGGTTGTACCTTTGTGAGCTCTAATAAGTTCTTTGTTTGTCTATATAATTCTAGCCTTGAAGGTTGTTTAGGTGCATTTATCACTTGTGTAAAGTTATTAACATTTGATGTTGTGTTTGATATATTATTCAAATTACCAAATGAATTATCCTGAAGTTGTTTTTTCATATCTTCAGCTACTGCTTTAATCCAATATTTATTTCTCTCGAGTGGTACTACTGCCTCAGTTCCTTTTCCTTCCAATAAACCAACTTGTCCTTTTTTTAATACTGTCCCACGCTCAAGTTCTGGAATTTGAGGTACTCCTATTTTACCTATCCAGCTAAATGGCGTTACACCTAAAATTTCAATACTACGTATTTTATCAAGCATAGAATTGATTGCATTAAAAGGAATTGCAACAACTTTATTAATACCTCTAATAATTGTATTGACTATTTTTTTAAATGCATTTACAATTCCATCTTTAATTCCACTAAATATTTTTCCACCAGTTGAAAATACATCTTTAACTTTTTGCCATGCGTTTTGGAATGTATCTCTAAAGAAAGTACCAACTTTAGAAAACACGGACTTAATACCTTCCCATGCATTACTTGCGAGGTTCGTTATATTTTCCCACATTCCACTAAAGAAGTCGTTAACTGGCTTTATAGTATTTTCATATATCCAAGTTACAGCATTAAAAAATATTTCTTTTATACCTTCCCATGCACCTTTGAAAAACTCTCCTAATTGTGCTGGTAATTCAGCAAGTCCTTGAAAGATTGCTACAATTATTTGTGGAATTGCTTTTATTAATTCCACGCATATTTGTGGAATTGCTTCTATAAGCCCCATAAACAGTTGAACTGCACCTTGTATTAATACTGGCAAATTTTCAATTAAAGTTTTTACTATTGTTATAACTATTCTTGGTATTTCTGGTATCAATGCTTGTATTATTTGAGGTATCGCTTGTATAATCCCCATTAATAATTGTATTGCTCCTTGAATAATTGCATCTATTCCATTTATTAGTCCATTTACTATTGCTTCTATAATTTGTGGTAATGCATCTAAAAGTGCATCTATTATTTGAGGTATTGCATCTACAATTCCCATTAATAATTGTATTGCTCCATTTATTATAAGAGGTATTCCTGTGATTAATCCATCAACAATGCTTTGTATTATTTGTGGCAAAGCATCCAAAATGGATTTAATAACCGTTGGTATAGCTTCTATTATTGCCATAAAAAATTGTATTGCGCCGTTTATTAAATCTGGTATTCCATTTACTAGTGCTTGTACTAACTGAGGAATCATACTTACAAATGCTGTTAAAATTTGTGGTATCATACTTGCCATTCCTTCTAGCAAACTATTTATTATTTGGACACCTGCTGTAACTAACTCGGGCAACAAGTTTATTATGGCATTTATTATTGATTGCAATAATCCTGGTAATGCACTGACTATCCCCTGTATTAATTTTGTAATGCCTGATAGTAAATCTGGCAATATTCCTTCTACTATTGAAATCAATCTAGGTATTAGTCCATTAATTAAATCTGGAAGTTTGTGTAGCACTTCTTGAACTCTAGGAATTAAATTCTCGCCTGCTGTTACCACACTGTCAATGAAATTATCCATAAGCATTGAAAAATCTGCATTATCATCTGCTACACCAGTTAATAAGTTATTCCACGCAGATTTCATTGAGTTAACGCTTCCTTGTATAGTTGTACTTGCTTCTTTTGCCGTAGTTCCAGTTATCCCCATATTTTCTTGTACTAAATGGATTGCTTCAACCACATCTGCATAACTTTCAATTGTCATATCTCCTGCTTGTCCTTGTGCTTTTGCCAACTCATTTGCATCAGATATAAGCCTTTCCATTTCTGACTTTGTCCCACCATATCCGTAATTTTAAGTTGTCTAGCATTGTATAATTCTGCTTAGCGAACCCTTGGTATGCATTTTGGATCATATCCATTGATGTACCCATTTTATTTGCATTATCTGACATATCTGTAATTGCTTTATCTGCTACTTGTGCAGATTTTGCAGTATCTCCATTTAAACTTTGTAACAATGATGCAGAAAAAGAGGTTACTGTCTCCATATATTCATTTGCAGATAGACCTGCAGTTTTATATGCATTATTAGCATAGTTCTCAACTATTGGTGCACTATCTTTGAATAAAGTTTCAACGCCACCTACTAATTGCTCATAATCTCCATATCCTGCTATTGCTTGTTTTCCAACATCAACTAATGCACTCCCTACTTTTTTTAATGCATTTACGCATCCTTCAATTGCACTTGATGCTAAATTTGCTAAAGTACCCTTTAATACAGTAAATCCTCCATTGGAAACATCATTTGCTGACTTTCCCACATCATCTAGGCTTTTATCTAACTTATTTGCCGATTTGTCAGCATCGTCCATTTTAGTTTTGTTTTCTACTAATTCTCCTGATAAGCTTTGTATTTCTTTTGCTAAACCTTTTGCCTCTTTTGAATTTTTTCCATATTCTAGTACAGCATTTTTATAAGCTTCTTTTGCTTCGTCAACGGCTCCTTGTTGTGCTTCAATTGTGCTTGTTAGTTGCCCTGTGGAGTTTTTTGTTTTTTCCTCTTCTTTTTGTAAATTTTGCAATTGTGCACTATAGTTTCTGTACTCCTTTTCTACTTTAGCAACTTCCGCTTCCTGATTATTGATTGTAACTGTTAAGTTTGCAATCTCTTGCTTTATTTTTCCATGTGCTTGTTCTGTTGCATTTAATTGTTTAGCAAGATTTTTTACTTCATCAGAATTATCTCCATAAGCTTTTTTAGCTTCATCTAATTGCTTTCTTATATTTTCAACTTGTGTTGCTGCTTCCTTTTCATACTTTTGTGCTGTTTGCAATTGTGATTGATATCCTTTTAGTTTTGCTGTTTGTGCTTCCATTGTTGATACTAAATTTTTTAGTTTCGCATTTAGCCCTTCACTAGACTTTTTCCAGTTATCCAATCCAGAAGTTGCTTTATTAAACTCTGAGTTTGATACTTTAATTTGATTAGTTGCTTCTTTAATATTCTTTTTAAATTCGGATATATCCAATTTATAGCGTGTTGTTATATCTTCTCCTTTAGGCACCTTTTATCACCTCTTTTTGTGCAAAATTAAAAAGCACCAGAATTAAATCCAATGCTTTTATAGCTAATTATCAATTCATTACAGGTACATAGCATCTTGTTTTGCCATTGACTGTTTCATAATGCTTTTTATTCTTTTCTTTAGCATTATAAGTTTTTAGTCTTCTAATCAATAGAAATACTTCACTAATTTGCTCCCTTCTTATTGAAAAAGGAGTAACATTTGGAAAACGTTCGCATATTTCCATTTCTAGTTCAAAAAATATTTGATAAAGGGGAATATCAATATTCCCCCCATCTAGTTTTTTTCATCATTTCCTTTTATTATTTGGTTTACTGCATATGTAGCTACTTCTGCCAAAATATTAACAATTTCGCTTAATTTTGTATTTCTTAACTCATCATCTGTTAAACCTTCAAAAATATCTTTTAACAAAGGTTTTACAATGTCCATTGAATTCGCAAGCACTTTTGCTACTGCTTTGAGTAATTCTGTTCTATTTCCTGATTGTATACTGTCTATATCTAAAACATTTAATATATCCTCTACTGTTCCAAACATTAGATCATAGGTTTCTGCAGTATATGTTTTTATTATTTCTTTCTTTTTATAAATATTTAATTTTAAATCCATGATAAATTCCTCCTTAAGCTACTGCCTTTAAATCATCTGGTGTCGTAACCTTATCAAAGAATTTTGATAAATCTGCTTGTCCATCATTGTCAACACTTAGATATTTACAAGGTTTATTTTCTGTCTTCTCATAAGTCGCATTTGTGTGAATTGATGTAAATGTATATTCCATATTAGTTGCATCTGTACCATCGTTTTTTGTTTGATGTTGCTTATTTCCACCCGTAAATTTACCTTTGTAAATCCAATTATACTCTTCGATTCCACTAACAGTATCTGCTATGAAACCTATTGCAAAATATTTCTTCTTCTTTTGTGTTCCTATCAATGCTCCTGTTGTCTCATCATATGTTGTTCCTTCTATCAATGCCCTTGTTTTTTTATCTGCAACAGATACAACTAATGTATATGTATCTGCCCCTTCTGAGTCAACAATAATTGCAGCCATATTATCATAATAGTGTGACTCACTTGATTCACTAACTTCCCCACTTATTGATTGAACTCCTGATAATGGTTGAACTTGTCCATATGTCGCAATTGTCTTTCCTGTTTCATCTATTGTCTCTGTTAATTCTGATACTACTAAAGATCTAACTCCTCTATATTCTTCAAATTTCATTTTTGTCCCTCCTATATATTTTCAATTATTTTGACGTCAATTCCACGTCCTGTATGTGTTATTTCATCACTTTTAACATCATGCCCTTTGCCATTAATAATAAATCCATGTTGATTTAATAATTCCTTTGCTCTCATTAATTCTTTACTAACTAACTCTGGATTGCTTGAATAAAAATTCAAATCAAAATCCCATATTATAGAATTCTCTTTATTATCGTAAAACTGATTCCCATCTGCACTATTGTTCCAAAATGTAAAAAAACTCTCTGGATATTCTTCATCTGCTCCAAGAGTTCCTTGTTTAATTATTGGATAACCAAATGTCTCTACCAATTGAACTAATAAATCTTCCATATTATCCGTTTAGCCTCCTTATTTCCTCATAGAATATTTCTTTTTGTGCTTCCTTTATTTCATTTTGTGTACTTTTACTCCAAAACGCATTATATAACTTTTGGTCTTTTTTCATCCTAGGAGTTCCATACATTAGAAATATCGAGGCAATTCCACCTTCGCTGATACTAAATCCTGTTTTTACACTTGCCACATTTCCTACCCATTCAATTTCAGCTTCCCTTCGTAAACTTTTTTCTGTTTGGTGTGTTTCATTATGTGGCATAATTGCTTCATCTGCTTTTTTAGTAATTATTGAATGTGTCTTTTTTAATGCTTTTTCAGAAATATTTTTTACATTTGCTCCTAATTTGTTAAGCCTTGCAATTGCTTCATCAAATCCTTCAAACTCTACATATGTTTTGTTACTCAATCCTAAGCCCCTCCTTTTACTCTTCTTACTTTGAATTTCAAAAATTGATGTCTTTGATTTATATCTTCTGGTACATTCATAACTTCATATATAGCATTGTCGCTTGCCCTTGCTATTCTACAATTACTAGTAATATCTGGTCTATACCACGTCTCAATATTAGCTGTATCTTCTATTGCATAAAGTCCGTTGATAGTCTTTTCCTTATTTTCTGTACCTCCATAGGTTTTAAAACTTCCAAAAAATATATTTATGGAATTATTGTTTTTGTCTTTTACAGATAGTGCTTCTTCTATTGTCGGATACTCTCTTTTATTTACACCTGATATTTTCTTAATTGATTTTGGAATTAATAATATAAGTGGAATAGGATTTCTTATTTCTAATCTATAATCACTCATTTTGTTCATCCTCCTCCACTTCGGTATTATCATCTTTTTCTAAATCCTCTACTGTTTTTCCACTTAATTGAATTGCCCTTTGTATGAAATACGGAGAGAACGATGTCCCTCCGCTTCCATAATTCCATAAATCAGATACCCCTCGTGCTATTGTTCCAACAGCAGATGAATGTTCTACAACTTCTTTTAGAACTCCTCCTTCTATAAGGTATTGTTTAACTTCATCAATATAAGATTGTATTGTGTCATCTTGATATGAACCTGTAATTCCAAGACTTTTTTTTACCTTTTCTAGCATATTATTTGCTCCTTTATTTTAGTTTTGCAACTAATCTTCTTGGATCAGCTAATAACTCTTTTGCTCTTTCCTCTTCAACTTCTATTGCATCATTAACTTTGTATGGTTCATCTGTATATTTATCAGAAAAAGCAATTAACACTTTTAGTTTTACTTCATCTGCTTTAAGTTCCTTTGTTTCATCTTCTGAAATAATATTTTCTTCTTCGATGATTACTTCATCTTCTTTTATTATTTCCTCATTTTTTTCTTCTGTATTTTGTGTTTCAGAAGTTGCTGTTTTTTGTTCAGCAACTTCCTCTGTATTTTTTACTTCTTCATTTACTATTTCTTCGATAGGGTTTTCTACTTTTTTAGCACTCATCTATAAGCTCCTTTCTAAGCCTTAACGGCTTTCTTTAATAGGTAGATGTATTTTGGATCTAATATCTTACCATCATTTACTACTAATGCTTTCTTAATGTATTGATTTAGGTCATGGTCAAAATAATCCATAACAACAAATTCTAAATTAGAATTGATTGCATATCCTTCTTCAGGAACCCAATACATTCCAAACACTTCTCCATCTGCTGCGTCATTAAAGTTTTTGACTATATCTTCTTCTACTAATGCAACATCTTTACCTTTGAATTTGCAAATTTCAGCTCCATCAACTGGATTAAATGTTTCATTATATAATGGTCTGTTGTTATTATCTTTCAATGTTTTAATGTTAGACTCATAAGTATTCGCTGTCATTACAAATTCAGGATTTAAACCTCTCATTGCTAATGGAATTTTTGCAAATAGTTTTTCTTGCCACTTTGTCCAATCAGCAACTTCATCAGCTGTGAAAGATATAATGTTATTTGTAGGAATTCTTGATTCTGCTTTTGCTGCTTCTGTTAATATTCCTTCACATTGCCCATCTTCTGATTTACCTGTCATAATTTCTTTATCCATAGCTCTGATATATGCTTTTGCTATAACTTTTGCGAACTCTTCTTCAAATACTTCAACACTTAAGATTGTTTGTAATAATGTTCTTGCTAGTTTAATTTCTCCAATGTTATAAGAGAATTCAACATATCCTTTAATGTTTCCTGCTTTTTGCCTATCTGATGTCTTTGTTTCAGTTATTCTGCAGAAACTTGCATCAAATGAACCAATTGGATATTTTACTCCACCTTGTAAGTTAGTTTTTCTTACTCTTGAATAAAGTTGTCCATATTTCTTTTCAACTTCTGTTATAACTTTTTGAATTACAGTTGTTGGAAGTAATACTCCTAAATCTCCTGATGTACCAACTACATCTGCTCTTTGTTCAAATTGTAGAATATCCCTGTTGATTTCTCCTCTTTGAATATAGTTTTGGAATGCTGTTCTATATTCCATAGTTGCCCTTGGATCTTCTGTGCTTCTAGCTTGCCCGTTATTCATTTGTGCTGTTCCAATTACATTTAATACTGCATTTGGATTAAATCCATTTGTACTTCTTCCTTCATTTGCTCCATTATTATTTGTTGCACTTCTGTTGTTATCTCCTTCGTCTTCTCCTTCGTTATCATTGTTATTACTATTATCATCATTTTCTTCAAGTTCTGCAAGTTGTTCTTCAGCTTCAGTAATTTCATCACGTAGTGCTAACAATGTTTCACCTAAGCTTCTTACTTCTTCAACATCCTGTGAATTTTTCATTCTTTCCTCTAGTTTTTCTTTTTCTTTCTTTTTTCTTTCAATTAATTTTTTTAAAAATTTCTTCATTTTTAATTTCCTCCTAATAAATATTTAAATTTGAGCTTTTCCAGCTCTAGTTTTTTTGAAGCAGTATCCACCACTTCACTTCTAGCAGTATCCACCGCTAGGCGTGCAGTATCCACCGCACTTTTATCTCTAGCAGATATTGAAGTATCTTGGTATGCAGGAAATGTTACTGCACTTACTTCAACAACTGTTGAAATCGCTTTAATATGTCTTGTTGGGTAATCACTATCAAGGTCTTCCCATTCTTCATCCTCTATTCCAAAAAAGAATGACATACCTGTTATGTCTCCACGTTCTATTGCACTATATAAATTTCTAGCTTCTGTATTATTTTCTGTATCTAATTCAACTTTAATTTCCATTCCATCATCATCTACCGTTAATTGCATAGTAGAATTTTTTGTATTTTTTCTTGACCTTGCAAGTGGTATCTTACTTTGATCGTGGTTGACTAAGAATCTAACATCTTCTAAATTAGCCTTTTTCAAGGCCCCCCTCTCAATTATTTCTGCAAAACATCCTCCTATATCTGTTTTGCTGTCATATACAATTGGTCGCCCTACAATGATATTTCCTCTTTTCTCATCTTTTTCTGCCCTAATTTCAAAGTCATAATTTCTTCTTATTAGTTCATTCTTCATTTTCTTTCCCTCCATTATTTTGATTTTGTTCATTCTGTATTTTATTATTTTCTGCATTTGACTTATTACTTGACATTGCAATTTGCCCTGCCAATTCTGGAAGTGGTCGCATTCCAAAGGCTGTCCTCAATTCATTTTTATAACAACTTGCACTATCAACTAATTTATCAAACAATTCTATTTTTTGGCTTGTATCCATAAATATTAGTTCATGTGGATACATCATAATTTTATTTTTGAAACCCTTTTCTCTATCTGTAAACATTTTCATTGTAAAAGACTCCCCTGTCCTTTTTAATATAGGTTCCAAACTTTTCTGATAAAATGCCTCATATTGTGGCTTGGTATAATCTCCTGTTAAAATAGGAAGTGATACACCAAGGTTTCTTAGTATTTTTTGGTCAATAAATTCTAATGTAGTAGCATCTACCAATTGAATTTTATTTTGAAATGGTATAAACTCTCCCTTTATATCTAAAGGAAGAAATCCACTTTCATTACTTGCTAAACGTTTCTCTATTTCTTGAATATTCTTCTCCATTTTTCCATCATCCATTAATGTGTTATACTTAATAACACCATTAATGGCAAAAGAACTTTTTAATGCTTTTGCAACACCTTGGAGTAAAGTGTTATTCAACTCTAATGTCTTCAAAAGTGCTTTATTGTCTGGTTGTCCTAATTCATTACCTCCCATTAGTTCATTAATTGAATATCTATATCTTATATGTATTACATCTGAGTAAGCTAACATTGTTTTATATCCATTTCTGAAGGTGAATTCTATTCCTAATTTTCCTTCTGGATCCTGTAAAAATGTAACAGTTGTTGGCTGAATTGGATATAGTTCTGTATAATGCTTGTTTCCTTGGCTATCCTTATAGTAGGTTGGAACTATAAAGGCATTATAATTCAAAAATAATTGCCAATATACTTTTTCAAAAAAATCGGTTTGTGTCATTCTTTCATTTGGCTGTTCTAACAATCTTTGAATTTCGCTATTTTCTACTGGTACTAAGTCACTTCCTACTTGCTTTATATGAAATGGATTTGCTTTTGTTAATTCTGTTACTAAACAAGCTATCGCTTGTTGCACTACATCACTAGCATATATATCTTGACCAAATTGTGAAAAAATGGGAATATACCCATTTAACATTTTTGCATAACTATTATTTGGTTTCATTTTCTTAAATTTATTAATAAAATCAATTAATCCCATTTTTATCTGCTCCTTATTTATCTATCAATTTGTGAAATTCACTACGATAGCGTCTATATAGCTCATATAGGATGATAAATGTTATTGCACCATCAATTCTTTTACTAGCTTGACCTTTTATTTTAACGCACATAACATTCCCTTTATTGTCCATATCCATAGCAGAATTTCCTAGACACCATCTATCTATTTTATTATTATTGTAGTTTATTAACTTGTCCTGTAAGTCTGCTTCAACAAATTTCATAGCATTACTTAATACTTTACCTTGTAAAATCATTTCTGTTTCAAAGTTATATTCATCCATACGATCAGTAAATGTCTTTGAAAATCTTTGATCATATCCTGTTTTATATGGTTTTATATTGTAACTTTTATATAAATCATAAAACCAGTCTGCTACTTTAGAAACATCTATTTCATTTCCTTCGTGAATAGTAAGTAATCCTTCTTTGGCCCATTGTTTATATTCAGCTCCTGCAGATTTATCGTCACTATCTGTAAGTTTCTTTTCCAAAATCCAATAATGCTGATATATATACTTTAGTTTGTCGTTTGATTTTCCTAGTAAGATTTTCGCACTAACCATATCTGTTGTCGCTGCCAAGTCAACTGCTCCCAAACAAAAAGAACCTCTAAATGATTCTAAATCAAAAGGTTCTAGTTCATAATAATAATCTTCACGTTTTAGCCACGCCGAAGCATTATTTTGCTTTATATTAAAATCCTTGCAAAGAGTGTGCATTCTTTTTGATTTCGACTTCTTGGATTTATCAATTTCTCCTCTTAAGAACTTCCATTTTTTCACTACTCCTAATCCGCGGATTGGATTTATACCAACTTTTCTCATCTTGCCAAATTTCTTCTTCACTATCCTGTGTATATAACCAAGGTAGATAGTGAATATCATCTGTTTCATCAAATAGGACCTCACGTGCATATTTTAATTCATTATCTAAATATCCATCATTTATAAAGCCCTCTGTTGTTAAATTTATGAAAAATGGTTCATCTTTTGTTGACATTGATTTATTTCCAGCTTCTGCAATTTCATCATCTGGTGCATCGTGGCTTTCATCCATATACATTTTATCAATATTTCTACCATCTTTGTTCTGAGTTTTTCCTGACATTTTAAATATTGTTATATTCTTTTGTGTATTACAGATTTCTGACATATTTTTATGTGTGATTTTAGAGTGAGGATCTATTCTTTTCCTCATATTGTTTATTTCGTTCCAAAGCAAACTGGCTTGTTTGTCATCATTAGATGCACAAACTATATCCATTCCTCCCTCTCCAATTCTTAAATCTGTATGAGCATCTGCTGCCATTAGCGTCGTTTTTCCATTTTTTCTTGCAATTAATAAAAGTACATTTTGAAATCGCCTCACCCATCGTTTTAATTCATTGTCAAATACTTTAAAAGAATATATTACTTCTATAAAAGCTTTTTCCCACAGCAGCAATTGCATAGGCTTGTTATAAAAAGGTTTTTTACTTTGCAAACATAAGTTTTCCATAAAGTCGATTCTTAAATAAGCTTCTTCTGTATCATATTTATATTTAGGATCTTTTAAATCCCTTACTAGCTTCTGTAATTCTGTTTTTAATTCTATTCCTGCTATTATATTCCCACTTTTAATCTCTTCATAGTATTGTTCTAAAAAAGTCTTATTCATATTGTCTCTTTCTTTCTGCTAACCATTTCTCAACTGCGTCCTCTTCAACTTCATATCCATTAATCATTGAATATAGCATTCGTATTGCATTCATATAACTTTGTGAATGCTCTTTGTATAATCTTGCTGCAGTTGTTGCTCTCTGTTTTGTTGGATCCTTAGGATGAACTTGAATAAATGGGAATTTTTTTGCTTCATTCATTCGTTCTTCTAAAAAAACTATATTATCTAAAAGTGGATTTATTAATTTTTTTTTATTTTCATCAATATCTTTGAAGATATCGTTTAATTCTTCTCTCCTAGTCACAAAAAGCTCCCTTCTTTCTATATATTTTTCTATTTTTTCAAAAAAAATGAAATTTTTGCCTCGAGTGAAAAAGAGGTACCCCTTACAGTCCCCAGTCACTACTTGTCTATTTTGCTATAGGGGGGGCTATGGTTGATAACTCTCAAACCATTCTTCAATATATTTTTTCCAATTTTCATCTTTAGCTCTACTTAAACAAATCTCTCTATCACAATCAATTAGTATAAGCTCAGCTCCTAGTTTGTCTGCTAACCTTTGTCTTTCCATCTTAAGTGGATATGTACCTACTACAAAAGCATTCTGCCAACTTCCCATTCTCATTTTGATTTGTTCTATTAAATTGTTTTTGATTTCAAAAACATTCTGTTGTAACTTGTTTGGTTTGTTGTATTTATCACAAAAACTAATACATTCCCAAATTCTATCTATATCTACTATTAGATCATCTTTTGTAGCTATATCATTAACCCACGTTGATTTACCGACTACAAGGTGATCCGTATACAATATACACTTTCTGTGGCAATTCATAGCCAAATCTATGGTGTTCTTTATTGTGACATTTAAAATGTATAAGCATTATATTATCTGGATTAAGACTAATGTTGTAGTCATTAACATTAGCATTCGTTAATGGTATTTTATGATGTCCAATGCAATCATAAGCTTTTACTATTTCTTCTCCACAATATTCACAAATCAATTTTCCTTCTGCGTTTACTCTTTCTAATTTTAAATTTTGTAATAGATTTTGCCATTCCTTTGATTTATATAAATCGTGAGTGTTTTCAAACATATCCTTACTTCCTTTACCATAATTCACTTTCTATTTGTTTTTCTTTCAATTCTAATGACTTTTTAGTAAATCCTAGTTTTATCATATTTTCTCTTGACTTACGCATTGATTCATTAACCCTTGTTAAGCTATCCTCTATTTTTTGAATTATATTTATTGTTGGTTCCGCTTCTGTTATTGTTTCTATATTGCCTCCAGCATTTTTCTTTTTTATTGAATCTATTGTCATATCTCTCTCTTTTGATTCGAGTTCTTGTATTCTTTTCATCATTCTTATTTTTCTTATCATTAAGTCTTTATATTCTGTTATATATTCATTCATCAATAAATTATCTATATCTGACTGATCTATTTTATATGTACTATATATTTTCTTTTCCTCTTCTGTTAATGTATCTAAATAAATCTTTTCATATTCTCCAGTTACAACTGCATTTTTATTATTAGTAGTTGCTCCAGTTCCCCCCTTATTATTTTTAGCATTTTGATTTCCTTTGTATAATTCTCTTTTATCTCTAGTTAACTTGTATGTATATATAATTTTTTTTAAATCAGACAAGGTAATGTTGTATTTTTTAAAAATATCTTTATACTTCATTCCATCTAAGTAATCTGCTTTTATATTTTCAATTTTTTTCTGAATCAATACAACTCACCCACCTCCATCATTATTTTATTTTATCTAGTAATTGTATTTTAATCTGCTCTGCTATTTTTTTCATCATTACAGGTGGAACACTCATTCCACAAATATACTGAACATTTTGATTTAAGAAGTTATAATCTTGTGGAAATGTTTGTATTAGTTTTATGTCTCTATCGCTTATTGAACCTGGTACATCGAATCTTAAAAACAAACCTCCAGCAGCTAATGTATTTGGTACTCTATCATCTTTAACATATGGCATATTATAACTACTAATTTTACCATTTTCAGTTCTTTCAACAGTATCACACACTCTATTATCCCTCTTGCTTCTTCTTAACCATCTTTGATATAGCATAGTATCTTTATTTATTGGCTTATATTCTGTGTCTTTTATTTCTCCATAAGTTATAATTTTTTCGTTAAATTCTAAATGTAATTTTGGAATATTCAAATCTTCTCTTGTTGAAATAAAGAAAACTCTTTCCCTCTTCTGTGGAACTCCCATTCTAGCTGAATTTAATAAAAATATTTGTGTTCTATATCCTGCCTCTTCTAACTTTTTTATAATTAAATTAACATAGCCTTTCGCATTTCCCATCAGTATTCCTTTAACATTTTCTGCTACTATAATTTTTGGTCTTAATTTGTTTGCCAATTTTATAAATTCAAAAAATAAATTATCTAATACTTGACAAGCTTGACCTTCTCTGAATTTCTTGCTTTTCCCCCAATTTTTTTCTCTTTCACCAGAAAGCGAGAAGGTGCTACAAGGTGGACTGCCATCTAATATATCTAAATTGTATAATTCTTGAGGATAATCCTTTAAATCATTCATTTGCTGTATTGGTATACAATAATTGTATTTAGGTTTATGATTTGCTATATATACTTCATTAATTTTCTTATCAATCTCGCAATTTCCTACAACATTATATCCTGATAATTTATATCCCATAGTAGATCCTCCACCACAAGAAAAACAAGAGAATACATTATACTTGTTTTTAGTAATTTTCATTAAATCTGTTAAGTTCCATTCATATTCTGCCATAGCAATGCTCCTTATTTTTTTATATCAAACATAAATCCACATTTAGGACATTGACATTGAAATTTTCCATCTTCAAATTCTGTTACATCTATCTCTTCATTATCATTAATTATTTCTTCTGATTCTTTAAATAGTTTTTCTATTTCATTTTCATCAAAACCAGTAGATAACAAATCAATATCCGCTTCTTTTAGTTCTTCTAATACTTTTTCTAATTTTTCATTATCCCAAATTCCATCAATTTTGTTTAATGCAAGATTTAATGCCTTTTCTTGTGTTTTATTGAGATTTACAATATTACATTCTACTTCTTCATATCCCAAATCTATTAATACTATCAGTCCTTGATGTCCTCCAATAACTGTCATATCATAGTTTACAACAATTGGAATTACATATCCAAATTCAAGAATACTTCTTTTTAATTTTTGATATTCTGGATCCTCTGGTGTTAGTCGTTTTCTTGGATTGTACTCTGCCATTTTTAGCTTTTGTATTTTTATTTTTTGGATATTCATAATCATACTCCTTAAAACATTTTGGTTCATATATGCAATTTTTACATTCTTTTCTCATACATATATTATATTTCATAGGCATATTCCTTTTTATTTTGGTTGCGGTCAAAGGATTCGAACCTCGTCTTTGGGCTATGACCCCAATGTGCTACCTTTGCACCATCACCGCATATAAAAAAGCTACCCAAATAAAATTAGGTAGCAACTCGAAAGGTTATTTAAATGAAAAATAAAATATTTAGTATTTTAGCAATTATAATTATAACAGATTACTTTTTGCAAAAATACGGAATTTATTTATAAATTTTATATAATTTTTTTATAATTTTTTACTTTTATTGTATTCTCGTTGCATTTTAAAAATCGATTTTTCTATTGTCTTCGTTATTGCACCATAGGTTTTATTCTTTTTTACTGCAATTTCTTCTATTGATTCCATATCATAAAATCTTG
>JAAVZD010000134.1 GCA_022791475.1 Clostridia bacterium | reverse complement strand
TCATAAGCTAACTTTTCAAATTCTAATAAGTCTTGACTTGTATTTATATTATACCTTGCTAAAAATCTTGCTTGATTAGAAAATTCGTCCATTTGCTTTATCTCTGCTATTAATTCAGGTGTCATTCTTGTTATTTTCAATTTTAAGGTATTTTCTGTATTGATACCAAATAATTTTTCATATTGATATATAAGATAGGCAATAGAGCCTTTTTTATAATAATGTTTTTCTTTTTGCTTTTTGTAATTTTCATAAGCTCTAGCAATTAAAACTAATGGATTAGAGGAGTAGGGGTATAGGCTTTGAGTTTCTAATATTCTTTTATAAATATTTTCTTTTGAATACTTTTTACCAAATTGCCTTTCAATTCTTGTGTTCTTTTTGTATGGATCACGCCTTATAGATAAGGTTTCATTTTTGTCTGTAACTATATAATTTAAGTCTTGAAGTATTTTTATAAACTCATTGTAATCTTTTGCATTTGCTATTGCATAATCAATTGAACCTTTCATAAGTTCTTTATATACACTACTAGTAGCATATTTATTGTATTTTTCTTCTTGTAATAATACATGTAATCCATATTCTTCACAAAGTCTATCTGATGTTTTTCTCATTAGAGCATAATCTTTTTTTGTATTACAAAATCTTTTACCATCTAAAAAAGAGATCGAGTTGAGCACAAAGTGGTTATACAAATTATCTGTGTTTAAATGTGTTGTAACTATTACTTGAAATTTATCTCCCCATAATTCTTCAGCAAGTTTCATACCAATTTCGTGCGCTCGCTCTGGTGTTATTTCTCCTTTTACAAAAGATTGTACTGCATGAAAGCATTGTATTCCATCTGTTTTGAAAAATTGCTTTTTTACATTTATCATTTCTTGATATGATGTATCAGGCATACAATTTATACCTGATACATATAATTTTTCTTCTGTTTTCTCTCCGATTTACTGCATAGTCTATTGTAATATCCAGTCTGTCTTTTACTTTCCATATTTTTGTTACTGCCATATTTTATTACCACCCACTAACATTTTTATTTTTTTGTGGTATAAGATAAACTTCTTCTAATGCTAATATAAAGTTTTGTATTTGATTTAATACAGGTGTAATTCTATCTTCTCTCATAAGCCCTTTGTACTGATTATACGTTCTTGCCATTTGATTTAAGTTTGTTGCCATACCACGTAGTTGTGATAGTGTTTCATAAAACTTTTCGTCTGGTTTTTCTTTTAGCTGATAACCTAAAATTATTTTTCTAAAGAATTCTGATTTGTTTAGTCCTGACTTTTTAACTTTTGCATTTAAGATTTCATTTTCTTCTTCGTTCAAAAATATATTTATTTTTATATTTCTATTTCTTATAACTTCTCATCTCACTTTCTTTTTTCGCATTAGGGTTTGGGACTTGTCCCATTCTTATTAGTATTTGTGGCGTGAGTACAAATACGTTGCTTGCTAAATCAATATTTTTAGATTGTACTCACACATAAATTAGTTCACTAAATATAATTTCTTCTGCTTGTGCTTTAATAGAATTCATTGCTGCTACCCAAGCTAATTGATTTTTTTCTTTCAATTCTTCTGTTATTTTTTCATTTTTTACTAACTCATTTATCATAAAATCTAATCTTTCTTGTGCTGTTTCTTGTATTTTTTTAGGTGATTATTAAGCGTTCCCTTTGTAAACATTATCATATATTCTGCTTTTTTATTTGTTTTTAGATAGTTTAATCTTGCTC
>JAAVZD010000133.1 GCA_022791475.1 Clostridia bacterium | reverse complement strand
AGTTTCATTTTCATTCCACTTGAAAATTCTTTTTGATTTCTTTGTTTTGGTAGCTTAAAATCTTCTATATATTTAAAATAAAGTTTTTCATCCCAATTTTTATAAATATTTTTCATAATTTTATTAATATCTATTGGATTTAAGTATTCAGATAAAAAGCTATCATCTAAAACAACTCCAATATCTTCTTTTATTGTTTTTTCTTGTTTTTTATTAGATTTTCCAAAAATTTGTATTTCTCCTAAATCTATATTTATTACATTTAAAATAGATTTTATAGTAGTAGATTTTCCGAGCACCATTTTCTCCAATTAGCCCCATAATCATACCTTTTGGTAATTCTAAATTTATGTTCTTAAGTTCAAAACCATCATATTTTTTAGAAACATTTTTTAAGCTTATAGCATTTTCCATTTTTAGTTTTCCTCCTCATATAATATATTTATCATATTTTGTATATCTTTTTTTGATATATTGCTTATTTTAGCAATAGATACAGCAGTATCTATTAAACCTTCTATTTTTTGAAGTTGTTCTTCTCTTATAAGTTCTATATTTTTATTAGCTACATAAGTGCCTTTTCCGAGGAATAGTTTCTACATATCCTTCTCTTTCTAATTCTTCATAAGCATTTTTAGTTGTAATCACACTTATTCTTAAATCTTTAGCTAAACTTCTAATTGATGGCAGGAGTTCTCCAGTTTTTAGCTCATTTGACACAATTTTATTTTTTATCTGTTCTTTTATCTGCTCATATATTGGAGTATTACTTGAATTACTAATTATAATATTCACTGTTTTTCTCCTTCCTTTATTGTATATATACAGTATATACAGTTATGATTTAAAAGTCAATAGAAAAATATAAAATTTTTACAAAAATAAAATAATGCTTTAATATTAAGCTATGCAAACTTAAATTTTAAAGCATTATTTTATGCAAAAATTATTTATTTTTGGTAATATACATTTCTGGTAATAAATCTTTCAATTTGTAAACCTTTTCTCCATCTACCATAACTTTTGTATCTAAATTAATTTTATCTATCTCACTTTCATTATTTTTTAGCATCTCTAATATTGCTGCATGTTCTGCACAGTTGCCTAATGCACAATTTAAATCTACACTTATTCCTGTATATATTTTTCCACTTTTTGTAAGGAGTACACATCCAACATGTCCACATGAAGCATAGTCACTTAATATTTTTTTGTATGCTATTTTTTTGGCTTCTTCTATTAAAATTTCAAAATCTTTATCCATAAAATCTTTTTTCCCCTCTTATATCTAATGCATT
>JAAVZD010000094.1 GCA_022791475.1 Clostridia bacterium | reverse complement strand
TACCTGAATACCATTGTACCCCATATTGTCAATGCGGTTAATATAGGGGGCCGCATAGGATGCACCGCATTTGGCTGCCAGGAAAGCCTGCATCGGCGTATAAACAGCCGTAGCGGTAATCAAAATACCTTCTGCGTGAAGCTTTTTCATCGCCTTAAACCCTTCTGGGAGGGACGGGACCTTTACAAACGTATTCCCCCCCAGCTCTGACGTAATTCGCCTCGCCTCTTCTACCATCCCTTTTGCGTCCCGGGAAACAGCCTGCACATGCAGTTGTGCACCGTCCCCGATAAACCGGCGGATCTCCTTTAACACGTCATAGGGGGCCCTTCCGCTTTCCGCAAGGATCGTAGGGTTTGTCGTTACCCCGTCTACCGGGTAAAATTCATAAACCCTCTTAATCCGGTCCATATGGGCATCATCAATAATCAGCTTCATTCTGCTCTCCTTTCATTTCCCCGGCCCTATGGCCATGACGGCGTCCCTGCCGCGCCTTACAGCGCCTGTTCGGTCCTTCCGATAATGTCATCCTGGGTCTTCTTTGACAATACATTGAAAAACGCACTGTAGCCTGCCACCCGGACAATCAGGTCTTTGTGTTTCTCCGGATGCTTTTGGGCGTCCAGCAGGGTTTCTCTGGATACAATATTATATTGCACATGGTATCCGTGAAGCCGGTTAAAAAACGCGCGGATCAGCATTTCCAGCTTCTGCTTGTTTTCTTCTGTCGAAAGCATCTGGGGCGTCATTTTCTGATTCAGCAGCACGCCTCCGGTGATCTTTTCCGTAGGCAGTTTGGAAACCGATTTCAACACTGCCGTAGGCCCGTTTTTATCCGCGTTATGGGCAGGGCTGCACCCTTCCGCCAGCGGTTCATAGGCATTCCGTCCGTCTGGCGTCGCCATAGTCCCCATCCCCTGGCCCACGTTGGCGCTGATGGAAGAAGTCCCCCCATAACGGATCCCGCCAATGGGGCCCCTTTGGTAACGGGTATTGGGATACTTTCTAATCTCATCCAGGTAAGAATCGTACGCCTCTACCACAAGCCGGTCCACATAGTCGTCGTCATTCCCGTATTTTGGCGCGCCGTCTCTTAGCAATTGCTGAATTCTCTGGTTTTCGGGAGACCGGAAGTCATCCAGGAGCGCGTCCCAAAGCTGCTGCCTTGTGACCTTCTTTTCTTCATACACAAGTTTTTTTATTGCCGCCAGGGAATCTGCCATGTTTGCGACCCCTACCTGGAGCCCGGATATAAAGTCATAGACAGCACCGCCTTCTTTGATGGTTTTTCCACGTCCGATACAGTCGTCGGTAAGCGTGGAACACAATATATCCGGCACATCCCTTTCGGAAGCCTTATCAATGGCATTTTCAACAATAACACTGTAACGGGCCATCTCACGGACGGTCCGGTCCCATGCCTTTAAAAGGTCCCCATAGGTTTCCATATCGGTAAAATGGCCCCATCCTTTCGTGAAACGCCTGCCGCTGGTTAAATCCACGCCATTGTTCATGGCACATAACAGGACCCTGGGGAAGTTGATATAAGACATACCGGTGCAGCGGTATCCCCATTTCCCGGGGACAGCGGTCTCCACACAGCCGATAGCGCTGTAATTATAGGCGTCCTCCTCTTTGACCCCCCAGTTTATAAACGACGGGACAATGACCTCGTCATTATTAAAAGCAGGCATCCCGAACCCCAGCTTCATAACCTCAATACATTCATCGAAGAAATGTTTATCCATGCCTGCATGGTAGCGGACGGTCAGGTTCGGCTGTGTCAGCCTGGTCTGGGCCACGGACTGGAGGACTAAAAAGCTCAGTCCGTTTACTGCGTCCTTTTTCTCAACCGTCTGCCCCCCTATGGTAACATTCTGGTACATGGGGGATCCGGCAGAACTTAGCGTATGGGACTGGGAACGGACCTTGTTGACCGTCAGCGTTTTGATCCACAGGCAGGTCAAAAGCTCCAACGCCTCCTCTTTTGTAATCTCCCCCCCTTGGAGGTCCTTCATGTAGTATGGGTACATATACTGGTCGAACCTTCCATAACTTAAAGAGTGGCCGTTGGACTCAATCTGCAGGATCAGTTGGATAAACCATACCGACTGTACGGCTTCTTTAAACGAGGTGGCCGGCTCATAAGGGACCTTTTTACAGATCCTGCTTATTTCCGTAAGCTCTTCCCTCCTCTTTGGGTCCTGCTCCTTTTCCGCCAGTTGCGCCGCCAGCTTACTGTAACGGAGGGCAAATCCATGGACCGCTTCTATAACGGTCAAAACCGCTTTATAAAATATATTTTTGTCAATATCCTCGGGCCTTGCCAGGTCAAGGGCCCCTTTTTGTTCCCTGGCCCTTTTTTCGTACCCTTGAAGCCCTTCCGATAAAAGCCTCCCATAGTTCACAGCCAGATGGGCATCACCGGCATTTAACTTACCTTCCATCCCAAATACGCCGGTCTCCATAAACACGCTGACCTCATCCGGAAGCAGCGCCTCGCCTCTGACACGGAGGTTGTTGTTTTCCCAAAAGGGCGCAACCTCACGAAGCTGCCTTTTTGTATCCTCTGTTATGTAAAAAACATCCCCGTCACGTTGTTCAAAAAGATCCAGCTCGTTTAATATAAATTCCATGGTGTACTCCGGAAAAACGGGCGCGTTCCTGTTTTTTGTCGCCTGGTTCCCGGCAAGCAGGGACTTATCTTCAATATAGACCGTCATCCCTTCCAAAATCTTTTTCAACATGTTCGCCCGCGCCATCACACGGGGCTGATGTAAGTTTTCTTTATAAGCCTCCGTCGCCAATATGGCCCTTTGTGCGTCAATATAAGGCTTTTCATTCAAAACCTCCTCACGAAAGGCCTCCATGCGGCCGGTCAACGAGCCAAAATGTGCCTTATTTTCCATATTTTCGCTCTCCTTTTTATGTTCACAATTATTTTTTATTTCGATTGTAATTAGAATATAACATATTAAATTATTCTTGTCAATTAACGTTATTCAAAAATATTTATAGTTTCATTCGAAATTTTTTGTTTGACATATTATAGGCCTGTGCTATAATAGAGGCAAGGGCGTTAAATCCGCGCGGTCCGGTTATGGCCGTCTAAATGTTTTTGCCAAAGGCTTTTACAAAAACCCAGGCGAGCAAGGG
>JAAVZD010000055.1 GCA_022791475.1 Clostridia bacterium | reverse complement strand
CTTCTTTTATACTTTGAATCATTTTCCAGATGGTTTCGACCGATTCAAAATTATCCGGGTCAATTTGAATTGGATCAATTTCAATGCCATACATATTTTCAACAGTAGTTACAATTTCAACAATATCTAAAGAATCAAGGATTCCACTTTCAACAAGTTGTTTCTCATTTTTAAAATCAACCCCTGGTTTTATGTTTTTTAAAATATCATATAATTTTTCCATGTTGTTAATCCTCCGCATATTCTTTTTTTATTTTAACTCTATCAATTTTATCGTTTAGGTTTTTTGGCATTGTGTCCAGTTTTACAAACCTATTAGGCATCATGTAGGAAGAAAGCTTTTGAGAAATAGAACTTGCCAAAGAATTGGAATCTATTTTTCCTGTATATACAGCGATGATCTCGTTGGTTCTTTCGTTATAGGCACAGCAAGCATCTTCTACTTCATTGACAGACAAAATAGCATTTTCTATTTCCCCAAGTTCAATTCTATGCCCTAATCGTTTTATTTGAAAATCTTTTCTCCCAACGAAAATGATCTCGCCGAAGTCGTTTACTGTTGCTAAATCACCTGTCCTATACATTAATTCAATGTATTTATTGTTTATTGGGTTTTGAACAAAAACTTTAGATGTTTTATCTGGTGCATTATAATATCCATGGGAAAGGCATTGGCCTAAGATACATATTTCCCCGATTTCTCCATTTACGGCAATATTATTACTTTCATTTACTAAAATAATCTTACTGTTTTCACAAGCCCTTCCCAAAGGTAATTTTTCATCATCTAAAAAATCTCTATCAATATTATAATACATACATGCATAAGTTGCTTCTGTTGGGCCATACATATTAACATAAAGGGCATTGGGGAGATATTTTTTCCAAATATTTAAATGTTTGCATGGCATTACTTCACCACAAAATATAACCAAATTAACACACGATGGAACTATAATTTCAAGAGCTTTACAATTAACCACATTACATAGGGCCGACGGTACCCATATTAAGGTATTTATATTATTTTCATTTATATATTTTATTATCTTTTTAGGAAAGGTATAATAATTTTTGGGTGGTATATATACGGTTGCACCAGTCTTTAAAGGAATGTATAAGTCCGGAACAGACGCATCGAAATAAAAGGGGGCTTGATTACATAACGTAGTATTTTCATTAAGCTTATAAGTATTGCAGATCCACTCCATAAAGTCCATAACAGCTAAATGAGAAATAGTTACCCCTTTTGGAACTCCCGTTGACCCACTAGTAAATAGCACGTACAAAAGATCTGTACTTTTAGTGCAGGCACGGATCTTACTTAATTGCATCTTATTTATACTGCTTTCTAAAGCGTTTTTATAATGAAGTTTGTGAAAATTAAAATTTATCTCATGTAATTTGGATTCTGTTATATCATCGTAAAGTATCATGCTTGGTTGTAAAGTATCAAAAATCAATTTAATCCGTTCCGCAGGCATCTGGCTATCAATAGGCACATAAAAACAGCCAGCATACACTACCCCCCAAAAGGCTAAAATATTATATGCCCTTTTATCCATATATACTACGATTGGATTTCCTGGACTTACTACTTCTGAAATTTTACTCCCTATTTTCATAGCTGCTGTTTTTAATTCCCTAAAAGAAAACCCTTCTTTTAAATCTGCATAAGCAATTTTTTCAGGAAATTTTTTTTCTGTATCTTCTAAATATTCTAATATAGTTGAACTCATTAATAACCCCCTAGTTTAAATAAATATTTTTTCACGAGGAATATTAAAATCATAAATATTTCTGCACATATTATTGTTGATATCGTTACAAATGAAAGAAAAACTAGATGTTAAATCTATAATATAATTTTCTATACCGTTTATAATAACCTTGGAAGATACTTGATTTTCTTCCAAAATTAATCCCATCCGATTAAATTGCTCTTCTGGTTCAAATTCTAGTTTTCTGGCCGCATAATCGTAACTTCTAGTTTGTGCTTTACCTTCTGCATCCACATATGTTCCGTTAAAACTTTTGGGAACCCTATATGGTACTTTGCAGATAAATTCAGCATAATGAATAAAAGTCATTGCATGAACATAGTCGGTTCCTAATATTATCTGTTTGACATGGTTATTGTAACAATATCCAAATGGAGAATCTGTGCCAAAAGAATGTTTGTTGTCCATAGAAGTTATTTTTTTCGCGTCTTTTCCCCAAACAGCAAAAGAATGCAAGGGATGTAGCGTCCTTGTAAAGCCTTTTCTTTCCAGCGCGATATTACCTAATATACCAGTTGTCCCTTTGGTGTTTCTGTAGTCATAAAATTGCTTATTACTAAAATCAAAATTAAACGTTGGAATTAGAATAGTGCCATTTTGCCCAACAGCATGTTGAAGGCTTGTCAATAATTCTGATGGGTCGAAATTTTCCTGTTTCTTTTTACATGATAATATATACGGTATAAGGTCAGATGATAGCCAAATACGATCTCCTGGAGTTATCCCCATT
>JAAVZD010000093.1 GCA_022791475.1 Clostridia bacterium | reverse complement strand
GTTTGTGATTCTGGTGTTCTGGCTGGTGCTGAAATTCACCACTCTGGGGCTCTACACCCAGTCTGTGGGCATCAACGCCAATTCCTCCCGCCTCAACGGCCTGGACCCCAAGCTCATTAAGCTGCTCACCTATGTGATTCTAGGCGTATGCGTGGCGGTGGCGGGCTTCATCCGGGTCAGCCGCAGCGGCTCCATCAATTACTCCCGCATCGCGGAAAACATCGAGATGGACGCCATTTTGGCGGTGGCCCTGGGAGGCAATGCCCTCTCCGGCGGCAAGTTCAACATCTACGGCTCCATCCTGGGCGCTTATGTCATCCAGTTCCTCACCACCACACTCTACAAGTATGAGGTGCCCTCCACAGCCCTGCCCGCTTACAAGGCGGTGGTGGTTATCCTGCTGGTGGTGCTCAGCGCCCCGGTAGTGCGGGAGAAGCTCTCCAGCATGAAGAAAGCGCCCGCGAAAACCGCAAAGGAGGTGTCCTGATATGCCGAAGGGAATTGCCGTTGACAAGCAGGGGCATATCAAGGCCCGGGCGTCTATGAGCGATACCAATCTGCTGCTCACCATCACGGTCCTGGTCTTCTTCGCCCTGTATCTGTCCGCCGTTGTGTTTCTGGGCGGCGGCTTCACCAAGCCCCAAAACTTCCTGAACATCCTGAACAACAACGCCTCCTTGATCGTTTTGTCCTGCGGCATGAGCATCGTCATGATCACAGGGGGAATCGACATCAGCGTGGGTGCGGTCACAAGCCTGGTGTGCATGGCCGGCGCGGTGAATCTGGAGCAGCAGGGCGGCAGCGTCCTCACGGTCCTTCTCATCGGCCTTGGCATCGGCCTGGCCTTCGGGCTGGTTCAGGGATACCTGGTGGCCTATTTGGAGATTCAGCCCTTTATCGTGTCTCTGGCGGGTATGTTCTTCGCCAAGGGCATGACCACCATCGTCAGCAAGGAGCCCATACGCGTCACCAGCGAGGGCTTTCTGGCGGTGAAGGACACCCGTATCACCGTCCCCGGCCTAGGTGCCCCCAACAAGCTGGGCCAGTATATCCCGGCCTATGTGGAGGTGGGCGTGGTCATTGCCCTGCTGGCGGTGGTGCTGCTCTTCTGCCTCCTGCGCTGGACCAAGCTGGGCCGCAGCTTTTACGCCGTGGGCGGCAACAACCAGAGCGCCAATATGCTGGGCATCAACGTGCGCCGGACCAAATTCCTGGCCCATATCCTGTGCAGCCTTCTAGCGGGCCTGGGCGGCATCCTCTACTTCCTCCATGTGGGAAGTGGCGATGTGGCCAACGGCGCGGGAGACGAAATGAACGCCATCGCCTCCTCCATCATCGGGGGGACCCTGCTCACAGGCGGCGTGGGCAACGTGGCGGGCACCTTCTTTGGCGTTCTGAGCCTGAACACCATCAAGCGCATCGTCTCCTCCCTAGGTTTTGACGAGGCGTGGTGGTCCAACATCACCGTGGCGGCGATGCTCTGCCTGTTCCTGGTGATTCAAAGCATCGTGCTTCTGCGGAAGAACACCGCCAGGCAGTAAGGAGGGAACGAGATGAAAACCTGTTTGGGCATTGAGCTGGGCTCCACCCGCATCAAGGCCATGACCGTCGGCGAGAGTTTCCAGCCCGTTTCCTCCGGGGACTACACCTGGGCCTCCCGCTATGAAAACGGCGTCTGGACCTACCCCCTGGAGGAGGTCTGGACGGGGCTGAAAACAGCCCTTTCCCAGGTGGAGGGCCGGGAGAACATTGCCGCCATGGGCGTTTCCGCCATGATGCACGGCTACCTGGCCTTTGACAAGGATTGGAACTTGCTGACCCCCTTCCGCACCTGGCAGAACACCATTACCGGCCCGGCGGCGTCGGAGCTGACGGAGCTGTTCGGCTTTAACATTCCACAGCGCTGGAGCATCGCCCACCTCTATCAGGCGGTGCTGAGCGGAGAAGCGCACGTTCCCCAAATCGCCCACATAACCACTCTGGCGGGCTATGTCCACTATATGCTCACAGGCGTGAACGCCGTGGGCGTGGGGGAGGCCAGCGGTATGTTCCCCATCGACAGCGCCGCCCTGGATTATGACGCGGAAATGCTGGCGAAATTCAACGCCCTGCCGAAGGTACAGGGGCTTTCCTGGAAACTGAAGGAGCTACTCCCGAAGGTCCTTGTGGCCGGAGAGACCGCCGGGACCCTCACGGAATCCGGCGCGGCCCTGTTGGACGGGTTGCTGGTCCCCGGCATCCCCTTTGCCCCCGCGGAGGGGGACGCGGGCACCGGCATGACCGCCACCAACGCCGTGGCTCCCCGGACGGGCAACGTCTCCGCCGGGACCTCCATCTTCTCTATGGTGGTGCTGGAAAAGCCCCTCCAGAAGGTCTATGAGGAGATCGACCTGGTGATCACCCCCGCCGGGGCCCCGGTGGCCATGGTCCACTGCAACAACTGCACCAACGACACCAACGCCTGGGTCAACATTCTGGGAGAGGCCGCCCGCCTCTTCGGCGCGAATCCCGATACGGGTGAGCTGTACACCAAACTCTACGAGAAGAGCCTGGAGGGGGACCCGGACTGCGGCGGCGTGCTGGTGTGCAACTACCTGGCGGGGGAGGGCGTCACCCACATGGACGCAGGCCGTCCTCTGGCTGCCCGAACACCGGAGACCAGATTCACCCTGGCCAACTTCTTCAAGGCCCAGCTCTACGCCACCATGTCCACCCTGAAGATCGGCATGGACATCCTGGCGGGGGAGGGGGTTGCCATCGACTCCCTGACGGGCCACGGCGGCCTCTTCAAGACCCCGGTGGTGGGCCAGAGCTACATGGCCGCCGCCTGTAACGCCCCGGTCACCTGCATGGAGACGGCGGGAGAGGGAGGCCCCTACGGCATGGCCCTGCTTGCCGCCTACATACTGAGAAAGTCCGAGGGGGAGCGCCTGGAGGACTTCCTGAAAAACCGAGTCTTCGTTGGGACCTCCGGCTCCACCGTCCAGCCGGACCCCGCTTTGGTCCAGGGCTTTAACCAATACATCCAGCGGTACAAAGCGCTCCTGAACGTGGAGCGGGCCGCAGTAGAAAACCTGTAAGGAGGAGACTTCATGAAACAATATCAGTTCTGGTTCGTCGTCGGCAGCCAGTTCCTCTACGGCCCCGAGGTGCTGGACACCGTGGCCCAGCGGGCTCGGGAGATGGCGGAGAAGCTCAGCGCCGTGCTGCCCTATCCTCTGGTCTACAAGGTCACCGCCAAGACCAATCAGGAAATTGCCCAGGTCTGCAAAGAGGCCAACTACGACGACGCCTGCGCCGGAATTATCACCTGGTGCCATACCTTCAGCCCTTCGAAAATGTGGATCAACGGCCTTGTGGACCTCCAGAAGCCCTGGTGCCACTTCGCCACCCAGTACAACCGGGAGATCCCCAATGAGGAGATCGACATGGACTTCATGAACCTGAACCAGGCCGCCCACGGCGACCGGGAGCACGGCTTCATCGGGGCCCGTCTGAGAAAGCCCCGGAAGATCATCGCCGGATTTTGGCAGGACGGGGAGGTCCAGGACCGCATCGGCAGCTGGATGAAAGCCGCCGTGGGCGTGGCGGTCTCCAAGTCCATGAAGGTCATGCGCTTTGGGGACAATATGCGGGAAGTGGCCGTCACCGAGGGCGACAAGGTGGAAGTTCAGGCCAAACTGGGCTGGCAGGTGAACACCTGGGCCGTAGGCGATTTGGTGAAGGTGATGAACGAAGTCACCGAGGCGGAAATTGACGCCCTGATGGAGACCTACAAAGCCAGCTACGACCTCGCCACGGACGACCTGGAAACCGTCCGCTATCAGGCCCGGGAAGAGATCGCCATGAAAAAGATGCTGGACGCCGAGGGCTGTCTGGCCTTCTCCAACACCTTCCAGGACCTCTGGGGCATGAAACAGCTCCCCGGCCTTGCTTCCCAGCATCTGATGGCCCAGGGCTACGGCTACGGCGGCGAGGGCGACTGGAAGGTCTCCGCCATGACCGCCATTCTGAAGGCCATGGGTGAGGACGGCAACGGAGCCTCCGCCTTCATGGAGGACTACACCTACCATCTGGTGAAGGGCCAGGAGTACAGCTTGGGGGCCCATATGCTGGAGGTCTGTCCCTCCGTGGCGGCGGACCGGCCCAGGATCGAGGTTCATCCCTTGGGCATCGGCGGACGGGAGGACCCGGCCCGGCTGGTGTTCGAGGGCAAGGAGGGCGACGCCATTGTGGTCAGCCTCATCGACATGGGCGGACGGCTCCGGCTCATCTGCCAGGACATCCGCTGCGTGAAGCCCATCCTGCCCATGCCGAACCTGCCCGTGGCCCGGGTCATGTGGCAGGCGGAGCCCAGCCTGACAACCGGCGTGGAGTGCTGGATCACCGCCGGAGGAGCCCACCACACGGTCTTGAGCTACGACGTAACGGCGGAGCAGATGAAGGACTGGGCCAATATGCTGGATATCGAGTTTGTCCACATCACCAAGGACACCACAGTGGAGAGTCTGGAGCACGATCTGTTCCTCTCCGACCTGGCCTGGAAATTGAAGTAAACGCCTTCAAGGGCCGCCCCTTGGGCGGCCCTTGTTCTGTAAAGGAGACATATAATTATGTTAGAAGAACTGAAAAAACAGGTCTGCGAGGCCAATCTGCTGCTGCCGAAATACGGTATGGTCACCTTCACCTGGGGCAATGTCTCCGGTATAGACCGGGAACAGGGTCTGATAGCCATCAAGCCCTCCGGCGTGGAGTACGACGACATGAAGCCCGAGGACATGGTGGTGGTGAGCCTGGAGACCGGAGAGCGGGTGGAGGGCCGATACAAGCCCTCCAGCGACACGGATACGCACCTGGCGCTGTACAAGGCGTTCCCGACCTTGGGCGGGATCGTCCACACGCATAGCCGTTGGGCCACCTCCTTCGCCCAGGCAGGGAAGGGGGTCCCTGCCCAGGGGACCACCCAAGGGGACTATTTCTACGGCGAAATCCCCTGCACCCGGAAGATGACTCCGGAGGAGATTGCGGGAAGCTATGAGCTGGAGACGGGCAACGTCATCATCGAGACCTTCCGGGAGCGAAAGATCGACCCTGCCCAGGTCCCGGCGGTGCTGGTCCACAGCCACGGCCCCTTCGCCTGGGGTACGGACCCCTTTAACGCCGTCCACAACGCCGTGGTGCTGGAGGAGTGCGCCTTTATGGACTTCCACGCCATGCAGCTCACCCCCGGCCTGGGGGCCATGCAGCAGGAGCTGCTGGATAAGCACTACCTCCGCAAGCACGGCCCCGGGGCCTACTACGGCCAAGGCTGATGCGAGGCGTGCGTGGAGAGAACAAGCTGAGACAAGCACCTTAAGTAGTCGGTTAATGATGAACATCTCCTTGATATGATAACATTGTAAACGTAGGTTGCCTTCAATAATATCTTTAACTGTGATTCACTTCCGTAAAGCTGGAGCAGGTCTTGACGATGCCCATGACGAAGAACAGCACCAGCAGGGCGCAGCCGATGGCTTGGAGCGCGCCGTTGATACCTTGGATGACCGTCCAGACTCCGCCGCCTTTGAATTCCTCCGGGGTGGTACTG
>JAAVZD010000079.1 GCA_022791475.1 Clostridia bacterium | reverse complement strand
TTCCGTGATATTTTCCGTGGGGCATATATCCCTTATCGGGATCCGGATACTTTGAATATGTTCCTCAAAGAGGTCAGCGACTTCTTTTATGACAACAGCGAGGATTTGGGTAACGCCTTTGAATACCTTCTATCCATTATGGGCAGCCAGGGCGATGCCGGACAATTCCGCACACCCCGCCACATCATTGACATGATGGTGGAAATCGTAGACCCAAAGAAGCATGAAACCATTCTGGACCCTGCCTGTGGTACAGCCGGGTTCCTGATTAGTGCCTATCGCCATATTTTGGCACAAAACAAAGATGAAGACGGCAAAAGTACGCTGACCGCTGACGACCGCAAACGTTTGACAGAAAACTTTGCAGGATACGATATTTCTCCCGATATGGTACGCCTCTCTCGAGTAAATATGTATCTTCACAATTTTACAAAACCTAAAATCAGCGAATACGACACCTTGACCAACGAAGAAAAATGGTATGACAATTATGATGTCATTTTGGCAAACCCTCCTTTCATGACGCCAAAAGGCGGTATTGTCCCCCACAGCCGCTATCGGATAAAAGCCAAGCGCTCCGAAGTGCTATTTGTAGACTATATTGCCGAGCATCTAAACCCAAAAGGCCGGGCAGCAATCATTGTTCCGGAAGGCATTGTATTCCAGTCTGCCAATGCATACCAGGGACTTCGGAAATATCTGGTAGAAGACGGCCTGCTGTATGCAGTGATCTCTCTACCTGCGGGTGTTTTCAACCCTTATAGCGGTGTAAAAACCAGTATTTTGCTCATTGACAAGGCCCTTGCAAAAACAAAAGAGCAAATTCTTTTTGTAAAACTGAATAATGATGGATTTGATTTGGGGGCGCAGCGTCGTGAGGTAAAAGGGAGCGATATCCCAGAAATTATCCGTATTGTAAAATCCTATCAGCATAATAAAGACATTTCTGACTCTGCGCTTACTACTTTAGCAAAGAAAACTGAAATAGCAAAACAGGATTATATTCTGGTGGGTGAACGTTATAAAAATCAAACGTATCTACACAGCATATGGCCTCAGGTGGAACTTAAAGCAATAGCAGACAAAATAACGAAAGGAACAACTCCAACAACAATAGGGTTTCGTTTTGAGTATACAGGCATCAACTTTGTCAAGATTGAATCCATTGATGACGATGGGCATATCATCAAAAACAAATTATCTTTTGTTAATGAAGAGTGTTATCGTGCCCTTGAAAGATCTCAACTATGTGAAGACGATGTCCTATTTTCTATTGCAGGCGCTTTGGGTAGAGTGGGTATCATTACACCAGATATTTTGCCTGCCAATACCAATCAAGCATTAGCCATTATTAGGCCTAAAAAGGATTGTATTTTAAGTAAATATCTTTTTTGGGTTTTAAAAAGTGAAGTTATTCTAAACAGTATATCCCAAATGAAAGTAGGCGTTGCTCAATATAATTTATCTTTAAAGCAGATAGGTGATACCAAAATCCCTCTACCTCCCATAGATATACAAAAAGAAATAGTTGCTGAACTTGACAGCTACCAAAAAATCATTGATGGTGCCCGTCAAATTTTAGACAATTACAAGCCAACCATTCAAAGGGACTCACAGTGGGAAACGATCAAATTAGGGGATATCTGTGAACTTAACCCCAGAAAATCAGAAGTCAAAGATTTTGATGGAAATGTTTCGTTTGTTCCCATGGCTATGGTAAGTGAAACAGATATGTATTTCTCTGCCAAAGAGCAAAGACCCTTGAAAGAAGTTTATACAGGTTATACCTATTTCCGTGATGGTGACGTATTGCTGGCTAAAGTAACGCCCTGTTTTGAAAATGGCAAATCTGGATTAGCAAAGAATTTGGAAAACGGTATTGGATTTGGTTCCAGTGAGTTCTTTGTCCTTCGGGCAAATCCTGACCGAGTCCTGCCGGAATATATTTACTATACTATTAGCAGCAATCGGTTTATTTCCGATGGAACACCCCAAATGACTGGCACTGGAGGCCTGCGCAGATTGACAAAGGACTTTGTCCAGAATTATCCTGTGCCCCTACCCCCTTTAGATGTACAGCAAAGGATCGTCAATCAGACAGAAGAAGAAATTGCCATTGTGGAACAAAATAAGCGCATGATTGAAATCTTTGAGAAAAAAATTAAAGACAAAATTGCGGAGGTCTGGAGTGAATGATATGGAGGAATATATCCAAAAACTTCTGTTTAACTGCCTATAGATTTTGGAGATACAGAAAACAATGAATATAAAACTTATTTGGTTCATACGTGCTGCGAAAACTATGATAACGAAAAATTTCAATTCTCACTAATGGCCTTTCACATGTTATTTATGGCATTTTTGTATAAAGAGTTCTGGACTTTGAAAACATACAGTCATGACCGAGTTAAAAGATTGTGCCAGGCTAACGGACAATTTGAATCAGTGGAAAATGTATTTGACGCTTCGGTTATTCCTGAGCAAACCTTCATTGACAGCTATTTAAGTATCTTTTCCTGGCACGCAAATAAACGGAGTGAAATAAAGGAATTTGTTGATAAAAGAGATCGCTGTGCGCATAACAGCGGCTTTATTCAATATGACCAACAGGCGGTTGAAAAATATTTCGACGATGTCTTAAAGAATATTAAAAAAATTGCGTTAGCAAACATCGAGAATATTCAATCTACTTTTAAAGCTTCAATCATGCGCTATATTAACAGCCCTGCTTTTCAAACGACTTCCATGGGGGACTTCATACAGCGTGAACTTGCTGACAAGAAATATTCATACAAAGATATTTGCTCCTTTTTAAAGCTTGACATTCCCAATTTGCCTCTAAACCAAAAAATTGCATACTTATTTGCCATGATCTATTTTCAGGAAAAATGTAAGCAAGATAATTTTCAAGAATATATTGATGAAAACTGTGACTACATACAGGAACTCTCAAACCTTCTTTCGGAATTATCCCCTGTGGAGCAAGAGCACATAAGGATTCAAGCAGGATATGAAATCGAATTTTTAGAGAGGCAAGGATTTGATCTAAATGAAATTTCAAATGCCTTGCCT
>JAAVZD010000092.1 GCA_022791475.1 Clostridia bacterium | reverse complement strand
CACTATCGTTTCCAAGCATTCGCCGGCGTATTGGGATACAACAAAAGAGCCGACGAAAACACAGTATGAGCTTTTTCAAAAGTTTGACCATTTTGGGGAAATGGAATATAAAGAGCTATGCAGCTATACCCATTCAAAGGGCATGGACTTTACTTCAACGCCATTTGACTACGCGTCGGCAGACTATTTGGAGCCCATGGTTGACTTCTATAAGATTTCATCCTCTGACCTGACCAATATCCCATTTATTAAACATATTGGGGCAAAGGGCAAAAAAGTAGCCGTTTCTGTAGGCGCCGCTTATTTGTCAGAGGTTGACGAAGCGGTACGGGCGTTGAAAGGGGCCGGCTGCAATGACATTATACTCCTGCATTGTGTCCTTTCTTACCCTACCCTCCCGGAAAATGCCAACTTGAATACGATCCGGACCCTAAAGCTTTGCTTCCCGGACCTTAAAGTAGGGTATAGCGACCATGTCGCGCCGGACAGTACTATGGCGACCCTTGCCGCCGCCTACCTGCTTGGCGCACAAGTTATAGAAAAGCATTTTACATTAAACAAATCCCTCCCTGGGAACGACCATTACCATGCCGGGGATCCGGAAGACTTTAAAAAGGCCATTGCCAATTTCCGGTGGATTGATACGGTTTTAGGGGATGGGGAAAAAACAGTGCTGGACTGCGAGGTAACTTCAAGGAGGGAAGCAAGGCGGTCTTTGGTTTTTACACGGGATATGAAAAAGGGTGATGAAATTAAAGGGGCAGATTTGATGGCAAAGCGCCCGGGCACTGGTATTCCCCCCAAATATGCGGACATTATTATAGGGCGCAAATTATCACAAAATGTCGATGAGGACACGGTTTTAACTTGGGAAATGATATAGCGGTTAAAACCGGCCAAGGAAAGGGGTGCTAAATGTTCCTGCCTAAACCAGACAGCACAAACTCCCAAACATTTTACAATTTTTTAAGTACCGTAATAAGCAGCGGCGTAGCGTTTATTACCATGCCAGCCTTTACCCGGCTGTTAGGGGCCGGGCAATTTGGGCTTTACTCCATTTACACTTCCTGGCTGGCTATCCTGGTATGCATAATGGGGCTGAATGTTAAAGCAGGGCTAGGGGCCGGGTATTATAGGTTTGATGGGGATTACTATGGGTTCCGTTCCAGCACCTTGGTAGAAGGGAGCGTTATCTGCATTATTATAACGGCTGTATTGCTTATATTCAATGCCCCTTTAAGGAAGGCGCTGGGATACCCGGCCCTGCCGTTTATTTTTTTAATACTGGAATCCTTTGCCCAATATGTATTAAACTTTGCAAACCTGTCATGGGTATATGAGAAACATGCTGCGCGCAATATGTCCCTTTCCTTGGCTACTTTAATTCTCACAACATCCCTCTCCATTTTCCTCCTTTTAAATTGGGGCGGGCCTAAAGAACACCTGTATTATGCCCGGGTATTGGGGGCTGCGTTGCCCCAAATATCCCTGGCTGCTTTTATCTGGGTTTTCCTTTTCCGCGAAAAGAAATGCGGCTATAACCCCATATATTGGAAGTATAGTTTAGCCTTTGGGGTCCCTATGGTTTTCCATACGCTTTCCCATCAAGTGCTTAGCCAGTCTGACCGTATTATGATGCAGATGTATTCCATCGGGGATGTAGAAATAGGGGTTTATAGTTTTTTTTATAGCTTTTCCGGCATATTATCCGTCTTGTTATCAGCACTTAACAATTCCTGGTGCCCATTCTTATATGATGACCTAAGCCGGAAGGCATTTTCTGTTTTAAACAGTAAGGTTTCTAACTATGTACAAATATTTACTATATTATGCTGTGGCTTTTTAATGGTATCCCGGGAGTTTGCCAAAGCCTTTACCGGCAGCGAGTATTGGGCTGGGATGCCTATTATCCCGGTTTTTGTCCTGGTTGCCTATTGCACATTCTTTTACCAGTTTGCCGTAAACTATGAGCTATACCATGCCAAGCCCAGGATTGTAGCGGCAGGCACCATTATCGCTGCCCTTACGAATATCGTTTTCAATGCTATCTTGATCCCGCCATACGGGATGTATGGGGCTGCCGCTGCTACGCTATTAAGCTATATAGCTTTGGCATCCATGCATACATTTATCGTTACAACCTGGAAAGGTGAAAAATACCCCCTTTCCTACCGGCCCGTAGCCAAAGGTGCCCTGACGGTAGCCCTATTTTGTGCGTTTTACTATCTTTTAAGCGGGTTGGCCGCCGTAAGGTGGGCTATTGGCATCCTGCTGGGGATTTACCTGGTATGGTCTGTCTACCATAGAAAAACAATATTTTGAAATGAATTATTAATAGAATCGAAATATAATTATATAGCTATTTGCTTTATATTGTGGTATATTGATACAAAGATTAATCTTTTCAAACAAATTTTGGTTGTATCTTTATATTAAACAAGGTAATATTTGGTTTTGATTCTATTAAATAATATAATAAAATAATGGGGTAGCAGATATATTTACCCTCTGTGGATATAGCCCTAAGGGGGCATTATGTCCAATAAAGAGAAAAGGCATAGGTAAAATGGAGGTAAAGTCCACGTTTCGAAATCACATGTTAGATATCATTAAAGGGGTTTGTATCCTGTTTGTCATTATAACACATTACGATTGGCAGGAATCAGAACGTTCCTCTTTGCTATTTCCTTTTTGGATTGACATGGCTGTTCCGGTTTTTATGGTTATATCGGGTTATGCTAATGCGGCATCTTATAAACAAAATCAGATTCAATGCCTGGCTGACATATATTCGTTTCGCTTTTTGATAAAAAAGCTATTGCGGTTTACCATCCCGTTCTCTATTATCTATATTTTAGAGGTTTTTATTGAAATATGCATGGAGGGTAATCTTCTTTTCAATGGTTCATTCTCATATATAAACATCTTTACCTGTTTCCTTAGCGGAGGATGGGGGCCAGGAAGTTATTATTACCCTATTATGATCCAGTTTGTTTTTGTATTTCCTATAGTCTATTTTGTAATCAAAAGAAACCATACCTTAGGCTTTGTTTTTTGCCTGTTAGCCAATGCTATTTTCGAAATACTTCAATATTCTTATGGTATGAATGAATCTTTTTATCGATTGCTGTTGTTCCGATACCTTATGTTAATTGCATTTGGCTGCTTTTTATACCAAAACCGTGAAAAAAATTTTTCGGCTTTCTGGGGGATCGTATCTTTAGCCATAGGAGCAAGTTTTATAATATTATTTGTTTACAAAAACCATCCCCCTGTATTTATCACATATTGGACAAGCACATGCTGGATTGCTGGTTTATATGTTCTGCCGATTTTAACAATGCTAATAAAGCTCGATTTTCGGTGTACTGTTTTGGAAATGCTCGGCAGGGCGTCTTATAATATATTTTTAGTCCAAATGGTTTATTATAAATTTTATGCAAGTAACATATACGAAAAAATAGAAAGGCGCCGCTATGAATTATTGGCAAGTATCGTCATATGTATTGTTTTAGGATTGGTTTTTTATTGGGGAGAGTCCTTTTTCACAAAGAAAATCATTAAACGGCTGGAACGTTTTAGTATAAAAAAAGATAATTCGATTTCTGATTGGTTAGACAGGCAATTATTTAAATCATAAAGCAATGGTCCATATACAGGAAAAGGGGGCCTGATTGATATGAATACCCGCCCAATTTTACGGGCGGCGATTGAGGCAAAAGCAAATATCCACATTACCGGTGGTCAAGGTTTTCTGGAATTGGGTTTATAAATTCCAGAAGCTATAACATCCTCCAAATTCTTTGGCATGGGAAAACCGGCAGGTATGTATCATAAGGGCTGTTGTAAAATATGGGGGTTCTACAAAATATGGCATTGCCATCGAGGGCGTAAATAATTTTGTGTCTATGGAATTTGAGTTCTCCTGATAAGGATTCGATATGTAATTTCCTGCTGTCGAATTTGCGGCTTTTCAGCTGTCGGTTTCTTTTCTTAGTTATAGTATAACCAGTTATGCATGGTT
>JAAVZD010000132.1 GCA_022791475.1 Clostridia bacterium | reverse complement strand
ATCCAGTCCAGCGCCTGCGCGCGCTGCGCGTTCGTCCTATGGGGCAGGTGCAAGAGCGCATAGGCGGTAAAACAGCGGGCGGTCCGCGACGTCTTGCCGCCGCCGTAGACCCTGTCCCCGTACTGCTCCAGCTTGACAAGGCAGCGTTCGGATTCCTCTGTCAGGCCGTCCTGGGAATTGATTATGCTCATGCCGCACAGCAGCTCGGGAATGGTCTCCCGGTCGTTTTCCTCGATTTCCCGGAAGGCGGTTCGCAGTGCGCGGATGCCCTCCCGGGGATGGTTTCGGATATACGCGGTCAGCAGTTCTGTTGTACGGGTACGGTTTTTTGCTTGAATGCTGTAAGAAACAGCCGCGTCGTAGTCCCCCCGGAGCTGGCAGCACAGGCTCAGCGTATCATAGATGCCGCGAAGATCGTCTTGGTTCCGGTAAACGTGGAACACCCTGGCCTGGAGATACCGCCTCATCAGAGGGAAGCGGCAGCGGTAGGCCGTCCCATCCCAGGTGAGGAAGCTGCCCGTCTGCCGCAGCCGCTCGATCACCTGCCCCACATCCGGGTCGCCGGTGAGAACGCGGGCCATATCAACGGTGAAGCTGTCAAAAAACGAGGTGAGCAAAAGCAGCCGCTTTTCCATCGGGTCCCAATACCGGAACAGCTGGCGGTCCAAAAACGGGAAAAACATCTCCCGCGCTTTGGAAATGACCTCCGGCGACAGCGGATTCTCTTTGGACAGATACATTCCCATCGCCAGAACAAGGGACGGGTTTCCCTGGGTCAGCTCCCAGACGTTTTCCAGCACAGCGGGAGCGGGAACGAAAAACTCCATGCGCTCCAACAGCTCCCGAAGCTCCCGCAGATCCAGCGCCAGGTCTGAGTGCGGCATATGCTCCATCTGCCCGGTCTCCATAAAGGGCAGCAGCCACTCCGGGAGATCTGCCCGAGACAGGAAAATGCATCGGGTATCCGGCGGAAGGGTGCGGAGGAGGGCCAGCGCAGCGGCATCTCCACCCTGATAATCATAGATCGCATGGAAGTCATCCAATACGATGACGCCGGTGGTATCCTCCGCCGCCTGTTTCAAAGCGTCCCGGTCCCACAAGCTGACGTAGGTATGGGGCTGGTTTTCTAAAAGCGTCTCCACCACAGAAGTCTTTCCCCAGCCGGTATGGGCGCTGATAAAAACATACGTGCAGGATTCCAGAGCCTTTTGCAGCTTTTGAACAAACGCCTGCGGTATGATAATCTGGTCGTTTTCCCTATCCATTTTCAATCAACGCGATTCCTTCCTATGCAGATTTGGAAAAAGGGGTGCGCCGCT
>JAAVZD010000078.1 GCA_022791475.1 Clostridia bacterium | reverse complement strand
GGGGCAGGAGCGCATGGTTCTAAAAAATATTGTGAAGAAATGTCCAGCATATAAAGATTCACCGTTAAGCCGTATGAAACGGAGGTAGGAAAATGCCGCTGCTTGGGTTTTATCCATGCAACGGCATTTCCTTATAGTTTCCATTCAGTTTCTTGTTTGCAGATAAAATCAAAACAACATAGGCGGGTTATCTTTAAATTGCGGAACATCCCATCAAATGCTTCAACCTTCCCATCTTCCATTGTATTTTTAAAATACCACTCTACAATGGTCTGGTTTCCTTTATGGAAATACTGCTTAATATCCCATTGGAGAACCGTCCCACGTCTATTCCATTCATCAAACCATAGTTTTATTTTTAATGGGCCATGATATTCCGGCCCCAGCTTTCAGTATAAACAGCATTTTCAGAAAACAGATCTAATATGCCAAAATCACGCTTTTTCAACCACATATCAAACCATAGACGAATGGTTTCTTCTCGTTTTTCCATGAAAACTCCTTTTCCTGTCATTTGTTCATAAATCCGCCTTACAGCCATACTCCCCAATCACCATAATGATAGGTACCGCTGCCATGATGGAGTTTACCATCCGCCTTTAACTGACGGAACGCATTTGCCATACGAATCAGAATTTCCGGCTGTATATCCAGCGAATGGTGTGCCGGGAATACCTTTTTTACAGGCAATGCCGCAACTTTTTCCAGTGAAGTAAGATAGGCTTTGGGGTCAGTAGAAGGGTAATAAGCAAACAGGGTGTCTTTATAGGCCAAATCGCCGGTATACAAATATCCTTTGCCTTTTTCCCAAAAACATAAATGTCCGGGAGAATGTCCGGGCGTATGCAGCACTTCAATTTCCCTGCCTCCAATATCAATCATATCATGGTCATTTAATACTCTTGTTGGTGTGCCCTGAAAAAGCACATAATTGTCAACATTAAAACCGCCAGGCAATTCGCAACGGTCAACCACCATTCCCTTAATGGTTTCGATTGTCAGGGGGAACTTACCATCCAGCCAGTCTAGTTCTTCTACGTGTGCATAAAATTCCGGGAAATACTTATGCCCTCCGATATGATCCCAGTGAATGTGTGTGGCAACCGCCGCAATCGGTTTATCTGTAAGTTTTCGGACTACATCGTGTATATTGGAAATCCCCAGCCCTGTGTCAATAAGCAGGCTTTTCTCTTTTCCATTCAACAAATAACAATGGGTTTCTTCCCAATGCCGGTATTCACTTATGATTATGGTTTCGCTATCAATCCTGTCTATGGTAAACCAATTATCCATTATCCCAACTTCCTTCCAGTTATGATTTATGTGCCCGTATATATTCCGCTTTCAACTGTAATGTATGGCATTTTTCCCCTCCTTCACTTTTCGTTCATTGTTTATTCAGCCCCACTAAGTAGGCAGTTATAATTTTAAACTATATTGTAGAAGATTATAACTGCGTCCGTCTTTGCTGTCTGTTTTAGGCACGGAAGAAACCATTGTAAAACCTAACGACTTTGCCAATCGATTAGAAACCTTGTTTTCCTCTCTTGTTGAATAAATAAACTCTTTTGCTCCAAATTCTTTTTTGCAATACTGAATCAAACCTCGAAGAACCTGTTTACCAAACCCTTTCCCTACATAATCTGGCCCTAGACATATCCCTGCTTCCTGATAGATATAAGGTTCAATTTTTTCTACCCCAGCAAAGCCAATCGCCCTACTGCTTGATTTTTCATAAACCAGGTAAGTATCATGTCCTTTCTGAAATTCAATGGTTTTCATAATTCTTATTTTGGCGTTTTCTTCGCTTGTAGTAAGATTCCATGCCATATATTTTGCACTTTCTGGCCGTGACCAGACATTACAATACATTTCTTTCCAATCTGAAAACTTTGCTTTATCAAGAATCAAGCTCTCCGTTTCAATCATTTGAAATATCCCTCCAGCTGCCAATCCGTTGCTGTTTCTATGACGATTCAATCCAAAAGCCGGTTAAAGCCCGGTTATTATTGTTTGTATTCAACTGCCCCTCCCAATCAGAAATATCACAATTACTATACTGGAGATTCTCCAATTCCTCCTGCATCATCTCTTTCCCAATATCATCGATAAGCTGTCTGAAATACCACACGCAAGATGTATGGAATGCTTCACTAAAATCAATATCTTTATTCCAATCCTCATTCCAAAATACTTCACCGCTCCATATCCTGGTGGGATCCTCCGGTTCAAGGATGCCATGCTCCAGCGCTGTCAGGGATGATATAATCTTAAATGTAGAACAAGGCGACCGTCTGGCCACTGCAAGCTCCTCGTTATATATGGTATACTGTCTGCTAGAAGCATCATATATGGCCGCTGTCCCATTCAGCCCATTAAAATATTCTGACCAGTCTGCCTCTACGATTTCCGCTGTCTGCAACTGCTATTTAAAAAGCAAGGGTGAAAAGCTTATTTTAAAGCCTTTCGTCCCATTATTACCATAAAAGGTCTGCATTTGCAGACTTTTCTTCATAGTCTTGCTATATTAGTCCAATGCAGACCGTTTTTCCACGTTTTTGTTTTATCCGCATATTTTTCTACAATCTTCTGGTATATATTTTCCCACTGGCGTCCACTCACTTTACGAAAGCGTTCTTCTGATATACTACATTGCGTGACT
>JAAVZD010000083.1 GCA_022791475.1 Clostridia bacterium | reverse complement strand
ATAAAAAAATAAGATATAAATATTAAATTATTTACATCTTAAAGTATACTTGTAATTTGTGAAATTACTTAATCTTCTTAATTGGATGTCTTATAACTGTCTTTAACTTGCTTACATCGCACTTTCTCGGATCACTTAAATATATTTCGTGATGAAGTCTTATGTCTGTTATATCTAATTCATATCCATTTTCTCTCATATATTCATGCATTAAATTGACTGTTGCTGGTTCATCATCATAAGAACCCACATGCATACATTGAACACATACACCTTCATCATAAGTTAAAAATTCAACTCTTGAAAAATCTTCTTTTTTCTTTTTAGTTGCTTCTTCTATAGCCCATTCAAAATCTTCTTTAGTTACAAAGTCTGGTAATCTAATAACTGATATAAAGTGCATTGAACATTTATTATTATAATCAATAGTTCCTTTCATATCATCTTGCCACCAAAATCCTTCAAGTGGTGGAACGACAAACTCAAAGAAACCACCTATTTTATGAGTACCTTTATAACTCATTTTTATTGTATAAGCAATACCATATAATAATCCTATTGTATTTTTATAATCTCCATTTTCTTCATTAGGATTTCCCGTTCCTCTAACAGCAATATAATTCATTTTAGGTACTTCTATTATATTTGGTCTATCCTTTGGCATATAAAATTCCTTATATTCTCTTTTAAAATCAAAAGCCATACTTTTTTACCTCACTTTCAAAAATAGTATATAAAATTAAATATGACTACGAATTGTCATATTATAAATAATTTTCTAAACTTTTTTTCATTTTACCTATAACTACATCTTTTATAGAACTAGGTGAAATAATTTTTAATTTATTACCAAAAGAAAGTAAATATCCATAAAGCCATTCATTTTCTGGAAAACTAGTAGCAATTAAATAATTGCCATTTGGTAAGATAGAAATACAAGACTCATCAAATTCATCATAAACCCTGTAAGTTAAACTTTTATCAATTTCTAACTTTAAATGTACCTTTTCTTTTGAATCATCATATAAAGTTTCTTTTAATGTTCGATTATCATTTTCAAAAAATTCATTAGTATTTTTGATATTTTTAATTCTCGTAATTTTATATAATCTATCTTCCTTTTTAGTTGTATCAAAAGCATACAAATACCAACTATTGGTGTTAGTATAGATATATAGACACAAAAAACTTTAGTAATGGTATACTAGGTATACTGAGAAAGAGGAGGAAGTGTCTATGAAGCAAGAACATAAAAGCTATGATGAAAATTACAAGAAAACAATAGTAAACCTATACGAATCAGGAAAAAGAAAATCGGATTTAACAAGAGAATATGGCATATCCTATACAAATATCAACAATTGGATAAAAAAATATGGAACAATAAAAACTTCTACTGGAGAGGTTACAACAAATGATGAGATTATAAAACTAAAAAAGAAAAATTTAGAATTGGAACAGGAAGTAGAAATACTAAAAAAAGCAGTTGCCATATTCTCAACAAAATAAAAGATAAAGTGAAATTCATAAATGAGAACAAGGAGGAATATGATGTTAGGTTATTATGTAAATGCTTAAATATTCACCATTCTGTGTATTACTATCATTGTAATCATACAACAAATAGATATACAGCGGCTAATCAACAATTAGATGAACACATTGAAAGCATATTTTATGAATCGAAAAAGAGGTATGGGTCTCCAAAGATAACAAAAGTATTAAATGAACAAGGAGTCAAAGTAAGTCAAAAGAGAGTCGCTAGAAGAATGAAAATACTTGGACTTAGAAGTATAACAGTCAAGAAATTTAATCATTCAGGTAAATCAAAAATAGATGAAACTAAGGAATATCATAACTTACTGGAACAAAACTTTACAGCGTCTAAGCCAGGACAAAAATGGGTTGGAGATATTACTTATATTTATACAAAAGAAACAGGATGTACATATCTAGCAATAGTAATGGATTTATTTGATTTGAAAGTGATTGGTTGGAGTTATGGACTATCTATGACAGATGAGTTAGTAATTGATGCTTTTAACAAGGCTTTAGTGAATCGTGGATTAGAAAAAGATGGAATCTTCCATTCGGATCGTGGAAGTCAATATACATCAAATGATTACGAAAGCTTATTATCTACACTTTCAATCAAGCATTCTTATAGTAAAAAGGGATACCCATATGATAATGCAAGTATGGAGAGCTTCAATGCCATATTAAAGAAAGAAGAAGTGAATGTGAATACGTATCAAACATTTGAACAAGCTAAGTTGGTTATATTTGAATTTATAGAGAGTTGGTACAGCAATAAACGCATTCACAGTACATTGGGGTACATTACTCCCAATCAAAAATATAACAACTATATTACTAACTTAGCAATAGCTTAAATTTTAAATTACTAAAGATTTTCGTGTCTAAAAACTTGACATAAATCCACATTTTTAACGATTTGATTTCTTGATAATAAGTAAGAGGAAAGTTCATAACCTAGATGTTTGGTATCTTCTAGTCCATAAATAGGAATTAGATCCGATTTATGGTCATTGACTGTATGACAGCCCTTAACTTATGGGAAACCTATCCCAGTCCTAAACAAATACTAGAAGAAGATTTTAATACGCTTGTATCTAATTTAAAGACTTGGAGTAAAAACAAAATGGGAGTTAGTAAAGCCCATACTATTTTAGAAGTAATTAATAATAATGATACAAATTATCAAGTTTATCAAGAAGAAAGAAATACCATTATTAAAATGTTAGTCAAACAAATCAAAGATAACAATAAAAGATTAGAAGAAATAGAAAAAGAAATACTAGATGTATACGACAAAATCGGATGTCAGTTACATACTTATCCCTGTTTAGAAAAAATAACAGGTGCTTGTCTACTATCAGAGATTGGAAATATTAATCGTTTTAAAGATAGTGGAAAACTAGCCAAGTATGCAGGAATTGCCCCTATTGAAAAAAGTAGTGGAGGAACAGAGAAAGAATTAAGAAATGAGTTTGGAAATCGTGAGTTAAACAGTATGTTTTATAAACTCGCCTGTCGTAGTATCTGTGCAGGAAGAACTGGAAATACACCAACAAATCCAATATTCAAAGAATACTATCAAAAGAAAATCAATGAGGGAAAAACTAAACATCAGGCCTTAATCTGTATTATGAGAAGAACTTGTAATATCATTTATGGAATGTTAAAAAATGAAACTGAATATATTCCACCAAAACAATTAGTTGAACAATGTAGAAATTCATTTAGGGAAAGAAAACAATTAGAAGAAGAAAAACTGAAGCAAAAGCTTGAGAAAAAGAAGAAACATTCTCGAAATATAGGGTGAGTTAAATATTTTGTCAAAGACAAAATATACATCTAAAAAATAAATTAAGTATGATCTATTATCATATAATTATAATTTTTTAATTTCTTTATCTTTATGGTATTCCTCACAAGATCTAACAAACTCTTTAAATAAATTTTTCATAATACAATCATTTTCCATTATTTCAGGATGCCATTTAAGGCCTAAACAAAAACGCTTGTTTTTTAATTCTACAGCTTCGACAAATCCGTCTAGATCATGAGCAACAATATCAAAGTGATTAACATCAGAGTCTTTTATCATTACGTTATGAATGCTATTAACCTTAACTTTTCTATTTTTTTCAAGTAGTGTGTACAATTTTGAAGTTTCATCAATTAATATGTCATGTCTATAATTTCTATCATAAATATTATGTGATTCATTTTTTTCTTTTTGAACGGTATCACCCTGAGAAAATAAAATATTATTAAGTCCACAACATGTACCTAATAAGGGAATATTATTTTCAATGGCATATTTAGCAACATAAATTTCGTATTTTCCAGTTTGCCATCCACCTTGTAGTATAAATCCATCACACAAATTTAGTATTTTATGAAAGTCTTCTTTTTCTTTTGACGACATAACTTCATTATAGTTAATATTAGTTGGTAGTATGCCTATTGCTACTGCTCCATT
>JAAVZD010000013.1 GCA_022791475.1 Clostridia bacterium | reverse complement strand
TGTGTTATACTATTTCCCATAGGAAGTACCTCCTGATATTTGTTAATTTGTCGTTAAACTAACTTTATCATTTTTTGGTACTTCCTTCAATATTTTATTTTTCTTATTAGGTGTGACATATCTATTGTAAACCTATATTTTCCATGTACTTATAATATATCTTATATCATACATTTTTCATTTAAACAATAATTTCTACATTTTTAATCTTAATTTATAAACTTTTCTTGTATTAAACTTAATAAAGGAACCCTAAAATTAGGATTCCTTTAGTCTAGCTCAAAAAATCCCTATAGATCTTTTAGCTTATATGTACTATTATAATAATTATTTTTGAAGACTGTATCAACTTCTATATAATAATTATTTATTTTATTTAGTGCTTCTTGTAATTCTTTCCTTATATTATCATCATCTAATTTTTCCAATTTATTTTTTATTTCTTCTCTTGTAACAATTATTTCATCTAATAACCAAGCTATATTATATATTGGTTTATATAATTCTAGTAAAGTTATCATATTCCTTCCTTTTTCATCATTTGATCCAATAGTACCATATTCATCTCTATAAAAAATTTCGTTATAATCTACATTAACAGGATTATAAAATAAATCATTATCTAATCTTTCTAATTCGTTATCTCCTTCGAATAGTTCCCCTTTCTTTTGATTACATTTTGGACATGCATACATTAAATTGTTATATGATGTTTCTAATTCAGGTTTTTTCTTCTTAAAAGTATCACGTGGTATATAATGTTCTATATGATATGATAATGGTTTAACTATAAAATCTAGTGTATTACAATAAGCGCATCTATGTTTAAAATCTTTTTGTAAATATTTCCTATATGGTTCACATGTTTTATATTTTTTATCACAAGTTCTTCTAATTCTAAAATCCCTAAAATTTTTATACTTCATCTTATTTCTCCATTAATTTATTAGCTTTTTCCAATATCTCTAATATTTCTTTTACTTTTTTAGCATCAAATACTTTTTCAATTTGTGATTGACTTGTAGGACATAGCTTATCTAACTCACTTTCTACACTAACAATTTTATTTACCGTCTCTTGTTTCGTTCCTTCTTTATCTATGCTCTTTTTTAATTCTTCTAATTCTTGTTCTAATGAACTTCTAGTATTTACATATCTTTGCATATTTCTAAATAAATTTAATATTTTTTGCTTAGAATAATCTTCAAAAACTTTAAAGAATTGACTTTTCTTATATACTTTGTCAGGATCAACGAAATCATGTGCTACACTATCTTCTATTACATCTGTTAATATTACTACTGGAAAATTTGGTGCAAATTGTAATATTCGCTTCAATATCTCTGTACCTTCTAATTTTTCCGTCTCAATCATAATTTTATAATCTATAATAAGAGCATTTATATTATTATTTTTTATATCAGAAATAACTTGATTTGCTATTTGTTTCATCAAATCATCACTTTCTATTTTCAACTCATATTCTTTAAATTCAAATTTAATATCTTTTGGAGCATTTGTTTTTATAGTCCTTCTTATTTTCATTAATTCATTTAACTCATCATCAATTAAGCCTATTTTATACATTTTTAACCTCCTAGTTTGGTAAAGATATTTTTATTTTAAAACCTTCTTCTTCATTAATAGTATGTATTTCGCCAAAATTTCTATTTACAACCTCTTTGCAAATCCATAATCCAAGTCCTGTACCTTTATTATCCTCTTTTGATGTTTCTCCTGCTTCAAATATTTTATCTGGATTACTTTTATATTTTTCATCTAAAGCAGGTCCATTATTTTCTAGTATAATTTCTGTCTTGTCTTTTTGTGCATCTATAGTTATATTTATATTTCTAACATTATCTTTTACCTTTTCTAAAAACCATGCAGAATTTAAATAAAAGTTATTAAATATCAAATATAAATCTACTTCTGAAATATTTATATAGCAATCTTCATTATTAGTACTATGGTGTAGAGTTATATATTTTTTGTCCATTAAGGGCTCCCATATTTTTTCTATTTTGTTTAAGAAGTCTTCTAATCTTATATTTGTTCTTTTAAAATTTCCTTGTTGTACAGAATTCATAATTGTAGATATCCAACTATCTAATAGATGATCTGTATTTCGCATTTCATTTAATACTATGTATGGATTAAAATCATTATCACCTATATATCCTCTTTCTCCAAAAATGTAATTTAGGCATGCTTCTAGTTGTTGTGTTCTACTTCCCACCTCTGTTGATATTCTTCCAATTTCATGTGAAAAAGTATTAGTTATTATTCCTGCTGAACTAAATGACATTAATATTTGTGCTGTTTTTAATTCTTCTTCGGACTCTTTAGCCATATTATAAACAGTATCTTTATAATCTTCTTTTGTATATTCTCTATCATATTCTCTATCATATTCTTCTGCATTTGTCTTTTTTTCTTTTTCGTTAATTACAGATTTTATTATAGAATTCTTTTTAGATATTTTTTCTTCCTTTTGTTTAATCCATAATCCATATTCTCTATATATATATTGTCTATCATATTCGAATACTTCTAATATTTTTTGTATTAAATCAACAAATATATAATAAGATTCATTCAATGCCAATTGCTCTCTATTAGCCATATCTGTTAAGTTTTTATTTTGAAATCTTCCAATATTTATACATCCAATTAGTTGGTATGGTTCCACTCTCCACTTCCCCTTTGGGTGACTAACACCAGCTGGACTACTTGCAGATCTTCCTCCTAAATTTAACCAATCATACATTGGTCCTTCATCACCATATGGCCTTACTTTAAAGTTATCCCTATATAGTTTTACTCCTGAAAACTTATTTAGTAACTTTTTCCTATTGCTTACTTTTATTTTCTTTATAATATCAAAATCACTATTACCACTTTTCAAGAAGTATAAATCTAGTGCAAATGAACCTAATCCTTTAGCTTTTTCTATATCTTCATCTTTTAATATATCTTCTAAATTTAATGTTGTTTTTATTTCTTTATTATATTGTTCTCTTCTATAATTATTATTTTTAAAAGCTTCTCTATTCCAAAATTCATCTATATCTAATTTGTATTCTTTATTTTCTACTATTATACTACCTATGTTTTTATCTATATCTACTTCGTTTCTTTCTAGTGTCACATTTATATTATTACCATCAAAGTTTGCTTTTATTCTATAATCATATTCTGATTTATTAATTTCTAATCCTTCTGTATGAAAGTTTAATTCTGGATTATTTGAATTTCTTATCCATACATCAAATTTATCTGATGAACCTAGTGGATTTATACTTTGCATGTTTAAATTTACTTTTTTAAATAACCTCTCTGTCCATGCTTCTCTTGTTGGATTCAATATTATTATTGTCCCCGTATCCCATTTTTCTTTTTGTATTAATTTGAATTCTTCTTGTGCTATTTCTTTTACTATATTTCCATATTTTTCATCTCTTTTATCAATAGTTGCTTTTATTTCATTAAGTAATTCTTTATTATCAAATTGTCTCCAATCAATATTCCAATATATTAATTCATCATTTGCCGATTTAGTATATACTTCTGTATTTAATGATAATTTTTCTAGTGCAAATCTTCCTATTCCTTTTGCACCTGTTTTTATTCTTCCTTTCTTACTATATGCATTTTTTTCCTTATCACTTGTACCTATATTCATCCATGATGTATTAATTATTTTCTCTGTCATTCCTGTCCCATTATCAATTATTATAATTCTATTTTTCTTAAAGAATAACTCTTGTAATTTTAATATATCTTCATTTTCCAAATTACTTTTTCTTGTGCATTTTTGTTTATCTTTATTATAATATTTTAGGATCTCTTTTAATTCTTTCTGATTAAAGTTTTCCTCTAGCATTTTTATATCAACTTTATTTGGTATATTTGGAAATGGCATGTCAAATTTTACAAAAACACAGTCTGCATCAGCATCATATGCATTCTTTATTAATTCCACCATTGCTCCATCAACATCTGATATATTTTCTCTTCCTATTAATCTGGCTGCTTTAGCACTTACCTTAAATTCTATTTGCTTCATTTTTTATTACTTCCTTTATATTATGGTAATCTTATAATTATTAATATCCTTACTTGTTATTCTAATTGATTCTCCACTTGCATTTATACCTATGTTTTTGACATATTGTAAAAATTCTTCACTCTCCAATATTTCTTTTGCTCTATTAAGATTTTCTTCATCACTTGTAATATATATTCCAGAATATGGTATTGTCTCACTTGATAAATCATATACCTTTACCCTTTTTGTTATTACTGTTGATACTAATAATTTATTTTTATTTGATTGACTAATAGCTTGGCTTCTTCCATATTCATACCATTTTGCACTTATATCGGATTTTCTTTCTAATAGCTTTTTTTTATGTGTATTTAAATATTCATATGCATATTTGAATTTTGTTTTCATTTCTTCTTCTGTGTATTTAATTAAATTTCCATTTTTAAAGTAATAGGGAAATATAATCATTTCCTTTTGTCCATTGTTTAAACTTCTTGGGCTAACTGCTTCCCTTAATATTGTTTTTTCTATTTTATAGTTATCTTTGGTTATTATATATTCTTCTTCTTCATGATAATTACTTATTACAAATGCTTTATTATATAGTGTGGCAATTGTATTTGATGCTTTAAAATAATCTCCAAATTTTATTTCTGTATTTTGTTCTTCTATATCATAGTTTTTATTAAACATCCACTTATCCTTCAAATCTCGTTTAATAATTTTTATCTCTCTATTATTTACAATATCGTGATAATTAATACTTTTTGTTTTTGTGTTTTTATCTATTATAATAACTGCTGAAGAAGTAAGAATGTCTTTATCTATACTTTCAAGGTTCTTCCTTGTAAATAGTTTTTCAGTAGTATAATCATATATATCTGTTAAATTAATTTTTATATATTCCCTTAATTTTTGCGCAAATACATTTTTAAATATACTATTAGGAATTAAATAAGCCATTTTACCATTTTCTTTTAAGCTTTTTATTCCATTTTCAATAAATGCATAACAATAATCAAATTTTCCTATTGAACATACTTCAAAATTCTCCCTAACAAATTTCCTAGTATCTTCATCTAATAATTTATATTTTATATATGGTGGATTTCCTACTACATAATCAAATTTTATATTTAATTTTTCTTTTAGTATATCCTTTTGTATAATATTCCAATTCACATTTATAATATTATATTTTCGTGCTATGTTATTTATATTATTAATACATTTTTTATAATGAATTGGATCGATTTCTGCTCCATATATGTCATTTTCTAATCCAATTTTTATTTGGCTTAAATCCATATTATTTTTTATACAATCTTTAATGTATCTATTTACTATTTCTATTAATATTTGTCCATCCCCACAAGAGTTCTCAATTATTTTCTTTCCATATAGATTTTTTTTATATCCTACCCAATTCAATAATTGTATCACATTCTCTTTTGGAGTAAATATTTGACATTTCTTTTTACATTCGTCGTTCATATATTCCACCTTATATGTAATTATCTATGGCTATTATATATAATTTTTTTTATGATATCAATACTTTATTTCAAAAAGTTATATTTATTAATTATTAAATTTTTGATATATTCTTGTCTTTCTTTATATATTATTTTTAAATTTTAAACTAAAACTCACACATATCTATAATGTGTGAGTTTTTAGTTTAATTTTTATTTATTATACCCTTTATTTTCTAAATGTTTCCTAATTGTTCTAATTACTTCATCATGTACTTTTTCATTACTTATAACAGCTCCATTTATGTTTCTATCATATCTTTGTTCATTTCCAAATAAATCTGTAACTTTTCCTCCTGCTTCTTCTACAATTACTTTTGCTGCAGCTATATCACAGTTTTTATGTGTTGTACCTGGAAATATTGCTAGAATAAATTCTCCACTTGCTACACATGTACATGCTCTAATTATACTTCCTAGCCCTATGAAATATGTTTTCCTACCTAGTTCTTGTAATGCACTTGATATATCATAGTCTGCCTCTGGCCATAAATCAAAGTGCGATACACTTTTCATATCTTCTAGCTCATAATTATTAACTGTTATTTTTTCTCCATTTTGATATGCTCCGCTTCCTTTTATTGCTGTATACATATTTTCTGTAAATGGATCATAAATTACTCCCACAGTTGATACTCCATCTATTACTAGTGCAAGTGAAAATACTGCTACTGGAATACTTCTTGCATACATTGCTGTTCCATCTACCGGGTCACGAACCCATACATATTTACTTTATCCAAATTGTTCTTCTTCTCCATCTACACAGTGTTCTGGATATTTTTCTTTTACTCTTTTTATTAAGTATGAATTTATTTCCTTATCTGCTAATGTTACTATTGTTTTATCTCCTTTATATGATGATATATCTTTTCTTGCAAAATATTTTTTCATTATATTTCCGGCTTCTTTTGCTATTTCTTTTGCGAATTGTAGGTAACCTTCGTATTCTGACATATTAAAATTCCTCCTCTATATTAGTTATCCTATGACTTTCATCACAATATATTTTTAACGATATTTCTTCACTATTTAATATATGTTTTAATATTTTTATACTTGGAAAGACTTTTTCTTCTTTAATTAATTTTTGAATATCTATCCACATCGAATAGTTTTCTTCAAATTCCTTTGGCTCTCCTTTATATTTATTAACTACATATATATCAAAATCAAAAATTCTATTTGGATATTCAATAATAACATTTCCCTTATATTTTTGGTCTATTATTTCTATTCCAGTTTCCTCTCTAAATTCACGGATAGAAGCTTGTACAGAGGTTTCATTTTCTTCAATTTTTCCGCCTGGTATATCATAATAATCTTTATTCATTTCTTTTTTGTATTTTATAGCTACAATTCTTCCATCTTCAATTAAAAATCCTCTTACTGCCTTTCTAACTTTCTTCATATTTTTTATATACCTTTCTTCCAATCTTTTATATATTAACTACCATTCAATTATATTTAAGTTATCAAACCTTTTTCCCCAAGTTGTAACTTTTTTATTGTACAATTCTTCTGAATTTGCTTTGTGTTTTATTGGTCTAACTGTTCTGCTAAATATATCACTTAATCCATAAGGTGCATATATTTCAATGTTGTTATTCTTTTTAGTTATTCCAATTGCATGAACAGTAGCAATCCATTGGTTTATCGCATCTTCTGAATTTTTATATTGATCTATATTTTCTTTTTTCCATAAATGCATTCTCGCCTCATTATGAACATCAAATTCGTAATTCATATCTCTAAAATATTGACTTATGCTATATTCTAGCTTTTTTTCATGTTCTTTAGAAAGATTGTTAGAATCATAATAAATAATGTCTATATCTTTTATATTATAATTTAGTGGTTTATTATCATAGTAATTCCAAATAGTCTGGAAAACTGCTCCTGCTGCAATATAAAAATTTGGTAGATTTAATGATTCAATATAATCTAATATTAGCATTAAATCTCTATTTTGTTTTATTATTGATATAAATTTTTCATTTTGTTCACTTATACATTTATATTTCAATTTACTTTTCTCCTTTATATTAAATCTCTTAAAATCTCAGTTACATTTTTCATATCTTTTTCAGTTGACATTATAGTAATTAAGGTGTTTTTATCTTTATTTGCAATAATATATTGACCATTTGATCCATCTCTAAAAATGTATCCATCTCTTGAAATAAATGTGTAATAGCCTATTCCAATTTTAGGTAAAACTCTTTCTGGTTTATATGCAGATGGAACTTCTAACTGAGTTTTACACATTTCATTTATCCACTCTTTTGGTACAATTTGAATATTATTATAAATACCTTCATCAATTATTAACTGTCCTATTTTATGAAAATCTGTGTGTTTCATATAAAGACCTGTAGCGCCTGAGCAATATTTTCCATAGTTATCCCATTTATATTCTGTTATATTTAATTTTTCAAATATATTATCATTAATAAATTGTGTTAAGTTAATATTAAATGCTTCTTGAAAAAATACTGATATTATAAAAGGCTCTACATTGTTGTATGCAAATCTTTTTCCTACTTCATATGGTATTTCATAGTTTAATGCATAATCCAACATCTGGTGTTTCTCTATATCCTTTATATATTTTTCTGACATCATTTGAGATTCATAACCTGTTGTATGCGTTAGTAAATCTTTTATTGTCCATTTTTTAATTTTATCTATATTACTTTTATTTGAAATATTAGCAACATATTTAATACTGTTATATACTTTGGTATCTAGTGATAGTGGTATACCATCAACTAATAATTTTTTATTTATTGCAATTCCTACTGCCATAGCAACTAAAATTTTGGCACAACTTCTTAATTCATGTAGTTTTTCTTCATTGTAAAATATTTTATCTATCTTTCTATTTTGCTCTAAGAAAATACTATCAATATTTAGACTTGGTAAATTTTTTGATAATTTATCTTTGTTATTTTTTATATCTTTGATAGTTATTTTATCTTTCATTGCTTGACTCCTTTGAAATTATTTTGAAATTATATATTTTCTTCTACAAATTTATTTATGATTCCTCTTATATTTTCCATTCTTTCTTTTGTTTCTTTATCTTTATAATCGAATCTATCTATCAACACATTTATATAATCATTTTCTTTTACTATTTTATATGTTACATCAAAATTTAAATCAAATGTAAATGCCAATATACAAACCCAGAAATCTAATGGTGTTATTCTATCATGAATGTCTACACATCTTTTGTTTAATACTGCATCATATACTTTATTGCTTAATAAACTTTCTTCCATATCTTCTTTTTTATTTACTCGTGTAGGAAATATAGCTTCTATACTTTCTTCTTTTTTTACTCTATAATTGTCTAATTTGTCAGCATCTCTTATTATTTTTGAATGTAACAATGTTCTTTCATCTAATCCTTTTTCTATTTCTAATTTGCTATGATTTTCTATTGCTTTTTTTATTATTTCGTCATACCTACTATCCTCTATAAAATTTCTTATCATTCCTTGTTCAAATAACATTTTTGAGCCATACATTGCATGGTTAAATTTAACACTATTTAATTCATTTAGAACTTTTAATTCCTCAAATCTTCCTATATCATGTAATATACCAATTAACTCTGCAAGTTCTATATCTTCTTTATTTAGTTTTAATTCTTCTGCAATTTTTCTTGCATCTTCTGCTACATGGTATGTATGTACTACTTTTAGTTTAAAGCTCACATGTTCTTTGTTGTCATACCCTTCTAAAAAATCTTTAAATGCTATTTTTGCTTTTTTTATATCTATCATATAACCTCCTATTATCTTTTAATTCTTTGTCATCAATTTCTGAAAGCTTCATATCCTTGCCTTTCTATTCATAGTTTATTCTGTACTTTTTATAACGTTTTTTATAATATTTCTAACTTCTATAATTCTTTCTGTCATAAATTCCGGATGATCTTTAAGCCATTTCTTATTTAATGGAGATGGATGTGGTAATACAATAGTTAATTTATTATTCCATTCATTATTTTTAAAAACTAAATCTTCAAAGTTTTCATCTTGAAAAAATCTTTTTGCTGCTTTTGCCCCAATAACAATATAAATTTCATTATCTAGCATTTGCAATTCTTTCTCAATCCATTTAGACCAACAACATCTTGGTGGTTGTTTATCATTCCCATTTTTATCTTTACCAGGATAACAATGTGCTAGTGCTCCAATAAAGAAATTATCTGTATTATAAAATTGTTCATCTATTATTTGATACCATTCATTTTTTAATGTTTTTCCACTCATATCTGTAAAAGGTTTCATGCTCTTATGAACATTATTTGATGGTGCTTGACTTATTTGTACAATTTTTGAATTTTGTTTACCCCAAAATATAGGATGTGGTTCAAAGCCAAACTTTTCTTTACAATAATTACATTTTTCTATTTCATTTTTTAATTTTTCAAACACATATATCACCTTTTTAATCTATATTTATCTACATAGATATTATCATATAACTTACTATTCTTCAACTATTAATAATACTTTACAGCTAACTAATTATTAGAGTATTATCAAAACTAAATAGTAAGCAATAAAAAAGAAACTTTGCCTCTTGAACGGTTACTAGCCGCCTCTACAATGTAACTAAAAATACAGTACTCTTCTATTATACAAAAAATCACTAGAAGCGTTATAGTTCTAGTGACTAAAATTTGGTTGCGGGGTAAGACTCGAACTTACGACCTTCGGGTTATGAGTAATTCTCTGAAAGTATTGGTTTACAAGGCTTTCGTCGGTTTTTGTTGGTATGTTTGGTGTGCCCAATTTTTGTACTTTGTAAATTTATGTGATTTTAGGTTCATTTTGGTTAAGAGTGTGCCCAAATTGAGCCCAATTATTTTTAATTTATGGAGGTATGAGATATGAATAATTTTAGAGAAGTTAGTGATGATATTTTGAAGGAATGGTTTGATGTTAGAGAGACAACTTATTTGTGTTATGCAGATAAGCAAGATAGGGAAAATGAGCTTAAGTTTGATGATTTTAGGGAAAGTATTTTGAATAATATTCCTAAGCAGAATTATTCTTATGTAGATGATCAGCTTGATATGCTTTATGATGAGTTTATGAGGTATTTGACTTATATTACTGAGAAATATTATAGAAATGGGTTTTGTGATGGGGTGGAATTAATTATAGGATGTTGTGATAAATAATAATGTTCTATTTTAAAGTGCAAAATTTGCACTTTAAAAATAAAAATTACACTTTAAAATATTTATAAAGGCGAGATTAACTCTCGCCTTCTGATATTTTTCAATTGCTATAGTTATATTCTATTAACTTTATTGTACAAAATAATATTATTTTTCTTTCCTGTTTTGAATGATGATATATATCCTTTTTCCTTTAGCAGATTACACAATTTAAAATCTATATAACTAGAATTAATATTACAAGCATTTTTACTTGTATTAATATCTTCATATCCATTTTGCATTAAATGTATATAGTTTTTTACTTGTTCCTTATCTTCTATATTTTTCAATAATAATTTGAGAATACTGATTCTTTCATTAAAAGGAAGATTTTTATCCATCAATAATCTTTCGTTTATAGTTTTATCTGTGACAAATATAATATCTGTTAAAATAAGCTTAGAAATTGTACTATTCTCTAAATTAGATATATTTAAATGTTCTAATATTCCTAATTTATGTTCTTTACCTATATCTTTATTTATTAGCAGTTCATCACTTATATCTGTTATATCATATTCATCTAAATCTTCTATAAATTCTTGAATATTATCTATAATATATTTCATTAATTTATCTGATATATTGCTTTTTATATAATCAAAATTGCTATTATTAAATTCTATTAATTCATTATCAATAATATATTCTAATTTAGATGTTTCGATTTCTTCTAATCTGCTAATTTTTTTATCGAATGTTTTAACTAATATTTTAAAATCTTCTAGTGTTACTTTTTTAGAAAAAGTATATTTGTTAATAAACAAATCTATAATTTCTCTATCGTACATACTTTCACATTCATTTATATTTTGTCTACTATAATCTTTAATGTGCTTACTAATATGATTAATAACATTTGATTCTAGTTTTCCTATCCTTGTCATTATTTCTAATACATTAGCATATGTAGATTTTAATTTATCTTCATTCACTATTATTTCAATTAGATTTTCATCTATACTTTTCATGTCATATTCTTCAAATTCTTCATTTATTATTATTTTCTTCTTTATGTTTATATCTATAGTTGTATTATTTAAAATTTCTATAATAATACTTTCATCATCTTGATTACTTTTATTTAGTGTATAACATAAATTGAAATATTCTTCAAAATTATTCAATATGTGTTCTCTCAGTTGATTTTCATTATTCATTATTATAGATAAATTATTTTCACTAAATCGTTCTACATCAATATTATCCATTTTAAGAAACATTTTTATCATATTTGTATTTAATTGATATAATTTATTTTCATATATTTCTTTTAAAAATTTTTCATTGGTAACCTTTTCTATATTAGATAGCCTTATCCCTAAGCATTTAAATGAATTAATAACTACTTCAATTTTATCATCCGTTATATATTTATCTATATCCTTATGTTTATTTATGTATTCAATGAAATTTTCATCAATATATACTAATGACTTTTCATTTGATAAAAAATTTATTACCCATTTATCTACATATTCTTTATTTCCTATTTTTTTATAAATTTTCTTCCATAACTTTATTGAATTTTCAATTAACAATGTTACAAATTCTTTAGAAGTTTGATACTTTTCTATAAATTCATCTATAAATTGCAAAGCATCTTGACTTTTCTGATCTAATAATTGTATTATCTTTAATTCTTTATCTGTAATATTATTTTTTACTAAGTAATCTAATAAGTCAAAATTTAGTATAGAAATTGTCTCAAAATCGCTTTCATTTAACTTCTTTAATACATTCTTTATATTATTTAATTCATAATCATATGGTAATGTCTCTCCTGTTTTTACTGCAAAAACGAATTCCATATCTTCTCTAGTTAAATTGCCAGGAATAAATAATGTAATATAATCTTTGTATTCCTCTGTTATATATCCTTTTGATATCAAAAACCTTTCAATAGATTTAATATCTTTTTCAAATATATTTTCTTCCCCATATTCATTTATTAATTGCTTTATCTTAATCTTATTTATATTACGAATTTTGGCATTTATTTTTTCAATTTCATTTTGTAATTCTTCTAACTTTGTTTCCATACCTTTTGTAATTACTTCTAATCTATTTAAAAATAAAGATTTATTTCCAAATAATTCAAAAACTTTTTGTTCATCTAAACTAATATAACTATGACTTTTAGTTCTAAAACTTATATCTGAGTTAGAAATTTTGTCAATACTTATATTTGTATTTATAAATGTATTAATACTGACACTTTCATTATCAAATTTAAATTCTCTTTCAAAGCCTGTGTAATTATTAAAGTCATATATACTAGCAACCAATGCAAGTTTTAGTTCTTTAATTCTTTTTAAACTTTCTTTCTCTACTTCTTCTTTTTTATTTTCTAATTTTATTTTTTCATTGTTCATTTCCTGTATCAGTTGTTTTATTTTTGATTTTTTATTCTTTAAAGTATCAATAATATTTCCATTATCCTTTTGCAATTCCGAATAATCTTTCGGACAAATATTTTTATACATAATTATTGAAAATAATTGCTTATCGTCCATATGTTCATTATTGAATTTATTTTTATATATAATAAATTCATTTAGTATATTATCTATTAACCTTTTATCCTCTATCATTATAGCAATATCATCTATAAAACTTTTATCAAACTTATAGATTATTTTGCCAGCTTCTTTTAATTTTTCTAGTCTATTCCATATTAATTCATTTGAATTTCCACTTGATGATATTGGTATAACAGGTATTATATAGTCAAAAAACTTTGTTCTTTCCTCATAGTTTTCAAAAAAGTCATCTCTAATTGCAAATATAAAATCAACTTCATATTTAACTTGATTGGATGAATTTATTAATGTATTTAATTCTCTAAGTTTCTGAAAAATAAATGATGCATCTCCCTCATATCTATCTAGATCTTCAATAACTACAACCTTGTGATTACTTACTTGAAAGAAATATATTATTTCATCTAAATACTTATTGAAAATAGATTCTGGTTTATTATCAATTTCTACTTCTGCATCTTTAAACTTAAATTTACTTATATTAAATTTTGTCGATAAAAAGAATAATATTTTGTACATTATATACCAAATTACTATTAAAGAAATACAAATAAAAAAATTAACTATATTTATATTTATTTCAGTTGTAATGATATTATAATTATCTTTAATTCCTTGTATTATATTTGGAAAAATAATGCAAATTATAATAGTAATCGCAACTATAACTGATATTGTCGATATATTAAGTAATATTTTAGAGTGTTTGCTTATCCTTTTAAATCTTGATAACGGAACATCTTTTTCATTTGCTTGATATAGTAATTGTTGTAAAATACTTTTCTCTAGTGTATGATAGAATTCATTTTTATTTTGTATTTCTTTTAGAACTTCTCCTCCTTTTTCTCCTTCTTCTCCTTCTTTCCCATTATCTCGTTTTATCAAATAATCATTTTTATTAAATGCTGCTAACGAAACATAAATTGGATTATATTTTTTATTTTCTAATTTTTCGAAAAATGTCTTTATTACACTACTTTTTCCAGCTCCATAATTTCCTGTAATTGCAATATTTTTTATTTCAGTATTATCAATTGCATATTTTAACGCATTACAATATACACCATCTTCATCAGCATTTTTAGTTGGAGTTAAACTAACATATGTATCATCTTGTTTTTTTATTATAAATATATCCTTTAGTGCTTCAAAAAAAGATCTAGTTAATATACTACATTGTTTAATTTTCCTTATTATAATCCCATCATTGATTTTTTTATATATTGTTTTTATTTTCCATTTTACTTTTCTTAATATTATCTTTCTATTAGTTTTTTTCTTATTTTCCATAACCCCTCCTATAATAATAGCAAAATAATCCTGTAATTTTTAATTACTCTCATATTTTGCTTTTCTTTCGTAAAATTTATTTTAAATATTCTTTTAATCCTTCAACTATTTTATAAACTTTAGTCATTGGATTCCTTTGTGATGCTTGTACATCTTTATTTAATTCTTCCATGTATTCGCAATTCTTTATTGCTATGTCAAGTTTTCCATCTTTAGTGACTCTCTCAAAAATTTTATCATCATTTTTCTTATATGTACCTAATCCATTCTTTTGAAACTCTTTATCCAATTCATCTAATATTTCATTTTTTGATATAACCCTGCTAACTCGTTTTAAATGAGATAGAATCCAAAGTTCAAAATTAGGATTAGACCATGCAACATTATAATTGCAAATTTTAATTGCTTGATTAAATTGTTCATCACTATAATCATCTTTATCAAACACAACCCATACTTGTCCATATCTTTTATTAGAATAGTTCACATATTTGTCTGTATAATTTACTAAATCAGTAGTGTTTTTCCCCGTACCTTTTACTTCAATATTAGGAATTAATACATCAACTTTACTACCATATTTTTCATTTATCTTTTTCCTTAAGCCATTAAAATAATTTGGTTCTGTTTGTTTTCCTTCGCATACTATCAAGTAATTAGCTGGTGCAAGCCTTTTACTTTTTAATTTACCTTTTCTAGAATATTCTTTATCTTTCATATAATATTAAATTCCTCTAATACTGGAATAGCACCATATCTTCCAGTTAAATAATCTTTATTGTATGTCGCATCATTTCTAATTTTTTTTGCATTTCCATTTTCATCTTCCATTATATAATCTGATAATGAATATATTTCTGAAACACCATTTTTATCTTTTTCTGCAAACCAAATTTCATCTCTTCTAAATGTTTCTTTATTTAAATTAACTGTATCATGTGTAGAATATATTAACTGACCATTTCCTATATTTTTTTCACTATTATGAAACAAATTAATTATATATCTTGTCAATAGTGGATGTAATTTTGCATCTAATTCATCTACAAACAATACCATTCCATTTCTTAGTGTATCCATTAAAAAGTCAAATAAATGAAACATTTTCATTGTACCATTTGATTCTAGTACAAGTGGTAATGCCTTTTTATTGCCATCTTCTCCGTTGTGAACTAACTCAACCTTAACAATTCCATTTGTATTTTTTAATTCTTCTATTGAGTTTGGAGAAATATTTATTGAATCAATTGTCGCATCGAAAGTTCTAATAAATTTTAATAATTCTTCCTTATATTTTTCATCTTCAATTATTTTTAAAGATATTCTATTATTTAATGCATTTTCAAAATTTGGATCTCCTAAATCTAAATAGTTAGCATTTATAAACCATTCATATACATTATTAAAGTCTTTATTATTTTTATCTATTTTTGCAAATACATTTAAAAATAAGTTTTTTTCATCAACATTTGCTAATCCTAATAATTTATTTTTATTATCTTTTACTTCAATATTATTGTTAGTTCTCTCAAATATTTCATAAAATTTATTGATTCTTTTTTCATATAGCCATTCTGAAATAATTGCATTATTTAATACTTCAAAACCATATTTATATATTTTATTATTTTTTGCTAATATTTCTACTTCCAAACTAATCGGTTCATTATTTATCATAAAGGAAAATATGTTTTCTTCATTTAAATTTTTATTTATTCTTGAATCATCACTTACTAGAACTTTCTTTTTCATATAACTAAATGCCTGTAATACATTTGTTTTACCACTAGCATTTGCACCATAAATAGCAGATATTTTTAGATAATCTCCATTTTCAGTTTTGGCAACATTATATTCATGTTCTTTTAGAGCTGTAGCTTCCATGTCTAAACAATTTTCATTTTTAAAAGATTTGAAATTTTTAAAACTAAATCTTATTAACATTTTCGAATTCCTCCTTTACTTTATATATTATATGCTAAAAATAAAAAAATATCAATATTTTTGAGATTTTTTCTCAAATTTCATTGATATTTTTAAAAAAACATTTATATTTTTAACATATTTATAAGAAAATACTCTCAAATTCTAATGGTACGATATCTTCATACACTAATGTAAATTGTGAATTAACCTGTCTGTAATCATGATAATGCCCAAAATACCACTTTTTAAATTCACATTTTTCAGATATCTCTTGTAAATAATCTGTTAAGTAATCTTTTTTATAATTTCCTCCACCCAATAATGATTGTATATTCGTTGGACAACAGTGAGATACTATATAATCAACTTTATAATTTACTTTTTCTAAATTTCTTATTCCATTTTGCATTTCTTCTTCAGTTGGAAGTTCTAAATCCCACCACGAAAAATCTCTTATTCTAAAATATGCTCTTCTTTTTCGGTATTCATATATCTTTTCTTCTTCATCTAAATTTAATATTCCATCTTGTATATCATGTGATTTAGCACCACCAAATGCAAATATTTTCTTATTGTCTATATCAAATATTTCTCCTCGCATTAAATGTAAAACAGAATCTCTTATTTTATGTACTTTCCCTCCATGCCATTCTTCTATTGGATAATCATTGTATAATCTTGTATAGTTTTCGTGATTTCCATCTACAAATAAAGTAGTAAAGTTTCTTCCATTTAACCAGTCTAGCCAATATTTCTCTCTACTACTTTCTTCTTCAAATGTCCATACGCCTCCAAAATCTCCGCAAATAATAATGTAATCATCTTTAGTCATTTCAGCTTGTATAGGAAATTTATCTTCTTCAAATTTTGAAAAATTCGAATGAGTATCTCCTGTAATGTAAATCACGATTTTCACCTTCTTTTTTATAGTTCTTCTTTAGAATATGCTTTTCCAAACATACTTGGAGTAAAATATTTAACTTCTCCATCATCATTAACAGAAAAGATATGTAAGCACAAAACTTTAGCTACCTCTTTTGGTATTCTCCTTAAAGCAACTTGAGCAGATTCCCAATATAATCCCAAACCATATTTATAAGCATGATTTATTCCTGATATCTTTCCATCTTCTTTAGAAACTGAGTATCTTTTTACATACATTCTTGTTATTATTTGTCCTAATGCATTAAGCCATCCTTCTCTATTAATTGATTTTGCAGATTTTGCATAAGATTTACCTTTACATTCAATATAAAAATATTCACTATTTCTTTTGCCACCAACTAGTTTAATATCAACTCCATGTTCGTGTAAATTGCTTTTTTCTACTTTTTCTTCATGCCAATTACCATCTTGTTTGTTTATCATAAATTTAATAATTTTATTTACCACAAATTGTTCAGTAATTTTTTCGTTCAATTAATTCAATCTCCTTTTACTTATTTTGTTTATATATGAATTTAAAATATTTTCAATTATATCAAAAGACTTAATTATTCGTAATAAATAGCATTTATTCTTCTATCATACCTTTGCATTTTAATTCAGCCTGTTTAATTACCAATTGAACTGCAGATTCTCTTTTTACTGGTGGATAATCATACTTTATAAGCAATTTCTTTATTTCATACCTCATTCTTGCTCTAGCATCTTTTCTAATATCCCAGTCTATTGTCATATTTGTATTTATTATATCTACTAATTCTTTCGCAATTTGTACTAACGTCTCATCTTGCATTAAATCTTTTACTTGTGGATCGTTTCCAAGTGCATCGAAGAATGCTTTTTCTTCTACTGATAAATTATATTCATTTCCTGCTGCAAGTTCTTTTTCAATTTCATTCTTTAAATTAATCATTTCTTGAATAATTTTCTCTATGTCTTCTACACTTGTTCTTTCGTTATATGAATCAGCTATTTTCTTAAATTTAGTTGAAAACTTTTCCATTAATACTATATTTTGTTTTCCTATTTTTTCTACATAATCTTTTAATGCTCTGTTTAATATTTCAACCGCAATATTTTTCTTTTGCATTTTTGCAATTTTGCTCATTAACTCATCACTTAAAAGCATAATTTGATTGCTATTATGAACATTTCCAATTTGTAGCATTTCATCATCTTGTATAGCTCTTTCTAACATGTTTCCTACACGACTATTAATTTCTTTAATATCAATTTTTGTTTCATCACCACTAAGTTTCGTAATAAATGAGCGTACTGATGTAAAGAATAATATTTCATCTTTAACACTTTGTTCTAGTTCTCCTGCACATAGTGAATATAAACTTTTACAATCATAGCTATATTTCATAAATTCTTTTTTTATTTTATCAGTTTTTAATACCCAGTTAGCTCCTGCCATTATTATTTCATATTTATCGCTATCTGTCGTTGTTGCAAAATGAGAATATATAAATCCATGAAATATATTTCTAATTAATTCTACTTTATCCATTAATACTTTAACTATTTCAGTATTGTCAACAATCTTTCCTTGGTCTCTCTTCGTGTATGTTTTTAATGCATCAACTAACCATCTTTTTAATCCTATATAATCAACAATTAATCCACCTTTTTTATCTTTATATACTCTATTTACTCTAGCAATAGCCTGCATTAAGTTATGCGCTTTCATTGGCTTGTCCACATACATAGTTCCTAGTTGTGGTACATCAAATCCAGTAAGCCACATATCAACTACTATTGCTATTTTAAAATTAGAGTCTGCATCTTTAAAATCTTTTTCTAACTGATGTTTATCCTTACTTGACCCTATTGCTTTTTGCATTTCTTCATCATCTTTATTATTGCTAGTTATAACCATATGTACTTTGTCTTTCCATTCAGGTCTTAATTCTAAGAATTTCTTATACATCGTATATGCTGATTTTCTTGAATAAGCTACTACCATAGCTTTATTAGCTACTGTGTTTTCTATTTCTTCATAACTTTTAATAATATCTTTTACAATCAATTCTAATCTATCTGGATCTTCTATTATTTCTTGCATTTTAGCCATTTCTTTTTTGGATTGATTTAGAACTGATTCTTCAATTCCTTCGTCTCTTTCAAGATAAGTATAATAATCATCTATTTCATCAAGAATCTTTTGATTTAATCCAACTCTCGCCATTCTTGCTTCATACATAATTGGTACAGTTGCCCCATCTAAAATCGCTTGTGTCATATCATACACATCTATAACTTTTCCAAATATATTTGAAGTTGATTTATCAGCAGTCTCTACTGGTGTTCCCGTAAATCCTATATATGTTGCATTAGGGAAAGCCTCATGAAGATATTTAGCAGTACCATATTTTTTATATGCTATCATTTTTTCTCTATCAAATTTCATAGTTGCATCAATTCCATAATGACTTCTATGAGCTTCATCTACTAAAACTAATATATCATCTCTTTCACTAAATAAACCTGTTTCTTCTTCAAATTTTTGAAGAGTTGTAAAAAATATTCCTCCTGAAATTCTATTATCTAACTTATCATTCAAGTCTTGTCTACTTTCAATTTGAACTGGTGCTTGCTTTAAGTGATCCGCACAATGTGAAAATGTTGCAAATAATTGATTATCTAAATCATTTCTATCAGTTACAACAATAATACTTGGATTCTTTAGTATTTTTATCATATTACTTGAATAAAATACCATTGAAAAACTCTTTCCTGAACCCTGTGTATGCCACAATATTCCTGCCTTACCAGTTTTATGTTCAAAAGCATTTATCGTACTTTTTATAGCTTTCTTTACTCCAAAATATTGATGGTATGCTGCTAAGATTTTATTATCTTCACTCCATAAAATAAAGTTACTTATAATATCTAACACTCTATCTTTTCTTAGCATCCCTTTAAATAATGTATTATGAGTAGCCATATTTTCTTTTACTTCGTCAGTATCTTCAATTTTCTTCCATTCTGAAAATCTACCCCATGGACTTGTTATTGTTCCTACCCTTGCTTGTGCCCCATCACTTACTATTAAAAATTGATTATAGTAAAATAATGTTGGAATATGTACATTTTTATATCCCCTTAATTGTCTATATGCATCTTCTAATTTTACTTCTTCTCTTATCGTGCTTTTTAACTCAATCACAACTAATGGCATACCATTAATAAAAATAATTATATCAGGGCGTCTCTCACTTTCTTCAACAATTGTGTATTGGTTAATTGCTTTAAAATTGTTCTTTTCAATATTATCAAAATCTATAATCTTTACGGTTTTATACCTAGTTGTTCCATTTTCAGTTATAGGAACTTTTACACCTTCTAACAAATATGTCGTGAATTGCTTATTATTTAAAATAGTATTGTTATTATCTAAATTCTTAATTAATCTAATTACTTCTTTTATTTCATCATTAGATATATCTTTATTTAATCTATTAATACTATCTGCTAAATCTTCATCAAGAATAACATTAGAAAAATTATCTCTTTCTAATTCATATCCATTTATTGTTTCATATCCTAATCCTGATAACAATTCCATTGTTATTTTTTCTAGTGTTTCTTCATCGAACATAATTTGCCCCCTAATTAAATAATTCCTTTTTTTAAATTCTCTTTATTCTTATTAATTATTTCTAAATTTTCATTTATACATTGACTTAAATTAATTATCTCTATTTGATATTTTCTAATATATCTTTCGTAAAATTTTTCAAATTCATCTCGAGTTATAGTATTTTCTAAAATTTTACTAGCTAACTTTCCAATGAGTAAAAAAATTTCTTTTTCGTTATCTTCAAAATTAATGTCTTTTTTTATAACCTTTATTTTTTCTTCATCAACATTATTGAAATCGCTATATAATTGTTCAAAATCAACAAATACATTAATTAAATCTCTTATATCTATATTATCATTATCTAATATATCTACTAATTTTCTATTAAGCTTATTTTTTCTTTTTATAATTTCACTATATTGAGATATTTTTTCTTCATTTATATATATTTCTGAATTTCTTTTATTTGATAAAAGTGCTAGTACTAATCCAGTAATTAATCCTGCTAAAATATTGCCTACTAAATTTTTTATATCTTCACTTTTTATAGTAAAAAATAACCATACTGAAATTAATATTGATAATAAAATTATTATGTACATATTTTTATATTTCATATTTTCCCCCAACAAATCACAATTTGTATGACTAAATTTCTATTTTATCTAAGTCTATTTCTCCATTTAATAGTTTTGGTAGTAGTGTATCTCTTAATTGTTCTAAATTTATACTTTCTAATAAGATTTGTTCTCTTTTACTTTGAATGTCAGTTGCTATATTCTCAAATCTTTTTAATGTATTATCGTCAGGAATAGATATTAAATAGTCTTCTATAGCATCTTTAGGTAAAGCCAAAACTGTAGTTCCTGTTGCACTTCCCCCTGCAACTCCGTTCCATTCTTTTGTTAATAATGTATAAAACACAAACATTTTGGGTAATTTTAAATCTTTTAAACCATATATATGATGTGAAAAAATGACTTTATTATCATATAAAGGTGGAATAATAACAGGTGTTCCTATAACTTCTCTGTTTTGTGTCATATCAGTATTAGCTACTACTATATCTCCTACTTCTGCACTAACTTTTTCCTTATAAGCTCCTATATAATATTTATTTTTTTCTATTCTAAATACTCCATCTGCCATTACATTTCCTAAGTTAATCATTGGTATTCCATCTTTTGATAAGTATTTCCCTTTATATGACAATCCTCTTTCAACTTTTAAATAATTACCTAGTCTAGCTTTTACCCAATATTCCTTTTTATTTTCAATAAATAATTCATTATAAATGTTTTTTAATAATTTATGCAAATTATCATTTGTATAACTATTTAATTCAATTTTCTTGTCAATGTTAGATAATATTCTAGCAATTCTATTTTGTGTATCCATATCAGGAACTGGAACAATTAAATTTTCCAAATCTGATGGTTTAATTGAAGGATAAGCACTTGTACTTGTTTCAGCAATTGCATGTAGTTTTTCTGTTATGTAAGGTAAAGTCAGATATGCATATAAATATTCTGGTATAATTTTAGTATTATCACATCTTATTACAGAAAATCCCGTTGAAACAATCATATTATCTATTACGTTTCTTAATATTCCATAATGACACAAATTTGGTCGCACAGTAGAATAAATAATATCTTTTTCTCTAACTATTCTTTTTGCTCTACTTGGTGCATTAGATATATCAATTTTAACTATTTCATCAATTCTTCCTAACGTTATATTTGCTGTATCTAAATACATAATATACTTTCTGTTATAATCTTTATTTATATTTTCTGGATTAATTTTCGCTATTTCTTTAATTGTTTTATATTCCATACCCAATAGCCTCCAAATTCTTTCTTATTTCTTCTTCCAATTTGTGAGACTCTTCAAATTGTTCTTTTAATTCTGATGTAATCGTTTTCATTTTTTCTTCAAATGGGATTCCATCATCTTCTTGCTCTTCAACTCCAACATATCTTCCTGGTGTTAATACATAATTGTTTTCTTTAATTTCTTCTATTGTAGCAACTTTACAAAATCCTGCTATATCTTCGTAATTATTGTCATTTACAAATTTATGATATGTACTTGCAATTTTTTCTGTATCTTCTTCAGATAGTTCTCTTAATTTTCTTGTAACCATTGTTCCAAAATTTCTTGCATCTATAAATAATGTTTTTCCTTTTTGCTTTTTATCTCTATTTAATATCCATACACTACAAGGAATTGTTACTGTATAGAATAAATTTGATGGCATTGCCAATATACAATCAACTAGGTCTGCTTCTAATATATTTTTTCTAATATCTCCTTCTCCAGATGTATCAGAAGATAATGCTCCATTTGCTAATATTATTGCAGCTTTTCCTTTCATAGATAATTTATCTATCATATGTTCTACCCAAGCCATATTAGCATTTCCTTTTGGTGGAATGCCATATTTCCATCTTGGATCTTGTAATAATTTTTCTTGTCCCCAATCACTAATATTAAATGGTGGATTTGCTAAAACAAAGTCAGCTTTTAGTCCTTTGTGTAAATCATTTTGGAATGTATCGTCAGCAAATTTTCCTAAATCTCCATTTAAACTTCTAATTGCTAAATTCATTTTAGCTAACTTCCATGTTGTTGGGTTTTTTTCTTGTCCATATATAGCTAAATCTTGAACCTTTCCTTGATGCCTTTGTATAAATTTAGTACTTTGAACAAACATACCACCCGAACCACATGCTGGATCATACACTCTTCCTTTATATGGTTCTATCATTTCAACCATCGTTCTAACTAGACAAGCTGGCGTATAAAATTCTCCACCTTTTTGCAATTCACTTGATGCAAATTCTCCTAAAAAGTACTCATATATTCTTCCTAAAATGTCTTTGTCTTGTGCTTCTTTACTTCCAATTTTTATATTAGTAAATAAGTCTATTAATTCTCCAAGATTTACATTTCTATAATCTGGACTATTATATTCTTTAATTAAAACTCCTTTTAATGTTGGGTTTTCTTTCTCTATTTCATCTAATGCTTCATCAATATATTGTCCTATATTATTATCTTTTGAATGAGCATTTAAATATTCCCATCTAGCTTTAGTTGGTACATAGAATATATTATCCATCATATATGAATCTCTATCTTCTTCCATTCCATCGCCATCTTCTACTAATTGTTGGTATCTTTCTTCAAAAGAATCAGAAATATATTTTAAGAAAATTAATCCTAAAACTATAAATTTATAACTTGAAACTGGTACTGCACCTCTCATTTTATCTGCTGCAGCATATAACTTTTTTTCTAATTCTTGTAAGTCTTCTTCTTTCATTATACAAATTCTCCTTTGTTATTATTTATTACATTTATACCATAAAACGACTTTTTTCTCAACTAATCAGTAAATATTTGTAAAATTATTTTTCTACACTTTTCGACATATTTTTTATTCAATACTAATACATATAACCTCCACTTTCTCATCTAAATACTTACTAACATACTCCACACAATTTTCCAAACAAACTACCTTAGCTCTAGTACATTCCATTAAATGGCTCGTTGCTTGAAAATTGATATAATGCATAAGATTAAAATTTGCAAATGGCATATAGTAAATATAAGTATATATACTATCTTCCTTAATATAAAAGTCATCATAAAAACTTTTATCTCTTAATGATACAAGCTTATCTCCAAAAATATTCTCTACTTGATTATGCATAAAATTTTCTTCTTTAATTTTTCTAAATACTTTCCATATATCATTATCATAAGGTATTATATACGATTCTTCATATTGAATTTCATCAAATTTAGGCTTATATAAATATTTTTCATCTTCTGTAAAAACTATTAACCCTTTAAAATTTCTTCTATTTCTTTCTATCTCTTTACTAATATACTTTAACTCTCTTTGTGTAATATCCTTATGCAAAAAATAAACTATATAGGCTGTTTTGTTGAACCTTTCTTCATCTTCATTATATTCTCTTTTCCTTCTTGATACTATGCCTACAAACCTATTGCCTCTCTTTGTATAGGTGTTTATATCACACCTCCAACTAGGTTCAAAAAACCAGCCACAATCTTTGAACTTACAAGCTATATCACTTACTCGTTCTAATCTCTTTTTATATTTTTCATCTCTATTAATGTTTCTATATCCAAAACCTATTTCATTTAAATATCTTTTTCCTTTTGTTCCTAATATTACTTTTCCATATAATCGTTCAATCATATCACCCTTTGCTAAACTTGCTAATCTATTTTTATAGTAATATTCTGATTTATATATTCTCTTCACATTTTCATTAGTGATAACTCCATATTCAGATAAGAATAACATTAATTCTAAATCTCTTTGCCTAAAACATACTCTCTTTTCTTTTACCACTTAAATCACCTCCTCGTTTTTTAATATTTCTAAGCTATCTACTTACTCTCCTACTATGCGACAGAAGAGACAAGATTCCTATCTTGTCCCTCCAGTCGCCTCACATGTAATTACACTCTCATTCGCAATATGTACCCCTACCTATGTACAAATTTTTACTTTAAAAAATTTGCATCTAGTATTGAAATATAAACATTTATACCCATTTTATAAAGTGTGATTATTCAGTTTTTATAAAAGTGTGACTGTTTGCATATTTTCATTTTTATAAATAATCACACTTTTTAAAAATAATTTTCAGGATTTAATGCAACTACATTTTGTATATTACTTTTTTCAGATACAAAAATTTTTATAAAATTTTCTCCACCATTAATTCCTTCTAACATATAACTTACAAACCTTATATTATCATCTGTAATTAATTTTCCATAAACGAATCCATTAAATATGTATCGCAAATCTCTGTTGTCTATATCCCAATTATCTCTTGGCATACTTACTTGAACTCTTATAATTACTTCTTTGTTTTCAAATAAACCTTTATATTGTTCTGCAATAGTCTGACAAGTTTTTTCTAGTCTTCTGTTATTATACGGTGTTCTAATATGTGGCAATAATTCATGTATTTTTATTTTCAAAATACTGTCAGAATATTCAGTTTCGTATTTGCATATGTCCACTGGTTCCCTAATGTTTTCCGGAATAGTATCCATTTTAAATTTTATGCATTTATATATAGAATTTCTAAATAATTCTGTGGCGTATAATACCTTGTAAATATTATCTTCGTTTAAGTCGTTTTTTATATATTCTCTTGCTGCATTTATAAATTCAATCAACTTCTTTTTAAACATTTTCTTGTCATAAACTGTAATTTTTCTTTCATTCATCTTTGCTCCTTTCTGCTATTTTTTCTTATATCCATTCTTTTTATATCCATCACTATAAATAGCTACATTGTTTTCAAAATTAATTCATTCTATAATCGTTTCCTTTGCATTCCACTCTATAGCACATTTGGTATAATCTTGATATTATAGAATCTGTTGTTTTACATACTTTATTTGGTATGCTAAGTCTTTGTTTTAATTGTTCCAATTCATAATTAGTTGTAATAATAATTGGCAATTCGTTTTTCATTCTTTCATTTACTATTATAAATAATTTAGATAACATCCAATCATTCATAGTTTCAACACCTAAATCATCTATAATTAATAAATCTACTTTTGTATATAATTTTGTTAATTCTATTTCTGTATGTTCTTTGTAACTTCTATTATATTTTTCTACTAATTCTGTTAATGTTCCAAATATAATTGGTATATTTTCTTTTCTTAATTCATTAGCAATTGCTGTTGCTATATGTGTCTTTCCTGTTCCATTTTTACCAACAAATATAATTCCAGTCTTTGTATTTTTAAATCCTTGTATAAACCTTTGAGCTACATATTTCATATTTTTATTTGTTTCATTTGTAATAAAACTCTCTAAAGTTTGCCTTTTAAATTGCTCTGTTATAAAGTCTGTCCCATAATACTTTTTGATTTTTTTGTTAAACTCTTCTCTTCTATACTTTTCAAAATCTTCCATTAACTGTTTTTCTTTTTCTTCTTCTAATTTTCTTTGTTCTTCTATTGCTTTACTACAATTACATTTTTCATTTTGTAAAAAAATATGAATACTTTGATCTAATGGATTTAAAATTCCCCTTGGTTTTAATACTTTATTACAATATGGACATTTTCTTTCTTTTGGAATAGGTGTTGCTATTTTATAACCTTTTTTTAATATTTCTTCTAAACTATATATAATCTTTAAATTTTCTTGGACTTTCGTTTGCATTTTTCTCACCTCCTATTTCTATTTTTATTTCTTTTTTTAATTCTTTTTCTCTTTCTGTTTCCACATTTTTAGCATCATCTGTGGATTGTTTAGATGGCTTAATTCCTTTTTCTTGTAGGTTTTGATACTTATTCCAATTTTTAATTTTATAACCGTATTCATCTTGTAATATCATGCTATATTCCTGAAAAATATCTAGTGCTATTCTGATACTTTCCTGATTTCTACTCATATGATGTGCTAATGTTTCTACGGTAAAAAACTTATTTTCACTAATTTTTAGGTAACCACCAGATTCACAATTTGCTGCTATGGCTAAACAATTAATAAAAATCACAATAAGTCTATCTCCATCTTTTCTTCTTTTGATTTGTTTGATTTTTTCATTATCAAAAAAGTTGTTATAAAACTTAAACCAATATCGTTTTCCTCCTTTCGGCAAATTAAATCACTCCTTTGCTGTTTTTTTCTAAAAGGTCGACCAATCATATTTGATTTTTTCCTTTTTTGGCTCTTCTAGACTGTCTTCTATATACTTGTCTAGAATTTCTTTTGTAAATAATGTTTTAGATTCAATTTTGTAATATGGTATTTTCTTTTCTCTTACTAGTTTTCTAATTAACCAATATGAAATACCTAAATATTGTGCTGCCTCTGTAGAATCTAAAACTCTTTTTACTCCTGTTTTTTCTTTAGGTAAATTTTCTAAATTCTCATTTTTCATACAAATCCCTCCTTTCTATTCTCATTATACGTACATATTATAATAATATTTTTGTTTTGTAAATACTTTTTTTGAGATTTTTTAATTTTTTTATGTTTTTAATGTTTACAATTAGTAATTTGTTGTGTATAATTGTTTCAAACAATTAGGGGGATTTTTATAAAAATGGAAAAGTTTAATTTTGGAAATCGTTTGAAAGAATTGCGTAAATCTATTGGAATTACACAAGCACAACTTGCATACAGTCTACATGAAAGACGTGCTACTTTATCTAATTACGAAAACAAAAATGTATATCCTGGATTTAATATGCTAATTAAATTAGCTGATTACTTCCATGTTTCAGTCGATTATTTAACTGGAAGAACTGATGACTACGAAATAAATTCAGAAAATTTAGAAGATACTCTTTATTGGGTAAAAATATCTAATCCTTTACCATATAAAGATAACAGATATGGTATATATGCTTTAGCTCATGATACAGACATTGAATTTTATAATTTATCAGATTTAAAGAAAAAATATACTAGAATTTATTTACCCTTCCTAGAATGTGCACCTGATTCTAAAACTCATTTTAAAGAATGTTATGATTTTTTTTCTGAGTTTGGATTTTTAGGTAATACAGAATATAATGATAAATATATGAATTATTCTATGTTCAAAAAACAATGTCCTGGAATTTATAAAGAAAATGGCGAATTTAATATTTCAAAAGTAGATTTATCAGCTGATTTACTTATGTCTAATTCAGAATTATTTAGTTTATCTAAAGAACAAAAAGAATATATGAAAAATAATTCTCTTATGGGATATTGTGAAAATATTTATGATATTGAATACTTTGCTGCAGAAATGAAAAGTTTAATAAACAATTTTTTACTTTATGATAAAATTTTTATTTCTCGTGTAAATGAAAAAATGAGAGATATTAATTTTTATTATGACAGTAATTATAAAAGAAAAATAACCTTTACTTCTCTTCTTTCATATATGTATTATGAATTATTTGAAGATTATATTAATGGTTATTATCCTTACCAATGTAATAAATGTGGCAAATATTTCTTATCAAGAGTAAAAGATAATCCACAAATAGATCACACTTGTGATAATTGTAGAAAGGATGTGAATTAAATGATTAAGAACATTAAAATATCTAACTGGAGACAATTTTATAATATTGACATAGACTTTGATAGTACATTAACTGTATTGACAGGTGCTAATGGTGCTGGAAAAACAACTATTCTAGATATTATTAGTTACTTATTTGGTTTTAATTATTCTTATACAGGTGTTCCTAAAAGAGATTCATTTGGTGAATTAGTTTATTCTAATAGTATAAAAAATATTGGACCTTTAGAAATAGATCTTCCCAATACTTATAAATCTATAGGTGAATTATCATATATTTCTAATCGGTCAAGGAACTGAAGTTGATGCTAAATCAAATATAATGGTTCCTAATAAAGTTAATAATATATATCAAATTCATATTAATAATGTACAAGGGAATTGTCCTGGTTATTTTATTACTTCTCATAGAAATACCTTTAAATATAAATATGTTTCTGCTATTCCTACAAAAGCACTAACTAGAAATGACATTTTTCAAAATTACAGAAACTTCATCAGTAATAAAGAATTTGGAGATTACTTAAGTGATAGGGATTCACCAACATTGCTAATAAAAGAGTCCTTAATTTCTTTAGCGGCTTTAGGCTTTGGTAATAACATTGTATCACCAAATGATGAAAGTGTTAAACTTTTTACTGGATTTCAAAATATACTTCAAAAAATTCTTCCGCCAAAATTAGGATTTAAACAAATTCGTATTGAAGTTCCTGATGTGATTTTGGAAACAGACTCTGGTAATTTTACTATTGATGCTGTATCTGGTGGTATTGCTTCTATAATAGAATTAGCTTGGCAAATATATATGTCTCATTCTCCCGACGAAAAATATACTATTATAATTGACGAACCAGAAAATCATTTGCATCCAGAAATGCAAAGAACACTATTACCAAATTTACTAAATGCCTTTCCTAATGTTCAGTTTATAGTATCTACACATAATCCATTTATTATTACATCTATTCCTTCTTCAAAGGTTTATGTATTAGATTATAATGATGATAATAAAGTAAAAAGTCATAAATTAGATGATATAAATAAATCTGGAACTTCAAATGAAATTTTGAGAGATGTATTAGGTTTAGAATCTACTATGCCTATTTGGGCCGAAAAAAAGTTAAAAGCTATTATAGAATCATATTCTACTAAATCTATAGATAATTCTACTTTTTTAAATTTAAGGAATGACTTAAAAGAGTTAGGATTAGATAAATATGTTCCTATAGCAATCTCAAGCATAATGGAGGAAAAGAAAAATGATTAAATTAGTTAAATCCTCTGAACCTTCTATCTTAACTAACAATAAAAAGAAGTGGACTGATGAATATTTAGATGCTTTAAATAGAAAAAGGCCTTTAACTACAACAATCCAATATCGATATAGGCACAAACAAATAAAGGAAGCTCTATTAGCTGAAACAAATGAAAAATGTGCTTATTGTGAATGTAAAATTAAGCATATATCTTATGGTGATGTTGAACATATTTTACCCAAAAGTATATATCCTGAATTATATGTTGAGTGGAGCAATCTCACTTTATCTTGTGAAATTTGTAATAGGAGTGGTAAACACGATTATAATAATAAAGCAGATCCGCTATTAAATCCATATATTGACGAACCATCACAGCATCTATTAGCTTTAGGGCCTATGCTTATGAATTACAAAGGTTCACGAAAAGGTTTTATTACTATTAAAATACTTGACTTAAATAGAATAGATTTATTTGAGAAACGTAGAGAATGTCTAGAAAGAATAAGTGTACTAGTTAATACATATCATAATGAAAACAATTCTAAAATTAAAGAACTATTAAAGTCCGAACTACTAAAAGAATGCCAAGAAGATAAAGAATTTTCTTTTTTCGTTAAATCTTATTTGATACAAGAAATAGATTTTTAAACTTATGTATTTCTACCACATGGAAAGGAGGTGAGGCACGTGTGGTAGGAAATATCGAAAAACGAGGTGAGAATTCGTACAGATTAAGAGTTTCTGGGGGTTATACTGGAGAGGGCAAAAGAATTATTTATAAAAGAACAATTCAAGCAAAAAATAAAACAGAAGCTGAAAAAGAACTTGCTCTATTTATATCTGAAATAGAAACTGGACAGGCTTTATCTGCAAAGAAAATGCGTTTTAGAGATTATGCTGATTTTTGGATTAACAATTATGCTATTCCAAATTTATCTCCTAAAACCTATGAAAGATATAAAAGTATGCTAAAATCTAGAATTCTCCCTTACTTAGGCAACATGTATTTAGACAAAATTCAACCAATGCAATTAATGTATTTGTACCAAGAATTAAGTGAATCTACTTATATTAGGAAAAATATTACTTACAAATTATCTTCAAAAACTGTGTTAGAGCATCATAGGTTATTGCATTCGATGTTACAACAAGCAGTTTATTGGCAAATGGTACCTTATAATGCAGCATCTAGAGTTAGACCACCTAAATCTAGGAAATCTAATATTAATTTTTATGATGATGTTCAAACTATTGCATTAATTAAAGCATTGGAAAGTGAAGAATTAAAATTCCGTGTTATTATTCTCTTAACTATTTTTACAGGTTTACGACGTGGTGAAGTGTTAGGATTAGAATGGACAGATGTTAATTTTAAAAATTCTTCAGTTACAGTTAGGCAAGCAAGCCAATATGTTTCTTCTATTGGAGTTTATACTAAAGATCCAAAGACAGAATCATCTAATAGGGTTATTAGCATCCCTGAATCTATTATAAAATTGCTAAAAGAATACAAAAGAAAACAACTAGAACAACGATTTAAACTTGGAGATAAATGGATTAATACTAATCGTTTATTTGTTCAGTTTGATGGCAAACCTATGCATCCAGATACAATTACTAAATGGTTTAGGCAATTCCTAGAAGAAAAAAATTTGCCACATATTACTTTTCATGGCTTACGCCATACACATGCAACTTTGTTAATTTCACAAGGTTTGGATGTTCGAACTGTTAGTAACAGATTAGGACATGCTCAAACATCTACAACTTTAAATATCTATGCTCACTCTTTCGCGAAAATGGATAGAGAAGCATCAGATAAACTTGATAATCTTCTATATAGAGAAGATACAAAAAAATATTTTAAAGCCAATTAGGAGGCTTTTCACATTGATTTACAAAAAATTGAAAGGATAAAATTCTATGAAAAATATTATAAAAAAAGAAGAAATCAAGACAGCATAGTTTCTGCTTAATAAAATATTTTTTAATAAGTAGAAACTATTTGTATATATTTAGAATTTTAATCAAATGTACTAACTCTCGAAAACTCGAAGGTTTACCAAAAACCTTCTTAATATAAATTTGTGCCCATAACGTGCCCAGTAATTTTTATGTTATTCGTTTTGAGCAAAAAATAAGAGTCCACAATCTCTTGCGACTCTAGTTAATTCTTTGGTTGCGGGGGTAAGACTCGAACTTACGACCTTCGGGTTATGAGCCCGACGAGCTGCCAACTGCTCCACCCCGCGATGTATTTTATTGTTGTGCTTTTTTGTACTACTTTATTAGTATAAACTCAAATGTCCTATTTGTCAACCCTTTATGTGATTTTTTTCGTTTTTTGCATTACTATCTCATATATTATATGAAATAATAAAGAAAAATATACCATATTTACCTAATTTTATTAAATAAATATGGTATTTAAACTAATTTTTTATCATTAACTCCATTCCACAATATTCGCATGCTTTTACTTCTGTATCATTTATACGGTTTATTCCTCCGCAACATTCACATTTTACTATTCTTTCATGTTTCTTTTTTTCTACTTGTTCTTCAACTTTCTTTTTATATATTATTTTATTGTTTTTATATTCTATTTGATTATTACAAATTCCTAGTGATATTGCTTTTGATATATATTCCTTTGCTTTTTCTTCTGTTATTTTTAATTTTTTTGCTATTTCTTCCATACTTTCTACTTCTTGAAAGTTTATTAAATTTGCAATTTCTTCGTATATTTTTCCTTCTTTTATGTTCTTCGTTCCAAAATATATTAAAACAGCTCCTATGGCTAAAAATATTGAGACCATTACAATAGTTAAACCTACTTCACCTGTCGGTTCATCTATTTCTGTCGCTAGCTCTATTAGTCCAAAGAATACTGAGCATACGCCCATTACTATTTTTGTTACTCCACTAAATGTAAATCTATTTTTTGAACTATTCCTCAATTTTAAATATAATAATATTAATCCTGCTGGCCAAAAAAATATTAATGTTAATATTACTATTACCCATGACTCTGCTATTTTTTTCAATTCCATATTTATTCCCCCTATTTTCATATTAGCATATTTGTTGTTACTTTACAATAGTAAAATATGGTTTTGTAAGAGAAGCTTTTTACTTTATATATATGTAACCCTTAATATTATTAAACTTAGCCTCACCTATTCCACTAACCTCTTTCAAATCTTCTAGTTTATTAAATTTTCCATTCTCTTTTCTATATGTAATTATTCTACTTGCCATTGCTTCTCCTATTCCTGGCAACCTTTGTAATTCTTCACTTGTTGCTGTGTTTATATTTACTTTTAATGTTTCTTTACCGCTTTTCTGCTTTTGCGCTTCCATTATTACTTGAAATATATTCTTCCTCTTCTTTATCATTTATACTTGGAACATATAATTTCATTCCATCTTCTAATAAATATGCTAAGTTTATTTTAGATAAATTTGCTTCTTTAGTTGCTCCTCCTGCTTTTTCTATTGCATCAATTACTCTTGCGCCTTCTTCTAACTTTACTATTCCTTGTTTTGCAACTTGACCTGTTATATGTATTACAATTTCTTTTTTCTCTTCTTCTATAGCATTTGTAGCTATAGCTTCTTCATTTGAAACTTCTAAATAAGAATAGTCTCCTTGTTTATTATTATAGAAATATATACATATTCCTATAATAATTACCCCTATTAATCCACATATTATTAAAATTTGTTTATAACTTTTTATATTAAAACCTCCTTTTTGGTATTGAATTTTCTCCATTTATAATATATTATATAAACACATTATTATATAAAGGAGAATTTATGAAATATTTAAAAAATATTACAATTATTTTTATATTATTAACTATTTTCTGTACCTCTAGCGTTTTTTCTACTGGTACAGTTACATATACTAATCTTTCTGATATTACAACATATTCGCCTTGCAACCTTTTAATGGAAAGTAAAACTGGAAAGGTTATTTATGAGAAGAATGGATATGAAAAAATGTATCCTGCTAGTACTACTAAAATAATGACAGCAATTCTTACTTTAGAGCATTGTGAACTTACAGATGTAGCAACGGCAAGTTATGAAGCTGTTTTCACAGTGCCTGTTGGCTATACTAATGCTAATATTCAAGTTGGTGAAGAACTTACAGTAAATCAATTATTACATGTACTTTTAATTAACTCTGCTAATGAAGCTGCAAATGTTTTGGCTGAACATATTGCAGGCTCTGTTGAAAGCTTTGCTACCATGATGAATACTAAAGCAGAAGAAATTGGATGTTTAAATACTCATTTTGTTAATCCTAATGGTGTTCATAATGAAAACCATTATTCTACCGCTTATGACTTAGCAATTATAGGTAAATATGCTATGCAAAATGAAACTTTTAGAGAAATTGTAAATACAACATTTTATACTCTTCCTGCTACTAATAAGTACCCTACAAATGACAGAGTATTTGGTACTACAAATGAACTTATTAAAAAGGATACCTCTGATAAAGTTGATAATTATTATTATGAGTATGCTACTGGAGCAAAAACAGGATATACTAATGCTGCTAAAAATTGTATAGTAGCAACTGCTAAAAAAGATGATATAGAATATATTGTAGTAATTTTAGGAGCAGAAACTACTGAAAATGGTCTTTCTGCAAGATATTTAGATTGTAAAAACCTATTTAATTACGCTTTTGAAAATTATAAAGTTAAAACTATTAATGAAAAGGGGTCTATTTTAAAGAAAACTAAAATTGCAAAAGCAAATATATCTACTAAACAATTAAATATTGTAGTAGAAGATGAAATATCTTTATTGTTAAAAAAGGATACAGATATTAACACTATTACTCCTACTGTAGAATTAAACTCAGATTTAAAAGCACCCATTAGCAAAAATACTGTTATTGGAAAAATTACTTATGAGGTAGATGGAAATACTTATACTTCTAATTTATTGGCTGGAGGAAATCTAGTAGAATCAAATGCTTTTAATACATTTTTAACAATTGCATCAATAATTTTAGTGTTGTTTTTATTATTTAAATTATTAAAATCTAATAATAATAAAAAGAAGAAAAGGAAGAAAAAGCAGAATAATAGTAGATATTCTAGTAAGGGCAATTATTTGTATTGGTAACAAGAAATTGCTAAAAAAATTAGTAATTTATAATTTTTATTTTAATATATATAAATGCAGAAGTTGACTTATTTTTAAGCAATTTCTTCGAAGAGTGGGCGATTCTACTAAAGCATAACTTATCTGTAACTGGCTTCACTCGAACAGCTAAGAAAATAATCGCCCCTACAATTTAAAATTAATTTTTCTTATATAAAATAAAGAGGACCACTTTAATAAAATTGCCCCCTTTATTTTTTTATTTATAATCTTTTCCTATTATTATAGTAAAATCAACTTTGCTGCTATTTGAACTGCTTTTTATATTTTTTATTTGTAGTTGCTCGCTTAAATCTTCTTCTACTATTGTAGATTGCATTGTTCTGTTTATTATAACACTTTTTTCAGTTAATGTTGTATTTCCTGTTTTTGTTACATTATATCCCGCTTTTTTTAGTTTTTGCTTTACTTCTTCTAGTGCTGTTTCTGATGTAGTTCCATTTAATAATTCTACTTTAATTTCTTTTGCTTTTTCATCATTCTCATTAAAAGTATTATTATTAATTGTATTTACATTTTCATCTGCTATTATATCATCAGTGAATAGTTCGTTTACTACTTGTTTAGTCTCTTTTTTATTTGGTATATATATCCAAATTCCATTACATTTTTCATTTTCTCCTGGAACCATTCCTGACTTAATATTATTCATATCAAATTTAAATGCATATGGTATATAATATTTTATTGTTTCTAGGCTTAAATCTGTTTTTACATTATCAAATACAATGTTTAATAAATCTAATACTTTATTAATATTTTCAAATTTAATTAATTGTTTTAATGTAGCTTGTATGAATTCTCTTTGTGTTCTCATTCTTCCTAAGTCATTATCTCCATACTCTTCTGGGTAACTTGTCCAGTCTTGGTTATGCCTAAAACGCAATAATTGCTCTGCTTTATTTCCATCTATTAATTGTTCTCCTGCTTTCAAATGTATATGTAAATTTTGGTTTGTATCATCATAATTCATATCTATTGGAACATTAAACCTTACTCCACCTATTGCATCTACTATTTGAACTATAGCCCCAGTATCTATTAAAACATAATTATCTATATCTATTCCAACTACTTCTTCTATTCTTTCTATTGCTTCTGGTATATTTGTTCCATTGCGATATACTGAATTTACTTTATAACTTGCTAAATAGTTTGAAGTTGCTGTATCCTTATTTCTTTTACCTACATATGTGTCTCTTGGAACTGACAACATAGAAGCTTGTTGTGTTTGAGGATTATAAGATACTATCATTATACTATCTGTTAGCTTATAGTCATCTTCATAGCCACTTTCTCCTAATAATAATATGTTTATTCTACCTACTGTTTTTAGTTTTTCTGGGTCTATTCCTAGTGCAGTAGCTGAAAGTGGGTCATAATGACTATCCCCGCGTTTAAAAATATGTTTAAAATAATTTATACCAAACCATATTCCATAACCTATAATTATTAATATTATAGTTAGTAAAAGAATTCTTAAAAATACCTTTAATTTGCTTTTTTTCTTCTTCTTTTTCTTCTTATCTTTTGAATCTATATCCTTTTTCAATTTATTTCACTCCTATTTTATTTGCATAGAAAAAGTATAGCAAAAAAGCAAGTATATTTCAATATTTTCTAATTATTTTTTACAGTAAATTCACAAATTAAGAAATTCTCAAAAAAGAAAGTACGTTATTTTAAGTTATAGAGTAGCGTGAAGGAGGTAATATATTTTATTTTTGTAATGAAGACTTAGGCAGCCCATTGAGGCAAGGGAATACCCCTTGTCTTGGAGGGCGAAATGGAAAAAATAAAATATATTACCTCCTGGAAGAGAATTATTTAACACGTAAGTGTAGCAAAGCCACTTTTTTACATTTCCTTTTATAATACTATTTTTAATAATAAATTATTATTGTATAATACACTTCCTACAATTGACTTGTTAATTGCCTCTATTATTCCTGAACTTTCTATCATTGGACTTATAAATGAAATTATTGCAAATATTATAAATATTATTAATAATGATTTTACTAAACCATATATTAGTCCACCTGCTTTATCAAATTGTTTTATTAGTGGTAAATCTGTTATTATTGAAGATAGTGCACTTACAAATATTAGCGCTATTCTTGCAATTATAAATAGACCAATTGCTACACATACATTTACAACTCCTACTGAAATTTCAGTTGCTACTGTATTTACTACTGTCATTTTTGTTTCATTTACAGAGTTTTGTATGCTCTCATTTATGTGTTCTATCATAGACTGTGGTAAGTTTGATTCTTCACTTATTTTTCCGTTTTCTTCTACATCATCTTGAACTAAATTTATTATTGAATTTCTAATATTATCATCTATTGTAGTATTTTTTATAATTAGGGTACTTATTGGTTTGAATAATACAAACGCTACTGCTAACGCTATTACAAATGATAATATTTTTATTATACATTTTGTTAAACCCTTCTTATAACCTAATATAACACAAAGTAAAATTATTGCTAAAATTATTAAATCAATTATTATAGACATATTTATTTCCTCCTTTTAAATATTTACTATTTCTATTTTATTTCTGTACACTATTCCTGCAAAGTTATTAGCCATTACTATTTTTCTTATTTCTTGGCTAGAAATGTATCTTTTAATTAGCCATCCATTTGTGCTTATAAAATGTACTTCTGACCCTAAGTTTATTGCTATTTTGTCATTATAACTATACATTTTTCTTGGTACACTATCTAATGTATATATACTTGTTTTTTTACTTCCAGTATTTAATATTTCTATACTTGTTTCATTATTTAATAATGATGATTTTTCTATAACTCTGTACATATAATTAGTAAGTTCTATATCTGCAAAACTTATTCTTTTACCTTCTTCTATAAAATTAAGAACTTTCTCGTTTGTTTCTCCTTTTATTATATTTATTCCATCATCACTCATATATACCAATCTATTTCCTTGCTGATATTTTATATTTGTTATTAATACATTATTTTCATCTATATATTTGTACACTTCTGACTCTGAAGGTGTTGTTTTTGCTTTTTGTATAGATATTACCTTTATTATAGATTGTAAGGTTGTACCACTAGTATTTAGTTCTAAAAATGCTAAATATTGGTTATCAAGAGATATGCTGGCATCTACTGCTGTTGTTGTTGATAAGAACTGTTTAAATAGCTCTTTTCCTTCTGAATCAAATATTTGAATTACAGATTTGTATGTTGTTCCAGATAGAATAACAGCTACATATCCGTTTTTATTTACACATATTTTGCTTATTTCTCCTTCTAAGTCTTTTTGCCAAATAAGCTCGTTTCCTGATACTAAATAAATTTTATTTTTTTCATTTTCAGCTATTAATAAAAATCTACCATTAGTGGCTGTTATTGGGTTACTTATTTCTACTGTTAATTCTCCATCTAACTTTCCTGAAGAATTATAGTTTTTTAATGTATTTTTGCTTAACACTGAAATATATTTATCATATGCAAATATATTATTGGTTTCATCTTCATTAATATCAATTGAAGCTGTGCTATCTTCTATTACATTTTTCATTAATATATATTTGTCAACTATATTTCTAAATGTTCTATTTGCACAATATATAATAAATAATATTAGTATAATTACAGCTACTATTCCTATTATAGAAGCTATCATTACTCTTTTTTTATTTAATTTTGTTTTAACTTTTTCATCTTCTATTCCAATTATTTTCATTAAAAACTCCTAATAAATTTATTTAAATTTATTTTATAGCAAATGTTTACTTTTGTAAACATTAAATTAGAATTTTTAATTGCTTAATAAAGATCATTTTACTCTTTAATATCATGTAAATATTAATATATTTAATTTTTAAATTTTATTAACATCCATATTTGAATTAGCCCTAATACTCCAAATAAAGGATATAACATTTCTACTAATTTTGAAAAGCCTATATTAGAAACAGCTATTCCAGTTATACATATAATTAATAAAATTATTTCATAACTTTTCTTTGTTTTACTTACATTTCCTAAAAAACTATATCCAGCTGAAATTGCTGATGTAAATATTGAAGCTATTATTACAAAACCATATATGTATTTAAATATTATTCCAAATTGCATTGTTATTTCTATTAGTGGCATTTCTAGTTCAGAAACAAAAAATTCTCCTCTTAACAAAAGGAAATATATAAATAAAGCTAATACTATAATTGTGCTACTACTTATTATTGATATTTTTATTATTTGTTTTTTGCTGTCTAAATAATTCCTAAGCCCTGTTAATACTGGTATTAATAAAATGCTATTATAACTTGCGTATAGTATACTTCCTATTATCCAACCACTTGAGCTTACTTGCAACTTTGTGGTAGCGCTTGTATTAAAGCTATAAGGAATATTTTTTATTCCTAAATATGTAATTAGTATTATTAATATTGGAACTAATATTTCATTTGCTTTTATTACTCCTTGTATGCTTTTTTTAAATATAATGTAACATATAATTACAAATATAGTGCTAGATATATATATGGGTGTATTATAGGTTTGCCCTATGTATGCACTAAAGCCTGCTATCATTATATAGAAGGAAATTAATAGAAAACTATTTACTATTAAATTTATATATTTATTTAATTTATTGTGCTTCCAATTTATTCTTTGTAGTAGTTTATTATAATTATTTATTTCATATGTTTTTGTTATTTCTAGTACTTTATAAATTATAATTCCTGTAATAATCCCTGTTAAGATTATTCCTACTTTACCATTTTCACCATATTTGCCAAAAAACAAATATATTTCTCTTCCAGATGCAAAACCTGCACCTATTAAAGTTCCTATGATTACAAAAATAACTTTTAATGTGTTTTTCAAATTTTAATTCTCCTTTTTTGTTTTGGTAGTTTCTTCGAAGGTTGGGTCTCCGAAGGAGGAGACCCCTACAATCCTACTTCCAACTTTCACAAAAAAACCTCTCATTTAAATGTATGAGAGGTTTTTATTTTTTATTTCTATTTTTTCCTTCTTCTATGTTGCCATACTAAAATTCCTATTAATATTATAATAACTGGTACTCCAAATATTACCCATTGTATTATATTGTTTTGAGCTACTGTTGCTGTATATGTTACTGTGTTTGTATCTTTTCTTATAACTATGTCTTCTTCTCTATCTACTAAGTATGCTATGGTGTCTGTTACTAATTGACGGTTTCCTGGGTATGCTATAAATGGTGTTTGTGAAGTAGAATCTATTGTGTAGTTTGATACAAAATAGTTTTCCCCATATATTACTAATTTTGAAACTTGCTCTTTTTCTCCTGTTTCTGTATTTTCTGCTTTTATTTGTTTTTGTAATTCTGCTCCTATTACAAATGGTCCGCCTTCTTCACTATCTAATTTTCCATTATAGTTTATTTCAAAGTTTGTTCTTATAAATGAAGTTTGGCTTGCTTCTAATAATACACTTTTTATTACTTTTAAATTTTCTAATTCTTCGCTACTAACAAAGTTTATTTTACTTGAGTTTATAAATACTGGTGTTGTTATATTTTTTGTTATTGCGTTATATTTTACATCTGGCAATATTATGCTTGCTGCTGTTGATGACCTTTTTAATGCATCTGTTTCACTTATATATCCTTTTGTAAATGGTTCTACTCCATATACTTTTAGTATTTTATTAACATTTGGCATGTTTTGCTCTTTTGTACTTACAGAATTAAACCATAGTATGTTTCCACCATTATTTATATATTCTAAAATTGCATTTGTTGTAATATCATCAAAGTCTGCGTTTGGTGTATTTATTACTAATGTATCACAGTCTTCTGGAATTTTGCCTTGTGATACTGTATTTACAGTTTTAAACTGAGTTATTTCATTTGCTAAATATATTGCTAAATAACTCATGTTTCCATTTATCGAAAATTCTGAGTATCCCTCTAGGAAATATACTGTTGGTATTTTTTCTGCTACTACATATAATATACTATTTGTTAATTTTTCTTCTGTTATATCTATTTGTTCATATGTTGCTGGGTCTGTTGTATATAAATCTTCTACTAATAATATTTTACTTTTTTGACCATTTTCTACTATTATGCAATTTGTATTTTCTTCTATTCCGTATTTTTGTACAATGTCTGGTCTTGAAGTTGATGTTACTATTTCTACATTTATTTTATTATTTGCATTATGATATTGCTTTGCTAAATCTATAATTGAGTCTTGTTCAGAATACCCTGTAAAATATATATTAACTTCATCAGTTATATTTGAAATTCTTTCTTTACTTGTATCTGTTAAGGTATATAGCTTTTCCTTAGTAAAATCTATTGGGTTTAAATTTAGTTTGTTAATCCATAAAGTTAAAGTGATAAATAAAGCTACTAAAATTATTACAAATAATATAGTTGTTGTTCTTTTTATAAGTACACTTTTCTTTATTTTTTCTATTATTTTTTTCATTTACAATTCCTCCTACTTCGCACTTTTTCTTCTTTGCATTACAGTTATAGTTAGTATTAAGCAAAGAACTGTAAATGCTAAATATGTTATTGTATATGCTATATTTATTTGACCTGTTGTAAATTTAGAAAACATATTTATTAATGAAAAGCTTACTCCTGTTTGTAGAAATTCTGGTAATACCCAAGTTGCTACAAAAGTTACTATTGTAATTAATGCAGCAATAATTTGATTTTCAGTTATACTAGATGCTAATATTCCTATTGATATATATGCCATAGCAAGTAGTATAAAACCAAATATTGTAACTAATGCTGCTGTAATATCTAATGAGCCAAAACATCTTATTATTATTAAAAACATTGATGTACATGCAATCGCAATTAATGTTATTATTAATGCTGAAATAAATTTAGCTATAACTATTTTTGTTATGCTAACTGGTGATGTTAAAAGTAGTTGCTCTGTTCCATTTTTTCTTTCTTCTGAAAAAGTTCTCATCGTAAGTAATGGTACCAATATAGCAAATGATAATATTGTAGGAAGATATGTAAATATATAATTAAATTGAACTCTTCCACCTGTATACATTAGTTCTAAATAAAAAGATATACTAAATGCTATTAAAAATATTCCTATAAATACATAACCTATTGGAGATAAAAAATATGTTTTAACCTCTTTTTTTATAATTGCCCACATTATTCTTCTCCTCCTTTTTCTTGTTTTTCAGTGTTTTCTATATTTTCATTAGATAGATTTTGCTTCTCTTCGCTAGCCTCTTTTAAGTCATTTTCTTGTTTATTGTTTTCTATTTCTTTTACATCTTTATTGGACGAAATTCGTTCTTGCTCTTTTGTCTTCCTTACCGATTTAGCCACTGCAGTTTCTTCTTGCCCCTCACTATTTTGTTGTCTTTCTTTTCCATTATCTTCACTTTTTGAATCGTCTATTAATTTCATAAATGCATCTTCTAGGCTTACTTCTGCTTTTTTTAGTTCGAATATTGTTATATCTTCTTTTGGTAATACTTCGAACATCTTCTTTCTTAAATCTATATTTTCTTCTGAAACTACTTTATATTGTTTTGTTCCGTCTTCATTGTCTTTTACAAGTTCTAGTTCTTGTATGTCTTTTACTTTCTCTTTTATACTTAACATTTTTTCTGCTTTATCTTCTACAGTAACGTATAATATATTTTTATTTTTTGTTCTTTCTTCTAGGTTTTCTGGTGTGTCTATTGCTACTATTTTACCCTTATTTATTATAACAACTCTATCACAAATTTGGCTTACTTCTGATAAAATGTGTGAACTTAATATTACTGTATGTTTTTTTCCTAATTCTTTTATAAGTGTTCTTATTTCTAATATTTGTTTTGGATCTAAGCCTACTGTTGGTTCATCTAATATTAATACATCTGGACTTCCTACTAATGCTCCTGCCATACTTACCCTTTGTTTATACCCTCTTGATAAGTTTTTTATTAGTTTATTTTGAACTTCTTCTAATCCTGTTTGTTTAATAACTTCTTCTACTTGCTCTTTTCTTATTTTTCTATCAACTAATTTTAGTTCTGCCATATATTTTATAAATTCTTTAGCTGTAAGTTCTTGATAAGAAGGTACTCCTTCTGGCATATAACCTATTTGTTTTTTTGCTTTACTTGGCTTTTTAGAAATGTCATATCCATTTACAACAATTTCTCCATCTGTCATTTCTATAAAACCTGTTATCATATTCATTGTTGTACTTTTACCTGCACCATTTGGACCCAATAACCCTACAATTTCTCCATCTTTTACATCGAAACTAATATTTTCTACTGCTGTAAAACTTCCATACTTTTTAGTAATATTCTTAACTTCTATCAAAGTAATTCCTCCTTATTATTAATTTAAAATATGCATTTCCGTAAGAACACATTAATTATTTGTTTATCTTATCATTTAAAATATAATGTTGCAATAGTGTTCACATAGAATTTACAAATTTTAGGTTTATTTAATATAATCTTATAATTCTAATATTTTTTGACAAATAAAACTTTCAAATTTTATAGGATAGTATTAATTATAGTTATAACTAACTTTTTCTTATTAAATAAATTTTGTCATAAAAAATGTCAGAAGCTTTAAATGCTCTCTGACTTATTTATTTATATCTGTTATTTTTAACTTTATTCTATATTTTGTTTTTCACTTATTTTTGTATATCTTAGTGTTACTAAAGCTTCTGTTTCTAAATAGCTTTTCATAGAATAATTTAATTTGTCTTTTTCCCACCAACAAAAGAAATAAGAACCTGGTCTCCAATATATATTAATATTATTTGTCAATCTTTCTTCGTTATTTTCTAAAACATAGCTTTTTGTTTCATCAATTATTACATTATCTATTCCTTGTATAATAATATCTGTTTCATGAGTTCCTTCAGTATTAGCGGTAGTAAATTTTTTTGTTACTTCATATATCTTTCTTTTATCTAACCAGTATTCACCAGTAAAGTGTTCTTCATAAAACATTGTATTTTGTGAATTTGAAGTGGTATCTGTTTCTTTTTCATTTGAAGCAATTTTGATTCCATCTATACTTGCTAATTGTAATCTACTATTTATTTCAAATTCATATGGATATTTATATAATTTTGTGTATATTGAACTTGGGTTTTCACTTGTAACATTATATTCTGCACTTGTCGATTTATTTTTTTCAATTACATATTGTATTTCGTTATCCTCTTTTAATAATAATGATAATTCTTTCAGTGTTGGCATTTGTTGCTTTTCTACATATTTATTCATTTGAGCTGTTGTTATTTTTAGGTTTATTATATCAGTTGCTTCTTGCTTATTTGTTACCTCCTTTGCTTGTTTTGCTCTTGTAAATATTCCGTTATTTTCTAAACTTAAATATATTGCTACAATTGCTAGCGTTATTAGTACTATTATAGTTATTACTAGTGAAATCAATGTAATTGCCTTTTGATTTTTCATTTATTTTTCTCCTTTATTGCTTTTGTATCTTTACATTAATTTTATATATCTTTTTTATTTTTTTCAATAAATTTTCTGTAAATCTTTAATTACAAAAATTTATATAATATTTAGAATAAAATAATTTTAAATACAATATATTTAATCAAAGGAGAATTATCATGAGCTTTTTATACCCTATTTTGGTTGCATTTTTATTAGTTTTTATATCTGAACTTGGAGATAAAACACAGCTTTTAGTTTTATCTTTTTCGTCTAAATTAAAAGCTTCTACTATTCTTATAGGCGTAGCATTAGGTTCCTTTTTTAGTCATGGTATTGCTATTTTATTTGGAAGTTCTATTGGACTTTTAAATAATAGCTTTATACATGATTTATTAGAAATAATAACCTTTCTTTCTTTTATTGTGTTTGGTATTTTTTCTTTTCTTCCTCAAAAAGAAGAAAAAGAGAATTCAAAAAAAGATAATTTTATAATGAAACTTTCTAAATTAGGTATAGGATATATTTTAATAATTGCTTTTTCAATTGCTGTTGGTGAACTTGGTGACAAAACTTTTCTAGCTTCTATTGGACTTGGTATAAGTTATCCAAACCAAAAACTATTTTTAATAATTGGTGCAATACTTGGAATGGTTATTTCTGATTTACTTGCTATAATATTTGGCAAACTTTTAACTAAAAAAATACCAGAAGCTCTAATGCAAAAGCTCTCTGGTCTATTATTCATATTTTTTGGTGTTATTGGTTTTATTAAGTTTATTATTTATTAATAATATATTTTGTTGTATTTTAAATTTTACCGTTAATTTTTACTCTATAGTATCTTACACAATATTATATAAATATATTTAGAATTCTTTTTATATTTTTCCTATATTTTTATCTTTATATCTATATTTTCTCTTTAACTTAAATTAAGTTAAAACTGTGTACATTTAACCTAAAACACGTTAAATGCTAATAACTTATTTTAAGGTATTTTATACTTGTTAAAAGGAGTGAGTTTTATGTATCACAGAATCAGGGATTTGAGAGAAGACCATGATTTAACTCAATCTCAAATAGGTAAAATACTAAACATGTCACAAACTGGATATTCTCAATATGAGATTGGTAAAAATGATATTCCTACTAAAATATTAATAGAACTTTCTAAGTATTATAATACATCTATTGATTATTTATTAGGAGTTACAGATGAAATCAAGCCTTATCCTAAATCAAAAAAGTAAATTAATTTTTTAATTAATTTAAAAGAGAAGAACTTGTAATTCTTCTCTTTTCCTTTTCACATATTTTTATTCATAACATATATTATTATAGGTGGTTTTATGGGTTGTTTAAATGATTTAAATCCTTGTGAGTTAGTTACACTTGCTAATATCATTTCTGTTTCAATTGCACAAAATTTAAGTTCTGATGAATTAATAGCTCTTTCTGGCTTTTTTACCATACTTGGAGATAGTTTAGCTGTTCTTTCAGTTTCGCCTAATAATTTTGATAAAAAATCTTCTTGCTAATTATTATCTTTCACTTCGTCTAATGGTACAACCCTTAATGTATAACCTAATGGATATAATAGCCTTATTAAAGTATTTAATTGTGGTGAAGTTGATAATTTTTCTATTCTCGCAATAGCAGATTGTTTTATTCCTGTTTTCTTTCCTAACTCCCTTTGTGTTAGCTTTTTGCTATTTCTTGCTGCAATTACTGCATCCATTAGGTCCATTTGAAGTTGTATTTCAGCTTCTTGTTCTGGTGTAATGTTAAGCTTTTTTTCTACTTCCTCCCATGTAATATATGGTCTAGTATCCTTCATCATAATCCCTCCTCTTTAAAAACTCTTTTAAATTTCTTTTTGCTCTTTCTATTTCTCTTCTCGGTGTTTTTCTTGTTTGATTCATGAATATACTTAATAATATAAATTTATCATTTTCCCAATATGCAAAAAGTATTCTATCTCTTAATGGTCTTAATTCCATATGTCATCTTCAATATGTTTTACATATTTTTCTCCAATTCTAGTTCCCTCATTTTGTAATTTTCTTATATAAGCCATTATTTTGCTAAATTTTAATTGTGAGTCTTTACTTTCATTCTTCTTTAATTCATTTATATATTCTTCTATTTCACTCTGGCCATTTTTATCTCTATATAATATTACTTTATACAAATTAAGTCCTTTCTATATTGTATTATTATGATAACATATTTGTTATCATAATCAATATTAAATTATATTTTTTTGATTTTTTTAGATTTATAAATTATTTGACTAAAATTTCTAGAAATCAATTTACATAAACATTATCATGAGTGTTTAATTCTGCCAATCAAAATCGTTCGTCAAATTTCTACATTTTTAATTATTTTTCATTATAAGAAAAAAGAACATTTTACTAATTTTATAGTAAAACATTCTTTTTTATAACTTTTTTATTTACAATTTAGTTATATTGTAAACCTTAGTTTATCGGAAAATCTTTCTTTTTCCAATAATATTCTTTTCTTATATCCTCAATGTCTTTATCTAAGTTCAAAATTCCTAATGCTTTTTTTATTGCCTTTTTCTCTACTTCAGAATCTCCTAAGTTCATACATCTCCTTTTAGGATCATCAATTACTTCAAATTGACAATTTTGTGTTTCTTCATTAACTACGCGTCCTTCAAATATTACTATTGGAATTTGATCATATGTTGGATATACTTTATCACTTCCTTGAAGAAACAGTCCAAATTTTATCGGTTCATAAAACTGAACTTGATCAATGTAAAACTTTTCTACGTAACCATCTCCACGGTCTACAAAAACATTAGCTACCTTAGTTGTTTGTTTAATCTTCATACTTTCCCTTTCTACCATACATGGCTGAAATATTAATAGTTACAGTTATGTTAATATTATACATTATTTACATAAACTTGTCAATACATAATAGAAAACATTCTACTAATTAAATAGTAAAATGTTACATAATTTTAATAATCTTATAATTCTCTTCTTCCCTCTAATGCTTTACTTAATGTTATTTCGTCTGTGTATTCTAAATCTCCTCCTACTGGTATTCCGTGGGCTATTCTAGTTACTTTTATTCCTAGTGGTTTTATTAGTTTTGAAATATACATTGCTGTTGCTTCCCCTTCTACACGTGGGTTTGTGGCAAGTATTACTTCTTTTACTTTTCCATCCATTAGCCTTGAAAGTAGTTCTTTTATTTTTATTTCATCTGGACCTATTCCATTCATTGGAGATATTGAGCCATGAAGTACATGGTACATTCCTTTAAATTCGTGTGTTCTTTCCATTGCTACTACATCTTTTACATCTTCTACTACACATATTATGCTTTCATCTCTTTTTGAGTTTGAGCAAATAATGCATGGGTCTGTATCTGATATATTATAGCATTTTGAACAGTATTTTAAGTTCTTTTTAGCATTTATTATTGAAGTTACAAATTCATTTACTTCTTCTTCTGACCTATCAAGCATATAAAATGCAAGTCTTGCAGCTGTTTTATTTCCTATGCTTGGCAGTTTTTCAAATGCTTCTATTAATTTTTCTATTGATGGTGAATAGTATGACATTTTTATGCTCCTTCTCTATCTTGTTTAAGTTACTGTCGTGGACACCTCTTCTCCTAAGGTCATTTCTTCCGTGATAAAATATGTGTCGCGCTGGGTTTATTACATTATTCCGGGGAATATTGTATTTTCCTAAACTTTGTGCTTGAGCCGAGTCTACTTTTCTTAATGCTTCATTTACACATGTTAGTATTAGGTCTTCTAACATTTCTACATCATCTGGGTCAACTACATCTTTATTTATCTTTATTTCTTTTACTTCTTTAGCTCCTGTTACTTTTACTTGTATTGCTCCGCCACCACTTGTTGCTTCAAACTCTTTTGAAACTAACTCCTCTTGACTTTTTTCCATATCTGCTTGCATTTTTTTTGCTTCTTTCATTAATTGATTGATGTTCATTCCACCAAATCCTCCCATTCCTCCTGGGAATCCTCCTCTTTTTGACATCATATTCATTCCTTTCTCTATCTTATATATTATTCATAATTCATTATTCATTTAGGCAATTTCTTGGAAGAGCGGACAGCGCTACCCCATTAATTTAATGAATAGTGAATAATGTTTTATTTTATCGTTTTTATTCTACTACGTTGAAGGGTATTCCATTATCCTCCGCAAAACTTTCTATTGGATTTTGCTTAGTTACTTGTGCTGTATTATTAGCTTTTGTATCTATATATTTTATTTTCATTGGTTTACCAAATTCTATAGAAATACGTCTTTCTATTTCTGATATATTTTCACTTTTTTCTAATACTGCTTTTCCAAATGGTGTTAAACCTTTTGGAAATTCTATTGTTATTACTAAATCATTTTCTTTTCTAGCTATTGAATTTATTAAATTTGTATATAACATTATTTTTCCTGCATCTTTTAATTCATTTACTATTTTAGACCATGTTTCTAATTTTTCACCTGTACTAATATTTTGCACTGGTGTTGTTTGTATTTGTGGTTTTTGTTCTTGTTTTTTTCCAAGTAAACTTGAATCTCCTGCCCCTACATCTGTTTTAGATATTTTTATACTTTCAGATGTTTTTGTTTTCATGTTTTCCACATAATTTGCAGGTTTGTTAATAACTTCATTTCCTAGTCCTGCAATTTTCATTTCTAAACTTGAAATTTTATTTTGTAAGTTTATTAATTCATTATTATCAACACTTGTATTATTTTGTTTTTCTATTTCTCCACTACATAATTTTATTATACCTACTTGAAATAATATTAACCTTTGTGAAGAATATTTTATTTCATTTTCTAAATTAGACAATGTATATATTATTTTTAGTAATTCTTCTTTTGAAAATTTATTTGAAAGTTCTTCAATATTTTTTAATTCTGATTCTGAATATAAGTCTAACTTTTTGCTAGATTTATATACTAATATATCTTTAATATATTTTATTATTTCCCACAAAAAATTTTGTATATCTTTTCCATCATTTGTTACTTCTTCTATTGTATTTAATGCTTCTGTTACATCTTTACTTGCTATGCTATTTACTATTTTATTTATATAAGTAATTTTAGGAATTCCAACTAGGTCTTTTACTTTGTCTTCATCTATTTTAGTTTCCCCATCTTGCAAACACCTTTCTAATATTGATAAAGCATCTCTCATTCCACCTTCTGCAAGTATTGATATTGTTTTTAAAGCTTCTTCTGAAATTTCTATTTTCATTTCTTTACAAACAATTTTTAACCTTCTTATAATATCTTCATTTGATATTTGTTTAAAGTCAAACCTTTGACACCTTGAAAGTATTGTTGCTGGAAGTTTTTGTGGTTCTGTTGTAGCTAGTATAAATTTTACATGTTCTGGTGGCTCTTCAAGTGTTTTTAATAGTGCATTGAATGCCCCTGTAGATAACATATGTACCTCATCTATTATATATATTCTATATTTTGCTTTTGTTGGTAAGAAATTTACTTCTTCTCTTATTTGCCTAATATCTTCTACACTATTATTTGAAGCTGCATCCATTTCTACTATGTCTGTAAGGCTTCCATTTATTGCTGCCTTACATATTTCACATTCATTACATGGCTCTCCTTCTTTAGGGTCTAAACAGTTTATAGCTCTTGCTAAAATTTTTGCTGAAGAAGTTTTTCCCGTTCCACGACCACCATTAAAAAGATATGCGTGTCCTACTCTTCCTGCCATTATTTGATTTTTAAGAGTTCTTGTAATATGTTCTTGGCCTACCATTTCTTCAAAATTAGTTGGCCTAAACCTTCTATATAATGCTGTATAATTCAACTATTCTCACCCCTATATCTTTTAAACTAAAATAGCAATCTTTATAAATAATTATTAATCATTCATTATTCACTATTCATCATTAATTCTAATTTCAAAAAAGGTATAAGTGCTTAGTTCCTCTATGGAAGACCTTCACATATAAGTAACTACTTATTGCTGCTTCCTTCCGGACCTGACAAGATTCATAGGCTTACATCGAATGTCCTCCATACAGAAACCAAATTTCTTATACCTTTTTTATTATATATACTTTTTTTAGTTTTATCAAGTATTTTTTGTTATATTGCTAAAAAAGTTTAGTTGTTCTGTTATAATTTATAGTTTAAATATTTTATAATGTAGAGTCGATTATTTCTTAACTATTCGAACGTTAGTGAGTTACAGATAAGCTATGCGTCAGTGTAATCGCCCCTACAAATATGATTATTATTTTAAAGCTGTGAATTGTAACATTATTCTCTCATTCTTTTAAATACATATCTGCTAGTATCTGTTATTTCTAAGCTTGCTTTACCTTCTGTTGTAATTTCTGAGCTAGGTAAATTAAGAGTTATATTGCTTTTATATTTTTTATCTTCTGCACTTATTATCATATCAAAATTAACTGAAAATTTTATATCTTCATCTGTTATGTTCATATTATTTAACATTGTGCCATCTATTACTAAGTCTTCTGCTGTTAAAGTATATGTTCCAAGTTTTGTATTTCCAAATGCAATTGCAACTATTCCTCCTTGATTATTTATTTCAAGGGTAGTTGTATCACTTTTTGCTGCTCCTTTATATGTTAATCTATTACCTTCTAAAATAAAGTCATTTGAGTATGTAAATTTTTTATTTTCTGTTGTATTTGGTATAAATGTTTTTATATAACCTTTTTGTGGAGTTTTAGTTATATTTATATTATCTATTGTAACACTATCTATTACAGCATCTTTTTTATATTTTTCATTTTTCTTTATTTCAAAATATATTCCATTGTTTTGTATAATATCATTTTCTAAACCATCATTTACTATTGGGTTATCTGAACTTACTACCATACTTCCTATTACTATTTTTGAAAGTTTGAATGGCATATTTGTTTCTCCTTCTATGCTGTATTTGTATGTAACTATTATTGCTATAGATATTAATATTACTAATATTATAAAGGCAATTGCTGTTTTTATTTTATCTTTTATTTTTGTTTCCATTTAGGTTTTTCCTTTCTTTTGTTTTCTGGCGGAGTGAATGGGATTCGAACCTACGTGCCACTTTTCATGGCTAACTGTTTTCGAGACAGCTTCGTTATGATCACTTCGATACCACTCCATATCACGCTTGGCGTGTACTATTCACTTTTTGTTCTTCACTATTCACTTAATTAATTCCTTCAAAGTACGGGTCGCCTAAGGCTGCGACCTCTACAGTTCATTTTTATTTTTTCTTTTTTCTTAATTCTTTAAAAAATTGTTGTAGAACGTTTTCACATTCTTCTTTTAAAATTCCAGTTTTATATTCTACTTTATGATTAAAAGGATAGTCTTCTAAAACATTAAGTACACTTCCACATGCTCCTGTTTTATAGTCCATTGTTCCTATATACAGTTTTCCAACTCTTGCTTGAATTATTGCCCCTGCGCACATAGTACATGGTTCTAGTGTTACATACATTTCACAGTCTAATAGTCTCCATGAATCTAATTTTTTACTAGCTTTTTGTATTGCTAAAATTTCTGCATGTTTTGTAGTATCTTTCTTGCTTTCTTTCAAGTTGTGTGCCCTTGCTATAATTTGTCCATCTTTTACTATTACTGCTCCTACTGGTACTTCTAATTTATTATATGCTTTTTTAGCTTCTTTTAGAGCTTCTTTCATAAATTTTTCTTCCATATTGACCTCTATTTATTTTTTAATAATAAAATAAAAAACATTATTTACTTGAAATAATGTTTTTCATTTGGTGTTCCATGCCCGAATCGAACGGGCGACCCACAGCTTAGGAGGCTGTTGCTCTATCCTACTGAGCTAATGAAACATATTTCTATTTTATTTTACTATATTTTTTTTGAAAAAGCAATATTTCATTTTTGTTATTTTTGTGATATAATAGTTTATGATTAATTTAAAATTAGATGGGCGTAATTTGGTAAATTCTTACGGGTATTCCTTACCGATTAAGCCCCTACATTGTAAGAATATTTTATAGTTGTAAAAATAACAGTTATAATTATTATAGAAGGAGTTTTATTTATGCAAAAGATATTGGGGTTTATGAGAAAAACTATTAGAAGTTATAATATGATAGAAAATGGTGATAAAATAGCTGTGTGCCTATCTGGTGGCAAAGATTCTATTACTATGCTTATGGGTTTAAAAATGCTTCAAACTTATTTTGATAAAGATTTTGAGATTGTTGCACTTAGTGTTGATCCTGGTTTTGAATTTTTTAATAGAAACTTTTTACAAAAAACTTGTGATGAAATTGGTGTTCCTTTAATCATTGAAGAAAGTCATATTAAGGAAATTGTTTTTGATATAAGACAGGAAAAAAGACCTTGTTCATTATGCGCTAATATTCGTAGGGGTATTTTAAATTCAGTTGCTATTAGAGAAGGTTGTAATAAAATAGCTTTAGGTCATAATGAAGATGATGTTTTAGAAACTTTTTTAATGAACTTATTTTTGACAGGTAGCTTTTCTACTTTTGGCCCAAGTACATATATGGATAGGTCAAAAATTACTGTTATAAGACCTTTAATTATGACTCCTGAAAAAGAAATTAAAAAATTTGTTAAACGTAATAACATAGAAGTAATGAAAAAAAATTGCCCTATGGATGGGGTTTCTAAAAGAGAGTATATGAAAGATTTGCTTTATAAACTTAATTTAGATATTCCTATGGTTAGAGCTAATTTGATGGGTGTTATTAAAAGGAATGAAATAAAAGGTTGGCATGAGTAATATTAATTTAAAGAGAACAAAAAAGCAGTATTCACTGCCTTTTTGTCCTTTTATTAAAATTTAAATTCATCTTTAACAATCTTTTTTAGATATTCCATATCAATATCTAATTCTTTTGCTTTTTCTTTACTTTTCATTATTTGCTCATAAAATTCTTTTATGAACTTCTGTCTTTCCTTATATTCTTCAGGTTCTTTATCTTCCATGATATCTTTATAATCAATAGCTTTTTCTTTACTTTGTGCCCTTCTTATGCATATATATCCTTCTGAATAGTCAACTTTATATATATCAAAATAAAAATCTTCATAAAATATTCTGTATATAGGCATTTTAAAACTATCTTTTATTTCAACTGGTAAAATATTGTACTTTTTGAAATATGATCTTATTATAAAATAGAAGTTACTAATATTACAAATATTTTCATATGTTTCTTCATCTAACTCATCTTTTTTATAGACGATTTCAAAATCATTTATACACCTATTATCTTTTACAAAATTTCTAACCCAATTGATATATTTACTATTTGACCGAATTTCACCTTCAAATTGCTTCCGCCTGCTTAATTCTTCTTGCAAATGTTCCATTGTTGTATCAACTTTTTCTGGTGATTTTATTGTTTTTTTCATTATAAACCCTCCTAATTATAGTTAGATTTTAAGTTACTTAGTTACTTATGTATATTACCATATATTTGTTAATATTTCAACTATTTTTAAAATTTTACATAATATTTATATACATGACTATAAAAAAACATAGATATTTTTTAGATATCTACGTTTTTTTATTTTAAATTTTCATACTTAATTTAACTTTTTGTCTTTCCATGTCTATTGCAATTACTTTTACTTTTACTATATCTCCTACTGACACTATTTCTGAAGGATTTTTTACAAACTTTTCACTCATTTCAGAAATATGTACTAGTCCATCATGTTTTACGCCTATATCTACAAATGCTCCAAAGTCTATTACATTTCTTACTGTTCCTGTTAGTATTTGACCTTCTCGTAGGTCTTCAAATTTTAGCACGTCACTACGTAGTACTGGTTTTGGCATTTCTTCACGTGGGTCTCTTCCTGGTTTTGAAAGTTCTTCTATTATATCTTTTAATGTCATTTCTCCTACTTCTAGTTCTTTTGCTGTTTTTTCTATTTTTACGTATGCTAATTTTTCTTTTATTTCTTTTAATTTTTCTTTATTTTTCAAATCTTTTTTGTTATATCCTATTAGTTCTAATAGTTTTTCTGCTGTTTCGTAACTTTCTGGGTGAACTCCAGTTATTTCTAGCGGGTTCTTACCTTCTGGTACTCTTATAAAACCTGCACATTGTTCAAATGCTACTTTCCCTAGTTTTGGAACTTTTAATAGTTCTTTTCTTTCTTTTATTTTTCCGTTTTCGTCTCTATATTTTACTATATTGTTTGCTATTGTTTTATTAACTCCTGCAACATATGAAAGTAGTGATGGGGTTGCTGTGTTTACATCTACACCTACTTTGTTTACGGCATCTTCTACTACTCCAGTTAAGCTTTCTCCTAGTTTCTTTTGGTCTACATCATGTTGATATTGCCCTACTCCTATTGCTTTTGGTTCTATTTTTACAAGTTCTGCTAGTGGGTCTTGAAGTCTTCTTGCTATTGATATTGCTCCTCTTAATGAAACGTTTATGTCTGGATATTCTTCTGTTGCAAGCTTTGATGCTGAATATACACTAGCTCCCGCTTCTGATACTATAGCATAATGTACTTCTTCTCCATACTTTTCTTTTACTTCTTTTATAACATCTGCAACAAATATTTCAGATTCACGTGATGCTGTTCCATTTCCTATTGCAAACATATCTACATCATATTTTGCAATTAAGCCTATTAATACTTTTTTAGCTCCTTCTACGTCATTTTGTGGTTCTGTTGGGTATATTGTTGTTGTGTCTAAAAGTTTCCCAGTTTCATCGATGACTGCTATTTTACAACCTGTTCTATATGCAGGGTCAAAACCTATTACTGTTAAACCTTTTAAAGGTGCACCCAATAGTAATTGTTTTGCATTTTGTCCAAAAACTTTTATTGCTTGTTCTTCTGCTTTTTCAGTTAGGTCACTTCTAATTTCTCTATCAATTGAAGGCTCTATTAAACGTTTCCAACTATCTAAAATTGTGTCTTTTAATACTTCTTCATATTGTTTATTTTTTATAATATCTTTTTCTATTATTTCAAGAATTTTTTCTTCTTGTTTTTCTATTTTAACTTTAAGAAATTCTTCTTTTTCTCCTCTATTTATAGCTAAAATTCTATGACTTGGAATTCTATTTACCTTTTCACTAAATTCATAATACATTTCATAATTAGATTTTTCATCTTCTTTAGAAGCTTTTGTTTCAATTAATCCTTCTCTATGAATTAATCTTTTTATTTGTTTTCTATATTCTGCATTATCTGAAATATTTTCAGCAATAATATCTTTTGCACCAGCTATTGCGTCTTCTATATTTTCCACACCTTTTTCACTATTTGTGAATTCTTTTGCTATTTCTTCTATATTTCTCTTATCTTCTTGTTTTATTATAATTTCTGCTAAAGGCTCTAAACCTTTTTCCTTAGCCATTGTTGCTCTTGTTCTTTTCTTTTGTTTATATGGTCTATATATATCTTCAACTTCTGCTAAAGTTTTAGCTAGTTCTAAAGCCACTACTATTTCATCTGTAAGTTTTCCTTGACTCTCTATTGAATTTACTACTTCTTGTTTCCTTGTTTCCAAATTTCTTAAATAGTTTAATCTATCTCCTAAATCACGAAGTTGCTCATCAGAAAGACCACCAGTAGCCTCTTTTCTATAACGTGCAATAAATGGAATAGTATTTCCATCGTCAATAAGCTTAACTGTAGCCTCTACTTGACTTTCTTTTACTTGTAATTCTTCTGCTATTATTTTTGTAATATTCATTTTATTTCCTCCGTATATAGTATGAATGCCCCTTTCCTAAGTTAAAACAACATGGATGGGACACCCTTTCTCTTTATTTTATTTTTCTTGATTACTTTGTTTTTCACTTTTATCCCAGAAGTCTGCAATTTTATCAAAGTATTCTTCTCTTTGATCATTTCCTTCTATATTTTTTACTTCTACTGCCGAACCTACTCTTATTGGTGATGCTATTCTTGCTCCTTTACCATATGTTAAATTTGTCATTTTATCAAAATCTAGATCCATATTGTATATTCTTATTATTTCTTTATTATCCTTTGTTTTTATAGTAACTGTTACTTGATTTCCTTCTATTTTTGTTATTTTTCTATCTTGTATTTCACCTATTAATTCTTCTGTTTTACTACTTGTTTCTATCATTGTATCTGCTATTTGTAATAAATCTTCTTTTGTATAATTACTCATTAATTTATTTAATTCTTGTATATCCCTTATTCTTTTTTGTCCTTCTTCTCTTTCTACCCAGTAGTCAGCTACACCTTCATAGTATTCTTCTTTTTCTTCATCTGTTGCCTTTTCTTTAAGTTCAATAGCTTTTCCAACTCTTTGTACTGATTTTATTTTTGCTTCTCTTGTAAGCTCATTATTTTCCATTTTATCGAATTGTAAGCTTAATCTGTATATATGTACATTATTACTATTTTTTGTTTTAACTTCTACTGTAATAATATCTCCATCAATTCCGTGTTATTTTAGTATTTTCTAAATTTCCTTCTATTTCTCCTATTCTTTCAATTCTTTTTAGTATGAAATTAAAAGTATTTAGTACCTCTTGTTTAGAGTAATTTCCCATAAAATAATTTTTTACTTCAATATCTTCTTTAAATGACATATATTTGTCCTCCTATTTTTTTACTTACTTCATACTATCACAAATAAATTATAAAAGTCAAGAAAAACAGTAGGTTCATTTCTACTGTTTCTCTTCTTTTTATTTGTGTTTTAAAAATGGAAAATCTCATCCTTCAATAATTATTTCATCTATACTGATTTTTTCTTTACTAAATTACTCTATTCCTAAATATTCATTATAAGTTACTTCTCTATCTACTACTTTATCTAACTTAATATCTATTATTCTATTTGCTACTGTTTGTGTTAGTTGGTGGTCGTGTGATGTAAATATGATATTGCCAATGAATTTTTTCATTCCTTCGTTTAATGCTGTTATACTTTCCATATCTAAGTGGTTTGTTGGTTCATCCATTATTAGTAAATTTGCTCCTGATAGCATCATTTTTGAAAGTACACATCTTACTTTTTCTCCTCCTGATAGTACTTTTACATATTTTAATGCTTCTTCACCTGAGAATAACATTCTTCCTAAAAAGCTTCTTACATATGTCTCGTCTGGATCTTTTGAATACTGACGTAACCAATCTGTTATTGACATGTCTTCTTCAAATAAATAGTTATTATCCTTAGGAAAATATGTATTTGTGATTGTTGTTCCCCATTCGACTACACCTTCATCTGGCTCTAGTTCCCCTGCTATTATTTGAAATAATACAGTTTTTGCATTTTCATTATCTGCCATAAATGCTATTTTGTCGCCTTCTTTTACTACAAACGATACATTATCTAATAATTTTTCTCCATTTATTGTTTTTGATATATTTTTTACTTTTAATATTTCTTTTCCTGGCTCTCTATCTGGTTTGAAGTCTATGTATGGATATCTCCTATTTGATGGTTTTATTTCATCTAACTCTATTTTTTCTAATGATTTTTTTCTTGATGTTGCTTGCTTTGATTTTGAAGCATTTGCACTAAATCTTGCTATGAAAGCTTGTAATTCTTTTATTTTTTCTTCTTTCTTCTTATTTTGTTCTTTCATTTGCTTTAATAGAAGTTGACTTGATTCATACCAGAAATCATAGTTTCCTGGGAATACTTTTATTTGCCCAAAGTCTACATCTGCTATATGTGTACATACTTTGTTTAGAAAATATCTATCGTGTGATACTACTATTACAGTATTTTCAAAGTTTATTAAGAATTCTTCTAACCAGTTTATACTTTTTAAGTCTAAGTCGTTTGTAGGCTCATCTAGTAATAATATATCTGGATTTCCAAATAATGCTTGTGCTAGAAGTACTTTTACTTTTTCTTTTGCTTCCATTTCACTCATTAATTTATAATGATTCTGAGTTTCTATTCCCAAATCATTTAAAAGTTGAGCTGCGTCACTTTCTGCATTCCATCCATCTAGTTCTGCAAAACGTTCTTCTAATTTTGCTGCTTTCATTCCATCTTCTTCATTAAAATCTGGTTTTGCATATATAGCATCTTTTTCTTTCATTATTTTATATAGTTCTTCATTTCCCATTATAACAGTATCCATTACTGTATATTCTTCAAAAGCAAAGTGGTCTTGTTTTAAAACAGAAAGTCTTTCACCTTTTTCCTTTGTAACTTCACCTTTACTTGGCTCTAATTCACCTGATAATATTTTTAAAAAAGTAGATTTTCCAGCTCCATTTGCTCCAATTATTCCATAGCAACAACCTTTATTAAATTTTATATTTACATCTTCAAATAATGTTCTTTTACCAAAACGCACTGTAACTCCAACTGCATTTAACATCTTTCTTCCTCCTCGTTTTTCCCATTGGGGACGTTTCCAAATGGGAAATCTGTCACTTTTGGGAATTTTTCTTACTTATTATATATGATATTACTATTTTTTTCAAGGGTTTTATTGCCTTATGTTTATTATAAGTATATAAAAAGATTTAGGATTTTAAAATCCTAAATCTTTTTATTTTAATGTCTATCAAATATTAACTTTATTCCCCATAATCCAGAAATTCCTACTAAAATATAAATAATTCTAGTTATAATAGATAGTCCTCCAAATATTGCTTCTACTAAATTAAAATTAAATATTCCTACTAATCCCCAGTTTATAGCACCTATAATTATTAATATAAGAGCTATTGTATCTATAACTTTCATGTTTTTCTCTCCTTCCATTTAAATTATTTTTAATCTTAGTATATACATTTTTTTGCTATTCTATTAATAATTTATTTTGTTTTTATTGGAAAATTAGCAAATTATTTGAAATTTTAATTTTTGATATTTCTTTACTTTTTAAGCTATTTCCTATGCGTTCCAAATTTGCAACGAAAAGGACCATCCCTTTCGTGTGGTCCTTTTTAGTCTAGCATATCTTTCTTTTTAAGCCATATCATTGCAATTACTCCTAAAATGATAGATAGAATTACAACAGAGAAAAATGGCCATGGACTATCCATGTTTTGCATTGGTACTTTTACATTCATTCCCCAATAACTTGCTATCATTGTTGGTATTGCAAGTATTATTGTTATTGATGTTAAGAATTTCATTACTCCATTTAGGTTATTTGAAATTATAGATGCATATGCATCCATTGTTCCACTTAAAATGTCATTATATATTTTTGCCATTTCTATAGCTTGTTTGTTTTCTATAATTGCATCTTCTAGTATGTCTTCATCTTCTTCATATAATTTTATTATTTTTCCTCTTAATGTTTTTTCCATTACTACTTCATTCGACTTTAGTGATGTTGTAAAATACACTAAACTTTTTTCTAATGAAAGCATCTTTAATAGTTCTTTATTTTTTTGTGAATTTTTTAGTACACTTTCTGCAATTTCTGTTTCTTTGTTAATCTTTTTTAGATATTTTAAATATAGTTCTGCGTTTTTATAAAATACTTGTAATATCATTCTACTTTTTTTGTATGTTATTGTTGTATTTTTTGTTTTACTTTTTTCAAGTTCTGTTATTACTCTATTTTGTTTTAATGAAACTGTTATAAAATAGTCATCTCTTACTACTATCATTCCTAAAGGCATTGTTGAATATACTTCTTCTTTGTCTTCTTTTTCTATAACTGGTACATCTATAATGAATAATGTTGTGCCATCATCTTCTTCATAGTCAATTCTGGCTTTTTCTTCGTAGTCAAGTGAATAACGTATAAAGGCTTCATCTATTTTTAATTTTTTGCATACTTTTTTTATTTCTTCTTCAGTCGGGGCAACCATGTTTATCCAATTTCCCTTTTCGAATCTTTTTGTTTCTTCTGTTTTATTTGTTTCTACATCTGTTTTATACATTTTTAACATAGTTATCACCCCTTTATTTTTTCCAATATTAGTATTATAACATATTTTTGAAAATTTGTATAGTTTTACATAATAAAAAATCACTATAAAAGTGATTTTTTATTATGTATTTTATCCTAATTTTTTTACATTATTTATAAATATAACATTTTCAATTATATCTAGCACAGCATATGTTATCATTATTGCTCCTATTGTGGCTGGAATAGCTCCTGTATTAAATATTACAACTAGTCCACATATAAGCATAATAATTGCTATTACTAAACTATATATCCATATATTAGATTTTATTTGTTTTAATTTTAGTGCTGAGCTTGCTCTTACAACACTACTATATACAATCCACATACCAATTATTATTCCAAATATTTTGCTTATTGTACTACTATATACCATTATTACTATTCCTATTATTACTGCCATTATTCCATAAACTAGTTCATAATTATATAAGTCACTTTTGCTTTTTGTTTGTACATAGTTTACTACTTTTATTATTCCTAATAGAATAAATACAGCTCCTAAAATATACGCTATCATAGACATAATTGCATCTTTCTGCCATATTAATATTATTCCAAGAATAGCAAATACTAGTGATTCAGCAATTGACATCCAGCCTGATTTTTTTAATAAATCTTTTAAATATTGCATATTTTTTCACTTCCTTTGTTTATTTTATAGTTAAAGTTTATTACTATTTTTATTTGTTGTCAATATTTGTTTCTTATTATTTTATTAAGATTTAAATTAAAATTATAATGTAACAAAATATATGTTCAAATTAATTGACAAATAGTTTTAATCGTATTATAATAGCATTGTTATGAAATATATGCACCACTAGCTCAGTTGGTAGAGCAGCTGACTCTTAATCAGAAGGTCCGGGGTTCGACCCCCCGGTGGTGCACCAAAAAAACTTTCAATTATGAAAGTTTTTTTTATTTATATTAATTCTGTATCTGCACTTTTTTGGTTCCTCTTCTTATTACTTTTTCTAAACTACTATATGTATCTGAAGATAATAAACTTTTGCTTATTACTGCTCCATTTCGTTTTAATATTTTGTAAGTTTCACTTTTTACTCCATTTGAACCATTTTGTTCTATTATTTCTACTCCTTCTTCTAAAGTATTATCATTTATATAATTTGTTTTATATGGAATAGTTTCTAATGTTTTTGTTTGTAATTCAACTTCATATTCATTTTCTTCTTGTATTCCATGTATAGTTACTCTTACAATTCCATTTGCTACATTACTTACAATTTTTATTGGGTAATTTCTTGTATTTTTAAAGCAGAAGTCTATTGTCCCCCATGAAACTGTTGCATCTCTTCCTGCTTGAACATATGAAGTTAGAAATCTATGATTTGTTCTACTTGTTATTTCTAAATTTGCATATAATACTGCATTATATAAAGTTGAAGATAATTGGCAAATTCCTCCACCTATTCCTTGAACTACTTTTCCTCCTGAATATATTGCTGCTTCTTTATATCCTGCCGAAATAGTTCTTGCTCCAACTATTTTGTTGTATGAAAAGGTTTCTCCTGGTAATACTATTGTTCCATTAACTTTTTGCGAAGAAAGCTCTAAGTTTGTACTTCTGTTTTTATTTGTTATATCATATCTTGTAGTAAATTCCGCTAATTTATTTGGAAAAGCTTGTTCTGCTATTGCTTCAATAGTTACATTTGGAATTGTTATTTTTAATGGTATTATATATTCTTCTTTTTCTTCTTGTAATATTTTATTTATTTCATCAACCGATATTGCAAAATCTATTCCGTTTACATGTGCATATACCTTTGTTTTATTTGTTTCTATATATGCATCTTTTGGTTCTTTAAATATTTCATTATGTATTTTGTCAATATCTATTTTTCCCACTGTTGCTTGTTTTACAGGTATTGTTATATTTTTTTCTGTAGATTTTACTGCTTTTTTTATTAGTTCTTTTGTTTCTTCTTTTTTAGCTACTATTCCATCTTGTCCTTTTTTTATTATTAGTTCTTCACCTTCAATATAGTAGCTATTTTCTATTAATGTTCCTGGTAGCTTTTTACTTATTTCTTCTATTTTTTTATCTAATTTTTCTTCATTATAATTTATATCTACTTCTATTTTCTTTTGAAATAATAATGTGAATAATATGTCATAATTATCTTTTATAATATTTCCGCTTCTTCCTATTTTTAAGGCTTTTTCTACTACTTTATCTATATTATGGCTTATTTCTATTTCTTCTACATTAATTGTTTCTTCTAAATCTTGATAATATAAATTAATACTGTTAGTAGCTATTTCATTGTACCATTCATTTAATTTTTCAGTTAATTGTTCTTTATTTAAATTTGATACATCTATTCCTTCTATTTTTATACCATGAATTGTTTTATCGTTTCCCATATTAATTAGTGAGAAAATAACTGAAATGAAAATAACTATTGCAAATACTATACTAAAAGTTAATATTATTATTTTATTATTAGTTTTTTGTATATTTCTTTTGTTTCTTCTATTTCGCATCTTTCCTCCTCCAAAACTCCCTGAGTTTTGTACTCTTCACTCTTCATTCTTCACTATTAATTATATTTCAGTCACAGTGGCGTCTCCCCTAATTAGTATTCCCACAAACAGTGCCCCTACGTTTTTTATATTTTTAAATATTTTATATCTATTTTAATATTAACATATACTAAACTTTTTTACAATATTACTATTTTTAAAATTTTATTGTTTTACTTATAGACAATTTTTGTTTTTTCTTGTATAATTTTTTTAGATTATGACGAAAGAGGTAAATAAAAATGTTAGGTAGTATGATTTCTAAAATACGTACTGATAAAAAAATGACAAAAGTTGAACTTGCTAAAAAAACTAAAATAAATATTGGTCACTTAACTCATATAGAAAAAGGAGAAAGAAACCCAAGCCACAAAGCTTTAAAAATTATATGTAAAGCACTTGGCATTCCTTATCAGACAATGATGTATATGTATGATAAAGAAGTTACTGAAGAACATAAAAGGTATAAAATGCTTCGGTCATATTTCTTACAATAAAATAATTGCTATTGACTCTATAAGTGACTTTATAGAATGCCCTGCAAATATTCCTAATGCCTCTATTGCTTTTAAAATGAGAGATGATTCAATGGAGCCAAAACTAGAAATGGATTCTTACGTTTTTTTAGAATTAAATACGCCTTTAAATAATAGAGATTTTGGATTATTCAAATATAAAGGTGATTATATTGTTAGAAGATTTATTATTAGACAAGATAAATTAATTTTAAGACCTGAAAATAAAGATTATCCAGAAATTGATTTGTCTGAAGATGATGATTTTACTATTATTGGTAAAGTTATTTCTAAGATTGATTAATATTATATGATTAAATGGCATAGTTCCCCATACCCTCATAATATTTTTTTATTATTAATAAAAATTACATTTTTTTACTTTTTTTGATAAAAAGTACTTGAATATTATATTTTTTAATAATATAATACTTTTGCAAAAGATAAAATTAAGGAGAGAATACTAAAAATGGAGTTAGTTAAAAATATATTTTTTAATACAGATAAAATTGTTGAAAATTCAAAGTTAAAAATTTCTTATGTAGGAAATTTATATCAAAATGGTTCTGAAGAGGTATTTTTACATTATGGATTTGGTCTACAATGGGATGAACTTGCAGATATAAAAATGGAGAAAACAGAACTTGGTTTTCAATGTGAAATAGATATAAAACAATATGAATCTTTAAACCTTTGCTTTAGAAATTCTAATAATGAATGGGATAATAATAATGGAGAAAATTATATTTTTGATATTGAAAAAGTAAGTAAAGAAGATGAAAACCTTGGATTAATAGTTGCAGAAGATAACGAAATGCAAATTCATAAAGGTTTAAGAAAATCATACATATGGAGCAAAAAAGTAAGAATTGCAGTTTATAAAATAATAAAATTCTTCCCTAAAATAATTTCTGGGAATTATAAAAGGAGAGTTAGTGAATAAAAATAAAAAAGAAAGTATTTTATTTTACTTTCTTTTTTTATTATTCATTCTTCACTATTCATTATTAATTATTCACTATTTTTATATGTTCCATCCACCATTTATAGATATTACTTGTCCTGTTGTATATTCATCTTCTATAATCCATTTTACACATCTTGCTATATCTTGTGTTTTTCCTATTTTACAAAGCGGTATTTCTTCTTCTATTTCTTTTATTTCTTTATCACTTAAGAGTTTATTCATATCTGTATCTATTATCCCTGGTGCTATACTATTTACTCGTATTCCTGATGGACCTAGTTCTTTTGCTAATGCCTTACTTAAAGCATCTACACCAGCTTTAGCTACACTATAATGTACTTCACAAGAAGCCCCTGTTATTCCCCATATAGATGAAATATTTATAATACATCCTTTTTTATTATGTATCATATTTGGTACTACTTCTTGACACATATAAAATGCTGAATTTAAATTTGTACTAATCATGTTTTGCCAATCTTCTTCTGTAATATCTGTAAATAACTTTGTTTGAGATATTCCGCTATTGTTTACTAATACATCTATATTTTTAAATTTTTCTATTGTAAATTCTACTAATTTTTTTACTTCTTCTCTTTTTGAAACATCTGCCTTAAAAGTTTCCACATTATACCCTTTACTTGTGAATTCTTCTTTCATTTTTTTAGCCATTTCTTCAGACTTATTGTAATTTATAACTACATTATAACCTTCTTTTACTAATATATCTACAATTGCAGCTCCAATCCCTCTTGAGCCACCTGTTACTATTGCTGTTTTATTCATTTTTATACCACCTATTCATTTTTGCTAAATTTCATTAAATTATTTATAACAACACTTCTAATAATAAAGCCTAAACTAAATATAATAAATAAATATTTTAAATAATTATACCAATAAGTTGCAATTATTAGAACTAAAGAATAACCTACTATCCTTCCCATATCAAATATAAATTGTATATTCCATAAATATGCATTTTGGTACTTTTCTTCTGTTATTTCATTTCTTAACTCGTATGTTAATGAATTACCATTAATATCTGTTATTATTACCCCTATTTGATTTAGTATAATATACACACAAACCAATATTACACTAAATTTCATACTAATTGGTATTGTTAATAAAAATATAATAATAGTAGTAGGTACAACTAATTTTCCAAAATTCCTTTTATTAATTATTTTTATACATAATATAGAAAACAATACTCCTATAATATTACTAATACTATTAATTCCTCCTATAATACCTTCATTTGATATTTGAGAATATATAACAACAGTGGTTAATACTCCTACTGGACCCCAAGTATTGAAACCATCGAAGAAATTTTGTATTAATGTTTTTGTAAATATTTCTTTATTTTTTATTGATTTAAAATATTCTAAAACTTCCATTTTTTCACATTGTACTTTTTCATTATTAAGAAATAAAGAATAAATAAAGCATAACACTGTAATTATAAATAATACCATAAAAGCAACAATATATGAATATGTTTGAATTAAAATTCCAAGGCATAGTGGTGCTATAATTGATATTAAGTTTGCTAACAAACTATCTATTGAAAAATATTTTTTATAATCATTATTCTTATTAATATTACAAGTTATATTTTCATAAGTAGCGTAATAAAGGCTTATAGCAAATGATTGTAATAGTGCAAAAATATAAATATAATTTACTATATTTTCTTTTAAAGCCAGTAATATACTTACTGTTATTAAATTTGCAAATAAAGAAAATCTATATAACCTGATTATATTATTAGTATTTAAAAATTTGCATATTGCATATCTATAAATAAGGTTACTTGCTGAATATACTAACCAATATTTTAATACTTCCACCAAATTACCTTCTGTAGCATTGAAAAAATAAATACTTAGAAATATATTTCCAAATACTCTTATTATATCTTTTAAATTATTTAGTATAACTAACTTTATCCAATTTTTCTTCATTTTGACCTCTATTATTTATTATATTTATTTCTACTTTTTCTACTCTTATTTAAATTTGCTCCTTTATATGTGCTAGTTAATGAGTGACAATTTGGGCACAATAATATTAAATTTTCTTCATTATTATTTTTATAATTGCCATCAATATGTTCAATTTCTAATGGTATTCTATTTGTATATTTATTAATCTTTCCCCAACCACATCTAGCACATTTATTATTATATTTATTAAACAGATATGTTTTTATATAAGAAGAAATTTGATATTCTCCTCTCATTCCATTAATTTGATTATTTTTCCATTTATCTATATATTTTTTATATTGGTATTCTTTTTGACATTTATTAGAACAATATTTAGAACGTTTATTTATTTCTCTATTGCAATTTATGCAATTCATAATAATCACCTTCTACTCTTATTTATTACTAGTATATTTAAGGTATAGTAGTAACATTTCTAATAGGTATCCTCTTAAACAGTGTCCTGTACATATTTTCACAATTTATTTTTAAAAACAAAAAACCAAGCAAGTTTTATAACAAGCCTGGTTTTAAGTATGGAGCCACTTGCCCGAATCGAACGGGCGACCTACTGATTACAAGTCAGTTGCTCTACCATCTGAGCTAAAGTGGCATATAAGGTTTTGGTGACCCCTACGGGAATCGAACCCATGTCTCCGCCGTGAAAGGGCGATGTCTTAACCGCTTGACCAAGGGGCCTTATATGTAGGATTTAGTGC
>JAAVZD010000012.1 GCA_022791475.1 Clostridia bacterium | reverse complement strand
GTTAGAAGAAGCTGGAATAGAAGTAAATGGAGACATAGTAACAGTAGATAACTATAATTTTACAATAGATAGAGAAAACTTAAAAATACTAACAGAAAACGGGGAAAGCAATATAAAGGTAACAAAAGAAGTAAAAAGATATTTAGGTAAAAATGCAAATGGAAAATATGAAGCACAAATATTAGTAACAATAGAGAGTGATAAAGAACTTGAAAATGTAATAATAGAAAATCCAGATAAAACTACATTAGAATTAGAAACAAAGAATACAAAAATACAAAAAGATATGACAGTAGAGTTTGATAAAGAATATAAAGCAATAATAACAACCAAAGAAGGAAAAGCAATTACAAGAACAATAATAGAAAAATCACAAGAAACAATAAGAACACCAGAAGAATTAGTAGAATTTAGAGATAAAGTAAATAGTGGTTTAACATATGAAGGAAAAACAATAAAACAATTAAAAAATATTAATTTGGCAGAAGTATGTAGTAGTGAGTTAGGAACATGGATACCAATAGGTTTTGGGACATTTTTTTATGGAACTTATGACGGAGATAATAATGCAATAAATAATTTATATATTAACAATAATGAAGAATATCCAATTGGTTTATTTGGAAAGTTAGCTTATACTGGTAAAGTTGAAAATTTAACTGTTACAGGTCATGTGGAACGTACTGAATATGCTGAGGCTGCGATGGGAGGAGTAGTAGGAAGAAATGAAGGAATTATAGAAAATGTAACTAATAAAGCTAATGTAATTTCTTTAGTAAGTCCAGCAGGAGGAATAGTAGGAAATAACTTGAATAGAGTAGAAAAATGCATTAATAGTGGAAACATAAGTGCCACAGAAGAGTATAGTTATGCTATTGGTGGAATTTGTGGGGTTAGCAATGGAAATATTACGAGTGTAAATATTTCAGAGGATATACAGACAATTATTAAAAAGTGCAAAAATACTTCAGAAGCTACGATTACTGGGGTAGGTTATGTAGGTGGAATATTAGGAGAAGGGATGACAAAAATAAATATAGGTCAGTGTTATAATGCAGGAACTATAAATGGAGAAAGTTATGTAGGAGGAATTGCGGGAAGTATAGAAAATGAAGATAACAAATATGGATATATAGGTAACTGCTATAATACAGGAAATATAAATGCAACTTCTGGTTATGCAGGTGGATTAATAGGAAAAATTGCTTCAGGAAATAAAGAACTTGAAACTTCTTATAGTATTGGGAAAATAACATGTCCACAATATGCAGGTGGAGTAGTAGGAGAAAATAATGGAATCTTAAATTATTTATATTACCTAAACAAAGGTGGAGTGTCATTTGGTTGTGGTTTGAACAATACATCATATGGACTTGTAGAATCAGCAGGATCAACTCAAGAAAAAATAAAAAGTTTAGCCAATATATTTAATGATTATAGGGCAAATAGTGGAATAACTGGTGAAGTATGGAAAGATGATGAAACAAATATAAATAATGGATATCCAATATTAAAATGGCAAGTTGGAGAAGAATAAAGAGCAAAAAGGTGTAATGAAGTTAAATAATACTTTATTACACCTTTTGAATTATCTTATAAATAAACTAACAATCGTTGAAATATGATTGAAAATTTGATATAATTTTATTTGTAAAAATAAAATTAGGTAGAACAATTAGATTTATACTCAAAGAAAGGAATGATATAATTTATGATAATAGCAAATAATTGGAAAGATTATGAAATAATAGATATGGCAAATGGAGAAAAGCTAGAAAGATGGAAGGATATAATTTTAGTTCGTCCAGACCCACAAATAATATGGAAGAATAAAAGTTTTCCTAAAAAATGGAATGATGTAAATGCAAAATATAATAGAAGTAGTACAGGAGGCGGAAGTTGGGAATATAAAAAGAAAGTTCCAAATAACTGGAAAGTGAATTATAAAAACTTAACATTTAATATAAAGCCAATGGGCTTTAAACATACAGGGTTATTTCCAGAGCAAGCTGCAAATTGGGATTGGATGATAGAAAAAATAAAAAACGCAAAAAGAGAAATAAAAGTACTAAATTTATTTGCGTACACAGGGGGAGCAACAGTAGCTTGCAGCTATGCAGGAGCAGAAGTATGCCATGTAGATAGCTCAAAAGGAATGGTAACTTGGGCAAAAGAAAATATAGCTTCATCAGGTCTGCAAGATAGACCAGTAAGGTACATAGTAGATGACGTAGTAAAATTTGTAAATAGAGAGATAAGAAGAGGCAACAAATATGATGCAATAATAATGGACCCACCTTCATATGGAAGAGGAACAAACGGAGAGGTATGGAAGTTTGAAGACAACATATGTGATTTAGTAGAATTATGCTCAAAAGTACTATCAGATAATCCACTATTCTTCTTAATAAATTCATACACAACAGGAATATCAAACACAGTACTAGAAAACATATTAAACTTAAATATAGAAAAGAAATATAAAGGAAAAGTAACAAGTGGAGAAATAGGACTTCCAATGACAAACTCAAAACTAATATTACCATGCGGAATATTCGGACGTTGGGAGAACAATTAATGACGTATTGGGGACATTTTCTTATGCGTCATCTGCCCCTTTTGTATCATATTAATGGAGAAATAAAATGCAAGATTTAAATATAATTTATGAAGATAACCATATAATAGTAGTAGAAAAGCCTGTAAATATTCCATCACAAGGGGATAAGACAGGCGATATAGATATGCTTACATTAATAAAACAATATATAAAAGAAAAATATAATAAACCTGGAGATGTATACCTAGGCTTAGTTCACAGATTAGATAGGCCAGTTGGAGGGGTAATGGTATTTGCAAAAACATCTAAAGCGGCATCAAGGCTTAGTGAGCAAGTAAGAGTTAAAGATTTCAAAAAGAAATATTTAGTAGTTGTAAATGGAAAAATAAAAGAAAAAAAAGGAATACTAGAAGACTATCTTTTAAAAAATGAAAAAGCTAATATGAGTAAAGTAGTAAAAGAAGGAACTAAAAATTCAAAATTAGCTAGTTTAGAATATGAAGTATTAAAATATAATAGTGAAATAGACTTATCTGTATTAAAAATAGACTTACATACAGGAAGGCACCACCAAATAAGAGTACAACTATCTAGTAGAAACCACAGTATATATGGAGACCAAAAATACGGCGGAAGAGGTCATGGAAAGCAAATAGCTTTATGGGCATATGAACTTAGTATTTTACATCCAATTACAAAGGAAAGAATGACATTTAAAGTATTACCAAAAATAACTGGAACATGGAAGATTTTAGAAGGAATACAAGAACTTTAATTATGTATATTTTATAAAACTATAAAAAACATATATGAAAATGTAATTTTATATTTTCATATATGTTTTATTTCTTTTCATAAGTAAAAAATAAATATTGAACAAAATCATATATTCTTATATAAGAAGAAACAAAAGAAAGATGAGAAAAATATATGATTGATAAATTTTGTAAATATTTAACAAATAAGATAAGAAAAAAAATGCCAGAGATAGATGATGAAAGAGCGGAAGTAATATTATATGGAATACAATTAATTGTAGGAGAAATACCTAAAATATTTTTTATGTTTGGATTAGGATTTATACTAGGTTTATGTTGGCAAACATTACTTGCATTTTTTCTAATATTGCCCTATAAGGCTTGCTCGGGAGGGTTTCATCTAAAAACACATTTAGGATGTTTTGTTTGTACGAACATTATTTACTGTGGAAATGCAATATTAAGTACTATATATACATTCCCAAATGAATTGGTAAAAATAATAGTTATAGCTATTATTTGGATGATTGCAATAATATTAGTAAGCATATATGCACCAGCAGATACAGAAAACTTACCAATACTAACTAAAAAAGAAAGAAGAATAAAAAAGTCACTATCATATGTATTTTTAAGCATAAACATGTTAGGAGCAATATTTATACCAAATAAAATAATTGTAAATTTATTAGTATTTGGAACTGTTATACAAACTATTTCTATAACAAGAATAGCATATATATTAACTAAAAATAAATATGGATATGAAGAATATTTAAAAGCACAAAATATTACAATTTAAGATAATAAAATATTGGCCGGCAATATTTTAATATATTTAAAATAAACTAAGGAGGAAAATATGATGGTAAAATTATTAGCTAAATTAGCAGAAAAATATGCTAAATCTACAAACACAGCTTGTATAGTATTAGGAATATGGCACCAACCAAAAATGCCTGCATCTTTAATAAAAAAAGACTAATTTATTATATACTTAAATAAAAACAAGATAGTTTAAGCTATCTTGTTTTGCTATTAATAATATATCTCCAATTGTTGAGAAAAATACGTTTCATTTTTAGAAGTATATAAATTTAAATTGTTATTTTTCTTTAAAATTTGTCTTATTTCCCATAATCCAAGTCCAGTATTTCCTTCTTTTGTAGAATAACCTTTTTCAAAAATTTTATCAGTATTAATTTCTTTATCTTTATATGTATTCTCTATTTGTAATAATTGCATATGTTTCTTAGTATTTTTTCTAATAGAAACATTAATAATTTTATCTTTACATTCAGAAGTAGCTTCAATAGCATTATCCATAAGTATTCCTAATATTCTTGTAAATTCATAAATTTTCATATGTAAATCGTTTAGATCTAAAAATACCTCTAAGTTAATTTTTATACCTAAATTATCTGCCTTATGATATTTTGAAGCAAGTACATTATATATAGCAGGATTATTAACTAATGTAGGACTAAGAGTAGTTAAATTATTAACTTGTTTTATATCATCTAATAATTGATTATGATATTTCTTTAATCCTTCCATGTCATTATTATCCATATATCCAGTCATACCTAATAATATATTAGTAAAGTCATGTCTAAATGCTCTTGTATTGTCTTGTAATATTTCTAAAGTTTTATTATATAGTTTAGCTTCTTCTAAATTCATAGAAGTAGTTTCTAATTTGGAAACAGTAAATACTGTATATAAGTTAATTGTTACATAAGTGATTAATCCAATCAAGCTTAATATTACAATAGGAAAAGGTAATACAGATGAGTAAAAATAAGTAACATAAATTTGCAAACCTGTTAATATCATGGCAAATAATATATTAAAAATTAGTAATAAACGTTTTTTATTATCTAAAATCTGTAATTTATTGAAATTGACCTTGAAATATTTTATAAATAGATATACTAAATAATCCATAAAATATATAAGTAATGCACCAATAACTCTATGTAAAGGAATATTCATACCTACATAATAATTTATACTAAATACATTTGAATAAACATTAGAAAGTATAGATTCCATTAATATTGTTATTGCAAAAGGTAGTATTAAGGCTAATAAACCTTTAAAGATATTTAATTTAAATATAAATATCCCTGAGATAAAAATAACTAAAATATTTATATAAGTGTTATAAGGATTAGGTATTATAAATTTGGAAAAATAACTACAAATTGAAATAATAGCAACATATAAAATACGTTGTTTTCTTGTAGATCCAATATTTAATATACCTGTAACCAATAGCATTAAGATAAAAGACTCTAGAATACTTAATGGTGCACTAAGTATTTTAATTAGTTCAATGTTTTCATTTGTTAAAGCCGTCCAAATTATTTGAAAAATCTCCATTTTTTAAAACCTCCATTAAATTATTTTTATATTTTGGTCCAATATTACATTTAATTTCTTTATAATTATTTTTTGAATTAAAAACAATTAAATTGTTATTGGAGTTTATATTACTAATTTTATTAACATTAGCAATGTATGATTTATGACACCTGATAAAGTTTTTAGGTAATTCATGCGATATTTTGTTAAAAGAATTATAAGTTTCATAGACTCTTGTATCTGTGTAAAAGAGTAACTTCATTCCTTCTTTTTTTATAAAGTTTACACTATCTTGATTTATTATCGTATTTTTATTATCAATACGAATAAAAGAAATAGGAGTTTTTTCATTATTAATATCTTCCATAAGTCTAAGTATAGTTTCTTCTACACGTTCTTTCGAAATTGGTTTTGGAATAAAATCAAAAGTTTTGCATTTATAGGCAATTAAGATATATTCTAAATGAGCGCTTGTAAAAATTATATAAACATCTTTATTAAATTTCCTTATTTTATTAGCTAAGTCAATTCCAGAAATATTTGATTTTAAGTCAATATCTAAAAACAAAACATCTACAGTATTTGAATTAATATAACTTAAAAGTTCTTCTGGTTTACTAGCAGTAAATGTTATTTCTGCACTAATATTATTTTCTATAAAAATAGAGTCCAAAATTTTAGATAATCTATCTAAAATAGATTGATTATCATCACATAATACAAAACTTAACATATCTTTATCCTCCGTGTGAATTGAAAATACATGTAAAGAAAAATAACATAAGGAATTATTTCCAATTAATTCCAATAATAAACCAAAAATGATTTAATGTCAATAGAAAAATAGGTTAAAAAAAATAAAAATGTCGAAATGTGCAGAAATATATATAAAACAAGAAAAGGCCAAATAAGTGAAAAAGAAAAATCGATATATAGGTTAAATTATATTATTGCACGAACAATAAAAAATTGAGAGATATTTAGACATAAATTAATATAAATAATAAATAAGAAATAATATTGATTATAATGATATGCATAATAAAGAAAACATACACATATTATTAAACAATAAACCTATATAAATATTAGGAGGTAATAATAGTGAAAAATAAAAAGAAAATATTTATAGCAACTATTATATTTATAATTGGAATTACGATAATAGGAATGAAAAATAATATTAATAAAAATTCAATACAAACAAGTGGGTCAATGGCGGAACTAAGCAATAAAAAAATAGAATGGGGAATAAAAAGAAACGATAACCATCAGCAACCAGACTTAGGTTCCTTAAATAAGAAAATAATAGATGAAGCAAAAGGAATAGCAATGGGAAATAAAGACTCAAAAAAAGTATATTTAACATTTGATGAAGGATATGAAGCAGGTTATACCGAAAAAATATTAGAAGTATTAAAACAAAATGAAGTAAAAGCATGTTTTTTCATAACAGCGCACTACGTAAATACAAGTTCAGATTTAGTACAAAAAATGATTAATGAAGGTCATATAATAGGAAATCATACAGTAAACCACAAAAGTATGCCAAGTTTAAGTAATGAACAAATAAAAGATGAAGTAATGAAATTACATACAACCATTTATGATAAATTTAGTTATGAAATGAAATATATAAGACCGCCAAAAGGAGAATATAGTGAGTCAAGTGTAAATTACTGTAATACACTAGGGTACACAACAGCAATGTGGAGTTTAGCATACGACGATTGGGATGAAAACAAACAAGGAAGAGAAGAATACGCCAAAAAGAAAATATTAGAAAACATCCATAATGGAGCAGTAATATTACTACACGGAAACTCAAAAGACAACACAAATATACTAGACCACTGCATAAAAGAAATAAAAAATATGGGCTACGAGTTCCAAACACTAGACAACTTCGAAAGATAACTCAAAAGTGAGTCAAAAGGGACGGCCCTTTTTGACTCAAAATTGCCAAAAGGGACACCCCTTTTTATATTACTCACTTCGAGCGAATAATTTAACACGTAAAATAGAAGGGAAAATATTATATATGAAAAGAAAGAAAAGGCAAAAATATCAAAATAAGTTTGAGAGATTATTAGAGATACCAACAGAACTGTCATCAACAGAACCTAAAATAACAATAGTAAGTTTTAATGAAATGTTAATAGAAAACTATAAAGGTATTTTAGAATATCAAGAATTCTTTATACGAATAAGTACATATTCAGGAATTATAAATATAAATGGATTTAACTTAAAATTAAATGAAATGACATCTGATGACTTAATGATTACAGGTAAAATAGAGACTATTGACTTTGAAACTATAGAAGAATGATTTACTAAAAGGAGTGTCACTTTTGGCTCATTTGAGTCAAAAAAGGCCGTCCCTTTTGACTCACTTTTGGCTCATAAATTTTAGAGGAGGAAAGGAAATTGTACATAAAAATATTTTTGAACTATATATTAGGGTATTTGAATATTGAAATAGAGGGGTATTTTGTTGAGAAGTTTATAAATACATGTATAGCTAAAAATATATTTTTATGGAATATTAAAAGGACAAAATCTACTTTAGTTTATTGCAATATAGGCATTAGTAATTTTAAAAAAGTAAGGAAAATAGCTAAAAATTCTAAATGTAGAATAAAAATAAAAAATAAAAAGGGACTTCCTTTTATATTTAATAAGTATAAAAAAAGAAAAATCTTTTTTATTTTTCTTTTTATTCTTACTGTAAGTATTATTTCTTTATCAAATTTTGTTTGGAATATTGATGTTACTGGAAATGTAAACATACCAAAAGAAGAGCTCATTAGAAACTTAGAAAAGGAAGGTTTGAAAGTTGGAAAATTAAAAGGGAAAATTAATGCAAAAGAAATTATAAGTAAAATGCGTTTAGAAAGAAATGATTTAGCATGGATTGGAATAGAATTAAAAGGCACAAATGCCATTGTTAAAATAGTAGAAGCAGATAAGAAACCAGATATTATAAATGAAGAAGAATACTGTAATATAGTTGCGACTAAACCAGGAATTATTGTCAAAGTAGATGCTCTAAATGGTACGCCCTTAGTAAAAGAAGGAGATACAATAAAAGAAGGTACAATATTAGTTGGGGGATGGCTTGAAGGTAAATATACAGGAATAAGATATGTACACGCAAATGCTGATGTAAAAGCAAAAGTATGGTATAGTCAAAAAGAAAAAATAGAGTTAAAACAAGTAAAAAGTAAGCAAACAGGTAATAAAGAAAATAAATATTCCGTAAAGATAAATAATTTTAAAATAAATTTTTATAAAACTCTTTCAAAATTTAAAAAATATGATACAATAGAGGAAAATAAAAAAATAAAACTATTTTCTGATTTCTATTTGCCTATTGAAATATTAAAGAAAACAAATTGTGAGTATATTGAGGAAAACATAGAATATAGCATAGAAGAGGCAAAAGAAATAGGAGTTAAAAAAGCCCAAGAAGCTTTAGATAATCAGGTGCAAAATAAAGAAAACATGATTAACACTTATATAAACTATAATGAGCAAGAAGAGTTTGTAGAAGTAGAAGTAACATATGAAGTATTAGAAGAAATTGGGACAAAAGAAAAAATAGTATTTTGAAAGGACTGATATCATGGAAGAAAGAAGCCTAAGAGTCTATGCAGATAAAACATTTTTTACAAGACTAACAAATACTTTAACAAGGATGATGATTCCTACAAAAATTGGAATAAATAGTATGATTATTAATATGAAAAGAAATAACATACTAAAATATTATGAAGCATTTGAACAAATAACAAAACAAGAAGACACAGACAAGAAAGAAATTTTAGAAAAAAAATATGAAGAAGCATATAGTTTATATTTAGAATCAGTTGATAAAAATATAATGGATTCAATATATAAAAAAGTAAAAAGTGGCTCTGCATCAGAATTTGAAAAAGATGCTTTATCAAAATATTATAATGTTATAAAAATAAAAGATACAGAATATTTAGAATATAAATATAGAAAGCAAAAATACTTATTAGAATTAGACTATCAAACACTATTAGAAGTAGATAGACCAAAACTAATAGAAAAATATAAAAGTTTTTATGTAGCAAAAATGGATAGTTTATACAAAGGCTTATTAAAACATTTTTCTATAAAACTTGCTGATAGTGTATCTTCTCAAAACAAAGATGTAATATATGAAAAAATATTTTCATTATTAGAAGAATATATTCTAAGTATTCTACCAATAAAACTAGAAATTAGTGGAGATAAAAATTATAAAGAAATAATAGAAGAATATAGTAGATATGAAAATTATACTGTAGGCAAACTAGATCAAAATGAAATAATTGAAAAAAGAATGATTTTAATAGCATTAAGCAGAAAATTATTTGTACATAGCTTGCCACTAGTTGTAGCAGAGCAATGCTATGTAAAATTATTAAAAGATGTTAGAACATTAATAATTGATACAAAAATAGCAAAGAAAAGAGAAAAAGCATATACACTATTAATAAAAATAATAGAAGAATATAACCTAAAATTACTTTCTACAAAAGTATATTGGGACAAGCCAGAAAAAAGAGAAGAATACAAAGCATTTTGGGACAAGTATAAGAAGGTTAAGAACATTGAAAATAAAGAAGAACAAATGAAAGAAAAAGAAATACTATTTATAAAAAGCGACTTAAAAGAAGTATATAAAAATGAAACTAGATATTATAGAATAATAGAATTTTACAAGAATAAATTAGTTTCACTAGGAGCTATGAAAGAGCTTAAAAATAAATGCACAACAAAAGGAAGCTACGTAGGAAGGAATGTTTTATGCAAGAGTTAGTAGAAATTAATTGGGACTCAATACAACAAAATAAAGAATATGAAGATAAGATAGTACAAGTTCTAAACAAATGCTTTGAAGAAGAAAATTTAAAAGACTTAAACCTATACATAAGTGTAACTTTAACTTCTCCAACCATAATAAGAAAATTAAACAACGAATATAGAAATATAGATAAAGAAACAGATGTACTTTCTTTTCCAATGTTTGAAAAAAGTGAAATAGACGAAATTGTTAAAAATAAGCAAAAACAACTAGCAAAAGAAACTATAGGAGACATTATAATTTCAGTACAAAGAGTTAAACAGCAAGCTGTAGAATATGAACATAGCTTTGAAAGAGAGCTATCATATATGCTAGTTCATGGCTTTTACCACTTAATGGGCTACGACCATATACAAGAACAAGACAAAAACAAAATGCGCCCAAAAGAAGAAAAAATATTAAATGAACTAAAAATATGGAGAAATTAACAAAAAGAAATTGTAGGGGTCGACGCCTTCGGCGACCCGTGCTTCAAAGAAATTACCATAGAAAATCTAAAAAAGAGAGGAATAAAAAATGAAGAAATTTTTAGTAGCAATATTAATAATAGTGATAATAATAGCAGCTGCACTATTTGCAATAAAAGTTGTAAATAATAACAATAATACACAAGAAACAGGATTAGAACAAAAAAATAAAACGGAAAAAGCGCCTATAAAAAAATTGAAAATAATTGACGAAGATTCAAAATCAAGGCCATATGCAGTTATGATAAACAATCATCATGATGCATGGCCACAATGTGGGCTTCAAGATGCATATTTAGTATATGAAATAATAGCAGAAGGTAATATAACAAGAATGATGGCACTTTTTAAGGATAAAGACACAGCAAAAATAGGGTCAATTAGAAGTTCAAGGCCATATTACATAGACTATGCAGAGGAAAATGATGCAATATATATACACTGGGGAGGAAGTCCACAAGCATATACAAGGCTAAGAAAAGTAGATTCAATTGATGGAATGGCCTTAGAAGGAAGTGTATTTTTTAGAGACAAAACTCTAAAAAGAAATACTGAACACACAGGATTCACAAGTATGGAAAAAGTAAAAGCATATGCACAAAAGAAAGGCTATACAAGAAATACTAATAAAGACTTACTTTTAAACTATTCAGTAGATGAAATTGATGTATCTAATTTACCAGAAGTACAAAGTGCAATGAAAGTTGATATAAAATATTCAGGATATCACACAACAAGCTATGAATATGATGAAGAAAATAAAGTTTATAAAAGAAGTATGAGTGGAAAAGCAAATGTAGACTTAGTTACAGGAAAACAATATACAGCTAAAAACATAATAGTATATAGTGTATCAAATAATACTATAAATGATGGAAGCGGTAAAGGAAGACAAGAATTAAACAATATTGGAAGCGGAACAGGCTATTATATAACAGAAGGACATGCTGTTCCAATTACATGGGAAAAAACTACACAAAGCGGACAAACAGTTTATAAATATACAGACGGAAAAGAAATAACTGTAAATGACGGAAATACTTTCATACAAATATACCCAAAAACAGGTAAATTAACTATTACACCAAAAACAGAAGAAAATTTAACACAAAATACAATTGACTAATAAAATATTAATAAAAAAGGAACTTATAATAGTTCCTTTTTTTATTTGTATATGCTATAATGTAAAAAAATAAATTAAATCACTAAATTTTACAAATTTAGATATAAATAAATAGTATAATAATATCGGAGGGAAAATGAGCGAAAAATTCAAATCAGGTTTTGTTTCAATTATAGGAAGAACAAACGTAGGTAAATCTACAATAATAAATGCATTAGTTGGCGAAAAAGTAGCAGCAGTTGCGAACAAAACACAAACAACAAGAACAGCAATAAGAGGAGTAGTAAATAGAGAAAATTCACAAATTGTAATAATAGATACACCAGGAATTCATAAGCCCAAAACAAAATTAAGTGAAACAATGTTAGATACGGCTTTTAATTTTATAGGAGATGTAGATGTTATTTTATTTGTTATAGATGCAACCTCAAAAGAAATAGGACGTGGTGATTTTAAAATTTTAGAGAAAATAAAGGAATCAAAAAGAAAAACAATACTAATAATAAACAAAATAGATATGGTAAAAAATAAAGAAGACTTACTTAAACTTATTGACTTATATCAAAAAGAATATGGCTTTATAGCAGTAATACCAGTATCAGCAACTAAAAAAGAAAATATAGAAATAATTATAGAAGAAATAGAAAAAAACTTAAAAGAAGGGCCAGCATATTATTGTTTAGAGGAATATACAGACCAAACTTTAAGGCAACTAGTAGAAGAGGTAATTAGAGAAAAAGCATTAAAATTTCTAGATGATGAAGTTCCACACGGACTATATATAGAAACAGAAAAAATGAAATTTAGAAAAACTAAAGAAAAAGAAGAAATATATGACGTAGAGGCAGTAATTTATTGCTTAAGAAATTCACACAAAGGAATAATAATAGGAAAAAATGGAAGTATGCTTAAAAAAATAGGAACATATGCAAGAAAAGACTTAGAAAATATGCTGGGAACAAAAGTAAACCTAAAAATTTGGGTAAAAGTAAAAGAAGATTGGCTAAATAATGATGCAATTGTTAAAAAATTTAAATTATAGTAAAGATAAAATTATATTGTAGGGGTCGGAGCCATCAGCGACCCGCACTTCGAAGGAATTACTTAAATAAAATTAAAAAATGAATAAAAAATATAAAAAAGCAAAAAATAATATTAACACATAAACAAAGGAGATGGATTCATATGATAAAACAAATGGCATGGAATACATTTAAAAATACAGGTAGCATAGATTCATATTTAGAATTAACAAAAGTAGAAAATATAGAAAAGAATATGCAAAAAAAGGGACTAACAGAAAATGAATTAAAAACAGAAATAAAACAAAATTTACAATAAAAGGTGAAAAATGAGAACAGTAAAAATAAAAGGAATAGTAATTGCAGAAAACAATATGGGTGATTTTGATAAAATGCTAACAATACTAACTCCAAATGGAAAAATATCGTGCTCTGCCAAAGGTGCAAGAAGGCCCAAAAGCCAACTGATGGCAGGCACGCAATTTCTATGCTTTGGAGAATATATGATGTTTAAAGGCTCAAATACATATACTTTAAACTCATGCGAAACAATAGAACTATTTTATAATATAAGGATAGACTTAGATAAGTTAAATTATGCAGCAGAAATTACAAAAATTATACAAGATGTAACATATGAAAACCAAAATACATATAAAATTTTACAGCTATATTTAAATACATTATATGTAATTGCACAAGCTGACATGGACTTAAATTTTGTAATTTCAATATTCAAAATGAGGCTTATGTGTTTATTAGGTTTTAAGCCGATAATAGATAAATGCTGTGTATGTGAAAAAGAAGAAGTAAATTATTTTAGTTTTAAAGATAATGGACTAAAATGCGAAAGTTGCAGCAAACAAGATACAGGAACCATTCAAATATCAGAATCTACAAAAAATGCACTAAAATACATATGTATGGCACCAGCAAAAAAATTATACTCATTTAATATTTCAGAAGAAAATAAAAAACAACTAGAAATAATTGCAAAAATATATACAAATGATAAATTAGAAAAAGAATATAAATAAGGACATATTAAAAAAAGTAAAATTTTTAATATGTCCCTATTATTTCCTTAAATCGTATAAATTTTCCACAAATAGCAAATAATATGTGCATAACATTTGCTAAGGAGTGGAAAATTTTTTTATGAAAAATTATAGAAATTTAGATATAAAAGGAACAGTATTAGATAGAGAACAACTTGAAAATTATTTGGAAAAAATGGCATCAGACCATGTACTTCAAAATAAAAGTAGTAAAGATACGTATCCAATACCAAAATTAAAGGAAAACTTTGAGGCTATTTTAGAAGTATATAACCTTCTTAATGAACATATAAAACTAGGCCTTCCTATACACCCAGCAGGAGAATGGCTTTTAGATAATTTTTATATGATAGAAGAAACATATAAAATGATTATAAAAGAACTTACTTTAAGCAAATATACAAAATTTTTGGGCTTGTCAAATGGGGTAAACAAAGGCTTTGCAAGAATATATGTACTAGCATTTGAAATTGTAGCATATACAGATAGTAAAATAGATACGAAAACACTAACAAGGCTATTATACAGCTACCAAAAAAAGAAAACACTTAGTATGGACGAAATATGGAATATAGGAATATTTATTCAAATAGCACTAATTCAAAATATAAAAGACATTTGTGAAAAAATATATTATAGTCAAATGCAAAAATATAGAGTAGAAAATATATTAGAAAGATTAGTTGAAAATAAAGAAACTTTAAAATATAAAAACTTAAGTATGTATAAGCAAAGAGTAAAAGGATATGGAGAAATGAAATATCCTTTTATAGAGTATATGTCATATAGATTAAAAAAATATGGAAAATCTGCATACAGCTATATAAATGCTTTAGAAGAACAAGTAAATAAAATGGGAACAACAATAGATGAAGTTATAAGAAAAGAACATTTTGATATGGCCCTAAAAAAAGTAACAATGGCAAACGCAATAACTAGTATAAAAGAACTTTTAAGAACGGATTTTATGCAAGTTTTCCAAAATATAAATGGAGTAGAAGAAGTACTAAAAAAAGACCCCGCAAAAGTATATTCAAAAATGGATTATAAAACAAAAGAATATTATAGAAATAGAATTAAAGAAATTTCAAACAAAACTAAAATATCTGAAATATACATTGCTAGAAAATGTTTAGAATTATGCAGTAGAGAAGGTTTAACAAAAAAAGAAACACATGTAGGATATTATTTAATAGATAACGGAGAAGATGAATTATTAAATAATATAACAGGAACTAACCACAAAAAAATCTCTAAGACTAAAAAGGCAAAAATATATGTAAGCACAATATGGGGAATAAGCATATTAATAGACCTAACACTAACAATATTATTTAATCATATCTGTAGGGGTGGCAGCCTTCGGCGACCCAGTGTCACGAGGAAACCTAATTACTCAAACAATATTAACCATATTATTTTTTGTGGCCTCCCTAATTCCTCTGCAAGAAATAGTGCTAAAAATAGTTCAATATATATTAGGAAAACTAGTAAAACCTAAACTAATACCAAAACTAGATTTTGAAATAAATGGTGTACCTAAAGAAAGCACTACATTTGTAGTTATTCCAACCATAATTAAAAGTAAAGAAAAAGTTAAAGAGTTAATAAAAAAATTAGAAGTATATTATTTAGCAAATAAAAGTGAAAACATATATTTTGCATTACTAGGCGATTGTTCAGCAGGAAGTAATAAAGAAGAAAAATTTGATAAAGAAGTAGAAGAAGAAGGAATAAAACTAATAAATAAATTAAATAAAAAGTATCACTCAAAAGAAGGCGAAATACCTAAATTTACATTTGTATACAGAAAAAGGTTTTGGAATGGAAAAGAAGAGTGTTACTTAGGCTGGGAAAGAAAGAGAGGTTTACTTAGCCAATTTAATGAATATTTGTTAGGAAATGAAGAAAATCCATTTAAAGTAAATTGTTTAGAAGAATGGAAAAAAGAAAATAATTTAAAAGAGTTACCAACAAAAATAAAATATATAATTACACTAGATTCTGATACAGAGCTTACCTTAAATACTGGCTTAGAACTAATTAGTGCAATGTCACACATTTTAAACAAACCTAAACTTTCAGAAAATGAAGATGTAGTAATAGAAGGACATGCTATTATGCAACCACGAGTAGGCGTTAATATTACAGCAACTACACAAAGTTTGTTTACTAAAATATTTGCAGGAAGCGGAGGAGTTGACCCATACACTAATGCTATTTCAGACACTTATCAAGATAACTTTAAAGAAGGAATATTTACAGGAAAAGGAATTTACGATTTAGAAGTATTCTCAAAGGTATTAAAAGATGAAATACCAGAAAATACAGTATTAAGCCACGATTTGCTAGAAGGAAGTTATTTGAGATGTGGACTGGCAACAGATATAATGTTAATGGATGGCTACCCAACTTCATATAATAGCTTTAAAACAAGAATGCATAGATGGATTAGAGGAGATTTCCAAATATATTCTTGGATAAAAAATAAAATTATAAATAAAAAAGAAATACAAAAGAAAAACCCACTAAATTTTCTTTCAAAATACAAAATATTTGATAACCTAATAAGAGCAATACTACCAATTTCGAGCATGCTATTAATAATTATAACATTAATAGCAAACACAATTTTTAGGGGGACTACTCACGGCGAACCGCATGCCAAAAATGGGAGTTTAGCACTAGGCTTAGCCATAGCAATAATATCAACCATAATACCTACAATAATAGATATAATAAATAAAATAATATTCAGAAAAGAAGATAACAAATACCAAAAAAAATTTGAGCCAACTATATCAACCTTTACAGCAACTATATTAAGAGCAATAATTAATATTTTAGTGCTACCAGATAAAGCCTATAATTCACTAGATGCAATGATAAGAAGTATATATAGAATGAAAGTAAGTAAAAAATACTTATTAGAGTGGACAACTTCAGAAGATGCTGAAAAATTAGGTAAAAATACAATAGGTTCATATTATAAAAATATGCTTTCAAATATAGTATTTGGTGCATTAAGTATTATATATGGTTTAATATTTAAAAACGTATTTATTTTAATACTTGGAACCATATGGATTTTGGCACCATTTATTATGTGGTATATTAGCAAAAAAATAAAAACAAAACAAAAATTAGAAGAGCTAACTAACGAAGAAAAAGAATATTTATTAGAAATAGGAAAGAAAACTTGGCAATTTTTTAAAGATACTATTAATGAAGAAAACAATTACCTACCACCAGATAACTATCAAGAAGGAAGAAACCCTGTTATTGTGCCAAGAACCTCGTCAACAAATATAGGTTTAGGTCTTTTAGCAGTTGTAGCAAGTTATGATTTAGGTTATGAAAGTTTAGAAGATACCTTAGAACTATTAAATAAAATGTTACAAACTATAGAAAAACTAGCAAAATGGAATGGTCACCTTTACAATTGGTATAATACAAAAACATTAGAGCCACTACTTCCAAGGTATATATCAACAGTAGATAGTGGTAACTTTATAGCCTATATATATGTATTAAAACAATTCTTTGTAGAATTAAAAAATGAAATATTACAAAACAATGAAATTTCTAAGCAAAAAAAAGAAGAAATGCTAGCGCTAATACCAAATTGGGTAGAAGGACAAATAGAAAATATACCAATAGCAAATGCAGACTTTAGCGTACTTTATGATAAAGAAAAAAGGCTATTTTCAATTGGATTTAATGTAGAAGAAAATAAGCTTACAGACTCATATTATGACTTATTAGCTTCAGAAGCAAGAACAGCAAGCTTTGTAGCAATAGCTAAAAAAGATGTTCCGGCTAAACATTGGTATAATTTAAATAGAACATTAACAGTATTAAATGGATATAAAGGTTTAATTTCTTGGTCAGGAACAGCATTTGAATATTTAATGCCAAATATAAATATGAAAAAATATAATGGAAGTTTAGTAGATGAATCTATTAAATTTATGCTTAATAATCAAAAAGAATATGCAAAAAGGCTTGGAGTTCCTTGGGGATTTTCAGAAACAGCCTTTAATTTAAAAGATCTAAATGGAAACTATCAATATAAAGCAATAGGAATACCATGGTTAGGCTTAAAAAGAGGTTTAGAAGACGATATAGTAGTTGCAAGTTATGCTTCAATGTTAGCATTAACAGAAGAGCCAAAAGAAGTTATAGAAAATTTAAAACAGTTAGAAAAGTACGAAATGCTATCAAAATATGGTTTTTATGAAGCACTAGATTTTACACCAGTAAGGCTAAAGAAGGGTAAAAAACATGAGAGCGTGAAAACATATATGGCACATCATGAGGCTTTATCGCTATTAGCAGTAAATAATCTATTTAAAAACAATATACTTCAAGAAAGATTTCATAAAAACCCTGAGCTCGAAGCACTTGATATTTTACTAGAAGAGAGAATGCCAGAAAATATGCTAATAACAAAAGAAGAAAAGAAAAAGCCAGAAAAAATAAAATATATAGATTATGAAAGTTATGCTAGAAGAAACTACAACAAAATAGATGAAAGATTAAATATTATAAATGCAATAGCTAATAACCAATATTTAATAGTAACAGACCAAAAAGGAAATGGTTATAGTAAGTATAAAGATATATTAGTAAATAGGTTTAAACCATTATCAGACGAAGTACAAGGAATAAACTTTTATATAAAAAATATAAAAAATAAAAGAATTTGGACATCAAATTATATGAATTATTTGCAATCAGCAGATAAATACGAAATAAGTATGTCAGAAGATGTAACTAAAATAAGTAGAATAGATGGCTCTATAAAGACAGTATCAAAAGTTACAATAGCTCAAGAAGAGCCAGTAGAAATACGAAATATATCACTTAAAAATAATGGAACCCAAGAAGAAACGTTAGAAGTTACATCATATATAGAACCAATACTTTCAGATGCAATGCAAGACTATTCACATCCAGCATTCAATAATTTGTTTTTGAGCTTTGAATATTTAGGAGATGGAATAATATTAGTAAAAAGAAGAAAAAGAACACAAACAGATAAAGAATACTACATGGCAGTTTCATTTTATACTAAATTTGATACAATAGGTGAATTAGAATATGAAATAGATAAAGAAAAATTCTTAGGAAGGGGAAACCTAGGACTTCCAGTAATGGTACAAAATTCTAAGCCATTTTCAAAAAATACTAACTTGGTTACAGACCCAATTATAGCAATGAAACATACTATAAAAATAAAACCTGACGAAAGTATAAGTTTAAGTTTTATAATAGCAGTAGGGGAGAAAAAAGATGAAGTAACCCAATTAGTAAAAAATTATTCAAACGAAGAAAGAATAAGTAAATGTTTTGAACTTTCTCGTGCTAAAGTAGAAGCGGAAGCAAGATATTTAGGAATAAATCATAAAGATATAGAAACATACCAAAAAATGTTAGGATATATATTAAGGCAAAATCCACTTAAGAAAAATAATTTTGAAATAACAGCTAATAAAAATTATCCACAAAGTGAACTTTGGAAATATGGTATATCAGGCGACTTGCCAATTATATTAATAAAAATTACAAATGTAAACGATATAGATGTATTAAATGAGCTTCTAAGTGCTTATGAATTTTACAGAGCCAAAAATATAATGGTAGATTTAGTAATATTTGATGAAGAGGAAAATACTTACGAAAAGTATGTAAAAGAAGAAATTATAAGTAGTATATTAAATAAAAATTTATCATATATGCAAAATATAAATGGCGGAATATTTATAATTGACGAACCTGAAAGTATGGAACTGCTTGAATTTAAAGCAAACCTTATAATAGATGCGAGCAAAGGCAATATAGGAAGAATAATAAAAGATTTAGAAGATGAATATATAGAAAGCATTAAAGAAATTGGTTATGAGCCACAAAAAGATATAATATTAGAAGAAGAAAAAAACTTTGAGACTAAGGACATGAAAGACCTTAAATATTATAATGAATATGGTGGATTTTTAAGTAGTGGAAAAGAATATTTAATAAAAGTTAATAAAGAAAAAAGACTTCCAACTGTATGGAGTAATGTAATTGCCAACCAAAATTTTGGAACATTAGTTACAGAAAGTATGGGAGGTTATACTTGGAGCAAAAATAGTAGGTTAAATAGGCTATCAGCTTGGTCAAATAATCAAGTAGTAGATGTTCCATCTGAAATAATATATATAGAAGAAGAAAAAACAGGAAAAACATGGTCTTTAGGCTTAAACCCTATGCCAGATAATAACGATTACTATATAACTTATGGCTTTGGGTATGCAAACTATGGGCATACAAGTATGGAAATTAGCCAAGAATTAACAGTATTTGTAGCAAAAGATGAAAGTGTAAAAATAAATTTACTAAATTTAAAAAATTTAGCACCAAAAAAACAAAAATTAAAATTAGTATATTATATAAAGCCAGTAATTGGGGAAGATGAAGTAAAAACAAATGGATATATACAATTAGAAAATAAAGAAAATGCAAATACAATACTAGCAAAAAATAAAGTATCAGAAACAAGTGAATATGTATATGTTTCATGTAGTGAAAAAATAACATCATATACAGGAAATAAAAGAGCATTTATAGGAAACGGAACCTTATCAAACCCTGAAGCTTTAAAAAAGGTAAGCCTTAATAATGAAAATTCCTTTGGAAAAGCTCCTATAATTGCAATTCAAATAGAAGTAGAGTTAGAAGCTTTTGAAAGTAAAGACATATCTTTCATATTTGGAGCAAGCGAAAGTGAAATAAGTGCATTAGATAATAGTTATAAATATAATAAAATTAATAATTGTATAAATGAATTAGAAATTGTAAAAAAATATTGGGAAGAGTTAACAGGAAAGCTTCAAATAAAAACACCAGTAGAATCTTTTAATATTTTATTAAATGGATGGCTAGTGTATCAAACTATTAGTTGTAGATTATGGGGAAGAACAGGCTTTTATCAGTCAGGAGGGGCATTTGGTTTTAGAGATCAGCTCCAAGACACAATAGGTATAAAATACTATGATTCATCATTTATGAAAAACCAAATAATAAAACATGCTAGCCATCAATTTATAGAAGGAGATGTAGAACATTGGTGGCATGACGAAAATAAAAGAGGAATACGAACTAGGTTTACAGATGACTTACTATGGCTAGTATATATAACAATAGAATATATAAACTTAACACGGAGACTATTCTATTTTAGATATAGAAATTCCATATAAAAAAGGAGAAATATTAGAAGAAGAAACAGACGAAAGATATGATTTATATGAACAAAGCGAGATAAAAGAAAGTCTTTATAAACATTGCGTAAGAGCAATAGAAAAATCTTTAAACTTTGGAGAACATGACTTACCAAAAATGGGCTCCGGAGACTGGAACGACGGAATGAGCACCGTAGGAAATAAAGGAAAAGGAGAAAGCGTATGGCTAGGGTTCTTCTTATATGATATATTGAATAGGTTTATACCGATAATGGAGGAATATCAAAAAAATTTGCAAAACGATGAAACAGATGTAGGGGTCGCAGCCATCGGTGACTCGAACTTCGAAGAAATTACTAAATATAATGCCCAGATGGAAATGAATAATGAAGAATTCAAGCTCGGGAAATTGGATAGAATCAAGAGGTATAAACAAACATTAGATAAAGTTAAAAAAGCACTTAACACCCGAGCTTGGGACGGACGCTGGTATAAAAGGGCATTTATGGATGATGGAAATATACTAGGAAGCCTTCAAAATGAAGAATGTAGAATAGATGGAATATCGCAAAGTTGGGCAACAATATCAAATGCAGGAGACAATGACAAAAAATATATATCAATAGAAAGCTTAGAAAATCATTTAATTGACAAAGAAAACGGATTAATAAAACTATTAGACCCACCATTTGAAAAAAGTAAATTAGAGCCAGGCTATATAAAATCATATTTACCAGGAACTAGAGAAAATGGCGGACAATACACACATGGAGCAATATGGGCAATAATTGCTGAAACTATGCTAGGTTTTGGGGATAAAGCAGTAGAACTATTTAGAATGATAAACCCCATAGAACATTCAAAAACAAGAGAATCAGCACAAAAATATAAAGTAGAACCATATGTTATTGTTGCTGACATATATAGCCATGAAAACTTAAGTGGAAGAGGAGGCTGGAGTTGGTATACAGGCTCAAGTAGTTGGATGATCAAACTAGGTATAGAATATATACTAGGTTTAAAAATAGAAAAAGGAATACTAAGCATAAAGCCATGTATATCAAGCGAATGGAAAGAATATAGTATTTCATATAAATATGGAAACAGTATTTACAATATAAAAGTAGAAAATCCAAACAATAAAAACACAGGAGTAGAAAAGTTTATATTAAATGGGCAAGAAATAGAAGAAAAGCAAGTAAAATTAATAGATGACGGAAGAGTATATGATATTAAGATAATAATGTAAAATTTTGACAATATTTTCTAATTGTAGTATAATAAAAGTAGAGATTTCGCACGTAGGAGGAGATTTTTGTGAGTAAATTAAAAAGTATAGATAAACAATTAGAAGAAATGTCAATGAAATGGTATATTAAAGAATACTATGGAGACCAAATAAGAGCAAATAACACAAGAGAATTTAGAAGCAAAGTAATAAAACACATTAATAATTCTGTAAATAAAAATGACATTGTTAAAGAATATTTAGAGGAGCATCCAAAAGTAAAGAAACAATATATACAAAAGAAACAAACTATTAAAAGAGTAAAAACAGTAAGAAATTTATTATTTGGATTAGGAGCTTTAACTTTAGTAGGTGTAGTAGGGACGAAAGCTTATTCAAATAATAAACAATCAAATGAACCTGAAAAGCAAGCAATAGAATATACTTTATATGAAGAACCAGAAATAGAAGAAAATGAATATCAAAATTTCTTTGAAGAAGTAAGAAGTATAGAAAATACAAGTAGACGAGATGACGAAATAGTAAAATATACAAAACAAAAAATAGTAGAAGCATATAATATGCAAAATAAAGATAATCCAATAACAGTAGATAGTTTAGAATATTTAGAACTAAATGAATATGTAGTAGCACATATTGATGCAAGAGGATATGATGTATCTTATGATAGAATATCACAAAGAATACAATATGAACAAAAAGAGAATGAAGTATTAAAGAAAATGACAATTTATGATTTTAGAATAGATGGAAAAACAGTAGCTGTATATAATACACATGGAGACGAAGTAGTAGACAGCAATATAGAAAACAAAGAAACATTCTTTAAAGATATAGTAGATTTATTAGATAAAACAACAAAATTACAAGGAGCATACAAATATAGAAATAGTGAATATGATATTTCTAGATTACAAGATAATTACCAAAATTCAGCAGAAAAATTAATAAAAAAACAACAAGAAGAACAAGTAGATATAGAAATTATAAAATAGAAAAAAGAAGTGGATTTCAAAATTCACTTTTTTTTTCTATTTAAAATATTTCAATGATTATAAAAAAAATACTTGTACAAACTAATATTATATGATATAAATAAGTAAAGTTAAAAATTTCCTAGGGAGGAACACATTTATGGATGAAAATAAGAAAACTATTTTAATAGTAGATGACGAAAAAACAATAGTAGATATGCTAGTATATAATTTACAAAAAGAAGGCTATAACACATTAGAAGCAGGAGATGGAGAAGAAGGAGTACGTATAGCTTTAGAAAACAAACCGAACTTAGTGTTATTAGATATAATGTTACCTAAAATGGATGGTTTAGCAGTATGTAAAAGAATAAGACAATCACTAAACATACCAATTTTAATGATTTCTGCTAAAGACGAAGAAATAGATAAAATTTTAGGACTAGAACTAGGAGCAGACGATTATATAACAAAACCTTTTAGTGTTAGGGAATTAATGGCTAGAGTAAAAGCAAACTTAAGAAAAGCAGAAATAACAGCAAAAGCTATGGAAAATGAAGCAAATAATAAAAACTCAGAAGCAAACAGTAATGTTCTAACAGTAGGAAATTTAAGCCTAGATTTAAGCAAATTTGAAGTTAAAGTTAGAGGAGAAGTAATAGATCTAACTTTAAGAGAATTTGAAGTAATAAAATACTTAGCAAACCAACCAGGGCAAGTAGTAACAAGAGAAACATTGCTTGAAAAAGTATGGGGATATGAGTATTACGGAGATATAAGAACAGTAGATGTTACAGTAAGAAGAATTAGAGAAAAAATAGAAAAAGATACTTCAAATCCTAAAATATTAATAACAAAAAGAGGAGTAGGGTACTATATTGCTTCGCGGGAAATAGCGCTGGAGAATTAGTGAATAATGAAGAATGAATAATTAATAATGAATAATTATTGTGTAGGGGTCGCTGCCTTTGGCGACCCGTTCTTCGAAGAGATTACCTAAGAAGAATGAAGAGTAAATAGTACAAATCCTTCGGATTTGATTTAGGGGCTTAATCGGTAAGGAATCCCCAAGAGGAATACCGAATTACGCCCTTTTATTCTTTAATAGTAAACCTACATTTATTATTTTGAAATATTTGAAAGGAAAATAGATAATGTTAAGAAATGTGCAACTAAAAATTATATTAATATTTGGAATAATTGGAATAATAATAATAAGTGCAATAGGTGCTTTTTATGGACTAAGTCTAAATAAATTAGCAACTGTAGAAGGATATTCAGAAGTTATATATGAACAAATTAAAAATTTAAAATATATAACTATTATTGCAGAAGCTTTATATGGAATAATTACAGTATTAATAGGAATGTTTATGTCAAAAACGGTGTTAAATCCTATTACAAAATTAATAAAAGATGCTCCAAGAATTGCAGCAGGGGAAAATATAGATATAGCATTTAATGAAGAAAATAAAAAGAAAAAAAGTGTAGATGAATTAACAAATGCATTTGATATAATGACCAAGGAATTAAGAGAAAATTTAAATGAAGTAAATAGAAAAAGAAAACAAATAGAAACAATTCTATTGCATATGACAGATGGAATTATTGCATTTGATATGGAAGGAAATATAACTCATATAAATCCAGCAGCTACAGAATTATTTGATTTATCAGAAGAACACAATTCGTTTGATAAAATATTTAAAAAAGTAAATATAAATATAAATTTAGAAAAAACAGTATATTTGGAAGATTGGACATCTTTAGAACAAAGAGCGACAGTAGGAGAAAAACACTTAAAAATACTATTTGCATCATTTAAAGACGAAAAAGATATACCATCAGGAATAATGGTAGTAATACAAGATATAACAGAACATGTAAAATTAGATAATATGAGAAAAGAATTTGTAGCAGATGTATCACATGAATTAAAAACACCTATTACATCTATAATGGGATATGCAGATACATTACTAGAGAGCGAATATGATAAAGATATGCAAGAAAAATTCTTAAATGTAATATCTTCAGAAGCAAGAAGAATGGCAAAACTAGTTACAGACTTATTAACATTATCTAGATATGACACAAATAGAGTAAAGAAAGAAATAACTGAATTTGATTTAGGAGATTTAGTTAAAAACTGCCAAGAAAAACTACAACTAGAAATAAATAAAAAGTCTCACAAAGTAGAATGCTTTGTAACAGCAAATGTACCACCAGTTAAAGCAGATTATGACGGAATAGAAAGAGTTGTACTAAATATACTTAGCAACAGTATTAAATATACCCCAGAAAATGGTACAATAAAAATATATGTAGGTTTTGTATATAATGACGCATATATAAAAGTAATAGATAATGGAATAGGAATTCCAGAAGAAGACCTAAATAGAATATTCGAAAGATTTTATAGAGTTGATAAAGCACGTACAAGAGAAATGGGAGGAACAGGTTTAGGACTTTCAATAGCAAAAGAAATATTAGACCAAAACAATTCTAGTATAGACATAAAAAGCAAAAAAGGCGAAGGAACCGAAGTAGTAATAAGAATTCCAACAAAATAGTTGAAAAATAGCTAAAGAAGCATTATAATTTATATATCACAATAATACAAGAGAGGAAATTAAAAAATGATGATTCAAATAAATAGTAAAGTTAAAGAAGTTTTAGAATGGGTGTATTGCATAGTAATAGCATTAGTACTTGCATTACTAATTAGATATTTTATAGGAACACCAACTGTTGTAAAACAAGTATCTATGAAACCAACATTAATACAAAATCAAAGACTTATACTAAATAAAACGACAAGGACCTTTCATGGCGAATATAAAAGAGGAGATATAATAACATTTGAAGCACCAAGCCAGTTAGATGCGAAATCTGAAAAAGCAGAGTATACGTATAAACCAGACAATTGGTTTGAAAGCTTTACTTATTATGTGTTAGAAATAAATAAAATGAGCTATATAAAAAGAGTAATAGCACTTCCAGGGGAGCATGTAGAAATAAAAGATGGCTTAGTTTATATAAATGAAGAAAAATTACAAGAAGATTATTTAAAAGATACAGTAATAACAGATCCTCAAAACTCACACTTAATAGATTTTATTGTTCCAGAGGGATATATATTTGCAATGGGAGACAATAGAACAGAAAGTATGGACTGTAGAAAGTTCGGATGCATCCCAATAGAAAAGATAGAAAGCAAAGTATGGATTAGATTCTGGCCACTAAATCTTTTTGGAAAAGTAGACTAAACAAAAATATTATAGAATGGTAATAGAATATATTTATAGGCGGCGTTGCCATCGGCTATCCGCAGTTCGAAGAAACAGCTTAAGTGAAGAGTTAAGAGTACACGCTCCGCGTGAGGGAGGCAAATAGTGAGCTTTGAAAATATTATAGGAAATGAAAAAATAAAAGAACTATTAAAAAAGTCCATAGAACAAAATAATATTTTACACAGTTATTTGTTTATAGGAATAGAAGGAATAGGAAAAATTCTTTTTGCAAAAGAATTTTCAAAAATGATTTTATGCGAAAATAAAAAAGAAAACTGTAATGAATGCAAGTCATGTATAGAGTTTGAAAACAATAACCATCCAGACTTTATGCTAATAGAAAATGAAGAAAAAACTATTAAAATAGAACAAATAAGATATATGCGGGCAAAAAATATATGAAAAACCAGTTACATCAAATAGGAAAGTGTATATTATAAACAATAGTGACACAATGACAAAAGAAGCCCAAAACAGCTTATTAAAAGTATTAGAAGAGCCACCAGAGTATGCAACCATAATATTAATTGCATCAAACGAAAACAGATTATTGAACACAATACGTTCAAGATGTATAAAAATAAATTTTAATAAATTAAATGAGCAAGATATTATAGAATATTGTACAAAAAATAATATTAATATAGATCAAAATATTATTTCACATGCAGGTGGAAGTATAGGAAAAACTATAAAAATTCAAAATTTAAAAGAAGAATATCAAAAAGTAGAAGAAATAATAGAAAAATTAAATAAAAAAGATTTAATACATATATTAAATAATTCAGAAGTATTATATAAAAGTAAAGATATTATTTTTGACTTATTAGATTATATAAATGTATTATTAATAAAAACAAACGAAATACAAAAGATAAACTGCATAAAGTATGTAGAAGAAGCAAAGAAAAGGCTAAATAGTAATAGCAATTATGATATGACAATTGATTGGCTTTTAATGAACATATTCAAAGAATGTAATTAAAGATAGAGGAGAAATAAGAATGAAAAATATAATAGGTGTTAGATTTAAAAAGCCAGGAAAAATATATTTTTTTGACCCAGGGAATTTAGAAATAACAAAAAAAGATTACGTTATAGTAGAAACAGCGCAAGGTGAGGAATACGGTGAAGTTGCAATAGCAAATAGAAGTGTTCCAGAAGAAAAAGTAGTAGCACCTTTAAAAAAAGTTATTAGAATAGCAACAAAAAAAGATAAAGCACATTTCGAAGAAAATAAGAAAAAAGAAAAAGAAGCATTTGAAATTTGCCAAAAGAAAATAAAAGAGCATAAGCTAGAAATGACTTTAACAGATGTAGAATTCAAATTTGATAATAGCAAAGTATTATTCTATTTTACAGCAGATGGAAGAATAGACTTTAGAGATTTAGTAAAGGACTTAGCTACAATATTTAAAACAAGAATTGAATTAAGACAAATAGGAGTAAGAGACGAAGTAAAAAGAATTGGCGGAAACGGAATTTGTGGAAGAGAGCTTTGTTGTTGTTCTTTCTTAGGTAATTTTGAAACAGTATCAATAAAAATGGCAAAGGAACAAAATATGTCATTAAACCCATCAAAAATATCAGGAAATTGTGGAAGACTAATGTGTTGTTTAAAATATGAACAAGAAGTATATGAAGAAAAACTAAAACAACTTCCTAAAATAGGAGCAATAGTAAAAACAGAAGATGGAGAAGGAGTAGTAGACAGCGTAGAAACACTTAAAGAAAGAGTAAGAGTAAAACTAAAAGACTCAGAAGGAGAATATTACTACAAACGTTTTGAAGGAAAAGACATAAAAATAATAAAAAATACCTCAAACGAAAAAATAGACCAAGAAGAAAAAGAACATATGAAAGAATTACAAGAATTAGAAAAGCTAGAAAAAATGGATAAAACAAATGCAGAAGACGAAATATAAAATAGTAAAACGAATGTAAAAAAGACAAAATATAAGTTAGCTGTTTAAACTAATACAGATAAATTAGACATAGACTAGGAGGTGAAACAAATGGCATACAAAATAACAGATAAATGCATACAATGTGGTGCGTGCGCAGCAGAATGCCCAGTAGGTTGCATAGCACCAGGAGAAGATAAATACATAATAGATCCTGAACAATGTATAGGATGCGGAACATGTGCAGGAGTTTGCCCAGTAGAAGCACCAGAGGAAGATAATGACTAGACACTTCCCATTAGGGACGTTTCCAAATGGGAAATTTGTCCCTTATATATTTTACTAAAAGGGCTAGAGAAGACCTTTATCAAATAGAATATTATATAAAATATGAATTTAAAAATGCCATTATTGCTAAAAAAACTATTAATAATTTAATCAATAAAATTTTAATCTTAAAAAGTTTTCCACGCATAGAAAAAAAACATGAAAATCAAGTTAGATTTATTACATATAGAAAATTTTTAATCTTTTATGAAATCCAAGAAGAAATAATTATAATAAAAACAATAATACATAGTAAAGTCAATTTATAGCAAGAAAATCCCCAAAACTATTGCAAAAATAAGTAAAATACTTTAAAATAAAATGGTTAAATAAGATTATAAAGGAGAAAATGTAAATGGCAGATAGATTAATTATAGTGGAATCACCAGCTAAAGCCAATACAATAAAGAAGTTTCTAGGAGGAAGTACAAAAGTAGTTGCTTCAATGGGACATATACGTGATTTACCAAAATCAAAACTAGGGGTAGATTTAGAAAATAATTTTGAACCAGAATATATAAATATTAGAGGAAAAGGAGATTTAATAAAATCTTTAAAGAAAGATGCTTCAGCAGCAAAAAAAGTGTACCTTGCAACTGACCCTGACCGTGAAGGAGAAGCAATAGCATGGCACTTAGCACATATATTAAACATACCAGAAGACAGTATATGTAGGGTAACATTTAATGAAATAACAAAAGAAACAGTACAAGAAAGTATAAAAAAACCACGCAAAATAGATATGAACTTAACAGACGCACAACAAGCACGTAGAGTTCTAGATAGAATAGTAGGTTATAAAATAAGCCCACTACTATGGAAAAAAGTAAAAAGAGGTTTATCAGCAGGAAGGGTACAATCGGTAGCAGTAAAACTAATAGTAGATAGAGAAGAAGAAATAGAAAAATTCATACCAGAAGAATACTGGAATATATATGCTACATTATTAGAAGAAAAAACAAAGAAAACATTTGAAGCACATTTTTATGGAAAAGATGGTAAAAAACAAGAAATACATTCTAGCCAAGAAGTAGAAAAAATATTATCAGACATAAAAAATGGAAAATACATAGTAAATGATATAAAGAAAAGTGAAAGAAAAAGAACACCAGCACCACCATTTACAACAAGTACTATGCAACAAGAAGCTTCAAGGAAATTAGGTTTTACATTAAAGAAAACAATGAGTGTAGCACAAGGATTATATGAAGGTATGAAAGTACCAGAAAAAGGCGTAGTAGGTTTGATTACATACATGAGAACAGACTCTACAAGAATTTCAGAAGAAGCAAGAAATGCAGCAAGAAAACATATAGTAAGTGAGTATGGCGAAAGTTACTATGAAAACAGATACTACAAAACAAATAAAGACGCACAAGATGCCCACGAAGGTATACGCCCAACATATGTAGAGCTAGATCCAGAAAAAATAAAAGCTTCACTAACAAATGACCAATATAAATTATATAAATTAATTTATAATAGGTTCATAGCAAGCCAAATGTCAGCTGCAATATATGATACAGTAGCAGTAAATATAAAAGTAAACAATTATGACTTTAAGGCAAATGGCCAAACTCTAAAATTCAAAGGTTTCATGACATTATATGTAGAATCTGAAGATAGTAAAAAAGATGAAAAAGATATATCAATACCAGAACTTGAAATAGGTGAAACTCTAAAAGAAAAGAAAATAGAGCCAAAACAAAGCTTCACAGAGCCACCACCAAGGTACACAGAAGCAAGCTTAGTAAAAGCCCTAGAAGAAAAGAAAATAGGAAGACCAAGTACCTATTCACCAACAATAACAACAATATTAGAAAGAAGATACATAGAAAAAGAGCAAAAACAGTTAAAACCAACAGAGCTAGGAAGAGTAGTAAACAAACTATTAATAGAAAACTTTGGAGATATAGTAAATGTAGAATTTACAGCCAAAATAGAAGAAGAATTTGACGAAATAGCAGATGGAAAGCAAGCATGGAAAAAAACAATAAAAGAGTTTTATGCACCATTTAAAGTAACACTAGAAAAAGTAGAAAAAGAACTAGAACACGTAAAATTAGAAGAAGAAGTAAGTGACGTACAGTGTGAAAAATGTGGAAGAATGATGGTATATAAATATGGAAGATATGGAAAATTCCTAGCATGTCCAGGCTACCCAGAATGTAAAAACGCAAAACCAATAATAGAAACAATAGATGTACCATGCCCAGTATGTGGTGGAGTAGTGCAAGTAAGAAAAACAAAAAGAAAAAGAAATTATTACATATGTGAAAATAACCCAGCAAGCTGTAACTACATTTCATGGAATAAACCACAAATAGGTGAAAAATGGGAGTCGAAAGAAGCGGTAGAAGTAGAAGAAAAGAAAGCTAAAGTGGCTAAGAAGAAAACCACGAAAAGAAAAACAACAAAGAAGAAATAAAAATATTGTAGGGGGGGAGACTTTGTGTCTGCCCTTCTTCAACGTAATTACTAAATAATAAAGAGTTTATAACATGGGCGGACACAAGGTTGCGCCCCTACAACATAAAAATAGCTTCATTTATTTCATTTAATGCCTTGTAAATTAACAAAAAATATTATATAATATATCACTAGAAAAATTACAATAGAAGGGAAATTAAAATGATAATAAACCCAGAAATAATAAAAGAATTATGCTCAGAAGCAGGAGAAACTAGAAAAGAGAAAGCCCAAAACTATGTTAGGCAAAAAAAGGTAAATATAACAAAAGCAATTTATGATGATATAAACAATTTTGAAATCCGTTCAAAAGTAAAAGGAAACGGAGATATTTATGATGTTCATATAAAAGTAGAAAACAAAGAAATAGAAGATGTAAGTTGTGATTGCCCAGACTATTATGAACATTATGGAACTTGCAAGCATATTTTAGCAACAGCAATTGAATTTAGCCAAAACGACAATTATATCAAAATATTTTCAGATAGAGCAGAAGATATACAAAATAATGAAGGTATATTTAAAAAATACAGAAAACAACAAGAAAAATATCGTAATTTCAAGCAATTAATTCATACATTTTACCCAATGCACGAAGAAGAAAATAATAATTTACAACAAAAAGTGCTGCCACACACAATAAAATTAGAACCAAAATTAATATACAACACATATTTAAAAACATTAAAATTAGAAATAAAAATAGGAGATAAACAATTATACAAATTAAGAAAGTTCCCAGAATTTTATGATAGAATGAGAAATAAAGAATATTACAGCTATGGAACAAAGCTAGAATTTACGCATGAAGAAGACTACTTTAGAAAGGATTCTTTGCCACTTCTAAATTTTGTTTTAAAATATGCAGAAATTATAAAATACACAAATGAAGCTACAAACTCATATACATACTATGGAAGTGGAATTGAAGATAATTATATAACTATTTCAAATAGTGGAATGGACGAACTATTTAATGTATTAGAAGGAAAGCAAGTTACCTTTCAAAAAGAAGGAGTAGAAAATAAAATACTATTTTCAAATAAAACACCAGATATAAAATTTAATATAGAAAAAGAAAACGAAAATGAATATAGAATTATTCCAAATATAGATATATACGAATATGAAGTAATTGAAGGAAAAGAAAATATATACTTTTTAATGGAAAATGTATTATACAAATGTGATGAAAATTTTAAGAATACAACATTAAAACTATTACAAGTATTTAGAAATAACTTTACTAATACAATAGTATTTCCAAAAGAAGAACTATCAAATTTGTTTTCAATAGTGTTTCCAAAAGTAAAAGATAGAATAGGAACAAATAACTTAAATGAGGAAGAAATTGAAAAATATGTTCCAAAAGACTTATATGTTAAACTATATTTAGACTATGATAATAGAAATTATATTACCGCTGATATAAAATTTGTATATGGAAAAGAAGAATTTAATCCATTATTAGAACCAAATTTAAAATTTGCAAGAGATATAGCAAAAGAAGATGAAGTATTAGAAATGTTTAGAAGAACAGGTTTCATGCTTGAAGTAGAAAAAGCAAGATTAATTCTAGTTTCAGAAGATGCAATATATAATTTTTTATCAATAGATATAGAAAATTATATGAAAAAATTTGAAGTATTAGCAACAGACAATTTTAAACAAAAAGAAATAAAACAACCAAAAATGACAAATATAGGAGTGAAAATAGAAAACAATTTACTAAATATAGACTTAGGTGCTTTAGACTTCGACCCATCAGAGCTTAAAGAAATTATGCAAAAATATCATTTGAAGAAAAAATATCATAGGCTAAAAGATGGAAGTTTCATAAACTTAGAAGAAAATGAAACAATAGATTTTATAGATAGCTTATCAAAAGGAATGGGTATTACTTATGAAGAATTAGAAAAAGGAGAACTAAAACTTCCAATATACAGAAGTTTATATTTAGATAGAATATTAGAAAGCATTAAAAAAACAAAAATTAGTAAAAACGAAGAATATAAAAGTCTAATTAATAAAATAGAAGATAAAAACTTTAATGAAGAAATAGTATTACCACAAAACTTAAATGCAGAACTTAGAAATTATCAAAAAGTAGGTTATGAATGGTTAAAAGTAATAGATAACTATAACTTTGGAGGAATTTTAGCAGATGATATGGGACTTGGAAAAACTATTCAACTGTTATCAGTTGTTTTAAACTATGTTCAAAAAGAAAAAAGCCCAAAGCCTACAATTGTAGTATGCCCAAGTTCGCTAACACTTAATTGGGAAAACGAAACAAAAAAATTCACTCCAGAATTAACAACAATTGTAATTCGTGGTAATAGTAATGAAAGAAAAAAACAAATAAAAAGTATACCAAAATATAATATAGCAATAACATCATATGATTTACTAAAAAGAGATATAGATATATATAAAGAGCTTCGGATATGAATTCAAATTTATAATTGCAGATGAAGCTCAATATATTAAAAATAATAATACACAAAATGCAAAAGTAGTCAAAGAAATAAATGCAAATACAAGATATGCACTTACAGGAACACCAATAGAAAATTCACTATCAGAATTATGGTCTATATTTGACTTTATAATGCCAGGCTATTTATTCACATATAGAAAATTTAAAGAATTATATGAAGTTCCAATAGTAAAAGATGAAGACAAAAAAGCAATGAAAAAACTAAAAATGCTTATAGAGCCATTTATACTAAGAAGAATAAAAGAAGACGTATTAACAGAACTTCCAGATAAAACAATAACAGTTCTAAATAATGAAATGCAAGATGAACAACAAAAACTATATTTATCATACTTACAAAATGCGAAATTAGAAGCAATGGAAGAAATAAATGCAAACGGATTCCAAAAAAGTCAAATTAAAATTTTAGCATTACTTATGAGGTTAAGGCAAATTTGTTGCCATCCAAGCATATTTTTAAATGATTATAAAGGGGAAAGTAGCAAATTAAATCAATGTGTAGAAGTAATAAGAGATGCAGTAGATGCAGGACACAAAATATTACTATTTTCAACATATACAGCAATGTTCCCAATAATAGAAGAAAAACTAAAAGAAAGCAAAATAAGATATTCAAAATTAACAGGTCAAACAAAAGTAGGAGAAAGAATAAAACTAGTAGATGAATTTAACGAAAATGACGAAATAAAAGTATTCCTAATATCACTAAAAGCAGGAGGAACAGGTTTAAACTTAATAGGAGCAGATATGGTAATTCACTACGACCCATGGTGGAACTTATCAGCCGAAAACCAAGCAACAGATAGAACTTACAGAATAGGCCAAAAGAGAAATGTACAAGTGTATAAACTAATAACAAAAAATTCAATAGAAGAAAAAATATACGAACTACAAGAGCGAAAAGCAAAACTAATAGACAACATGTTATCAACAAACGAAACATTTATAAATAAACTTTCTAAGGAAGAAATTATGGAGTTGTTCAAATAATTCTGGAAATTATTGTAAATATTATTGACATATATTCGAATTTATAGTAATATAATATTAGCAAGAAACATTACGAATTTAAAGTAAAGTAACAAAAAAATTACTCACGAATTGAGCTCGTGAGTAATTTTTTGTACTATGTATTATTTAAATAATTTAAGAATTAAATAAATAACAATAAGTACAAAAAGCATTACGAATTTATTCATGAAGTAACACCTCATTTTCAAGAATACTCTCTAATTAGAAGCAAAAATATTATACAACACGAATTACATAATATTAACAAAAAACATACGACAATAAATGACATAATTTTTTAAAAATATAATGACAAATTTAAAAATAGAATATATAATAAATAGAAAAGGAGGCATTTTTATGGGTAGTTGGATGGAAAAATTTGAAAGAAAAGAAGATGAAAAAAGAGAAAGAGAATTAAACGAAATATTAGAAGAAGCAATTGAAGAATATGATGACTATAATATTAGTACAAATATAGATATAAACAAGAAAATTAAAAAACTAGAAAAAGTAATTGAAGCATATAAAAGTTTAATGATAGAAGCGTTTAATTTTGATGCAAAAGATTTTGAATAAAAGCAAAAAGAATTAAATACATTAAGATATGAACTAATGCAAGAAAAGCACAATAAAGGAAAAGATGCAGAATCTTGGGAAGAGTATAAAAAAGAAAAAATGGATAAAGAAAGGTAAAAAATGAAAGATTATATAACAATAATTGGGGGAGGCTTAGCAGGTTCAGAAGTCGCATACCAAATAGCAAAAGCAGGAATAAAAGTAAAATTATATGAAATGAAACCACAAAAATTTTCAGGAGCACACTCTAATAAGAATTTAGCAGAAATAGTATGTAGTAATTCCTTTAAATCTAATTTACATACAAATGCATGTGGTTTATTAAAAGAAGAACTACGTTTATTAGATAGCATATTAATAAAAACAGCCGACAAAACAAGTGTGCCAGCAGGACAAGCACTAGCAGTAGATAGAGAAAAGTTTTCTGAAAAAATAACAAAAGAGTTAGAAAGTAATCCAAACATAGAAATTATAAGAGAAGAAGTAACTAATATAGAAAGTTTAGCAAAAGAAGGAATAGTAATAATAGCAACAGGTCCTTTAACTTCAGAAAATTTGGCTAACGAAATAAAGAAACTAACAGGAGAAAAAGAACTTGCATTTTATGATGCAGCAGCTCCAATTATTGAAAAAGATAGTATAAACTTTGATATAGCTTTTTATGGAAATAGATATGATGAAGAAAAGAAAAAAGATGAAACAATAGAAGAATGGAAAGAAAGATTAAAAAATCAAGAGGCAAGCTATATAAACCTTCCAATGAACAAAGAAGAATATGAAAATTTTGTACAAGAATTAGTAAATGCGGAAGTAGTAGAACTACATGAATTTGAAAAAAGAGAAATATTTGAAGGCTGTATGCCAATAGAAGTGATGGCAAAAAGAGGATTAGATACGCTTCGTTTTGGACCACTAAAACCAGTAGGTTTTGACGACCCAAGAACAGCTAAAAGGCCATATGCCGTAATACAATTAAGGCAAGATAATAGCGAAGGAACATTATTTAATATGGTTGGTTTCCAAACAAACCTAAAATTTGGGGAACAAAAAAGAGTATTTTCAAAGTTGCCAGGGCTAGAAAATGCTGAATTTGTAAAATATGGAGTAATGCATAGAAATACCTTCATAAATTCACCAAAACTACTAAATAAGAAATATCAAATGAAACAATACGAAAATATATATTTTGCAGGGCAAATAACAGGCGTAGAAGGCTATGTTGAATCTATTAGTTCAGGAATGGTAGCAGCTTTAAATGCAATAGAGCAATTTAAACAAACAAAACAAAATATTATCTTTCCAAAAGAAACAATGATAGGGGCATTATCACATTATATAGTAGAAAATAAAGAAAATTTTCAGCCAATGAATGCAAATTTCGGAATACTTCCACAGTTAGAAGAAAAGATAAAAGACAAAAAAGTAAAATATGGAAAGCTAGCGGATAGAGCAATATTAGAACTAAAGGATAAATTGAACAACAAAATTATGTAATTTCAAAATAAGAAATAACAAAATTCATAATATTAAGATTATATTACAATTACATAAAATCCTTGAAAATTATGTCATTTTATGGTAAAATAATAAATAGGTAATAAAATTTTGGAGGGTAATATTATGGATAAAAATATTTCAAATGAAAAAAAGCCTTTAAGACTAAAAGTAAAAACATTTGTAGATTTAAGAAGGTTTACTAGTAAACAATTGCATAAAATAGTAGAAAATTTCAGAGCAAAAAACAAAGCATATGAAGCAAAATACAAAAATATGTCAGCGCTAAAATATATGAAAGTAGTAAAAAGAAATGAATTATTAGCATATAAAGTAAGGAATAGCCTAGTAAATTTATCAGACAAACAAACACAGAAAAATAAAAATAGAATATTAGAAGCAAGAAAAGAATTCATAAACACTTCTAAAGAGTATAAAGCAAACTTAAAAAATGGAAAATATACTGAAAAAGAACAGAAAAAAATAAAAAATACATTTGAGGATATAGCATATGAAATAAATAAAGAAATGTATGCAAGGAATTTAGGAAAAGAAAACCAAGAAAGGCCACAAAATCCTAAAATAGAAAGAGCAATTAATAATGTTAAAAATGCAGCAAAAACAGTAGGAAAAGGAATAGCAACAGGGGCTACTATGGTAGCAGGTGCAGTAGCATTTCCATTTGTTATGGCATATAAGGGAGCAAGGGCAGTAGGAAGAAAAGCATTAGCAATTGGTAGAGGAGGAAAAGTAGCAGCTATAACAGCAGGAAAAGTAGTAGGTAATACTGCAAAAAGCGTAGCAGAAAATGTGAAAAATCAAGTAGGACCAATAGCACAAGAAGTAAAAGAAACTGAAAATGCAAAAAGAGATATGAAAGTTGCAGAAAAATCAAAAGAGCTAAATGATACAGCTACTATATCAGCAAAAAGAGAAATATATGATAATAGTAGTGAACAAACACAAAATGCAATAGTAAGAAATGATTGGAAGGCAGCATTAAGAGAAGATAAAAAATTCTATTCAAAACAGCAGGTACAAGAAAAACAAATAGAAAATCCAGAAAAACAAGTAAGAGAAGCACAAAGAAGAGAAAACTTACATATGGATAAAGAAGAACAAACAATAAATCATGAAGAAGCAATTGAAAAAGTAGAAGGAGAAGTATTAACTCAGGAACAAGTAAAAAAACTCTACGGAGACCAAGAAAAATAAGTAAAACATATTGACATATAGTTATAAAAATGATAAAATATAACCGTTATAGTAAAATGCCATTAAATGGTATTTCCGTAACGGTTTTTTATTGTAAAATTTGATACAATAAATAGAAAAAATCAAGGAGGTGAAATTTAAGTGCCAACAATTAACCAATTAGTAAGAAAAGGAAGACATACTGCAAAAACAAAATCTACATCACCAGCTCTTCAACATGGTTACAATTCTATGAAAAAGAAAGTAACAGATAGAAGAAGCCCACAAAAAAGAGGTGTATGTACAGTAGTTAAAACAGTAACACCTAAGAAACCAAACTCAGCTTTAAGAAAAGTAGCCAGAGTTAGACTTTCAAACGGTTATGAAGTAACTTCTTATATTCCAGGAATTGGACACAACCTACAAGAGCACAGTGTTGTTCTAATAAGAGGTGGAAGGGTAAAAGACTTACCAGGTGTTCGTTACCACATAATAAGAGGAACATTAGATACAGCTGGTGTTAAAGACAGAATGCAAGCTAGATCTAAATATGGAGCAAAAAAACCTAAAAAATAGAATTTAGGTTAGTGCATATAAGAAATTACAAATTTAAGGTACTTAAATTGTAAATAGATTATACGCGCTATACTATAGAAATTCGAGAAGAAAATTAGTATTGAATTTCTAAAGAGTACCGTAGATACAGTAAGTAGTATCTAAATAGTTAGAAAGGGAGAACATTAAAACTATTTGAACACTTATTCACAAGGGGAGGGGACATTCCTTTTGCCCAAGTGGAAGTGACAAGAGAGTAAGGTGTGTCCCCTGACAAATAAAAGGAGGGAAGAATAGTGCCAAGAAGAGGATATATAGCAAAAAGAGATGTAATAGCAGATCCAATGTACAATAGCAAACTTGTTACAAAATTAATAAACAATGTTATGCTAGACGGTAAAAAAACAGTTGCACAAAAAATAGTTTATGATGCATTTGATATCATAAAAGAAAAAGAGCAAAGAGATGCTTTAGAAGTATTTGAAGAAGCTCTTAACAATGTAATGCCAGTTCTTGAAGTAAAAGCAAGAAGAGTTGGTGGAGCAACATACCAAGTACCATTAGAAATAAGACCAGAAAGAAGACAAACTTTAGGTTTAAGATGGCTAGTTACATATGCTAGAAATAGACATGAAAAAACAATGGCTGAAAAATTAGCCGGAGAAATAACAGACGCTTTAGCTGGAAACGGTGGAGCATTCAAGAAAAAAGAAGACATGCACAGAATGGCAGAAGCAAACAAAGCTTTCGCACATTACAAATGGTAAAATAATAGCAAGAGGATAGCTTTGGGGACGGTTCGTAATCGGAAACAAGATAGAGAAGAATATCAAGTAAAAAAATGAAATAATCTAGCTAGATTAGGAACTGTCCCCAATGCGGAAACAATGCTAAAATTTAAATAATAGAAGTACCCCGCGAAGGATGTATATTATCCTTAAAGTATTTACCATAAGGAAAGATGCGTCCTAAGTCAGGAACTAAAACAAGATAGAGGAGGAAAAACCAAATGGCTGGAAGAGAGTTTCCTTTAGAGAGAACAAGAAACATAGGAATCATGGCCCATATAGATGCTGGAAAAACTACTACTACAGAAAGAATTCTATTCTATACAGGTAGAACTCATAAAATAGGAGAAGTTCACGAAG
>JAAVZD010000131.1 GCA_022791475.1 Clostridia bacterium | reverse complement strand
TGAAGAAAATCGTGGTGGGGGCAAGCCCTGCGCCCCATGCGGAGATTTTGAAAGCGGCGTCGGATGTTTTGGCCCAAAAGGGCTATGAACTGGACATCAAGGAGTATGTGGACTATATCCAGCCTAACCTGGCATTGGAGTCCGGGGACCTGGACGCCAATTATTTCCAGCACCTGCCCTATTTAGAGTCTTTTAATGAAGAAAACAATACCAAGCTGGTATCTGCCGCAGCCATCCACTATGAGCCCTTTGGCATTTATGCAGGGAAAGCTTCTTCCCTGGAAGGGCTGGCAGACGGCGCGCGGGTTGCGGTCCCCAACGATACCAGCAACGAAGCCAGGGCGCTGCTTCTTTTGGAAGCCCAGGGGCTGATTAAACTGAAAGAGGGCGCGGATTTGACCGTGACGAAAAACGATATTGTAGAAAACCCCAAGAACCTGGACCTGTATGAAGTGGAAGCGGCCCAGATCCCCCGGGTGGTTGAAGACGTGGACATTGCTGTTATCAATGGGAACTATGCCATTGAGGCCGGCTTCAAAGTGTCCGAGGCCCTGGCTGTGGAAGATTCCGAGTCCATTGCGGCCACTACTTATGGAAATGTGGTAGCCGTGCAGGAAGGCCATGAGGGCGACGAGGCGGTTAAGGCCTTGGTGGAAGCTTTAACCAGCGATGAGGTGAAAGCTTATATAGAAGAAACCTATGAAGGCGCTGTGGTGCCGCTGTTTTAACAAAGGTTTCAGGTTACGGAAGTGCCTTTGGGGGCCGTAAGGGGCCTTTGGCTATGGAGGCGGCAAAGCGCCCCCAACCGGTGCACGGGCATTTCGGAACCATTAAGGAAGAATGCGCATATCATACACTTAAGGAGAGGTAGGTGTAGGGTATGCGCATTTTTGACTTAAAAAAAAAGAAGTGATCAATATTTGTGACTGTAAACGCCTGGGGTATGTGGGGGATGTGGAATTTGACGAGAAAACCGGCCAGATCACCCATTTAATCATACCGGGCCCGGGGTGCCTGTGCGGGATTTTTGGCAGGGAGAAGGAATTTGTAATCCCTTTTTGCGATGTGAAGCAAATTGGGGACGACATTATCTTGGTAGAAATAAAAAGGTTGAAAGAGGCCGAAAAGGTTTGTAAATGCGGATGAGGGGATCCGGCTATTCGTTTTTGTGTATTTTTCCTTTGCTAAAATCTACAAACTTTTATCCCGGATTTTAAAAAAATATATATGGATTGTATAGGGAAGCAGCTGCAAGGCCGCGCATAGCCTGCGCGGGCTTGCAAATTTGTTGAAAAGCGGAGAAAAATTTAATAATTATCGGTCATTTTCCTATATTTTCCACCATATTGGTAAAGGTACCGGAATTTTTAGGGTTGTACTTGATTTTTAAAGGAAATGTAGTATATTTATGTCGTTAAAATACAGAAAATAGGCTGTGGCAGGCCAGGACGTTTACAGCGATGCCGACAGGCTCCCCCGGAAGCCGGCGCCCTGGAATTGGACGGGCTATTGGAAAGGATGTTACATTATGCAGAATGTACTTTTATGTATTTCCCTTGCCCTTGTCAGCGGGCTTTTAATGACGCGGCTGATGAAACGGGTGGGGCTGCCCGCGGTTACGGGCTATCTGATTACGGGCCTCCTTCTGGGGCCGTATTGTATCGGGAAGCTGGGGTTTGCAGGAATTGGCTTCCATTCCATGGAAGAGGTAGGCGCTTTGGGGATTATCTCGGATATGGCCCTCGGGTTTATTGCCTTTACCATTGGCAATGAGTTCCGCTTGGCCGACCTTCGCACCATGGGGCGGCAGGCCATTACCGTAGGGATTTTTCAGGCTGTCATTACTACCATTGTGGTAGATATGGCCTTGGTTGGGCTACACATGGTAGTGCCTTCGGCGATTTCGGTTCCCTCTGCCATCACCCTGGGCGCCATTGCCGCCGCCACTGCCCCGGCCGCAACGCTTATGGTGGTGCGCCAGTACCGGGCAGACGGGCCGCTTACCCGGCTGCTGCTTATGGTAGTTGCCATTGACGACGCCGTAGGGCTT
>JAAVZD010000130.1 GCA_022791475.1 Clostridia bacterium | reverse complement strand
TAGACGTCACCATTCAGCAGGCCTGCAAATTTTCAGGAAAGGACGGTTGAGAACTATGTCAACCCCGGGGGAAAACGCCCTGTCCGCCTATCTCGTGGCGGAGCGGGAGAAATTTTACCGGCTGGCCTACAGCTGCCTCCATCACCGGGAGGACGCCCTGGACGCGGTACAGACGGCCGTGTGCCGGGCGCTGGAGCGGCAGGACAGCCTGCGCAGTCCCGACGCCATGCGCACCTGGTTCTACCGGATTCTGATGAATGTCTGCCAGGACATCCTGCGCCGCAGGGTGCGGGTCGTGCCCCTCTCCGAGTGGGAGGAGGCCGGCCGGGAGGACCCGCTGCCGGCGGACGACAGCCTGGCGCGGCAGGTGGACGCGCTGCCGGAGGCGGTCGGCACGGTCATCCGGCTGCGCTTTTACGAGGAGCTCTCCCTGAAGGAGATCAGCGCCATTACCGGCAGCAACATCAATACCGTGAAGAGCCGGCTCTATGCCGGCCTCAGAAAGCTGAGAATTTCGATGGAAGGAGCGGAAATCACATGAAACGACTGGATGAAGCGCGCAGAGCGTATGAGAGCATCCCGATTCCCGACGAGCTGGAGGCGCGGGTGGAGGCGGGCCTCCGCCAGGGCCGCGCGGCGCACAGGGCACGGGTGAGGAGCCGCCGCCGCTGGCTCAGCGCCGCCGCCTGCCTGGCGGTGATGGTGGCGGCACTGAATATCTCCCCCGCCGTCGCCCGCGCGGCCGCCGGCGTGCCCGTCCTGGGGCGGGTCTTCCAGGTGCTGACCTTTGTCAGCTACGAGAAGACGGAGGACGGCGTCAACTACTCTGTGGACGTTCCCCAGGTGGAGTCGGAGAGCGATCTGGCGTCGTCCGTCAACGCCCTGATCCAGGAGCGGCTGGACCGGCACCTGGAGCAGGCCCGGCAGGACTGGGAGGACTACCGGACCGCCTTCTTCGCCACCGGCGGCACGCAGGAGCAGTGGGGCGACCGGGAGATGGACGTCATGGTGGACTATGAAATCAAGTCCCAGACGGACACGCGGCTGTCCTTTGTGGTCAGCTTTGGGGAGGGCTGGGTCGCCTCCAGGGAGGAGCGGTACTGCTACAACCTGGATCTGGCGGAGAACCGGCCCGTCACCCTCCGGGACCTGCTGGGGGAGGACTGGGTGGAGATCTGCAACACGGCCATTCAGGAGCAGATTGACGCCAGCGCGGACGAGGACGGCTTCAGCTGCTTCTTCGTCCCTGAGCAGGGCGGCTTCACCACGGTGGACGAGGACACGTCCTTCTACATCCGGGAGGACGGCGTGCCCGTGGTGGTCTTCCCCCGCTACGCCATCGCGGCCGGAGCGGCGGGCTTCCCGGAGTTCCCCGTGGAATAGCGCCCCTCGCCGTGAAGGCCCCCGCCGAACTTTACCGATTTTCAAGTGCGTCGACTATAAATGCTGATTTTTATATTGATGAAAGTAATTACAGCTTGTCATTTATGGCCCCCTATTGGGGGCACCTCCTTACGGGAGCTGCCCCAATAGGGGGCCTTGTCCGTCCTTCGGAGGGCGGCGGGCGGCCTACCGGCCCACCAGGACCATCACGCTCCTGGGCCGGACGGTGATGCTGCCGCCCACGCCGCGGCGGGGGGGCTGGACCTCCTCATAGGTGTCCGCCGCCAGCT
>JAAVZD010000040.1 GCA_022791475.1 Clostridia bacterium | reverse complement strand
GCAGGATGAAGTAAATTCTGTGCAGGATTATTCCAATACGATTGGTAAGGAGTATACATACGAAGAGCTTGCAAAAGATATGGATATGACAGAATCGCAAGCGAAAATGTTATATCAAATGTATCGGGAGAACCAAGATACCTCTGAATATGAAAAGATAACGATGTACGATCTGGTTTGCTATCTGGAAGAAAATGTGGCGGCAGATCCTGCTTATGCCGAATTTATGACAGCAGAGCAGATTACACAGATCAAAGATGCAAAGAAAGAGCTGGAGAATGGAAAGATAAAAATAGCGGATGCTGAACAAGAAATCAAAGATGGGGAAAACGAACTGTCGGATGGTGAAGTAAAGATTGCAGATGGTGAAGCGTAGATTACGAAAAACGAAAGGCTTTTAAATGAAAGCGAAAAGGAATTGAAAAACGGAGAGGCTCAAATCGCAGAAAGTGAAAAACAAATATCCGATGGTGAAACGCAGCTTGCAAAAGCAGAAGCGAACCTTGCAGAAAGCGAGAAACAAATATTAGCCGGAGAGGAACAGCTTGCGGCAGCAGAAACCGAACTAAAGAAGATTCAGAAATCGTGAACAGATAGCAATGTCTGTCATTTGTTGAGAATTGTGTACTAATTAGAAAAGGAAACATATGGATGGAAAGCCGTGTGATGGGAAACTGTCACGCACGGTTTGGGGCGGGGGAAAACTTGGAGGTATGGCGATCCGGAGTATGTACCCCATGTGCTTCGATATTATTCCGGCGGGGGATTGTTTGCCGGACTTTTTGGAAATGGGCAGCTTGTGACCATTGCGAAAAGCCAGTTGGGGAACGAAGGCGGCCAGAAGTTCTGGTCATGGTATGGATTTGACAGTCGGGAAGAATGGTGTGCCTGTTTTGTCAACTGGTGTGCGGATCAGGCAGGATTTATTCAAAAGGAAGTAGTGCCAAAGTTTTCTGTTTGTACGGACGGTGTGGCTTTGTTTCAGGCAAAGAGAAAATGGCAAGGTGGTGGAAGTGTTCCGACACCAGGAAGCCTCATCTTTTTTGACTGGAATCAGGATGGAGCCAGTGACCATGTAGGAATCGTGGAAAGCTGTGATGGAACTACGGTACATACGATTGAAGGAAATAGTGGAGATGCAGTAAAGCAGAATAGTTATACAGTGAATTCCCAGTCCATTTTGGGATATGGACTGGTTACATATTAAAAAATGAGAAAAAATCAAAGAATGGATTGCATTGTAGGAGCAGAGGAACAATGCTATAATAGAAAAGGTGGGCAGGGCTAATGTCCTGCCTGTTGATAAATACAAAAAGTACAATCATGAGATTGATAAAATAGAGTAATCAGGGAGTGGAATATTTGAAACGAGAAGAGATTTTTGAATATGTAAAAAACCAATATGGAACAGTTCCAGAGTATCTCTGGGAAACATCACCGAAAAGTGCAGTGCTTCGGCATAAAAATGGAAAGTGGTATGCAGTGCTGATGCAGGTTGAAAAATCTAGGTTGGGATTAGAAGAAGAGAGCATGGTAGATGTCATCAATGTGAAGTGAGAACCGGATATGGTTGGACTTCTGACACAGACTTATGGTTTTCTTCCGGGATATCATATGAATAAAAAGTACTGGATTACAATGTTGTTGGGTGGAAGGGTGAGCGAAGCAAAGATATTGGATTTTTTGGATCTGAGTTATGATTTGATAGATCAGAAGAAAGATTGATTTGTAAATAAATTTGAATGGTGTGCAGAGGATGAGAAAATATGAAAGCAATAAATATATATATTCAAGAATACAAGAGAATATGGCCACTGAATTTGAAAATATTTTCTCACAAAGATCAAAAAAGTTAAATGTAAAAGTATAGGAGTTTCTTGCGATAAAAACTCTTGTTGACTTGTTGCTGGATATAAATATAGAAATAAAGCATTTTGAGAATATTTTTGCTTCCTTTACGATAGAACAGATTGGAAAAGAAACAGAGTAGATACCTTACTCATGAGGGAATATCCCTGTGGTTGGAGACAGGAACTATAGAGGCAGGTGGAAAACAGGCAGAGCTTACAAAAAATGAATTGCGGATCATGTATTATCTTTTTGAGCATGACGGAGTCATCTGTACAAGGGCAGATTTGATTAAATACTTATGGGATAATCGGCTCTACTCAGATACATCTTACCACAATGAGGAATTAAAGTCACTAACCCGTTATCGTTTTGATAAGGTCAAAGAACGGGCAAAATTGAAAAGTTCTGTTTCAAGACTTGTCTGTATTCTTTTCCCGGAGCTGGAAAGACTTGTTCCTACGCTTCATATGGCATCCGTCTATGCTTTGCTTTGTGAATTTCCAAGTGCAAATGCTGTTGCAAATGCACATCTCACAAGGCTTTCCAACCTACTCTTTGATAGTTCGAAAGGCAGATATGGAAAAGATACTGCTGTCATGTTTCGTGACGCTGCAAGAAGTTCTATCGGTTCTCATATGCCTGCCAAGTCT
>JAAVZD010000129.1 GCA_022791475.1 Clostridia bacterium | reverse complement strand
GGCCGTATTTCAGCGCCTCCTCAAAATCGGCGATGGCTTTCTCGATGTCCATGTTGCGCATGTAGAACAATCCCCGGTGCACCAGGTCATGGCAGGTAGGGCGGGCTTCAATTTGCCGGTCCATGTACTGGATGGCCTTTTCAAAATCTTTCGGGTCATTAGTGTCCTGATAACGGTCCTGGTAAAAATCGGCCAGTTTTTCACAGGCCTCCCGATGGGTACGCCGATGCTTCAAAGCCTCCTCATAACATTCTATAGCCAAAGCTTTCATCCCCAGGGCTTCCTGGCACAGGCCGCAGTTATAATGGAGGACCGGGGAGTCGGAATATTGTTCTTTGGCAGCGTTATACTCTGCCAAAGCTTTTTTATATTCTTCGTGGTCCAGGTAAATATGGCCGCGGATCATACGGTACTGCATGCGCTCCGGGTTTTCTTCTATGGCGGCCTGCATATGCTCTAAAGCCTTGTCCAGGTCGTTGTTGTCCCAGTGGAGCAGGCCCGTCTCGTATTCGATCTCGGACAAATCCTCAATATCGGTCTCCGGGTTTTGGTGCTCTGCCATCAGTTCGGCGGCAATCGCCAAGGGCTTTTTCCGGTCAGACCGGTTGTCGGCCAGGTTCCGCAGGACTTTGATCTCGTAGAGCCGCAGGCAGGGGCTGAATTCCACTTGGTTTTCCCTGGCCCGGTCCAGCACGCTTTTGGCGTCGTTAAACTGGTCATGGTAGAAAAATACGCGGACGGCCAGCAAATAAGGCTTGTAATGCCCCGGATAAATGCGGATGGCGTTATAGTAGTCGTCTACCACCTGCTGGCCTTTATGGAGTTCGTAGGCGGCTTCCTGGCGCTGCAGGTAGGCAGGGTAGTATTCGCTGTCTTCCTGGATGACCTGGTCGCAGGCATCAATGCAATGGCCATAGTCTTTGTATTGGAACAGCAAGTATGCTTTATATTGCATAGCGGCCAGCTTGTCCCGGAGGCTTTGGGCGGCGGAGGCGGCCGTATCTACATAGTGAAGGGCCTGTTCCCGGTCCTCAAGGCCATAGTAACATCCGCTTAACAAATGGCAGGCCTGGAATTCCCGGGAGATCCTTTTACGGTTTTCATCCGAACCGTCGTCTTGTGTTTGGCGGATCAGGTCCAGCCAACGCAGCAAGTGGGGTAATGCATCTTTATAACGGTCCACCCGGTAAAGGAGCCGGCCAAATAGATTTACATAAGAGTATTCCGTATCTTCATCCGGCTCAAAAGGTTCCATCAAAGCAATGGCATCTTCCGGGCGTTCCAACTGAAACAGGCACCATCCAAGCTCGATGGTATCTTCTTTTCGTTTTGCCTCGTCCAGTTCCGGCTGGTCCAAGCGTTTTGTGTATTCCTGGATCAGGGCGCTATTGGTTTCGTTCATCAGCTCCAGGGCTTCTTCGTCCTGGTTGTCTTTGTCCAAAAGCTGCAAAAGCAGTTCCTTGGCTTCACAATATTCCTTTTTGTCCATCCGATAGCGGGCCATGCCTAACTTGGCCATGTAATGGGTGGGCATATGATCCAGTATTTTTTGCCAGAGGCAACCGGCTTCTTCTTTTTGGCCCATGGCCCATTGCGCGTAAGCGCAATAAAGCCGGACGTATTCGTCTTTCCGGACGCTTTCCGGCGCCTGGGACAAAAGCCGGGCCACCCCATCCCGGGCAGCCCGGGCCAGACGGGCAGGCAGGCCTTCATCC
>JAAVZD010000073.1 GCA_022791475.1 Clostridia bacterium | reverse complement strand
TGTTTTAGGCAATACATAGCAGCACCGGTAAGACGATCATGCCTCCCTAATTTTCGGACAGGGTTTTCCGCTACCCGGCTAATCAGTTCTATCTCGTCTTCCTTTGCTTTCATGCTGCACCCCACCATTTCTAATTGTTCTAAAGTTGGATGAAATTCCGCGCGGATTCCCGCGGACGCCTCTGCCAGGCACCCTTTCATAAGAGCCGCAATTTCATCATCCCGTTCCGCATCTTGTGTTGTGGTATATCCCTTTACATACCCGGCGTAAGCGCAGGCGGCATGGGAGCAGTTGTGGACAAACAATTTAATATCCTTCAAAAATTCAACTTCATCACATACCTGCATCCATTTTTTTGGCACCTGAGTTACATCTGCTTTCTTCCATTCCTCATGCTGTACCTTAAACCCGGCATCAGTCTTTACACAAATCGGTAAAGGGCGGATACCCATACTTCTGGCACGTCATACATCAATCACAAAAGCAGAATAATTTGACTCATTCTATTCTGCCAATGTAACTGCTTCATCAAAACTTCGGCTCTTTCCAGCACACATCGCCGTATATTCTACCACTATTAATTCATGAGAGTTACTATGTAGAGGGTGGTTTCTGCCACCAAATACATATGACTGTGGCTCATTTGTGGTGAATAGGACTTTCGGTTGTAGGAGATAAAAATCCGTATCGCATTATCGGCCGTTATTTTGAAAATCTGATTTACGGCATGATGCTGAAAATCAAAATTGGCTGATTTTATTTGCAAAGGAGAGGAACCAAAAAGCAATGAGCAACCGAAGAACTGAAAATCTGCATCTCGCCAGAGGACAAGGAGAGGATAAAACTCAAAATGGAGGATGCTGGCATTTTGAACATGAGCGCATATATCCGCAAGATGGCGCTGGACAGAATTTGTATCAGGCTGAACCTAAAGGATGTGCGCCAGCTTACTGTCATGCTCCGGCGCTGTTCCGATAATCTGAACCAGCCGCCAAGCGGGCTAACGAAACCGAGAGCATCTATGCGGCGAACATTGAAGATTTACAGAACTGCTTGGACTAGATTTGGGAATTGTCCAGACAATCTCTTGCCCAGCTTGCCGCTATCCGATAGCGGCCGATAAGGGGCGCAAGCCCCGCCTGTTCCTGCACAGCAGGAACAACAGCATTCGTTAAACAAATGCACAGCCAGCCACGGCCACGGGGCTGTTCAAGGGGTTTGGGGTGCTACCCCAACAAGCAGAAACTGCTTGCAAGGTAGCGAAACTGTTAGCGCATGACCTTCTCCAACAGCGATTTATAGCTGTCCACCACATCGTACACCACATTGTCGCCTGAGGTTGCTTTGAAATGTTCCCTTGCACAGTGGATTTTAGATTGCTCAATCAATCGTAACTGCATGGAACTCATGGAGCCTTTCGTTTCTGCCACAAAATAAATATGTTTAACGGTTCCCTCGTAAAAAGCGATAGCCCAGTCCGGATTATAATGACCGACTGGTGTTTCGATATAAAAGCCATCTGGCAGCTTAACATAAACTGCCACATTTGTATTTGTATCAAGTTCGGCAGCAAAATCCCGTTCTCCAGTGGAGTCATAAACAATATGGTCATACAGATGTTTTTTCGCTTTCATCACATTTACACCAAGCCTGCCTTTGATCGTTGGGTCTGTAAAGACATCTGTGCCATAGTGGTCATCCAGAACATCATAGGTAATATGTTCAATAACTGCTGTGGCTTTTTCATCGTTAATCAGGGCGGCGGCTTTGACGATAAACTCTTCCGGGTTATCCTTAAACTGACCAAAAACAAATTGCTGAATGCCTTTCAGAATGGCAACAAGAGCTTTGCGGCTCAGTCCCGTTTCATCGACCAGCTTTCCAATCAGGTCATACTTCACATTGGAATTTGCCGCCACAGTCGCACCATAACTGGCGGTTTCTTCTTTCACAAAAGATGCGCCAGACAGCAGTTCCTCTTTGGACTTTATCACATCCATTGCTCCTGTTTCCACCTGAAAGTGAATTTTAGAAACACGCAGTTTGCTATTCAAGGTGGCAATGGCTTTTTGGATCAGTTCCTCAGTATCAAAATCCACAATATAGACAGATTTAGCATTGATCCTTGACCACAGTGCCTTGAATTCCGGCATGGACAGTTTTTCCTCGTTCACTTGCAGTTCCACATTGTTGCTACGGGCATTTTCCGGCTGCATACTCCGGGAATCATAGACAGAATCTATGATTTCAATCACAGAAGCGGCAGAGTCCGCAACTTCTTCTGCCACTTTGATTTCGCCGTTTGCTTTATCTTCATAATATTTGTCGGTCAGTACACCCTTGCGGTCGATGTAGCCATTGACGATCATATCGTAGTGGATGGCAGAAGCGGTATCCTGGTCGATGACCTGTTCGTTGCCATGCTCATCTTTGATGACCTTGTCAACAAAAAGTTCAACCGTGACAGCACGAGGACGGTCAGCGACAGCTTCGGCCATTTCTGTTTGCAGGCCCTTGGCAAAAGAATCATAACTCTCACTGGCAATGACAGTAAGGATGTTGATGTTATGCACATCATTCCCAAGGACATTGGTATCCATTCGCTCGCCGTTCTGGTTGACACACAGGCGCAGGCCACGCCCAACCTCCTGACGCTTGCGGACATCACTGCCGCTCTGTTTCAAAGTGCATATCTGGAACACATTCGGGTTATCCCAACCCTCCCGCAGGGCGGAATGGGAAAAGATGAACCGCACAGGAGAACGGACTGGGTCCCGGTCGAGAAGATACTCCTTGTTCTTCATGATCAGCTCATAGGCGCTTACATCGTCAGAGGTCGTTTCCTTACGCCCCGCCTTGGAGTTCACCATTTTGCCTTTGCCGTCTACAGAGAAGTATCCGGCATGGGTCTTTACCGCAGAGATGGCTCGCAAATACCTGGTATACTCATCCTCTCCAATGGCAAGCTGCATACCGCCTACAATGTCCTCGTATTCCTCCTCAAATATGGCGGCGTATTTACCGTTGACAGGTTGATTTGCCGCATCGTATTCCCGGTAATTCGCCACTTCGTCAATGAAAAACAGGGAGAGGACTTTGATACCCTTGTAAAACAACTGGCTCTCCCGCTGGATATGGGAGAGAATCGTTTCCCGTATCTGGATGCGGCGAAGCTGATCTTCATCCACCGCACCGATCACATCTCCGGCGAAAATCTTGATGCCGTTCAAAAATTCAACAGAATCATCCCGCCCGTCAATCTGCTTGACCACGAAACCATTTCGGTATTCTTCCAAACCGCCGGAGTAATCATAGAGGTTGTCCCCAATTTTTACGATGCGGCTCTTTTTCTTGGGAGCGCCGCTGGCCATCTTTACCTCAAACTGCAAGGTGGCGGTGGGATCGCTTTTGGAAAGATTGATGCTTTCCAGATAAACATAGCTGTCAGTGGCCGTAGTTCCCAACTCGGTAATTCCTTTGACTGCAATCTTCTTGACCAGCCGCCGGTTATAAGCCTCCATCGCATCCAGCCGGAACACCATATTGTAGATACTGTCGCTTTTATGGGTGGCGGAGTATCGCAGAGTCAAAAGCGGGCGAAACTCTTTCAGCCGTTCCTTAGTCTGCTTGCCCTCCACCGACTGCGGCTCGTCAATGATTAAAATCGGGTTTGTTTTGGCAATGATGTCGATGGGCCGACGGGAGCGAAACTCGTCTAATTTCATATAAATTCTGCGGGCATCCTTGCCTTTGGCGTTGAATGCCTGGGAATTGATGATCATTACATTAATGGAGTTGTCCGACGCAAAGCGGTCGATCTCCGTCAGCTGGGCGGAATTGTAAATGAAAACCGTATCTTCTTCCCGTACTCCTCGGCAAAATGCTCCTGGGTCATCTCAAAGGACTTATACACGCCCTCACGGATGGCCACGCTGGGAACGACCACAATGAACTTGCTCCAGCCGTAGTGCTTGTTCAGTTCAAACATGGTCTTGATATAGGTATAGGTCTTGCCAACACCAGTCTCCATCTCAATTGTGAGGTTATAGCCGTTCTCCCTGCCTTCCAGCTTTTCTGATGGTCTGATCTGGTTGGCACGCTGGACCTTATTCAATTGCTCCAGTATCTGACGGTCAGAAAGTTCCAGCACGATTTTCTGATTGCTGAATCCGGTAAAGTTCCGTTCTTCATTGACACCGATCTGATAGTTGCCGCTGCCTCTGTCCATCATATAGGTGGGAGTCAGATAGGGCTGTCCAGCAAAGACATCAACGACAGCATTTGCGGCATCCGCCTGGAATTTTTGGTGTCTGTACTGTATTTTCATGAATCCTCACCTCCGTCCTCGTCACCAAGATGCTCTGTCAGTAGTCTTTGCAGTTCTTCCTTACTGGGCAGGACTGTTTCGTATTTGCTGGCAAAAATCTGACTGTTATCCTCCGGCAAAGTCATTTCAACTACCGCATTGTTTTTGTCCTTACATAAGATAATGCCAATCGTTGAGTTTTCATCCTCCAGCTTTACCTTGCGGTCATAGTAATTGACATACATTTGCATCTGCCCGATATCCTGATGCTTCAATTCACCGATTTTCAGGTCGAACAACACAAAGCAGCGTAGCAGCCGGTTATAAAAGACCAGATCGATCCGGAAATGCTCTTCATCAAAAGTAAACCGAACCTGGCGTCCAACAAAAGCAAAACCCTTGCCCAGTTCCAACAAGAACTGCTGCAAATGGTCGATGATCCGGCTCTCCATCTCACTCTCCGAGTATTCGGGCAATTCCTGAAGTCCCAGAAATTCGAGGACATAGGGGTCTTTCACCACATCCGCCGGTGTTTCAAGGACTTGCCCCTCAAGCGCAAGAGCATACACCTTGTCCCTGTCTCTGCTCAGTGCCAGCCGCTCATACAGCGCACTGTTGAACTGGCGTTTCAGCTCCGACAGACTCCAATCATTTTTGACCGCTTCAATTTCGTAAAAATGCCGCTCGTCCGCATTGTCAATACGCATGAGTTTCAGGTAATGGGACCAACTGAGATAAAACCGTCTGCCTGTTTTTGTAACGGGCAGATTCTCGAATTGGCTAAACACTGTTTCGCCAATCTGGTCGTGGGCATAAACACGATAAAACTGCCGGATGTTTTTCAGATTCCCCACCGAAAAACCTTTGCCAAATTGAGCAGTCAAATATTCAGAGAGTTCCTGCAAAATCTGTTTGCCATAGGCGGCACGATTTTTCCCGTTCTGTTCTTCCTCTACGATGATCCGGCCAATTTCAAAATAGGCATAGACCATGGTGAGATTAACTGCTGTTTTGGCGTTCTTTCTGGCATTTTCCAAAATATCCGCAATGTTTTTCAAAAATCCGTCGTTCATATCGCCCCCTCCTTACAAGACCTTTACTCTGGTATCCGGGGCCAGCATCTTGAAGATTTCACCCACATTGATCTTGGTGGGGCTGTCGGCAAAGCTACTGTCCCGGAACACCGCCCGGAGGGGCTGACGCTTGGCGATCTCCTTGATAACGGTATCGGGGATATTCTCGTCAAAGCAGCCGATCAGGTCGCCATCGTTGTAGGTGTGGACGGTGCAGCCCTCAATTTGCTCGGAGGTGTGGGGCATAGACAGAGGCAGGCCCCACTCCAGCAGGCAGCCAAACAGCAAGTCCAGGTCGGTGCGGTCGGGCTTGATGTTGCTTTCCAGCAGAGAGAGCATATCCTGACTATACTCCCCGGCGGAGTAATATACATCGTTCATGTTGGTGTCATCCAGCTTGAACACACGGAAACCACTGTCAAAGGGCTTGCCGGGGTTGTCTGCGGCGATTTTCGTAGCGGCGCGGCGGATGCGCTCTTTTGCAAGTTCAGTCAAAATATGAGAACGCCCAAGTTCATCGAGTATTGAAACAGCATTTTCTGCTATACGCTTCGCATTTGCGGAAGAACTGTTCCGCATCGGATCAATATTTTCTGGCAACTGAACAAGGATATATTTATGCTTTCCTCCTTCGATATTTGACCTCATTACGGCTTCAGCAGTTGTACCGGAGCCGCTAAAGAAATCAAGAACAATGTCATCATCACTTAATCCGAACCCAAAGAGGAAGAGAAGTAAATCTACTGGTTTTGGATTTGAAAAAACATCTTTCTTAAAGTATTCATATACATCGTTTGATCCAGAACTTGTAGTACCGCGATCTGTAATCACTGGTTCAGTAGTAAAAATACTTCGAGGAGTTTTTCCGAGTGGAATTCTCTGCTTAAACTGGACGGACCACTTTTCTCCGATTTTGATAATGCGGATTTCACCTGCTTTAATATCTGCATCAAATCGAGCTTTAGAGCGCAACCAACTTATTGCATTGCCATCATCATCATATTCTAATACAGTTCCATCAGGACAAATAATTGGATAATATTGTTTTCCAGCTTTTCTTTTGAATGTATCCCAGAAAAACCTACCAACACTATCTATTTCTTTGTATCGTTTGATATAGGCTTCCGAATATGTTTCATAAAACTCGCCCAGTAATGCAATGTTTCGAGCGTAAACAAGTATATATTCATGCTCAATGGCTATGTGCTTTGCGTCATTACCACCGCCTTTTTTATTTTGCCAAACCAACTGTGCAATAAAGTTTGTAGCACCGAAAACCTCATCACAAATGTTCTTGAGATTTCTCACTTCACTATCATCAATGGAAATAAAAATTACGCCATCATCTTTTAGCAAGTTCTTTGAAAGCTTCAATCGGGAAAAAATCATGCTACACCAATCGGAATGAAACCGCCCGTTGTTGTCCGTGTTCCTAAAAAGCCGGTCGCCGTTCTCATCCACCTGACCAGATTGCTCGCTGTACTCCTCCTGGCTCTGGACAAAATCGTCCCGGTAGATGAAGTCGTTGCCGGTATTATACGGCGGGTCGATGTAGATCATCTTCACCTTGCCCAGATAGCTCTCCTGCAACAGCTTCAGCACTTCCAGATTGTCGCCCTCAATATAGAGGTTCTCGGTGCTGTCCCAGTCCACGCTCTCCGCCGGACAGGGCCGCAGGGTCTTGCGGATGGGACGGTTAACCTCCACAATGGCAGCCTTCTTGCCCACCCAGGTAAATTCGTAGGCCTCATCGCCCTCCAGCACCACGTCGGACAACATCTGCCGCAACAATTCAAAGTTGACCGCCTTTTTCAGCTTACCGTCCACGCCCCGGGCCTCGGTCACGCAGGCAGGGAACAGGGCGGCAAGTTTTTCAATGTGGGCCTGAGCCAGATCAGGCGTTTCCATTTTCAGCTTATCCATCACTTCAAACCTCCATCCTGATGTTCGTTGGCAATTTTTCTCATCGTTTTGCAAAATTCATCAAAGGCTTTGCCCTTTTGTTTTGCTTGTAAATAGTCCAGTTTCCATGATAGATCAGAAATCAGATTAACATCAGAAGCAGAGGCTAACAGCACTCTATTCCCTTGCAGTGGGAAAATCAGGTTGAATACAACTACATTTTCCGGGTGTTTCCTATTGACTGTATCTATTTGCATTCTGACTTGGTGCATATCAATTGGTTTCTGCGATAGCACATAACGGATACTCTCAATATCCCTTTTCATGTCGCTTTGGTCATGTAAAAAGTGAGCTTTTTCAAAAATATCTACTGCCTCTTTTTCAGTCATAATAATTCCTCCAACGCTTTTTTCAGCTTTTTCAATTCAGTATTCAGTTGCACCTGTTTA
>JAAVZD010000011.1 GCA_022791475.1 Clostridia bacterium | reverse complement strand
GACAAAAAAATAGACATCAGCATATATCTACTGACACCTATTTTATAAAGATTCTCTATAACTCATTTTAATAAATTTCTTCTATCTATTGAAATACCTAATTTTACCTCATATCTACTAATCAACACAACCTATACCTGTTATGCTTGCTGTAGATACAACTTCAAATTTCTCAATATTTCAAATACATTGCTCAATTTTTCAAAAATCAATTTATGTGTTTCCACTTACCACTTAAGCAACCACTTTAACTTTCACACCCAAATTTTGATGTTTTTCTCTTCCAAATTTGCCTTTTTCCTCAAAAGTTATAATCTCCGAAACCATATCAAAATCAAGTATTACATGTCTTGTTTTAGTTGTAGCACTGCTACACATTCCACGTGTGATGTAAATGGAAACATATCTACTGGCTGAATTTCACTTATTTCATATTTTTCTTCTAGTAATTTCATATCTCTTACCATTGTTGCAGGGTTACAACTAATGTATACTACTTTTCTAGGTTTTACTGCTAATATGTTGTTTATTGTGTTTTCATCTAACCCTTTTCTTGGTGGATCTACTATTATTACATCTGGATATACTTGTTTTTTTTCTATTAAATTTGCAAATATTTTCTCTACATCTCCTGCATAAAATTCTATATTTTTTATATTATTAATTTTAGCATTTTCTTTTGCATCTTTAATTGCTTCTTCTACTATTTCAATTCCATAGACTTTTTTCACATGCGTAGAAGCAAAAATTCCAATTGTTCCTATTCCACAATATAAGTCAAATAATATATCTTCTTTGCTTAGTTCCGTCATTTCTATTGCTATATTGTATAATACTTCTGCTTGTACTGGATTTATTTGATAAAATGACATTGGTGATATTTTAAATGTATATTCTCCTAATATATCATATATATATCCATCTCCATGAAGTACTATGTTTTGCTTACCTAATATTACATTTGTATTTTCTTCGTTTATGTTTTTTACTATTGTTTTTACATTATATTCTTTTACTAGCATGTCAACTAATTCACTTTCATGTTGAATGCTCTTACTATTTAATACTAGTATACACATTATTTCATGAGTACGAATTCCTACTTTTATTACTATATGTCTTATTATTCCGCTTCTATTACTTTCATTATATACTGGTATATTTTTTTCTTTAATAAATTTGTATATTGCAAATGCTATTTTTTCTGCTATTTCATTTTGTATATAACATTTCTGCATTGGTACTATCTCGTGTGTTCTCTCAGCAAATACTCCAATTACTGGTTCTCCTAATTTATTCATTCCTACTGGGTATTGTGCTTTGTTTCTATAGCCATAAGGATTCCCCATTCCTATTACATTTTTTACTTCTATATTATTACCTTTTAGAGTTTTATTTACTAAGTTTTCTACTTTTCTTTGTTTTATATTTAAAGTTTCTTCATAGTCAATATGTCTTAAATTACATCCCCCACATCTTTTATATGTAGTACAATCTTCTTCTATCCTATACTTTGATTTTTCTAATATTTCTATTATTTTTCCATAAGCATGACTTTTTAATACTTTTAATATAAGTATCTTAACTTTTTCTCCTTTTATAGCATTTGGTATAAATATTACAAAATCATCTATTTTGGCTATTCCTTCACCTTCCATACCATTATCTATAATTTGTACTATATACTCTTTATTTTTTTCTACAAACATAATTACTCTCCATTTCTTTTTTATTATAACAATATATTTTTTTTAAAACAAGTATTAAAATTACTTTAATACAAAATAACATATATCTGACAACTTTGTTTTTTTATATAATTCTTGTTACATAAAGCACTTCCTTTGAAATTTCTTCATCAAATAAAAGTCACTTAATTTCTAAATTCAAACTTGCTCAATTTAATATGTCACGTCTTTGTTTATGTGCCGATTTTATGAAATAAAATCATGTACAATATTAGCCAAAAGCTAAAAAAATACAAAGTATTTTTTATAGCACTTTAGCTTTGCCACAAGTCTTCCCCCTATGAGTTGTGTCCTACTAATACAACTCGGGGATCTGCAAAGCAATAAGTTTATCCTCATTTATTAATTAAGTATTTTCTTTAATGAACTTTACTGATTTTATACATACTGAAAATGAATTATATTTTGAGCAAAAGAAAAAATCAACCATCTTACTGATTGATTTTCATATTTTTCTGTTCTATTAGTTCGAACAGATACGTCATTGGTGCGGATGAGAGGACTTGAACCCCCACCCTTTCGGACTAGATCCTAAGTCTAGCGCGTCTGCCAGTTTCGCCACATCCGCATGTCATATCGACAATATTTATATTAGCATACTTTGTTAGTAAATGTCAATACTTAATGCGAAAATTCTTCAAAACATATTCATTTTTATGAATTTAATAATTTTACTAATTCTTCTTTATCCCTCATTCCAACTGCTTTACCTACTGGTTCTCCATTTCTAAATACTATAAAAGTTGGTATGCTCATTATTCCATATTTTAATGCTAAGTTTTGTTCCTCATCTGTATCTACTTTATATACTTTTGCTTTTCCTTTCATTTCTTTTGCAAGTTCTTCTACTATTGGACTCATCATTTTACATGGTCCACACCAAGTTGCAAAAAAGTCTACCAATACTGGCACCTCTGAATTTAATACCTCTTTTTCAAAGTTTTCAGTTGTAACTTTCATATTTTTACCTCCATATTTATATATTTTTTATGCTCTTAATTATGCTCATCCCTGCTACCATTCCCTCATATACTGCTTTTGCTATTTGTAGAATTCCTCCTGTGCAGTCTCCACAAGCATATAAATTTGGTACATTTGTACTCATATTTTCATTTACAATTATATTCCCTTTTTCATCTATTCTTGCACCTACTTTTCTTGCTAAATCACTACTTGTTGCTGTACCTACTGCTACAAATACTCCATCTATTTTCTTTATAGTATTATCCTCAAAATGTATTTCTTCTATACTATCACCACCACGAAATTCTCTTATTTTCTTTTCTTCTACTATAAAATCTATACTTCTATTTTCTACTCTCTCTTCACCATTTGTGAGTATAATTACAGAGTTTGCTACCCTTCCTAATTCTTCTGCTTCGTGAAGTGCATATTCTTTGCTTCCTAATACTGCTACATCTTTTCCTCTAAAGAAAAATGCATCACATGTAGCACAATAGCTTATTCCTTTTCCTTCATATTCTTTTATTCCAACTATCTTAGGTGCTTTTCTTGATGTTCCTGTTGCTATTATTACTGCTTTTGCTTTGTACTTGCTGTTTATAGTTTCTACAACAAAGCTTTCTTCATAATCTATTTTAACAACCTCATCTTTTGCAAATTCCACTCCTAATTTCTCTGCTTGATTTATTCCTATTTCTTGTAGCTCTTCTCCTGTTAAATCACTTGCTAAACCATAATAATTGTCTATTTTATTTACTTTTTCTAATATTCCTATTCCTTTTGAAATTATAAGTGTTTTTAAGTTTGCCCTTGCTGTATATAAACTCGCAGATATTCCAGCAGGCCCACTTCCTATTATAATTACATCATATTCCATATTATCCATCTCCTAGTATATCGTATAAATTTTTAAAGCTATATCCATTCTCTCTTAAATATTGTATTACGCTTGGTAGTGTTTCATACGTCAAAATTTTATCTGCTGCATCATGCATTAATATTACTACACTTTGTTTATTTCCTACTGTATCTATTACATTTTGAAGTAGCATTTCTTTTGTTTTTGCTCCTTCTGCATCTTTTGATAATGAATTCCAGTCTAATGAAACTATTCCATTTTGCCTTAAATACCCTTTTGCCTCCATTTTTATATTTTTGTAGTAACCACCTACACTTCCTCCTGGAAACCTAAATACTCTTGAGTGATAATCTGGGTTTTGTAAAGCATCTTGTATACAACCTTCTGTATAGTTATATTCATCTAATACTGTTTGACTATTTGTATATATGCTACTATATTTATGAGTATAACCATGGTTTGCTATGTAATGCCCTTCTTCAAATTCTCTTTTTATTAAGTCTGGATTTGATTTTGCTCTATTTCCTAAAACAAAGAATGTTGCTTTAATATTTTCCTCTTTTAATAAGTCTAATATAAATGGTGTAACAGAAGTTGTTGGTCCATCATCAAATGTTAAAAATACTCTTTTTTCTTCTGATGTATATATATTTTCTATTGCCCCCATTTGTTCCTGCGTTAAAGGTTTAGAATTTTTTAACCTCTTTGCTTCTTTTTCTTCTTCTATTTTCTTTTGCTCTTCTTTCTGTTCTTGCTCTTTTTGTAATTGTTGTTCAAACTTTTTATTTTCTATATATTTTGCGTATTTTATTCCACCATAAATAGATAATAGTATTATAACAAGCACTATCAATACTACTATAAATATTTTCCATTTATTTATTTTTGGTTCTACTACTATTAAATTATATGGATAATACATTTTTTCACCTTTTTTGACATTTTTCTTTATTATTATATACAGTTTATTTGGTTTTAACAATAGAAAAAGTAAAAATAGTACAATTTTATTAAAACTATACTATTTTCTTTTCATATTTTTTATTATCTCTTTAGTTTGTTCATCTACTCTGTATGATTCAATAATTTTTTGTAAAGCTTTATTATATGTCCAATCGTCTATTTTATTATTTTTAAGTAGTTTCATTGTTTCTTTAGGGAATTTTACAAATGCTACTTGAATTGTCCAGGCTACTGCCATTTTTACATAGTATCCTGGATGTTTTGTGTTGTTTAGTATTTCTAGCACTTTTTCTATATATTCTTCTGTTATATAAAAATCTAGTAGCATTACTATGGCAAAACGTAGCTCAAATTCTTTTTCTGATTTCAAATATTTTTGTATAAAATTCCACATATGCTCCATATTTTTTTTAGTAGTTTTAAATCCTGCTACTGATACATCACATACTGCCCAGCTATTTATTTTTGGAATAAATTTTTCTAAATATGTGCAAAAATTTTGTATATTAGTTTTCCATAATCCTAGTACCATTCCTTGTAGTAATATTTCTTCATAAGAATTATCTAAAGCATTTTCTAAATATTCTTCTACATTTTCATTTTTTACAATTTCTTTTGCAAAGTTTCTTAGAACTGGTACTCTAACTCCTATAATTTCATTACTATTTGGGCATAACCCTGTATGAAATTCTTTATATTTTGCATCTGCTAATTCTTCTATTTTTTCTCTTATTTCTTTATTTGTCATATTTTTATTTCCTTTTATTTTTTCTTTTATTATAACAATAAAAGAATTTAAAATCACTATTTTTTGCTTTTTTCCTTGCACTTTTTACTATTTTCTGTTATTATATAAAATATTACATATATATGCCGATGTTAAGTTAGCTGTTGAGAGTAGCCATTACATATAACTTATCAGTGTACTTAGATATCTTAAATTTGTATATGCCGATGTGGCGGAACTGGCAGACGCACACGACTCAAAATCGTGCGGGAAACCATGTGGGTTCGAGTCCCACCATCGGCACCAAATTTGCCTAAAGGCAAAAGTATAATATGCTCTAAGTAACTATATTCTCGCATTAAAATGTAAGGAGGAAAAAGTATGAGAGTATTCAGTATTGAAGGTAAGTTTCAGCAAAATGGACGGTATGGCAAATCACCAGCAGACTTTAAGGGATTCTTCGTACTTGAAGAGTCTGGGCAGATTAAGGGTTATATGAAGGAACAATATTCCTCCATATATGATTCTGAAAGATATATCTATGGTAAATATAATGAAGTCACCAATAACCTTGTATATTTGAAGATGTCTACGGAGCGTAAACTTTCTCCTCTTCTTTATTGTTTTCCAGACTTGAAATATCCTGGCTGTTGGACAGCATTTAGTCCTATATTTGGAGGTTTCTTTACTTTTGGTCAAGCTGAAGGATATGCTGAAGTAACTATCAAGGAAGATACAGTGATGAGTCCTAATGAAATTCTTACCAAATATAATAAAGTAGTTGATGATGGTTGGGAACTTAATATGACTCTTATAGAGAATGGAGTGAACAACTATATGGGGGATATCTTCTAAATAGCATTACAATTGAATATTAAAGCATAGCAAAAGCAGCCATTTGGCTGCTTTTGTTGGTAAAATTATTATTTTAGTTGGAAGTAAAAACCATATTCTTTATAACTTCTATCTCCTATTTTTGCATCTTTTGTCTTTACGATTTTGCCTCCAAGCCCTTTGTAGAACTTAATGGCATTTTTATTATCGCTAAGACACCAAACTATCATATTGTTTTTTCCTAAATTTCTTAATTCCTTGCAGGTTTCTATGAACAAAGATGTCCCTATTCCTCTGCCTATTTCAGTTGGCTTAATGTAAAGGCTTACTAGCTCTGACTGGAAGTCGTCTATATTGGGCGTTGTGCTATAACATGCATATCCTAATACTTCTTCTTTCCTTACTGCTACAAGTACTAAGTCTTTATATTCCTCAAAACTTGCCTCATAGCGTTTTGTTTGTTCTTCATAATTCAAGGAGTTTAAGTAATCTGAAGAAATTATTAAGTCGTATGCATTTTTCCACCCATCTACTTTAATTTGAGCCATCTGGCTCTGGTCTTTGAATTCGTTTTTACGAATTTCATAGTCGTCCTTTGGCTCAAGAAGAAGGATGCTATTATGAATATTTAACATTCCTTTTATAAGCTTATCTTCATCTATTGCATAGCTTACTCTTCCTACAAGCTCATCTTTGTATGGCCAGGATATTGATTGACCTACTAAAAACCTTGTTCTAGATGTTGCATAGAAGAATATTGTTAAGTCCTTCTCTGTTCTTATTGTATGCCTTTTGTATTTCATTCCCTTAATTTTAGTAAAATCCAAAATTGCAAAAAAACCTGCTTCTGGCTCTAAGTTTTCGGGGAAATCTACCATAGGAATGCCAGATAAAGCTTTACTTGCCTCTTGAAAACCTAAGTTTTCAATTACTGTTTCTATTATCCTTTCTTTGTATTTAGGCTCTGCTGCATCAATTCCGTTAACAAGAGCTTTTAACAGGTTATACCTGTATACATATAGCTCTCTTAACTCCTCAAAGTAAACCTCATAAGCCTTATACCGCTTCTTCTTTGCATTATATGCACCTACAAGAGCTTCACCTATTATGCTTGGAACAGAATCCATGGTTTGGAAAGTTTTATTAACTATTCCATAAATTATTGCTTCATCTGCTACTACAAATCCTGCTCTTAACTCAGCCATTTCATAGCTTTTAGATAAACCAAAAAGAGAAATGGTGTTTCTAAATGCTCCTGGAATTGTAGCAATTGGCATTGCTATATTTTCCTTATCATAGGTGATATCTCTGTATACCAAATCGTCAATTACGAAAACTCCTCGCTTTTGGCATACTCTTGAAATATCACACAGTAATTCTTCTTGCTTTTTTCCCATAACCTTTCCAGTTGGGTTGTTCGGGTTGGCATTTAAAAATGCAACCACTCTTGGAACATATCCACGCCTTCTATGGTATGCAAGTTGCAAGCTTTCATTAATTTGGTCAATTCTACTTGCAAGTTTATGAGGATTTATTAAAAAGTTATCCTCCTTTTCAAGATTAATTACCTCTACGTCTGCACCTGAACGCTCAGTTCTTATTGTGAAAAGACCATAGCTTGGACCTGTTACTAATACAACATCACCGGGCTTTGCAAGTAAGCTTATAATTTGATTGTAAAGCACTGATGTAGAAACAGAAAAAGTTATGTTATGAACAGAAAGTCCCTTTTCGTCAATATTATCACGGCTGTAGGGCTCTATATTTATAAATCCTTCTTTTTCTACATAGTTTAGTAATTGTTGCCTTATGCTGTCTGCACCTTCGGTATATGGATACCGATACATCCATGCTTCTTTTGCATACTTTTCCATAGCCTTAGCTGCTGGCGGGAACGGTCTAAACTTTATTGGGTTCCCTCCACCTAAGTCTAAGTCTGGCATTGTAGCTATGTTTTCATCTCTTACTCCATAACCATAAAATTCGATTGCATCAGCAATTTCCTGCACAGTAGGGTTAAACATTTCTCCATCATGTCTACGACCTATGTCAGGTAAGCCAAACCGTCTTTTTCTTAAATCTGGATTGTCTCTTAAAAATCTGTCAATTGCACTTGATTTTGTAAGCATTTATTTTACCTCCTATTATTAATATACATAATATTATAGCATATTAAAGCGCAAATGTAAATACAACTATAAATTTTGTATTTATTAATAAATTCTAGAATAAGTTAGATGCTTGAGTAAAATAAGTTACATATAACTTAACTAAATACAATTTTTTAATGAGGGCTTTATAATATTCCTAATTTTTTAGCAAATTGTTTTCCTTTCTTTACCATATGTCTTTTATTTCTTCCTGACATTTCTTTATACATCATTACAGCTCCTATTGTAGCTGCTCCACCTATTAACATTCCTTTTACAAATTTCATTTTCATACTTACCTACCTTTCTTTCTTTTATTATAGAATTGTTTTTATTATTATGTCTTTTTTCTTTCTTTTTTATACTCTTTATATAACTTATAAGTCTCGTGAAACGCAATGATTAATATAAATATTGCAAAATATTTTCGTAAGTTTGGTGAGCTTATATTTTGTGACATTATTGCTCCTATTATTGCTCCTATTATTCCGAAAATTGATATAATTATTGCCAATTTAATATTAACATTTTTTTGCCTTATATTTATAATAATCGCTGCAAGTGATGTTGGAATAAAAAATACTAAGTTTGTTGCTTGAGCTATATGTTGGTCTAAATTCATAAACAATGACAGAAGTAGAATTAATATAGTTCCACCACCCATTCCTAAACCTGTAACAATTCCAGATATTATTCCAAAAATTATTGGTAACATTGTTTACCTCCTTACAATAGAAGTTGGGAATATAATGTAAATGCTTCGAAGGAGTTAGCACAAACCCAACTTCCAACCTCTAATTTCTAACTTCCTATTAATATTTTAATTGATACATATAACAGAAAACATGTAAACAATATTCTTACATATTTTGTTTTCAATTTTTTCAAAAGTTTTGCTCCTATTATTCCTCCTACTATTCCACCTATTGCACACATTATTCCTATTTGCCAATTTATAAATTTATCTTTGTAATAAAATATGCTACTTGTAATTACCATTGGTAAAATGCATAGTACTGCTGTTCCACGTGCTTTTTTATCTTCCATTTTTAATAAATATATAAAAGCAGGAACTAATATAAGGCCTCCTCCTGAAGCGAAGAGACCACATATTATTCCTGCTATAATTCCTATTAATGCTTTTTTCAAATTTTCCACTTAAATAGTTTTCTCCTTTTTTCTCTTCTATTTAAGTAGTATTATCATTTTTTACTATTTTATTCTTTTAGTAACAATGGGACGGTTTTTTTGTCACTAGCAATTGAGTAATTAAATTTAGTGTTTCAAACAATAGTGATAATCCGCCATCCCATTGTCACTATTTTCTTAATTCGGTAATTATTTGAGTTAAATTTTCAACTAAATAATCTACATCTTCTTTTGTATTTTCCATTCCAAATGTAACTCTTAATGCTCCTTTTGCCATTTTGCTATTTACTCCTATTGCCATTAATACATGTGAGGGACTTGGGTTCCCTGTGCTACATGCACTTCCTCCTGATGCACATATTCCTTTTTCATCTAACTTAAATAGTAACTCTTCTGAGTTTACTCCTTCAAATGATATATTTGCATTTCCTGCAAGTCTGTTTGTTCTATCTCCATTTAGTTTTACATTTGGTATTTTTTCTTCAATTTCAGAAATATAATAGTCTCTTAAATATTTTAATTTTTCATTGTAATTTTCAAAATCTTTATATCCTAATTCTATTGCTTCTCCTAGTCCTACTATTCCTGCTACATTCTCTGTTCCTGCTCTTTTATCTCTTTCTTGATGTCCACCATCTTGCAACTTTTCGAATTCTATCCCTTCTCTTACATATAAAGCTCCTACACCTTTTGGTCCATAAAACTTGTGTGCTGACATTGATAATAAATCTATATTCATTTCTTCTACATCTATTTTTATATTACCTATTGCTTGAACACTATCTGTATGAAATAAAACATTGTGTTTTTTAGCAATCTGACCAATTTCTTTTATTGGTTGTATTGTTCCTATTTCATTGTTTGCAGTCATTATACTTATTAAAATAGTATTTCCTTTAATTGCATTTTCTAATTCAAATAAAGAAATTTGTCCATTATTATCTACGTTTAAATATGTTACTTCAAAACCTTGTTTTTCTAAAGTCTGGCAAGTATGCAATACTGCTGGATGTTCTATTTTACTTGTTATAATATGATTTCCTTTTTCTTTATTTTTATAACATATTCCTTTAACAGCTAAGTTATCACTTTCACTTCCACAAGAGGTAAAATATACTTCTTTTGCCTTGCAATTTATCGCTTTAGCAACTTTTTCTCTTGATAAATGTATAGCCTTTTTAGTCTCTCTTCCGTTTACTATACATAGAAGAAGCATTACCATATTCGGCCGTTAAAAATGGTAACATTGCATTTAATACTTCTTCTCTAATATATGTTGTTGCAGCATGGTCAAAATATCTTATTTTCATATTGTTTCCCCTTATTTTCTTTCTTTTTATATTATATTATTTTTAAAATTTTTTATTCCTAAATTGATTTTATAAAACAAAAAACAAGAATAAAATTTTCTAAGCTCATTCTTCGCCCAGATTTCTTAGTAGTAGCATTTTTAATACGTATGAATAAGTTATACTTTAGTAAAATCTAATTCTTCCATAACTATATTCTAAGGATAATCACCGCTATCGCGGATGACTTTCCTTAGAATATAAAAAACATTAGACTTTTTATCTAATGTTTTTGTTTCTGAATTTTCATTTTATATTTTTTAGTTTTGTACCCATCTTATTACTTTTAAATCTTTGTATGTATTTAATACATCTGAATATTTTTCATATTCCTCTTCCCATATCATTTTTGGTACTTTGTCAAATGCATTAAATACTTTTTCTGCTTCCATTAAAAATATTATTTGTTCTTGTGAACTCATTTTTTCATATTTTTTTGAAAATGCATATAATTTATCTAACATTTGGTTAGCTTGTATAAAGCTCCAAAAGTCTTTTACGTTTAACCCTGCTAACCTTAATTGTAATACTGAATATGCAATTAATGCAAATATTATAAAAATTAGTATATATATTATCATCATTAGTTCCATAATTTTCACCTTCTCTTTTGATATACCTCTATTATAGCACTTTTGAAATATTTTTGCAATAGTTTTGTAATATTATTGCAATATTATGTATCTTGTGTTATTATTTAAATTGTAATTAATGGTTTTGCAGTGAAAGGAGATAAAAGTATGGTATATTTTTATTGTGTTGATGTATTTCATGATTCTGAAGACTTTGTTCAGCCAGATGTTCACTGTCGGGTATCTGGAGTATTAGAATGTGATAGGATTGAGAGTTCTGATCAATTTAATTCAGTATTTAATGATATTAAAAATAATTTATTTAGAAATAGTGTTCAGCCTATTAATAATTCTGCATTTATTGAAAATTGTGATTTCAGCTTAATATCTTTTAATCCTTTATAATTTTTCGCATTTCAAAATACTAATACTAAAAAACCAAATAACTATTGTTATTTGGTTTTTCTTCTATTAAAATATTATAATCTTTTTAATTCTTTCAAACGTTGTTCATATGCTTTTTTTACATCTTCCTCAAATGCTATTTTTGGCTTTTGTATTTCCATTTTCTTTAATACTTTTTGGGTGAATTCTGGGTTTAGTATTAGTATTGGTCCTATTAGGTATGTTGCTATAAAGTTATTTTTTTGTAGGCCTTCAAATGAGCTTTCTGGGTTTAAGCCTATTCCTTTTTCTACTTTTGCAAAATAGTTTTGTTCATTATTTCCATAGCTTTGTGTAAATTGACTTTTGAAACCTACTATTTCTATATCTTCATATTTTCCTATAAAATTGCTATTGTGCCTTTTCATCATATTCCTTTTGCTATATATATCAAATATTCCTAATGCTTCTATTTTAGTTCCATCTTCATTTTCTATATATTTCCCGAATATTTCAAGTGCATTTCCTGTTATTAGGAATACTACATTTTTTTCTATTAGTTCTTCTATTCTCTGTTTATATGGCTTTAACTTTTCTGTGACTTTTTCTTGCATTTTTTCTGTCATTGGCCCCATATATATTAGGTCTACATCATTTTTTACAAATGTAGGCTCTTCGTTAAAACTTGTTTCTATGAAGTTTGATTCTGGTATGCATTTTTGTAAGTATTTCATGTTGCTTATGTCTCCATATAGGTTGCAGAATTCTGGAAATAATATTTCTATTGTTTTATTCATTTTTTTCTCCTCTTTTAAAATTAGTTTATTTAATTGTAGGGATCGCTACCTTCGGCAACCCATTGTTCGAAGAAATTACCCTTAAATTTATATATTCAATATTATTGGAAATATAGGTAGCTTGACGCCACCAGGTCGCCGAAGGCGGTGACCCTACAAAAAATTCATCTATTCTTCTAATATTCTTTCTTCAACTTTTTTCTTTATTTGATTTTTTAGGTCTATTGAGTATAGGTCATGCAGAATAAATACTTTGTCTATTCCTTCTAAGTTTAGCTTCTCTACTAAGCTCATTTCGTCTCTTTGGTATACTATTTTTTCTTTTGGTATGTCTGCCATTTGCATTCTTACATATGTGTCTAAATACCTTGCTCCTGCTGTTAAAATTTGTTTTATACTTTCTGAATTTAGAAATTCATAGTCTGTATCGTAATGCCAAGCTATATTTTCTGATGAGTTTGCTGCTTCGTGTAAGTCGTCTAATAATACAAATACTGCTTTATTTCCTTCTTCTTTTCTTACATAATCAAAAGCTCTTGAACATGCAATTGGGTTCATTCCTTTTGATAGTTGTGTTATTATTTCTATATTTTTTACTTTTTCTTTACTATATCTTGTATCTACTATTTTTTGATTTTTTAATACTGGGTTAATTTGATTTCTTGTTAGACCTATTTCTTTTAAAACTGATATTGTTGCAAGCATATTGTATATGTTAATTATATTATTATTTATGATATCATAATCTTCTTCTTTTTCTTCATTTTTTACCCACATTTTCATTTTTTCAAAGTCTATATTTGTTACTTCATAGTTTATTTTCGGTGATGCAAAATCACAGCTTAAGCAATGTGCCCTTCCAACATGATTATATCTTACGAAATCATACTCTAATTTACTATCACATTTTGGGCATACTGTTATATCCCTTACTATGTTTTCACATTTATCAGTATCTGTTTCTAGCCTATCTATTCCAAAATATACTCTTTCATTTTCTGGTGCTAAGCCTGATACTATTAGGTCATCTCCATTTAGAATAAGTTTTGTTTCTTTTGGAATATTGTTTGTTAAAATATTTGATATAAATTCTGTGTGTGCATTTCTTTTTAAAGAATCTCTAAATAGGTTTGTACATACTAAATATGTTGGTGTTACATATGGGTATATTTTTACTGCGCTTCTTTCATCTATTTCAAATACTGCTAAATCTTTTTTTTGTTTTCCTAGCAGGCTTGCTCCTTCTATTAAAGTTGAAGCTAAACCTGAGTTAATATTTGAACCTAAATGATTATCTATAAATTCGTATCCATTTTCTTTTAAGCAATCTTCTATCATATTACATACTGTAGTTTTTCCATTTGTTCCCGTAACTCCTATTATTGTTTTTGGTTTATCTATTCTTCCTAAAAAGTCTGGACATAGAGTTACTGCTAATTTCCCTGGAAAATATGTTGCGTCTCTTCCTATTATTTTTAATGCAATTCTTGATAGTTTTGCTAAATATAATACTATATAAAACTTTAAATTCTTTTTCATATTTTTACCTCTTCCTTTACTGTTACTATATTTTACATTTATTATTTATTTTTTTCAATAGAAAACAAGAATAAAATTTTCTAAGTGGCAAAGCCACATAAGAAAATCTAATCTTTCCATAACTATATTCTTAGGAAACTCACCTTTGTCGCGGATGACTTTCCTAAGAATATAGAAAAATGGACATTTTTATAATGTCCACTTTTTATTTTATATTTTTGCACTTATTTTAAATAGTAAATCCTCTATATTTGACATTCTCATTTCAAATACTTGATTTGTCATGTCAGCTATTTTATTGTATTCTTGCATTTTCATTAGTTTACTAATAATAGTAGAAAAATTCTTTTGTAAGTTTTCTGACAAATTATTTTGTTCATTTTTTATTTCATTTAAAAGTTCATTTATTTCCTCGATTTGGTAATTTGCCACTGGATTTTCTTTATCCATAAAATCACCTCTTCTTTGAATTATTATGGTTAAATAATATCATTATATAGATGGGTTGTCAATAGTTTTTATGAAAATTTGTTCGTTTATTTGATTGTAAAATTTATATGTTTTTATGCTATTGCATTTTTATGTTAAATATGGTATAATAATTTTGTAACAAGAAATTTGTTTTTATTGAAAGGAGACATTTACTATGGAAATGCCTAAAGAGTATCGGTGCGAATATGTATATCTTACAGAACACAATATTCAAGATGCCTGCAATAAGATGTTAGAGGAAGGTTTTGTTTTTGACCGAACTGTAGTAATGAAAGAAAACTTCTTTGCATATCTGCTTTTTGCAAAGTATTAAAAGTTAACCCCCGATTATCAGATTTGATAATTGGGAGTAACTTTTTTATTTTGTATCAAATTATATTAATTTAATATGAACATCTTTTAATTGTTCCTCTGTTACCCTACTTGGTGCTCCCATTAAAACATCTCTTGCTTTTTTGTTTTTTGGGAATGCTATTATTTCTCTTAGGTTGTCTTCGTTTGTCATTAGCATTATCATTCTATCTACTCCTGGTGCTGCTCCTGCATGTGGTGGTGTTCCGTATTGGAATGCGTTGTATAGGGCTCCAAACCTTGTTTCTACTTCTTTTTCGCTGTAGCCAGCTATTTCGAATGCTTTTACCATTAGTTCTGGGTCGTGGTTTCTTACTGCTCCTGATGCCATTTCGTAGCCATTACATACTACGTCATATTGGTATGCTAATATATCTAATGGGTTCATTTCTTTTAGTGCTTCCATTCCTCCTTGTGGCATTGAGAATGGGTTGTGGTTGAAGTCTATTTTGTCTTCTTCTTCGTTATATTCGTACATTGGGAAATCTACTATAAAGCAAAAACGGTATGTATCTTTTTCTATTAAGTCTAGGCGTTTTCCTAGTTCTATACGTACTAAACCTGCTATTTTTTGTGCTGTTTTAAATTCGTCTGCTATGAAGAATAGGCTATCTCCTGTTTTTGCTCCTAATTTATTTTCTAACTCTTGTTTTACTTCTTCAGTTACAAATTTAGCAATTCCACCTACTGGTCCTTCTTCAGTTAGTTTTACCCATGCTAGACCTTTTGCTCCTGCTTCATTTACTGCAAATTCTGTCATATTGTCAAAGAATTTTCTTCCTTGCTCTGCTCCATTTGGAACTACTATAGCTTTTATTGTTTTATCTTTAAATGCGCCGAATTCTGTTCCTTCAAAAATACTTGTAGCATCTTGTATTATAAGTGGGTTTCTTAAGTCTGGTTTATCTATTCCATATTTTTCCATTGCTTCTTTATATGGAATTCTTAAAAATGGTGCTTCATCTACTTTCCATGTTGTGAAGTGCTTAAATGCTGATGTGAATATTTCTTCTAATACTGCTAAAACTTCCTCTTGGGTTGCGAAGCTCATTTCGAAATCTAATTGATAGAATTCTCCTGGTGCTCTATCTGCACGTGGGTCTTCATCTCTGAAACATGGTGCTAGTTGAAAATATTTATTAAACCCTGATACCATTAATAGTTGTTTAAATTGTTGTGGTGCTTGTGGAAGCGCATAGAATTCTCCTGCGTGTAACCTACTTGGTACTAAGAAATCTCTTGCTCCTTCTGGTGATGAGTTTGCTAATATTGGTGTTTGAATTTCTGGGAATCCCATTTCGTCCATTTTATCTCTTAAAAATTTTAGAACTTTTGAACGAAGTAAAATATTTTTATGTATTTTGTCATTTCTTAAGTCTAAGAATCTGTATTGAAGTCTCAAGTCTTCTTTTACTTGTGAAATATCTGCTTTTTCTGAGTTTACTTCAAATGGAAGTACATTTTTACATTTTCCAAGCATTTCTATTTTGTTTGCTTTTATTTCTATTTCTCCTGTTGGAATTTTTGTATTCTTATTTGAACGCTCTAAAACTTCACCTGTAACTCCTATAACACATTCTGTTACTAGTTCACCTGCATTTACTTCTGATTCTTCATTTATAACTATTTGAGTAATACCGTGCTTCATCTCTTAAATCTATAAATTTCATAGCACCTAGGTTTCTTATTCTTTGAACCCAACCTGCTAATTTTACTTCTTCTCCTACGTTTTTAATTGTTAATTCACCACATGTGTGGTTTCTATATTTATTTTCCATTTAAAGTTCCCCCTTTAAAGTATTTAAGTCCTTAAAATCTTTATAAATTATACATTCATATATTTTAAAAGTCAATGAAACCTTAGTAATTTTTGTATTATTTAGTGCTTTTTACTTTTTACTCTTGTTTTATAATGCTTATTGTTGTATAATTCTTTTAAATTGCAAAATACTTATATAGGAGGAAATTAATTTATTATGGAAAATGTATTAGTAAAAGATTTATATAGGAATACTAAAAATTATTCTGATAAAGAAATTAAGGTTTCTGGTTGGGTTAGAACTGTTAGGGATTCTAAAACTTTCGGATTTATTGAATTAAATGATGGTTCATTTTTTAAGAATGTGCAAATTGTTTTTGATAATAATTTAAGCAATTTTGAGGATATTTGTAAATTAAGTATTAGTTCTTCAATTATTGTTACAGGTAAACTTGTAGTTACTGAAAATGCTAAGCAACCTTTTGAAATAAAAGCAAGCCGTATCGAAGTTTTTGATGTGGCAGATAGTGATTATCCACTTCAAAAGAAAAGACATACTTTTGAATATTTAAGAACTATTTCATATTTACGCCCTAGAACAAATACTTTTAATGCAGTGTTTAGAGTTCGTAGTGTACTTTCATATGCTATACACAAGTTCTTTCAAGAAAGAGGATTTGTATATGTTCATACACCTCTTATTACTTCTAGTGACTGTGAAGGTGCAGGAGAAATGTTTACAGTTTCAACTTTGGATTTAGAAAATGTTCCTAAAAATGAAGACGGAAGTGTTGATTATTCTAAAGATTTCTTTGGTAAAAATTCTCACTTAACAGTAAGTGGCCAATTAGATGTTGAAAACTATGCTTTTGCTTTTAGAAATGTATATACTTTTGGTCCAACTTTTAGAGCTGAAAATTCAAATACTGTAAAACATGCTGCTGAATTTTGGATGATTGAACCTGAAATATGTTTTGCTAACTTACAAGATGACATGGACTTAGCTGAAGATATGATTAAATATATAATTTCATATGTTTTAGAAAATGCTCCCGAAGAAATGGAATTTTTCGACAAATTCGTAGCGCCTGGTTTATTAGAAAGATTAAATAATGTTATTAATTCTGAATTTGGAAGAATAAGCTACACAGATGCTATAAAAGAACTTGAGAAAAATAATGATAAATTTGAGTATAAAGTTACTTGGGGTACAGATATTCAAACAGAACATGAAAGATATTTAAGTGAAGTTGTATTTGGAAAACCTGTATTTGTTACAGATTACCCAAAAGAAATAAAAGCTTTTTATATGAAACAAAACCCAGATGGTAAAACAGTTGCAGCAACAGACCTTTTAGTTCCTAGTATTGGTGAATTAATTGGTGGTAGCCAAAGAGAAGATGACATAGAAAAATTGAGAACAAGAATTAAAGAACTTGGCTTAAAAGAAGAAGATTACTGGTGGTATTTAGATTTGCGTAGATTTGGAAGCAGCGAACATGCTGGTTTTGGTTTAGGTTTTGAAAGAATGATGATGTACTTAACTGGAATGCAAAATATTCGTGATGTTATACCATTCCCTAGAACACCTAAGAATTGTGAGTTTTAGAATAGAAAAATGGAAAGATTAAAAAAATCTTTCCATTTTTTATTTTAAAATATAGTATCGTTAGGATTTGAGAGTTTTCCCGTATCTTTTATCATTCTTATTCTTCCATTTTCTTCATATACATCAATAACTATAATTGCTATACATATGAGCATAAATATTAAGAAAATTGATATAATAATATCTCGTATTATTTTTTCATTTATTATTTTTACACCACTTTCATCAAATTCTAATTTAGCAATACTTCCTGAATTATCTGTTACTTTTATTATATTTCCTTTTTGGATTATCCAATACTTATCATCTACTAATATACTTATTTGAATTTTATTAGCTCCAATAGAATTTATTCCCATTTTGTAGATATCTTCGTATTTGATATTATCGTGGTCTAAAATGCTTATTTCTAATTTAGTATATTTAATATCTTCTATTCCGTTATACCACACAGCCATTGCAGTATCAATATAAGTCTGATTTTTTACTTTAATTTTATCATACAGCATTACTTTTATAAATGGTACTATAATAATACATAAAATTAAAATTAAAATAACAATTGTTTTAAATCTTTTTATTCTTTTTTCTTCTTTTTTATAAACTATCTCGTCAAAAACTAATTTCCGATTTCTTTCCATATTCTTTTTCTCCTTTTCTACATTAATGATTGTTTTAATGTATCTTTTACTTGTTACATAGGTATATTATAACAGCTAGAATGTGCCCTTTCAATACTTTATGTAAAAAATGTTACAAAAAAGAGTGTAATTCGGTAAATTTTCTTGTATATTTCTAACCGATTAAGCTTTACAATTTCAACTTAAAACATATAAATTTTTTAACATATAAAAAAGAGAGGCACCCGATATTAGGTACCTCTTTTCACTTTGCCGCACCGCGGCGCTTTACTAAGTTGAGCCTTAGTCCATTTAATTACCGTGGTATGGAAGATGTATAGGCTCTTACATTTCGCATCTTCTTGCACTTTTAATATAAAAGTGCACCACTCCAGCTAGGCAAAACCACTGGGAAACATCCGATTTTTTCTTTTCATAGCTTCATTTTCCCTCCTGTTGGCCAGACCGCACCGCGGTCTCGATCGCATCCCACCCTTTGGTGGCTCCGGTTTTCGGGACTTTTACCCGCCCGATAGGTCCATGCGGCCCGCGCTTCACCTTTAGTAACTGGGCCGCCGCAGCACCGATCTCCTTTTCCTTTTAGCACAATTTTTGTTAGTCGGTCCTCTGATCATGCTTCTGCGCCTCCTACGCTAAATACGATATAAACGGTTAGGTTTCGCCATACTCAACACTAATGTGTGTTGAGGGCAGTTGCATATACAGTGTTCCTTGAACACTTACAATCTTATTTTAGCACACTAATTTACATAAGTCAATACTTTTTTTGAAAAATTTTCTATTTTTTACATTTTTTATTATATACTTACAAAAGAGTATTTAATTAACAAGATTGCTGGTTCAATATGCACACTGTTAATAACCTACCACTACAATTAAAATCAATCTTTCACATACTAGAATAAAAGTGGCTTGGCTACGCAGATGGACACAAGGCCACGCCCCTACATTTTTAAATCGGTTTTTTACTATTCAATAAGAAAACGGCATAATCAAATAGATTATACCGCTTTTCCTTTTTCCTTTCTTACTATAATTGCTGGACAGCCTTCATATAGCATTTCTAATGTTGCTTTTGTGTTATTTTTCAGATAATTAATAACTTCTTGACTTTCTGAATAAATCATTACATAGTCGTCATCTTTGTTCATTATTTTTATCATTTAAATATCCCCCTGCTTTAGTTAATATACTTAAACAGTTTTACAAGTTACTATACATAATTATACTATATTTTATTTTAATTTTCAATATCTAGTTTGATTTTTTCCAAATGTGAAAAAAATTAGCTTTGCAACGCGGGCGGACACAAGGCCACGCCCTTACGTTTATCAAGCCATTTTTCTTATACAATAAAATAGCTTGGTAAATTGCTGACACTATTTCATTTTTCTTCTCACATATTCATACAAAATAACCCCTGTAGCTACTGCTGCATTTAAACTTTCTGTTTTTCCTAGCATTGGTATTTTTATTTTTTCGTTCGCTATTTCTAACACTTCTTTTGAAACACCATTTGCCTCGTTTCCTATTATTATTGCTTTTCTATTTAACTCTATTGTATATATACTTTCATTTGTTTCTAATGATGTTGCAACTATTTTATATTTATTTTTCTTTATTTCTTTTAAAGTTTCTATTATATTTTTACTTTCTATAATATTTAGTCTAAATATTGCTCCCATTGTTGAACGTACTACTTTTGGGTTATATGGATCTGCACAGTTTTTTGATAATATTATTTGTTTTAGGTTTACACTATCTGCTGTTCTTAATATAGTTCCTAAATTTCCAGGGTCTGCAATTCCGTCTAATACTAATATTATATCTTCATTATATGATATTTCTTCTTTTGACGAACATTTCTTTATTACAGCTAATATTCCTTGTGGAGTGTTTACATCTGAAATTGAAGCAAATACCTTTTTTGATACATATATACAATCATATTTTGCTATTTCATACATTAAGTCCTTAGGAATACTTCCATCTGTTTCGCAATCTTCACAAACTACTATTTTGCTTATTTTAGTGTTTTCACTAATTGCTTCTGATACTAGTTTAATTCCTTCTATTATATATTCTCCTGTTTGGTCTCTATATTTTTTTTCCTTTAATTTTTTTATATTTTTTATAATTTCGTTATCTTTACTAGTTATAACTTTCATACTTTTACTTTTCCCTTCTAAAATTTAGTATTTACATTTTTATTTTTTATGTTATAATATAATTAAATTAAGAAATAAGGTACCACTTTGAAATTGTGGCTGCCATTTCAGTATGAAGAAATCACACCTATTGGTTTTTTAGAGGGGTGTGATTTGTTGTTTATTTATTCACTTAAAAATAGCTTTATAACTATAATTAAGGTGATTGTAATTGGGATTATCGCTATTATTTCAAAAAGTAAAATATGTATAAGTATTGTAAGCAATATATCCATACAAACCACCTCCAATCCTTGTGAGACTAGAAATGGCAACCACACTTTTCTCCATATTACCTTATTTTATTTTTATTACAATACATTTGTTCGTGCAAATCAATCATTCTCCTTTTATTTTTCTAACTTTTCATCTATAAAATTTGACATCAAATATTCTTTAATATCTCCTAAAATTTGTTTATCTGAAGTTTTGTTTATTTTTAATGTAGCATATCCTGGTGAGAATTTTAATTTATTTCCATATTGTTTAGCAAGTTTATCTACCATTTCTACATTAAATTTTTGGCTATCATATATAAACATTATTCCATCTTGCTTTTCTGATATTTTTGTTATTCCTACCTTTCGTGCTAAATTCTTTATTCTTGCTACTTCTATTAAATTTTCTACTTCTTTTGGAAAACTTGCATACCTATCTATTATTTCATCTATAACATTTTGTATATCTTCTTCTGTTCTACATAGTGCTATATTTTGGTATATTTCTATTTTTTGAGTAGAGTTTTCTATAAATTCGTCTGGTATGTAGCTTGAAACTGCTACATCTATTTGTACGTCTTCCTCTTCTACTACTTCTATACCTTGCATTTCTTTTACAACTTCATCTAAAAGCTTGCAGTATGTGTCATATCCTACTTGCTCCATATGTCCTGCTTGCATTTCTCCGTAGCATACTTCCTGCTCCTCTTATTTCTAAGTCCCTCATTGCTATTTTGAAACCTGAGCCAAACTCTGTAAATTCTTTTATTGCTTTTAAACGTTTATCTGCTACTTCTGATAGCAGTTTGTCTCTTTTATAGGTAACATATGCATATGCTTGTTTATCACTTCTTCCTACTCTACCTCTTATTTGGTATAATTGTGCTAAACCTAATTTATCTGCATTTTCTACTATTATTGTGTTCGCATTTGGAATATCTATTCCAGATTCTAAAATTGTTGTACATACTAGCACGTTTGTTTCTCCATTTATGAAGTCTAGCATTATTTCTTCTAGTTCTTTTCCACTCATTTTTCCATGTGCAAAAGATACTTTAGCTTCTGGTATTAAGCTTTGAAGTTTCATAGATTTTTCTTCTATTCCTTCTACATTATTATATAAGTAGAATATTTGACCATTTCTTTCTAGTTCCTTTGTTATTGCTTCTTTTATTATTTCTTCATCATATTCAGTAACATAGGTTTGAACTGGTCTTCTATTTTGGGGTGGTTCATATATAACGCTCATATCACGTACACCTACAATTGACATATGAAGTGTTCTTGGTATTGGAGTTGCTGTCATTGTTAATACATCTACTGATGTTTTGTATTGTTTTATTTTTTCCTTATCTTTTACTCCAAAGCGATGCTCTTCATCTATTATTAGAAGTCCTAAGTCTTTGAATTCTACGTCTTTACTTAATAATCTATGTGTTCCTATTACTACATCTATTTCCCCTAGTTTTAATTTTCTTATTACTTCATCTTGCTGTTTTTTTGTCCTAAATCTATTTAGCAGTTCAACTTTTATTGCAAAGTTTTCCATTCTTGATTTAAAGGTTTCATATTGTTGGTTTGCTAAAACCGTTGTTGGCACTAAGTATGCAACTTGTTTTTGGTCTATGACAGCTTTAAATGCTGCACGTATTGCTACTTCTGTTTTTCCATATCCTACATCTCCACATAGAAGTCTATCCATCGGCTTATCAGCTTCCATATCCTTTTTTGTTTCTTCTATACAGCGAAGTTGGTCATCTGTTTCGGAATATGGAAAACTATCTTCAAATTCTTTTTGCCATGGTGTATCTTTTGAAAATGCGAAGCCTTTTACTTTTTGCCTTTTTGCATATAGTTCTATTAGTTCTTTTGCTATTTCTTGTAAGTTTTTCTTTACTTTTGCTTTAGTATTTTCCCATTCTTTACTTCCTAATTTATTAATTTTAGGAATAGCTTCTCCTTCTCCTATATACTTTCTAATACTGTCTAAATCATTTGTAGGAATGTATAACATGTCATCATTTTTGTACCTTATTTTTATATAGTCTTTTGTTACACCTTGCGTTTTTATTGTATTTACCCCAATAAACTGCCCAATACCATGTGCTTTATGAACTACATAATCCCCTACTTTTAGGTCTGAAAATACTACTTTCTCACCTTGTTTAAAAACTTTGCTTGGCTTTCTTCTTTTCTTACTATTTGAAGCAAATAGTTCCTCTCCTGAAATTACAATTAGTTTTTGGTCATAGCTTTTAAAACCTCCTGTTAACCTACCTTGCATTACTAATACTCTGTTTTCTATTGTATCAAATTGTAAGTGTTTTCTACCATTTGCTCCAATTTTCATATTCTCCGCTAATGCCTTATCTTGCTCCGTAGAGGCATTGGGTACGGTGCCTTTTACCCCCATTTGCATACTTACTGTTAACACTTTATTTGGTATATCTTGCTGTGTTAGTAATGCTCCAAACCTATTTGTTTCTTCTTCATTTCCTGCAAGAACTATTATTTTTTTATCTTTTATATTTTTCTTCATATCATCAAATAATAATTCTATTTCACTTTTATAATAGTTTACATCTCTATAATCGAATGCATATTTTGTAGGGCTTATTTTAGATAAATTAGTATCTTGCTTTTCTAAGTATACAATTTTGCTCTCTTCTAAATCATAGTTATAATTACTAATATTTTGTATAGCTTGAGGTACAAACCTTCCTTTTTCTATTAAAGATTTAATTAAGTTATTATTTTCAATTATTATATTTTCTTTTCTTTGTTTTATTTTTGAATATTCATCAAAAATAATTAGAAATTCATCTTTTAAATAATCTAAAAATGTATTTTGTGAGTAGTAAAAATCATTAAAGTATTTATCTACTTTGCTTAGGTAATCTCCTGATTTTATTAGTTCTGCATCTTCATTTTTTATTTGATTAACTTTATTTTCGTATTCTTTATCATTGAAATTTTCTGAATTTTCTAATATTCTTTTTTGTATTTCTTCTAATGGTGCTTCTAATAATAACTCATGTGCTGGGTAAATGTTCGCTTCTTCTAGCATAACTTCTGAACGCTGAGAAGATATATTAAACTCTCTTATAGAATCTACATCATCTCCCCAAAATTCAATTCTTATACCTTTCTTTTCTGTAACTGCTATGTCAACAATTCCGCCTCTTATACTAAATTGTGATTTTGTTTCTACTAAATCATTTCTTTCATAGCCTAAAAAAATTAATTTTTCTTTTAAATTTTCTAAATTATAAGTATCTCCAACTTTTAGCTTAACTATATTTTTGTATAATTCCTTTTTACTAATCATTTTCTGCATTACAGCTTCTATGGTTGTTATAATAATTTTGCATTTACCTTTATTTAATTTATTAAGCACATTTATTCTTTCATATGGTAAATCTTTACTTTCTGCAATAAAATCATAGGGAACAATTTCTCTTTTTGGAAAATACTGAATATCACTTTCAAAAAATGATAAATTTTTAATTATATTTTTAGCCTGCATTTCATTATAAGTTACTATACATATAGGCTTTTTTGTACTTTCATAAGTTCCTGCAATAAACTGCACTTTTCCAACGTCAGATAAGCCCGATATTGTTATCGGACTAATTTTTTCTTCTATCTTTTCTACATATTCCTGAAACTTTGAAAGCTTTGTAAGTTCCTGTGTAATAATGTTCATTTGCTTTCTCCTTTACTTTAGGTATTATACAATATTTTTTTTAATAAATAAAGAGATTTTACAGAAAAAATTTTAAAAGGGTTGTCCCTAATTGTCCAGTTTGTCTCAATTAGGGACTGTCCCTAATTGGGAATATTTTTTTAGCTTGTATAATATATATATTATGAGGTGTTATATGAAAGCTGCTGTTTGTAATAAACCTAGGTTTATTTTCTTATCTTTAAAGAGAAATATTTTGCCAGCTATTTTTTGCTTGTTTACGTTTTTTTTAGTTGTGTTTTCTAGGCAGAATTTAATAGCTACTAAGTCTCGGTCTGTTGTTATGGGCTAATAATGTTATCCCTTCTTTGTTTCCATTTTTTATTGCTACTGAACTGCTTGGATATACTAATATTATTCCTAAAATTGGTAAGCTTTTAAACCCTATTATGAAGCCTATTTTTAATGTTCCTGGGTGCCGGAGCTTATGCCATGCTTATGGGTATTATAAGTGGTTACCCTATTGGTGCTAAAATTGTAAGTAATTTTAGAGAAAATGGTATGTGTTCTAAAGAAGAGTGTGAGCGTTTACTTGCATTTACTAACAACTCTGGACCTTTATTTATTATCGGTACTGTTGGTATAAGTATGTTTTACAATTCTCTTATTGGTATTCTTCTTTTTATTACACACCTTTTGGCATGTTTAACTGTTGGATTTATTTTTAGGTTTTGGAAAAGGGGAAAGGGTACGGTGCCCCGTTCTTCTACAAGGAATAAATCATCTATATGCAATTATAAAAGTGCAAACGCAAGGCCTGCTTCTATGTATAAAACGAGTTCCTCTAATGTTTCTTTCTCTAATTTAGGTGAGGTTTTGAGTAAAGCTATTTCTTCGGCTACAAGTACCATATTTATGATTGGCGGATTTGTTGTACTTTTTAGTGTTGTACTTTCTATACTTGAAAATAGTAATTTTATTAATGTTATATCTTCAGCACTTGAACCAATTTTTAATATGTTTGGTATTACTAATAATGGTTTTGTTAGTGGTTTTGTATCTGGAATAATAGAACTTACAAATGGAGTACAAAAAGTAACTGCTATTCCATGTAGAGAAATTTCTAATAATATTATTTTATGTGCTATATTACTAGGCTTCGGTGGAATTTCAATATTGCTTCAAGTTTTTAGTATAACTTCTAAAACAGATATTTCTATAAAACCATATATTATTGGAAAAATATTACATGGCATATTTGCTGGGTTGTATACATATATATTTATTAGTTATTTTCCTATTTTTAATTTAAATTTGTAAATTAAAGAATACTGACGCACTTAGAGTTCACTCCCTACATTTGGAATTGATTTTTCCTATACAATAAAAAAGAATTTACAACGCGGGCAATTGCTAATCGCCCCTACATTTTCTTTTCTATTATATATAGATAAAAATGGTTTATAGGTAATTCCAGTTTAAAAACCTAAATATTTTATGAAAGGATTGTTTTATGGATAAAAACATGGATTATAATAATTTTTATGGGTATGGATATTCCCCTTATTCTTCTGGTTCTCCTGATGGTCTCGAAGGTGGATATGCAGATTTTAACCCAATGGCTCAATATGAGCAAGGTTATATGTATTATAGATTTTTAACTCAGCAATTAGAATATAAAATTAAGTGTAAAGAGTTTGAAAAAATGTGTAATGAAAAGGATATAAAAAACGAACGCAGAGTTTGCTAACTCTTCTGCGTTCATTTACTTTTTTATATTCTTGATTTTTAGTATTTTACCAAGCATGTATTTTTACTAAATCTTCTATTACATCTGATGAATTTGGCGTGATTTGTTTTATTACTAATTCATTTAATAGATTATTTATCTTTTCTTCATTATCTGTTATATTTTTAATATTTGTTACTTCAATTTTTTCGTCGTTTGTACTATTACTTTTTACTATTTCTAATCCGTATTTTTTGTTTTTTAGTTTATAATAATTTATATGTTCTTCTATAGACATATTATTCATCCCTAGCATTTTGTTAATTTTAATTGTGCCATACAGATTTTTCATTTGTAACTCTTCCCCTTTCTTTAAAAATGATAGTACTTATTGTATAATATATTTTTACATTTTACAAGAACTTTTCATCTTCTAATTTCGACATTTTAATCTACGTATTCGACATTTTCTTATTCTATTTTTGTAGATTTATTAACTTATACTTATTTATAACTTAATGGGTCAATTTTGTTTCTATATAATTTATTATTATATATTATAATTAAAATTTAAATATTATAATTTTTTTATATTTTGCTTGATTTTATTAGGCTTTTATGTTATTATAGGTGTGTAGTATTAAATTTAGGAGGTGAATTTCCTAACTATTGTTAGGAAAATTATATGAATCATATTTTACAAAACGTGAAATCAGGTTTTGCTAATATGAAAGAATTATTTGGAATATTTATAAGTGTAGATGAGAATAGCGATGGCTACGATTTATATATTAATAGTAAAGATACTGAACTTTCCCAAATTGCTAAAGTATTAAAAGATAGCGAAGAAAAACAAGAAGCAAAAAGATTTTCTGTATTTACTGATAAGCAGCCAAAGAGAAATACAAAAAGTACAAAAAAAAACTTTAAATCTAGTCCTTCGGATCAAGGTAAAGCATCACACAAAAAAATTTCAAATGATGAACATATTAGAGAAGGAATAGAACCTGAAATTTAAAAAAACAGATTATACAATCTGTTTTTTTACTTTTATATTCCTTTTATTATTTCTAAGTTTTTGTTTTCATTAAAATCTGTTAATGTTTCTTTATCTATAATAATTATATATCTAGAGCCTTCATTATATTGTGCTACTAATGTATATGTGCTTTCATTTATTTTTACAAAAGCTCCTCTTTGTACGTTATCATTTTCTATTTCAAGTATTTCAAAGTTACTTATTTTAATATTGTTACTACTTTGTGTATTTATAGCTATTTTAAATGTTTCTTCTAATGAATTTACTTTAAATCTATATTCTTCATGCTTTTTTTCTGTTGTTGCTGTTAGTGTTTTAGTTGGTAAATTTTCTACTGTTTCTGAATATAAGCCAAATTCAAACTTTTCGTTTTCTATACTTTCATAGTCAAACATTACTACATATGTTTTTCCTTCTGTTACATTTACTGTGTATGCTGGTGAACTTATAGATAGTGTAATATTATCTCCAAATAATGTTTCTTGTTTTTTTGCATTATATAATTTTATATCTTTAGTATCAAAATTTTTAATTTCTTTATCAAAGCTAAATTTATATGATATATAAGAATTATTCAGAACTTCATATGTTATTTCACAATTGGGAGTACCTTTATCCTTCCCTACTAATTCACTATATATTTGATCTACTCGCTTTACATCTTCCCCGTATATTTCTTGTAACCTTATATCACTTTCTAAGCCGTGATTTTCTTAATGTTGTAACTGTAAGAAATGCTCCTGTTAAAATTGTTACAAATGATAATACAGTTATAAATACTAATAAAGATACTGCTGCATTTTCTTCTTTCAACATTTTTCTTATGTTTTTTTGCATTTATTTATTTCCTTCCCATAAATGATTTTTTATTATTTTATCTTACTTAATTTTTATTTTCAATACTTTTTAGCAATTCTATTCTTTCTTGTCTTAATTTTTCTCCTATTTGTTCATTTCTTATATTATATTTTCTTTTTATAAAATCTCCATCTACTTTCTTTAAAATTTGTTTTCCTAATATATCAAATTTTATATCTTTTGGTTGTTCTTCTCTCCATCTATCACAAGTAACTACAATTTTCATTCCATCTAACCCTAACATAGATTTACTAACATTTGTTATAAAATCTACTTGCTTTGTTGGTGTCATTTTATTAAATATTCCACCTCTCATATGTTCTTTGGCTGATATTTTTCCACATTTTTTCCAAGAATTTGGAACTCCTATTCTATTTGAAAATTCTTCAACTATTTTTACACCTTTTATATCATGTCCATAATGATGAGGAAGCATATCTTTTGGTGTAACGCCTTTTCCTAAATCATGCACTAATGCTGAAAATCTTATTTCTAAATTATTTGTTAACTCTGTACTATGGTCTACAACTATCATAGTATGGTTATAACTATCCCCTTCTGGATGATATTTTTCTGGTTGAGTGCTTCCTATTAAATTATATATTTCTTTAAAATGAACATCCAATACGTTAGCTTTTCTTAATACATTAAAAAATTTAGATGGTTTATTTGAGCCTAATGCTTTTTTAAACTCTGTAAATACTCTTTCTTTTGATAGTGTATTTAATTCACTTTTTAGCATTTTCATCATTTCTATTGTATTTTCATCTACATTAAATTCTAAAGTTGCTGCAAACCTTGCTACTCTATATACTCTTAATGGGTCTTCTTTAAATGAATTTGATGTAGCTCTTATTATTTTATTTTTTATATCTTCTATTCCATTAAATGGATCTATTAACTTTCCTGTAAGCATTTCTTCTGCAATTGAATTAACAGTTATATCTCTCCTTTTTAAGTCTTCTTCAATAGTTATATTTTTTCCATTTTCTATTTTGAACTCTTTGTGACCTTTTCCAGTCTTTTTTTCTTTTCTTGCAATAGCAAATTCCTTACCATCAATGTCATATACGCCAAAAAACTTTCCACGAAGATGTGCTTCTGGAAAAAGTTTTTCAAAATTTTCTGCACTTATTCCAGTTACACAATAGTCTTCATCTTGTACCTCTTTGCCTAATATTTTATCCCTAACAGCTCCACCTACCAAATATAAATTCCCACCATTTTCTTTTATTACATTGGCAATTTTCAAAATATCCATACATTTCTCCCTTTTCTATTTATTATTGTACCACAATATTTCACTTTTTACTAAAAGGGACGCCCTTTTTTCGAAAAAAATTACTAAAAGAAATAATTCTTTAAAATAATAAAAATTTAAGAGGTGTCTCTTTTAGTAAAAATTTGTGAAAAAAGGTCGTCCCTTTTAGTATTATGTCTAACTTTTTTCCTTGACTTTTAGCATATTTAGGCATATACTTTACTTATCTTTATATAGGAAAGGATTTATGATATATGGATAATATTATAGAAATTAGATGGCATGGTAGAGGTGGTCAAGGTGCTAAAACTGCTTCTTTGCTTCTTGCTGATGCTGCATTTAATACAGGTAAATATATTCAAGGTTTTCCTGAATATGGCCCTGAAAGAATGGGGGCTCCTATTACTGCTTACAACAGAATAAGTACATCACCTATTCGTTTACATAGCAATATTTATGAACCTGACTATGTTGTAATTGTTGATGATACTTTGTTAGAAAGTGTAGATGTTACAGCTGGCTTAAAAGAAACAGGGGCAATTGTTATTAATACAACTAAAGATATAGAAAGTATTAGACCTTTGCTTAAAGGTTATAAAGGGAAAATTTATACTATTGATGCAAGAAAAATTTCAGAAGAAGCTTTAGGAAGATATTTTCCTAATACTCCAATGCTTGCAGCTATTGTAAAAGTTTCAAATATAATGACAGAAGAGGAATTTTTAAATGATATGAAAACTTCTTTTAAACATAAATTTGCTAAAAAGCCTGATGTTATTGAAGGAAATATGAAAGCTTTGCAACTAGCGTTGCAAGAAGTTAAAGGTTAGAGGTTGGAAGGAGAAGATTATGACTAAAATTAATAAAGAATCACCTTGGCAAAATTTAACGCCTGGTGGAACTATGTATGATGCTGGAAATTCTTTGGAATTTAAAACTGGTGATTGGAGAAGTGTTAAACCTGTTTATTTAGAAGAAAAATGTAAACAATGTGGTTTGTGTTTTCCTGTTTGCCCAGAAAATGCTATTCCAGTTAATAAAGAACAAAAAAGAGAAGATTTTAACTATGACTATTGTAAAGGTTGTGGTATTTGTGCCAATGTTTGTCCTTTTAATGCAATAGAAATGAAAGAAGAATAAAAAAGGAGATAAAAATTATGAGTATACGTGAACGTTTAAGTGGCAATGAGGCCTCTGCTATCGCTATGAAGCAAATTAACCCTGATGTTGTTGCTGCTTTTCCTATTACACCTTCTACTGAAATACCTCAGTATTTTTCTACTTTTGTAAGTAATGGAGTGGTTGATACTGAATTTGTTGCAGTTGAAAGTGAACATAGTGCTATGAGTGCTTGTATTGGTGCTGAGGCGGCTGGGCGGAAGAGCTATGACAGCTACTTCTTCTAATGGATTGGCTTTAATGTGGGAAATGATTCAAATAGCTTCTTCATTAAGGCTTCCTATTGTTATGCCTTTGGTAAACCGTGCTATTTCAGGTCCACTAAATATACATTGTGACCACTCAGATGCAATGGCAATTAGAGATAGTGGTTGGATTATGCTATTTTCTGAAAATAATCAAGAAGCATATGATAATTTACTTATGGCTCATAGAATTGGCGAGCATAAAGATGTTATGCTTCCTGTAACAGTGTGTCAAGATGGATTTATAACTTCACATTCAATAGAAAATATTGAGTTATTAGAAGATGATGTTGCTAAAAAGTTTGTAGGAGAATATAAACCTGAACATTATTTATTAAATAGCAAAGAACCTATTAGCGTTGGCCCTATGGATTTACAAGCATATTTATTTGAACATAAATACCAAGAAGCAAATGCAATGAGAAATGCTAAAAATGTTATTTTGGAAGTTTCTAAAGAATTTGAAAAATTAACTGGCAGAAGTTATTCTTTATTTGAAGAATATAAATTAAATGACGCTGAAGTTGCTATTGTATGTATGAACTCTACTGCTGGAACTACTAAAGTTGTAGTAGATGAGTTAAGAAATAAAGGAATTAAAGCAGGCTTATTAAAAGTAAGAGTATATAGACCATTCCCTGCTGAAGAAATTTCAAAAGCACTTTCAAATGTAAAAGCTTTAGCTGTACTTGACAGAGCAGATTCTTTAAATGCTTGTGGTGGCGCTTTATTTACAGATGTTACTTCTGGAATGTTTGTGAATAACGCCCACGTACCTACTGTTAACTACATTTATGGTATTGGTGGTAGAGATACTACTGCTAAAGATATTGAAGGTGTGTATAATGATTTATTGGAAATTGTTAAAACTGGAAAAGTTGATAATCCATATAGATATTTTGGGTTAAAGAGAGGTGATAAATAAATGGCATATAATTTAAAAGAAATAGTTGCAAATAAGCCACCTGTATTTGTTTCAGGTCATAGAATGTGTGCTGGTTGTGGTGCTCCTGTTGTAGCTAGAATGGTTATGAGAGCTTTAAAAGAAGGTGACCATGCTGTAGTTTCTAATGCTACTGGTTGTATGGAAGTTTCTACTTGTATTTACCCTTATAATTCTTGGGACTGCTCTTATATTCATACAGCTTTTGAATGTGCTGCTGCAACATGCTCAGGAGCTGAAGCTGCTTATAAGGCTTTAAAAAGAAAAGGTAAAATAAAAGAGAATGAACATACTAAATTCATTACATTTGGTGGAGATGGTGGAACTTATGATATAGGACTTCAAAGTTTATCAGGAGCTATGGAAAGAGGTCATGACATGACATATGTATGTTATGATAATGGTGCATATATGAACACAGGTATTCAACGTTCTTCAGCAACACCAAAGTTTGCAGATACAACAACTTCTCCTGCTGGCGAAGTTATACCTGGTAAAATGCAAGTAAGAAAAGATTTAACGCAAATTATGGTTTCACATCATTTACCATATGTAGCACAAACAGCTGCTATGGCGAACTTTAAAGATTTGTATGAAAAATCTGAAAAAGCAATTTATACTGAAGGCCCAACATTTTTAAATATACTTTCTCCATGCCCTAGAGGTTGGGGTTACCCTACAGATGAACTTATGAAAATAAATAAACTTGCAGTAGATACTTGTTATTGGCCACTTTATGAAGTAGTAGATGGTAAATATAAAATAACATATAAACCTGCTAAAAAGTTACCTATTGAAGAATTTTTAAGACCACAAAGACGTTTTAAGCATATGTTTAAACCTGGTAATGAATGGATGATTGAGGAATTTCAAAAAGAAGTTGATAAGAGATGGGAAGAACTTTTGACCCTTGAAGCTATGTCGGAGAATAACTTAGTGAATAATTAATTAAAAACCACCAGTCTAATTTTTGACTGGTGGTTCTTGGATCTTAGAATTTGGCCAGCTCCTCTTCGACAATCTTGTCTACCTTCGCCTGCCTGTTCTCTTTTTCCATAATTTCATTTACGAGCTGCTGCTGTTCCGCCGTTAGGTCTTTCATCATTTCGTTCGCTGTTGTCATTTCCATATGAAATCTCCTTTCTACTTTGAACTAAACTTTTGCGTCATGCATACATTATATCATAATATTTTACATAATTCAACAGTTTTTTGTTTATTTACTTGTTGATCCAAATCCTCCCTCTCTGGTTCCTTCTGCTACATCATTATCTGTTACTAAATACTTTTGGAATATTGCTTGGCCTATGCAGTCTCCTTTTTTTATTTCGATGTCTTCTTCTTTTATATTGAAGAATGCAAACATTATATGTCCGTCATTGTCTGGGTTTCCATAGTAGTCTTTATCTATAACTCCTATACTATTTGCTAGTATTAAGCCTTTTTTTCCTGGGTTTGAGCTTCTATTTGCTAGTATTAGCACTTCATCATCTGCCATATATGCTTTTATTCCTGTTTTTATTAATGTTGGTTTCATTCCTTTTTTAAAAGATGGTACTATGCAGTCTTCTGCTGCTTCTACATCATAACCTGCTGAATATTTTGTTTTCCTTACTGGTAAATTGATGTTTTTATCTTCAAAACCTTTTGCTACTTCAAATCCTCTTATTTTTTCCATTTTATAATCATTTCCTTTCTTAATTAGAAGTTGGAGGTTGGAAGTTAGAAGTTGGAATTGTGGTAATTTCCTTGAAATAACTACCTAATTAACTTCTAATTCTTCTCTAACTTTTATACTATTTTTTCATTATATAATACCTTTGTCAATAGTTTTTTATAAATTTTATAATTAGTATCTGTAATTAGTAGAGTAGTCAAAGAGCTGTAAATATAAATAATTTTTTAATAAGCCTTTAACATTTATATTTACAGTTCTTTGACAGCTATTTTACTTTTTTTATCTTGACATTTTCTTACTTTTATATTATAACTATAAAAGTAAATTTGGGAATTATTCTCTCATAAAAAATTAGGAGGTATTAATATGGAATTAAAAGGTTCAAAAACAGAAGCTAATTTAAGAGCTGCTTTTTCAGGAGAATCTGAAGCAAGAAATAAATACACTTATTTTGCAAGTGTAGCAAAAAAAGAAGGATATGAGCAAATAGCTGCTATATTTTTAGAAACAGCTGAAAATGAGAAAGAACATGCTAAACTTCATTTTAAGTATTTAAATGGAATTGGAGATACAATGTCTAATTTAGCAGATGCAGCAGCTGGAGAAAACTATGAATGGACAGACATGTACGCTACTTTTGCAAAAGAAGCTGAAGAAGAAGGATTCACAGAAATAGCTGCTACTTTTAGAGGAATTGCAGCAGTTGAAAAAGAACATGAAGAAAGATATAGAAAACTTTTACAAAATGTTCAAGATGGAGAAGTTTTCAAAAAAGGAAGTATAGTTATTTGGAAATGTAGAAACTGTGGACACATTGTTGTTGGAACAGAAGCTCCAAAAATTTGCCCAGTTTGCAAGCATCCACAATCTTATTTCGAAATTAAAGCTGAAAATTATTAAAATAAGTCATCAAAAGGGATGGGGTAAATTGACTCACTTTAAAAGATAAAGTGAGCCAATTTACCCCGTCCCTTTTGACTCATTTTAATTTTATCTTAATACTTTCTTTTCAATAAGTTTGCTTTTTGTTCACAAAAAAGACAAATATTATTGGTATATTATATACATAGTTAAGAAACTAATATTACCCTTTTAGAACTTAACTAACATCCCCTTTTATTTTCTAAAAGAACCTAATTTTGTTTAGGTTCTTTTTTATATAGAAAGAACAAAAGTGGCTGATTACATGTGGGTCGCACTTTGGGCGACCCTTACAACGTAAAATGTATTTTAAAAAGTCGATTTTCCCTATACTATTAAAAAGTAGGCAGCGGGGTAACTGCCTACTTTTTAGTTTGCAAATAAATTTGAGAGTTTATAAATTAAATTTCTTTTCCTTGAACACATCTTCTGCATTTTTTTTTGTTTTCTTCACATGTTATTAATGTTATTATATTTTCATTAGTATTTTCTATACATGATAAATCAGTCTCTTTAATTATTTCATTTCTTATTACTTCATATTTTTTATTTTCGTTTTTTGTTACATATGTTATTATATCTCCTATTTCTAAATTTTTAATTTCTTGAAAATAATTATATTTATATCCACGATTATGTGCAGCTAGACATACATTTCCATTCAATTTACTTGTAGTTTCAAAATGTCCAACTCCTCTTCTTAAGACTTCTTTTGATGTGCCTTCTAAAATTGGTGCATCTAGATTTATTTTTGAAATTATAATTCTCCAATTACTACCTTTTTTAAATTGTATTCCTATTTCATCACTTATTAATGTTGCATTTATTGGATTTATATTATTATTTTTTTGAACTAAACTTATATTAGTTTGCTTTTTTTGAATATTAAAAAATTTTAATAGATTATAAAATGTTGATATAAAAATTATTATAGAAATTAAAATTATGAATATGTATAAAAAAAATTTTTTAGTTTTTAACATACATATGCTTCACCTTCCTTTTTTATTTGTATTGTTTACTTTTGTATTTTAATATTTTCATTTGAATTAATTTTTACTTATTATTTTAGCAATGTTGCAACCCTTTGCTTGTCTTTATATTAACATAATTTTGTTAGTATGTAAAGAATTTTTCATCGCCTTAAATTTATGTTTTTCAACATTTTACATTATATATTTTTATAATACTTTAATTTTATATATTTTATCTTATCAAAGGTTGTAATTTATTATTTTTTATTGTTGAAAAGTTTTTTTAAATTTTTCTATTCAATAGTAAAAGGCACGGTACTCCGTGCCCTTACATTTTTTTATTTAGTTCTATATAGAATTCTACTCCATTTCCTTTATTTTCTACGCCGAATCTATTTTCATAATTTGCCATTATTGCTTTTACTAGTGCTAAACCTATTCCTGTTCCACCATCTTCTCTGTTTCTTGAGGAATCTATTTTATAAAAACGTTTCCATATTCTTTCTAGGTCTTCTTCTTTTATTATTTCTCCTGTGTTGAATATTTTTATTCTTATTTTATTTTGTTTAGTTTCTTCTAATTCTATTTTTATTTGTTTTTTTCCTTGTACATTTTTAGCATGTTTTATTGCATTTGTAATGTAATTTGTTATTACTTGATCTATATAAAAATCATCTGCTACTACATTTATCGTTTCCTTTTTTTGCTTAAATTCTACTTGTATATCTCTTTCTTCTAACATTACTTTACATTTTCTTATTACTTCATTTATTAATTCTACTATATTAAACTCTGTATCATTAAATTCTCTTTTTCCATATTCTAGTTTCATTAATTCTAATAATTGTTTTACAAGTGTATCCATTTTATTTGTTTCATCTAATATTACTTCTGCATAGAACTTTCTTGATTCATCATCTGTATTTACATTTTCAATTAGACCTTCTGCATAGCCTTGTATTAATGCTATTGGTGTTTTTAGTTCATGTGATACATCTGAAATAAATTGTTTTCTCATTTCATCTATTTTTGATTTTTCTTCTATGTCTTTTTCTAACTCAATATTTGTTGTTCTTAGCTGTTTAATTGTTGTTTCTAGTTTTGATGACATTAAGTTTATATTTTTTCCTAAATTGTTTATTTCATCATCAGTATCATTTTCGATATATTTTTTACTAAAATCTAATTTTGCCATATTAGTTGTTATATCATTAAGCTCTGTTATAGGCTTTGTGAATTTTCTAGATATGAATGATGCTATAATTCCTGCTATTATAATTGATATTCCTCCTATTAATATTAGCAAATTGTTAGAAATTCTTACACTTTCTTGTATTGGAGAAATTGGTATTCTTATATAAAGTATGTAACCATTATCTAATTCAGCTGTAAGAAACATATAATTTATATTGTTTTTTACATCTACTATTTTTCTAATTGTTACATTATTTTTATTATAAATTATTATATCTTTATTTCCTTGGTATTTAATGTTATATCTTCTATCTTGTTGCATTATCACTTCATTTATTTTATCTATTGCTGAATTTAGTTTTTCATCTGAACTGTATAGTAATAAGTTTTCATTATTTTTAATTAATATTTCAAAATCATTCTTTACTGCTATTTTATTTAATTCTTCATCAATATCTACTTCTGAAAATCCATTTATTGATATTTCATTAAAATATTGATTTATTTTTTTATAGGTTGTTTTTATTGTTTCTACTTTTGAGTACATGTAAAAACTTTCTAGTACTACATTATTTATTATAATTAAAAATAGTACTATTAGTATTACTACTACACATAGTGACGAAAATAGTTTCATTCGTATGGATTTGAATTTGTTTTTTAGCTTTTCCATTTTTTTCTTCCTTTTTCTTTTTATGGTAATTCCTTCGAAGGGCGGGCGATTACTAATTACCCCTACATTTTTTATAATATTTATTACACGAAGAGTGCACAGTGGTGTCTTTTCCAAAGAGGTATTCCCACAAACGGCGCCCCTACATTTTAAATTATTTTACCTAATATATTTAAATATTACTTTATTTCAAATTTGTAGCCTATTCCTCTTACGGTTTCTATGTATTTTCCTTTTTTTCCTAGTTTGTGTCTTACTTTTTTTATGTGGCTGTCTATGGTTCTTGAATCTCCATAGTAGTCATAGTTCCATACATTATTTAGTATTTTATCTCTTGATAGTGCTATTCCTTTATTGTCTAATAAGTATTTTAAGAGTTCATACTCTCTTAAACTTAGTTCTATTTCTTTTCCATCTACTTTTACTGTTCTTCCTTGGGTATCTATTTCAATTCCACCAAAATTTATATTTTCATTTTCTTCTTTTATTGTTCTTTTTAGTACCGCTTCTACCCTTGCTACTAATATTTTAGGGCTAAATGGTTTTGAAATATATTCATCTACTCCAAGTTCAAAACCAAATAATTCATCTTGTTCTTCTCCCCTTGCTGTAAGCATTATTACAGGTACGTTAGAGTTTTGCCTAATTTGGCGAAGCACTGACCAACCATCTAATTTTGGCATCATTACATCTAATAAGATGATGGATATTTTATTTTTATTTTCTTCAAATATTGTTAACGCTTCTTCCCCATCTGCTGCTTCTAATGCCAAATATCCTTTTTGTGTTAAGAAATCTTTTACTAACTTTCTCATTCTTGATTCATCATCTACAATTAATACTGTTATATCTCTCATATTTATTTTTTCTCCTTTTTAAGAAAAGTTTTCTATCCCTACTAGTCACCAAAATTGGAGACAACCCTAAAATTTAAAATTATTATGATACATTTTTCTAAAATGTAGGGGCGATTATTAATCGACGGCTCTACATAGGCTCCCCTAAAATAATTATTATTTTAAAGCTATTCCATAGAAGTGGCGGGCGATTGCTAATCGCCCCTACATCTTAATTTAAAATAGCACTAAAGTAGTTAACTTCTTTAGTGCATTTTATTATATATATTATTTATGTATTTTTTGTGAAATTTTTGTATATTTTGTCTAATATTTTCTTTAATACTTTAATTTATGAATTCCAATTTCGTAATCGCTCTCTGAAACTAAGCTCATTATAATTTTGAGCTTCGTAGTTTCTTTCATTTTCTACATATATACCTTGTTCTAGTTGTTCTAACTTGTTTTGCACACATGTATTTCCTAGTTTCACACAATATTCTAAATGTTTTATATCAGACATAACTTTTTCCTCTTTACTTCTTTATTAGTTCTTATATTATTTCTTATATACAAGAAAAGTGGTTTAGATATGCGGGTCGGCGAAGGTGGCGCCCCCCTACAAATTATCTTCTCTTATATTAATATATTTTATTTTTGCATTCCTTCTTTAATATATGCTACTTCTTCTTCCATTTCTAGTCTCATAAATAGTGGCTCGCCTTTTTCTATTACCTTTTGTCCGCCTAGTTTTTCGTTCTCTTTTAAAGATTCCCATGTTTTAAATTCTTGTGCATCTAGTCCTAATTGTTTAAACATTTTTTCAGCTGTTTGTGGCATAAATGGTTGTAATATTACTGCTACTGTTCTTAGGCTCTCTGCTAAATGATACATAACTGATTTTAGTTTTTCTCTATCTTCTTCATTTTCAGATTTAGCTAGTACCCATGGGGCTGTTTCGTCTATATATTTGTTTGCTCTTGAAATTATTGTCCATATTTCTGCTAGTGCATTTGATATGTGAAGGCTTTCCATATTGTTTTCAAAGGCTTTTATTTGCTCTTTTACTGCTTCTTCTATGCTACTATCTACTTCATTTTTTTGACCTACATAGTTTGGTATAATTCCTTCAAAATACTTATTCATCATTCCTATTGTTCTGTTTAAAAGGTTACCTAAGTCATTGCATAAATCTATGTTAAATCTTTCTACAAATCCTTCTGGTGTAAATACTCCATCTTGTCCATATTGTAATTCTTTTAATAGGAAATATTTGCACGCATCTAATCCATATCTTTCTATTAATAATTCTGGATATACAACATTTCCTTTTGATTTAGACATTTTTCCTTCTTTCATCATTATCCAACCATGTGCATATAATTTTTTAGGAAGTGGTAAATCAAGTGCCATTAGGAATATTGGCCAATATATTCCGTGGAAACGAATTATATCTTTTCCAACTATGTGTAGGTCTGCTGGCCAGTATTTTTTGAATTTAGAATCATCTGCCGAACCATATCCAATAGCTGTTATATAATTTGTTAAGGCATCAAGCCATACATATACAACATGTTTTGGGTTTTTACGCACCTTTACTCCCCACTCAAAACTTGTACGTGATACGCATAAGTCTTCTAATCCTGGTTTTATAAAGTTATTAAATAATTCATTTTTTCTTGATTCTGGTGCTATGAAATCTGGATTTTGTTCATAGAATTCCTCTAATCTTTTTTGATATTTTTTCATATTGAAGAAATATGATTCTTCTTTCATTTTCTTTACTTCTCTACCACAGTCAGGACATTTTCCATCTACTAATTGTGTATCTGTAAAAAATGTTTCGCAAGGCACGCAATACCAACCTTCATATTCTCCTAAGTAAATGTCTCCTTGTTCCATTAACTTGTCAAATATCTCTTCTACAACTTTTGTATGTCTTTCTTCTGTAGTACGAATAAAATCGTCATAATGTATATCCATTTTCTTCCATAATTCTTTTGCATTTTGAGCTATCTCATCTACGTGTTCTTGAGGAGTTTTTCCATTTTTTTCTGCTACATCTTGTATCTTTTGCCCATGCTCGTCCATTCCAGTAAGCATGTAAGTATCATAGCCCTTTAAAGTTTTATATCTTTTTATGCTATCAGCCAAAACTGTTGTGTATGCTGTTCCTATATGAAATTTACCACTTGGGTAATATATTGGTGTTGTTAAATAAAATGTTTTCTTTTCCAAAATTCATCATTCCTTTTTTCTCTCTTCTTTATATTTAAGAATTCTATCATATTTAAGCAGAAAATTCAATGTTTTTTTATATAAAAAGCAAGATATGTAATATGCATTAATATATAATTTGCATATTATTTACATTTTAATTCTCATTTTATGTATTTGTTTATTTTTTTAACTATATGATGCTATATTTTCTTTAAGATTAAATTGAAATGGAGGCTTTTATATGGCAGTAGATTATTCTATTATTGGTGAAAGAATAAAAAAAGCAAGAAAAGAAAAAAATATGACACAAGAAAGTCTTGCTGAACAAATTGGGGTTTCTATAGCATTTTTAAGTAGAATCGAAAGAGGTAATTCTCAAGTTAATATAAAAAGATTAAGCCAAATTTGTAAGATTTTAGACTTAACTGAAGGTGAAATTTTAAATGGTTCATCAGATGAATCTAATTCATATTTAAATGCTGAATTTGCAAAACTATTATCTACTTGCTCTTCTGAACAACAAAAATTAATTTATGAAGTAGCTAAAGTTATTGCAAATAAGTAGATATAACCCCGTCCCCAATTGACCCATTTGTCTCAATTGGGGACTGTCCCTAATTGAGACAGGCAAAAATGGAGAAAAAGTCTTTTAATTGGCTTTTTCTCCATTTAATCTATATAAAAAACAATATATATTGTTTATATTATATATTATGTTATTTTTGTTTTTTTGTGAATGTTATTATTATATTTCGATGATTTTTCTATTTCTTTTTCGCAATTAATGCTTTTATTTTTATTCCTTGTTCTTTAAACATTTTCTCGTGTTCTGTTTCAATATTTTCCCAGAAATTTTCTTCATTTTCTAAGTCGAATGTTGTTTTTACAATTTCAAAACCTGCTTCTTTAAAGTATATTAAACTGTCGTTAAATAATCCATCATCATCTGTTTTAAAGTATATCTCACCATTTTTTACTAATATTTCTTTATATTTTTCTAGTTGTCTTGTGTGAGTTAACCTCTTTTTATGATGTTTTCCTCGTGGCCATGGATTGCAAAAATTTATATATATTCTTTCTACTTTGTCTTTTTTATCTAATATTAATAATATTCTTTCAATATCATGCCTTATTAAATACACATTATCTATTTCTTGATGGCTTTCATTATATATGCTTTCAATATTTCTTTTGGCTAAACCTAACATTGCATCTACTAAGTCTATTGCTAAATAATTTATATTTTCATTATTAACTGCTAATTGTGATATAAAGCTTCCTTTTCCACATCCTAGTTCTATATGAAATGGATTTTTGTTTTGATATAATGTTTTCCACTTTCCTTTATAATCTTGTGGATTGTCTATATAAAATTTACTTGCTTCTAATTCTGGTCTAGCCCATGGTTTAAATCTAATTCTCATATACTCACCCCTCAAAAACAATTCTACCACAAATTGCATATTATTACAATATTCGATATACCTTTTTATACTATATTAATTGTTTATGTCTTTATATATCTGTATTACTCTAAATTTGTCGTTTTTTGTCTAAATATTTTTATTTACAATTTTTGGAAATTAATGTATAATTCATTGTATTGCGCAAAGGAGGGATGACCTATGGTAGAAAAACAAAAAATGCATGAAGCTTATACGTTCTTAAATAAGAAAGGGAAAGCATATGTATTGCAATTTGCTTCTTCAGAAGAAAAAGATCATTTTGATGGTATTTTATATGAAAAAGGAGTTCCTTTAATTAAAGTAATTGAAAAAATTTATTTAAATTCTTTTGTCGTAGTCGCACATTAAAAAAGAAATCAGTAATTTCTGATTTCTTTTTTATAATATAGTAAACTTGCTATTTAAAGTTGTAGGGGCGATTATCAATTGCCCGCGTGTCGAAGCCACTTTGTTGTTAAATTATTTATTAAATATTTCTTTAACTACTGAATCTATTGCATTTCCGATTCCTATAAATATATTTTTAAATATTTCTACCATTGCTCTTATTATACTATTTTGTTCATATGCTTCTACTAATAATTTATGAGTTGGTGGAAATATCCATATTATTAGCAAGAATATTATTATTACTATTATTGCTTTTAATAATCTTACAAATCTTTTTAATGTCCACCTTTCTTTTACTTTGTATCCTAAACTTCTCATATACCTTGCATATTGTTTCTCTTGTTCTTCTCTATATTCTCTTTGTGCTTTTCGTTCTTGTTTTATTTGTTCTTTTATTTGTTTTTTTGTTAAAGGTTCAGAATATTCCTCTTCATTTTCGTTGTATTGCTCTTCATATACGTTTTCTTTATTATAATTTTCAATTTGTTGCTCTTGAATTTTTCTTTTTTCTTCATTTTCTAATTCTATATCATATTCTTTTCTTTTATCAACATCAGATAAATTTTCATAGGCTTCATTTATAAGTTTCATCTTTTCTTCTGCTTGCTTTTTATATTGTTCTTCTTGCAAATCTGGATGATATTTTTTAACCAATACTTTATATGCCTTTTCTATAATTTCTTCAGAAGCATTTTTGCTAACTTCTAATATTTCATAGTAATCTTTCATACATTCTCCTTATTTTATAATTCTTATATAATTATAGCATTAATATATAAAAAGGGATAGTATTTTTCTTGAAAATGTGTTATAATACTTGAAAATTGGCATATGGAGTGATTAAAAATGAAACTTTCATCAGACAATGAAACTTTAGCAGAAAATAAAGTATTAATTTTATATATATTAAATAAAGTAGGAAAATCAATTTCAAATGATTCTCTTTTAAATTTGGTACTTGCAGTAACGGATATGAACTATTTCTATTTCCAACAATTTTTATTAGATTTAATAGAGAATAAATATATTGTAAGTTATAGTAAAGATACTTCTACTTTATATGAAATAACTGACTTTGGTAGAGAAACTTTAACTCTTACTCAGGATATTATTCCTGGCATTATAAAGTTAAGGGTTGATAGCAATTTTAAGGATGAATTAGTATCTTTTGAAGATAAACATTCTGTAATTGCTGAATATATTCCTAGAAGTGAAAATAATTATATTGTTACATGTAAAATAATTGATAATAATGATACTATTTTTGAAGTTAAAACATTCGCTGGTTCAAGAGAAAAAGCAAAAGATATTGTAGACAATTGGAATAATAATGCTGATAGTATTTATCCAGAAATATTGACTGTTTTAACTAAGAAAAAATAACAAAAGGCACGGTACCCCGTGCCTCTACATATTTAAATTAAAATAACATTATTTTCATATTATTTTAGTTTATTTACTACTTCTTTTAGGTCATTCCAAAATTCTATTTTTTTATTTTCATCTCTTAAAAGTGCTGCTGGATGCCAGGTTGGCATGTACATTATTCCTTTTTTTTCTATCCATTTTCCCCTTGCTAACGTTATTCCATATTCTTTTCCTAGTATATTTTTTAAAGCTGTACTTCCTAATAATACTATTATTTTAGGCTTAACTAGTATTACTTGGTTTCGTAAGTAATTTAAGCATGCTTTTGCTTCATCTTCTTCTGGTACTCTATTTGAAGGTGGTCTACATTTTACTATATTTGCAATATATACTTCTTCCCTATTTATTCCTAAACCTTTAAATGCCTCATTCATAAGCTTACCAGCTTTTCCTACAAAAGGCTCTGCTTCTCTATCTTCGTCTGCTCCAGGGCCTTCACCTATAAACATTACTTCGGCATTTTTATTTCCAGTTCCAAATACTATATTAGTTCTATTTTGACATAACTTACATTCTTTACAATTTATAATACTTTGTTCTAGTTCTTCCCAATTATCGTACATGTTTTTCTCCTACATATTTTTATAATATTCTACATTTTTTAGCTTATTTTGTCAACGTTTTTGCATTTTATGAAAAATGAGATTTTTGGGTTGCCCCCAAAAATCTCATTTGTTATTATCCATTTATTTGTTTTGCAACTTCTTCAGCAAAGTTTTCTTCTTTTTTCTCTAATCCTTCACCTTTTTCAATTCTTGCAAATCTTACTATTTTAGCACCTTTACCTTCTACCATTTTCCCTACTTTTTCATCTGGATTTTTTACAAATGGTTGCTCTATTAAGCATATTTCTCCGTAGAATTTTCCTATTCTTCCTTGTACCATTTTTTCTGCTATTTCTGCTGGTTTTCCTTCATTCATAGCTTGTGCTTTTAATATTTCCATTTCTTTTTCTACTCTTTCTTGTGGTACAGCTTCTCTATTTAGGTATTCTGGTTTAGCTGCTGCTATTTGCATACATATATCTTTTGCTAATTCTTCTGAAGCATTTTCCATTTCTACTAAAACAGCTATTTTTCCATCTCCGTGGATGTATTTTGCAACTGTTCCATCTGCTGATTCAAATCTTTCGAATCTTCTTATTGACATATTTTCACCTATTGTTGCTATTTTGTTTGTTAATACTTCATTTACTGTTTTTCCTGCTTCAGCAATTGACTCTTGTGCTAATAATTCTTCTACTGTTGATGGATTTTTTTCAGCTACTTGTTTTGATACGTCTGCAACAAACATCTTGAATTCTTCATTTTTTGCAACGAAATCTGTTTCAGCATTTACTTCTACTACTGCTCCTACTTTTCCATCTTCTGAAACATATGCTGCTGCTAATCCTTCTGCTGCTATTCTTCCTGATTTTTTAGCTGCTTTTGAAAGTCCTCTTTCACGTAATAATTCTATTGCTTTTTCTACATCTCCATTAGTTTCTGTTAAAACTTTTTTGCAGTCCATCATTCCTGCACCTGTTCTTTCTCTTAAATCCTTTACTTGATTTGCTGTAATCATTCCTTTATTCCTCCCTCATTAGAAGTTGGAGTTGGAGGTTGGAAGTTGGATATTTATGGTATTTCCCTTTGTTTTTTACCTTATTCATCCTTACTTCATGTCCAATTCCTAACTTTTTATTTTTAGAGGTTAGCAGTTGTAATTTTGCATTAGATTTTAGAAATGGAATTCTAGTCAATTTCTTCAACATATTTTCCAAACTTCCAACTTCCAGCTTCCAACTTCTAACTTCTAAAAAAGGGTAGAGCAGATAAAGGCTCTACCCTTTTTGTTTTTTATATTTATTATTCAGCTTCGTTTGCTACTACTTCTTCTATGCTTTCTGGTTCTTCTGTTGCAACTTGTTCTTCTTCACTTGTCATTTCCATTGATTCACCTTGTCTACCTTCTATGATAGCGTTTGCCATTGCGTCAGATATTAATTTTACTGCACGTATTGCGTCGTCATTTCCAGGTATTACATAGTCTAAATCTTCTGGGTTACAGTTTGTGTCTATTAAACCAACAACTGGAATTCCCAATTTTCTAGCTTCTAATATTGCTATTCTTTCTTTTTTAGGGTCTACTACAAACATAACTCCTGGAATTTCAGTCATGTCTTTAATTCCACCTAAGTTCTTTTCTAGTTTTTCCATTTCTTTTTTAAGTAATATTACTTCTTTTTTAGGTAATATATCAAAAGTTCCATCTTCTTGCATTGTTTCTAATTCGTTTAATCTTTCAACTCTTTTTCTTATTGTTTCAAAGTTTGTTAGCATTCCTCCTAACCATCTTTGATTTACGTAGTACATACCACTTTTTTCAGCAGCTTCTTTCATGCACTCTTGTGCTTGTTTTTTTGTTCCTACGAAAAGGAATGTTTTTCCTTCTTCTGCTTGTTCTCTCATGAAGCTATATGCTTCGTCTAATTTTTTAGATGTTTTTTGTAGATCTATAATGTGAATACCATTTCTTGCTTGGAATATGTATTCAGCCATTTTAGGATCCCATCTTCTTGTTTGATGT